>NZ_JBALDL010000049.1:0-67719 GCF_036917465.1 Nostoc sp.
AAGTCGTAGCGATCGCCTGTTTTTCTTCCTCCCCTTGTTCACACATCCTTAATTTCATCAAATCCATCCTCGATTACGCGAACGGTGAGTAATAACAATTTGCGCTTAAGTTTTCCTGAAAATACTGCATTAGCAGATGTATTTCTGACCAATGGAGCTAGAGTTGATGTCACTGCTAATGGTGGCGGTAGTATCACGGTCAATTCAGGAAATATAAGCATTTCAGGAAATCAAACTCGGCTTTTTAGCGGGATAAATCCAGGGGAAAGTAGCAAGCAAGCTGGAGATATTACGCTCAATGCCACGGGAGCAGTGACAATTGACGAAAGTAGAATTCTCAACAGAGTGGTATTACCGCAAACTGGACAACCTCAAGCACAGGGCAATAGTGGCAACATCAATATTAAGGCTGGATCGCTCTTTTTAAGCAACGGTGGTCAAGTGCAATCCGTAACTTTTGGTCAGGGAAATGCTGGGAACGTAAACATTGATGTCCGTAATGGCGCTGTTACAGTTATTGGTAAGGATTCCGAGGGATACAGTTCTAGTCTAGACAGCAGTGTGGGAGAAAAAGGAATAGGTAACGGTGGCAACATCAAAATTACGGCGAAGGAACTTTCTTTAAGGGATGGGGGTTTTATAAATACCGGAACTTATGGAGAGGGAAATGCCGGAAACATATTCTTGCAGGTTTTGAATCTTGTCTCTCTCGAATCCAAATCTGTAATAAACACTGGTATTTTTAGCAATGTGTCAGATGGAGCAGTAGGTAATGCTGGTGAAATTAATATTAAAACTTCCTCACTCTCTTTAAGTGGCAGTGTTCAAATAGGTGCTTTCGTTATCAGTGAAACCGAACAAAACCCCGGAGGTATTGGTAGTGGGGGAAATATCCTAGTCAATGCTGATTCTGTAACTATCTCAGGAGCCAGTCTGGATACAGGTTATTCTAGTGGTTTATTTACACTTACTGGCAAAGGTGCAGAAGGGGCAGCAGGAAATATTACAGTCAATGCGAGGGATTTTCGGTTAACAGATGGTGCTACTGTAAATGCCCAAACTCGCAATTCTGGAGCCGGGGGTAATGTTACTATTAACACGACTACCTTTGAAGCTATTAATGGTGGACAAGTTTTCACCACCGCCAGCAGTTCTGGGAAAGCAGGGAATATTACCGTTAATGCTACTGACAGCATTACACTTTCTGGAAAAGACTCCACCTTTGCTGAACGAAAAAACAACTTTCAAGATATAGTTCAAAATGAAGGAGATGCTAGTGGGCTGTTTGCTAGTACCCGAACTAACTCTACAGGTTCAGGAGGCGACATAGCGATCGCAACTCAAAAATTGGTTGTCCAAAATGAAGCTCAAGTAAGCGTGAGTAGCAAGGGAGAAGGAGATGCAGGCAATCTTGATATAAATGCACATAAAATCACTTTTGATAACAAAGGAAAACTCACTTCTGAAACCGCATCAGGTAAAGGTGGAGATATTACTCTAGAAGTGCGGGACTTATTACTTATGCGCCGCAACAGCCAAATATCCACTGATGCCGCCAGTGATGGAAATGGCGGAAAGATCACCATCAATGCACCTAATGGCTTCATTGTCGGCTCTCTCTTCGGAAATAGCGATATCACCGCCAACGCCAACTTTGGCTTTGGTGGAAAAATTAAAATCACTGCTAAAAACATCTTTGGATTTGTGCGGCGCACAGGTGCAGATATAGCAAAGCTCGATCCAACAGGCGAAAACAAACCGAGTAATCTGCTAACAAATGACATTACGGCGTTTTCTCAACAGAACCCTTCATTAGATGGCACTGTCCAAATCAACTCACCAGATGCTGATCCCAGTAAAGGATTAGTGGAATTGCCCGTAAATCTGGTTGATACTTCCCAGCAAATTGTTGCTGATTGCCATTCTGGTGGAAAAACAGGAAGGAGTTCGTTTATTACTACTGGGCGTGGAGGACTCGTAGACGATCCTACGCAGCCATTGATAGCTGATGATGCGGTGCTGGTAGATTGGATCGCGCTCTCTCCAGAAATCAAGAATCGTGCTGACGGTATTCAGAAAATAGCGGTTGTTCACAAGCAGCGAAACACAGAGGAAAAATTACAGAAGGTTAATTCTGTCAATGAACCTACTCAAATTGTGGAAGCCCAAGGTTGGGTAATCGATGCCAATGGTAACGTGGTTTTGGTTGCTCAAGTACCCACTGCAATGCCCCATAACTTCTCACTCACCTCTAAATCTTGCCCTGCTAATTAGATAATATTAAAAACCACATCTGTTGTAGGGGCAATTCATAAATTGCCCCTACAACGCGGATCTATTTACCATTAAAAAATAATCATTGAAGAAGAATTCAGAAATCAGAATTCAGGAGTCAGAATTAATCAGTCGGGGATTCAAACCCGCGACTAATAGCGCAGCGTTAGCGAGTCAGCCAGTCATACAGAATTCCGAATGAATTCTGACTCTTGACTCCTGAATTCTGTTCGATAAAAATTTTAATGCTCATTACTATTACTCATTACTCATTTATTCCCTTACCTGATTAACTGCGCGGCGGAATTAAAAAACTGACGACACAACCCCCTAGTAAGCAAAATTGTTGTCAGTAGGTTAGCGAAAGCAACCATGAAGATAATCAAAATTTCGTAAGATACAGCATCCAAGGGTTTCACACCAGCTAGCAATTGTCCGGTGGTAATGCCTGGTATTGCCACCATCCCGATGAGGATCATTTGATTTAGAGTCGGAATTAATCCGGCTTTGATAGCGTCTTTGCGATATAGGCTAACTGCTTGCTGGGGCGTTGCACCTAAGCTCAGGTGGGTTTCTATTTCGAGATGGCTGGAATTAATGGTGCTGACAAGACGATCGCCAGCGATCGCAGCTGCATTGGTAGCATTACCCAAAACTATCCCTACTAAGGGAATTATATACTGTGGTTGATACCATCTTTCTGGTTGGATAATCAAGAAGTTGGTGTAAAACACTGTCAGGGCAGTACTAATTAAAATTGCACCCCACACCAAAGGCAACAAATGAGGAATTTTTTGGCTGATGCGATTTCGTGCGACAATCGCCGTAATTGTCAGCATTATTGCTAATAGCGCCAAAACTGCCCAAGCATTGTCTAAAGCCAAGATGAAATCTAAAATGTATCCCAATACAAGAAGTTGTAAGATGGTTCTCCCAGTCGCAAGGGCTAGGTTCAACTCTAATCCTAATTTTTCCCAGGCAGATAAACCAATGGCGATCGCCATTAATCCCACAGCAATAGCTAAATCCACGAAATCCAGCTTGATAATATCCTGCATGGGTTCTCTATCTCCTAGTATTTTCTTCTCAAAGCAGCCCATACACCTGGAACTTTGCTCTGATGTGTTGGATCTTGGTTGATATATATCGCCTTCATCAATTGAAAAATCAAAAATGCTACAACCTTAACATGGCAAACTCCTAGTATGTCTACTATCTGTAAATTAAATATGCGGTAATCTGCCGCCCCACAATTTAAGTAAAAACCCTAATAGATGCGTATCTTGGGCGATAGTCTTTTAGTTGCTCCTTTTTGATTAATAATTCAACAGCAAAAATTGACTCTCGAAGTGCATCCTTTGTATCTTCCGATAAAATTAGAACTCATGATCCAAAGTGTAAATCCTATCCCTGCCTTTGATATCAAGCAACAATACACTACTATCGAAGCAGAAGTAAGTGCAGCCGTCTTAGAAGTTCTGGCTTCTGGGCGCTATATTGGCGGCCCCTTAGTCGAAGGCTTTGAGCAACAATTTGCTGCTTATAATACCGTTACTCAATGTGTGGCTTGTAATTCTGGTACTGATGCGCTCTACTTAGCGTTACGAGTCTTAGAAATTGGTGCAGGCGATGAAGTGATTACAACGCCTTTCACCTTTATTGCGACATCTGAAGTAATTAGCGCCGTGGGTGCAAAGCCTGTTTTCGTTGATATTGATGCTACTACGTTTAATTTGGATGTGGAGCAAGTCGCGGCAGCGATTACACCCAAAACTAAAGCGATTATCCCGGTTCACCTATTTGGGCAACCTGTGGATATGACATCATTAATGGCGATCGCTCAGTCTCACAATTTGTCAATAATTGAAGATTGCGCTCAGTCTACTGGTGCAAAGTGGGCTGATGAAAGAGTAGGAAGTATTGGACATATTGGTTGCTTTAGTTTCTACCCTACCAAAAATCTTGGCGGTTGCGGCGATGGCGGAGCAATCACGACTAACGATCCGGCGATCGCTACTAAACTGCGAATACTACGAGATCATGGTAGTAAAGTTCGATATTTACACGAGGAAATAGGTGTAAATAGCCGCTTAGATGCTCTCCAAGCAGCCATCTTGCAGATTAAGCTACGTTATTTAGATACTTGGAACGATCGCCGTCGAGATATTGCTAACTATTACTATCACTTCCTAAGCCAAATTCCGGGAATCGTCCCACCTCAAGAATTACCTGGGGGTATGGGGGTATGGAATCAATACACTATTCGCATCTCAGGCGAAGGGCGAAATGGTTCTAGCGCCAAATATCGAGATTGGGTGCGTAATCAATTACAAGAGCAAAGTGTAAGTTCAATGGTTTACTATCCATACCCTTTACATTTGCAGCCAGTTTATCAAAATCTAGGTTATCAAATTGGGGACTTACCAATAGCAGAGCAAGCTTGCCATGAAGTTATCTCTTTGCCCATGTTCCCAGAATTGACACAACAGCAGCAAGACCAAGTTATTTATGCGTTGAAAGATTGTTTGGGGAATAGGGAATTGGGAATTGGGAATTGGGAATTTTAATATTCACCACTCCCCACCTCCCACTCACCATTTAAGACTAAGCGATCGCGCGGTTGCTAGCATTCTCTAAGGCTTCTACTAAGCCACGTACAGCCGCAATCATGGCTATTTCGCTATTGAGTTGGTTGATGGCGGAACCAACACCAACACCAGCTGCACCAGCTGCGATCGCTAATGGTGCTGTAACGTTAGAAATACCAGAAGCACACAATACTGGTACTGACACCACACGAGATATTTCAAAAGCTGCTGCCAAGGTGGGAGCAGCTTTTTCAATTAATCCTAAAGTTCCAGGGTGAACTGGGTTACTGCTAGTACCGCCTTCGGTTTGGATAATATCTGCTCCAGCTTTCACCAGTTCTTCGGCTAACTGTACCTGTTGATCTAGTTCCAAAATGTGGGGAACGGTGACAGATAAGGTGATTTCTGGGAGGAGAGCGCGGGTTTGCTTAGTCAGCGCTAGCACTTCCAAAGCCTCAAAGCGGCGACCTTGAGCATAAAAGGAATCGAAATTCCCGATTTCAATTAAATCAGCGCCAGCTTCCACAGCTTGCACAAATTTTTCTGGTTCGACTGCTGATACACAAATTGGCAATTGTGTCAAACTTCTCGCTAATTTAACCAAAGCGCGATCGGCGGCAATATCGACAAAAGTAGCACCACCAAATTCAGCAGCTTTGACAGTAGCAGCGACGCTAGCAGCATCGAAGTTATTCAAGCCGCTAATTACTTTCAGAACGCGGCGGTTAGTAAATGCACGTTGGAGTGGAGAATGCATCGTCATGGTTAGGCTTTTGAAGTTATGAGAATTCTAAATTAGGTATATTCTACCGTCACTCAGTTGATGAGGAACTAAATCACTATGGCAGTTGCCAAATTTTGATCGTTTTATCCTTACCAGCACTAACTAAAGTTCTGCCATCAGGACTGAAAGCGATCGCATAAACTTCGGCTGAATGTCCATCAAAGGTGTGTATTGCCTCTCCCGTGTCCAGTTTCCAGACTTTAACAGTCTTGTCATCACTAACACTAGCGATATATTCACCATTTGGGCTGAAAGCGATCGCATTTACATCCGCTAAATGCCCCGTAATCGTGCGGATTTCCATTCCCGTGTCTAGTTTCCATACTTTGATGGTTTTGTCATCACTAGCACTAGCTAACATCTGCCCATCTTGACTAATAGCAACGTCATTTACATCGCCTAAATGCCCAGTAATAGTACGTATTTCATTACCTGTATTCAAATTCCATACCTTGATAGTTTTATCCTTACTACCACTGACAATAGTTTTACCATCCTGGCTGATGGCAACGGATAAAACTGCGCCGGAATGACCTGTAATAGTACGTATCTCCTGTCCCAGCTTCAAGTTCCAGACTTTGATGGTTTTGTCATAACTACCACTGACAAGAGTCTGACCATCTGGGCTGATAGCAACAGAATTAACATAGTCTGTATGACCAGTCAACGTGTAGATTTCTTTCCCAGTATTTAAATTCCAGACTTTGATAGTTTTATCCTTGCTGCCACTGACAATAGTTTTACCATCCGGGCTGATGGCAACAGCATAAACCCAGTCAGAATGGCCAGAAAGGGTGCGGATTTCCTTCCTACTCTGGATGTTCCAAATTTTCACAGTCTTGTCATCACTACCACTGGCAAGGTTATTACTTAGAGACTGAGAGTTAAAAGCAAGGGAATTAACGTCGCCTAAATGCCCTGTTATGGTTGTATAAGTATATCTATTAAGATACCAGACTACCGAGAGACCAAATAATGCTAGTAGAAACCACATTATAAGTCTTCTGTTGATCTGGATTTTTGAAGGTGCTACAGTGGCAAATGGCACAGGTGGCGGTGCTGCATTAGCAAATGGCACAGATGGAGGTTTATAGCGATGACTTGGTAACGATTGTGATTTTTGCTGCAAGTCTAGCAGAACTTCATCCACCGATTGGTAGCGTTCCTCAGTATTCTTTTGTAACAGCTTACTTAGTACCTTCTCCAGTTTTATGGATGCAAATGCTGGAAACTTCAAGTATTCCTGCCAGTGCGTTACCCAACCATAGCCCTCTTCGGCCCAGAGTTCGGATGGGTTTATTTTTGTTAACAGATGAAAACAAGTCACACCCAAACTGAATAAATCGCTAGCTGGATAGGCACGACATAACTTCATTTGTTCGATTGGGGCATACCCATAGGAACCAATGCTGGTACCTGTATTATGCAGCGCCGAATTTGTTGTTAACTGCTTGGCAACGCCGAAATCAATTAGTACTAACTTGCGATCGCCTTGACGACGGATAATATTTTCTGGCTTAATATCGCGGTGAATTACCTGATGCTCATGGACAAACTTCAAAATGGTTAATAATTCACTCAAAACGTCCCAAATCTTATCTTCACTGAAAAGTCCTTGTTGTTGTAACTCCTGTCCTAAAGTTTGGCCTACAATCAACTGCTGCACCAAATACAGGTAATTATCCTGCTCAAAATAAGCATACAAAGTTGGAATTTGGGGATGTTCTCCTAGTTGTTGCAGCCGCCGTGCTTCCTCTTGAAATAATTCCGTCGCCTTAAGCAAAGCGCTACTTCCTTGGACTTGAGGTGCTAGCTGCTTGACAACGCAAGCTTCTTTGAGTTTGTCTTCATCCTCGGCCAAAAAAGTTCTGCCAAATCCGCCGCCTCCCAGTGGTTGAAGAATGTGGTAGCGGTTTCGTAGCAGTGGTATTAATTTTATCCCGCAACTTTGGCAGAATTTTATACCATCAGGGTTGAGCGGCTTATGGCAATTAGGATTGAGGCAGTACTTCATCATTAGGCATCTATCACCCGTTGTAATCTTATGATAAATACTTCCTGTGCATCCTTTCCTATTTCCGATCGCTATTTTGTTAAATTTTTCAAGTGCAATCCAATCTAATCGATCAATTTACTCTTGTGCCTCAGTCGCCTCCGAAATCAAATAACAGAAAATAAACGCCAAAGTTCAAAAATAGTGTAAGTTATTTACTAAACAAAGGTTGAGTTTGGAAAACTTTAGATAAATTTTATTTGAAATTTGGTAGAGTACTAATCAAACTCTAGAGGCCACAAATCTGCAATTGGTACTTCCCATCCTGGGAGCAAATCGGGAACTGTTAAAATATCGCCATCACGAAGTATTATTGCTTCTTGTCCAAGGTTGTAAACTTCAACAATCCGCTCATCTGGATTGAGCAAAATTCCTACCTTAGTTCCCAAACTCAGAAATTCTTGAATTTTGGCTCTCACATCCTCTAAATTATCACTAGGAGACTTCACCTCTACAGTTAAATCGGGAGCTAATTGAGCGAAAGACTTGGGACTACGACGTAAGCGTTCGGCTAAAACAAATGAAGCATCCGGTGCGCGTAAATCTGAATTTGGTAATCTGAAACCAGCGCTAGAAGCTGCTGTCCGTCCTAGTTTGCGCGGTCTAACCCAGTTACGTAACTGGGCTACCATTTCGGCTGCGACTTCATCTGATTCGTATCCTGATGGACTCATGACAATAATATTACCCTTAACTAGTTCCATGCGATAGTCAGGGTGCTGTTGCTGCATTTTTTCAAAGTCTTCAAGGGTTAGGGACATAAAAACCTCTGATTATCACACGCCCTGTATCTATATTATCGAGACATTATGGAGACAATAGACCTCTCTACGGTAGGTTGGCTCCATTAATTCGCCAGTCATCGCCAAACTATCACTCCAAATAGGTAAAAAAACAGGAGTAAGCAGTAAAATCGAATGAATATTAGTGCTTATTTTTCAAAAAAGTTCATTGCTGTTTTAATCATTTACCGTAGTAAACCCTGGCATTCCGGTAGCCTATATTTCGCAGATATTTATTCCACTCCTCAGCTTGGAATCGATTAGAGAAAGGCCCTACTGCTACATGTGGCCCTCGTGGTTGCGTCCTTTCGATAACTCCGCCAGATCGTCCTAAATCTTGACTAAATCGGGCTAGATTCTGCCTAATTTGCGATCCGGTTGCAGATAACTGTTCTTGAGTGGTAGGAATAGCGACATAATATCTAGAGACTTGCTTGGGAGGATTTATGTTATTGCGATCGCCTATAAAGCCTCTATTTCCTGCCTCTATTTCCTGTCCGTTAGGGAAGTTGATAATCCGGGCGCTATATATACCCCGTGACTGTAACTCACTTACCCGTTGTTGGGCGTTAGATACTCTGTTAAAAACACCTGACTGAATTACATTCCTTCCTTGGTACTGGCGAATGTAAGCAGTCGGTTCAATCTGACGGATTGCTTGTAGCGTCCGGGAATCACTAGCATCTACGTAAACTGAGTAGCGCTCAAAGTTCTGGTTATATTGACTAAACTGTGAAGGTTGAGAGGGCTGAAAATTCTGCTCAAACTGATTATTTTGTACTGGTTGAGAGGGTTGAAAATCCTGCTCAAATTGATTGTTTTGTAATGGTTGGGAGGGCTGAAAGTTCAGTTCAGATTGATTGTCTTGCACTAGTTGCGCTGGTTGTAATTGCGGTGATGGCTGTTGGCCAAAGGGAATTGGCGGTGGCGGTAAAGTTTCACCTGCTTGTTGAGCTAGTAGCACATTGTTGTAGATTTGTGCTTGTGCTGGGATAGAGTCGGGAATTAGCACTAACCATCCTCCCACTAGCAGAGGGAGAAATCTAATAGTGGTCTTCCAACCCTCAGAACTTTGGCGCAGCATTTGAAATGGGGTAAATTTACTTGATATTCCTCTCGACATAGTACTTAGAAAGTAGTCAAAGTATTTTTAGGCAATTTCCATCAGGAACTAATTAGTTCTCTGTTGTAGCAACTATATAGCGTTAACGTAAAGTTAGCTCATCTGCTTGGCAAAAAATACATCTTTCAGAGGGAATAGGGAAATCCACGGCTTAAAATCCGTGACTTAAAACCGAAGTGCAATGCTGGCAAGGCTTTCAATAGTGTGTGCTACAATTGGACAACCACGCAGCTATCGTGTCGTGCTTTGTATGAAAAAAGTCGTCGTTGGTCTTTCTGGTGGCGTTGACAGTTCCACCGCCGCAGCTATCCTGCACCATCAGGGCTATGAAGTGATTGGTTTGACTCTTTGGCTAATGAAAGGCAAAGGTCAATGTTGCTCTGAAGGTATGATCGACGCGGCTGATCTCTGTGAACAATTGGGCGTTCCCCATAAAATTGTAGATATTCGCGATCTCTTTCAAACCCATATTATCGATTATTTGGTAACAGGTTACAGTGCTGGAATCACACCTTTGCCTTGCTCCCAGTGTAATAAAACGGTGAAGTTTGGGCCAATGGTGCAGTATGCCCATGAACAATTGGGGTGCGATCGCATCGCCACCGGTCATTATGCCCGAATTAGCTATGACGAAGCAACTGGACGTTACCAGTTATTAAGAGCTGTTGACCGCAACAAAGACCAATCATACTTTCTCTATGATTTGTCTCAAGATTTACTAAGAGCAACTATATTTCCTCTGGGCGAACTAGAAAAAACTGATACGCGCCGGATTGCGGCTGAGTACGGGCTGAAAACTGCTGATAAGCCAGAAAGTCAAGACTTGTGCTTAGTAGAAAGCAACGGTTCCATGCGGGCATTTTTGGATAAATATTTAGCTCCCAAGACAGGCGATATTGTCGATGTTACGGGCAAAGTTTTGGGACAGCATGATGGAGTCCATCACTACACCATTGGCCAGCGCAAGGGTTTGGGGATTGCTGCTGCTGAACCTTTGTATGTGATTGAATTAGATGCAGAAAATAATAAAGTAGTAGTAGGCGATCGCACTAAGGTAACTCAGCCAGAATGCACTGTAAATCGGGTAAATTGGGTTTCTATTGCCGAACCATCCACCCCAATTCATGCCGAAGTGCAAATTCGCTATCGTTCAACCCCTACACCAGTGACGGTGATTCCGTTGGAAAACTCCCGTGTGCGTTTGGTGTTTGATGAACCCCAAATCAGCATCACCCCCGGACAAGCGGCGGTGTGGTACGACGGCGAGAAAGTCTTAGGTGGCGGAATTATTGAACAGTTTAGTTGAATGTCACCCCGGTTTTGGTAGAAGCCAAAACTGCCCCTCCTTTTAACTTCAGATAAGCAAAAGCCGCCCTGAGTTTTGGAAGGGTATTTTTTGTTTAAATTGGATAATAAGCGTATATTTTCCCAATCGTCAGGAGTCATCTCAGAAGGCTAACGCCCTTTGAATTGTAGATGACACCCTATTTATCAACAAAATCGTTCCCTTCATTAACAAAGGCATGGTTTTCATTAACAAAGACATGGTTTTCATCAACAAAGGCATAATTTTCATCAACAAAAGCATAATTTTCGTAACGACAGCTTTTGAGGGAATTGCGAAACCCTCAACGGAGAACTCTAAAATTTTTCTATACCAGGTTTAATTTTTAATTGACGTTCTGGTTCAGAACGAATCAGCAAAAGACACTGAGAACAACATTCTCTAGCGATTCGCACCAATTCTCGCACAACGCCGCCACTGGTGAGAACAATTTGCCTTGCGGTTTCCGGTTCAATTAATTCTTCTGGAATGCGTTTTTGAAGAATTTGCAGAAACAAGTTAATTAGAAAATTTCGCCAGCAGACTAGACTTGTCACAACCGAGATGTCCGGCAAACATGATTTTGCCATTATGCGGTGCATCTTCAACAGCTTGCTCTAAGCGGGCAATTGTCTGATTAGCAAAATCAACCCAAACGCTTCAACCTGTCTCGCTGTAATAAGCGGGAATAATTCGAGATCCTGATATGCTTTACGAAACTTGTCCAGCAGAGATTTGTTCATGTTCATCATTACAGCCATCCTGGGATTATCATAGCCAATTCTGATATTACTGCTGACACCATAAATAATAGACATCTGGTGACAATGAATCTAGAGACGTAGCAATGCTACGTCTCTACAAGGGTTTCAGGTGACGCATATTTAATTTCTGGAGATGTCTAATGCCGTGAGGCGCATACGCGGTGAGCAGTTCACAGACGCAAACTCTTTTTCTCTCAGTACCAGCATTTGATAAGTTAGTACATAATCTGAAACAATAACAGTTAATACAAAGAGGGGATTACGTTGAGTCAAAATCCAGATGCCATAGCCCCCCACGGTGGACAGTTGGTTAACCGTATCGCCACACCAGAACAAAGAGCAGAGTTTCTCTCAAAAGCTGACTTTTTGCCGCGAGTGCAAATTGACGATCGCGCCGTTTCTGATGTAGAAATGATTGCGATCGGTGCTTTTAGCCCACTCACGGGTTTTATGAACCAAGAAGACTACGATCGCACTGTTACCGAAATGCGACTAGCTAATGGTCTTGTATGGTCAATCCCGATTACACTATCGGTAAGCGAAGAAGTCGCTACTCCCTTGCAAGAAGGCGGCTTAATCCGTCTGGATAACTCCAGAGGTGAATTTATTGCAGTTTTACAACTTACCCAAAAATATAACTACGACAAAACCCGCGAAGCCATTAAAGTCTACCGCACTGATGATGTCAAACATCCAGGCGTGCAGGTACTCTATAACCAAGGTACTGTACATCTGGCAGGTGATATTTGGCTGTTGCAACGCGAACCTCATCCCCAGTTTCCCAGCTATCAAATCGATCCGGCTGCCTCACGGCAACTATTTAAAGACAAGGGTTGGAAAACCATCGTCGGCTTTCAAACTCGCAACCCCATTCATCGCGCCCATGAATATATTCAAAAGTGCGCTTTAGAAATCGTTGATGGTCTATTTTTGCACCCATTAGTCGGGGCAACAAAAGAAGATGACATCGCCGCCGATGTGCGGATGCGCTGCTATGAAATTTTGCTGGAACACTACTACCCCTTAGACCGGGTAACTTTGGCAATTAATCCAGCCGCAATGCGCTATGCTGGGCCTCGTGAGGCCATATTCCATGCTTTAGTCCGCAAAAACTACGGCTGTACTCACTTTATCGTCGGACGCGATCATGCTGGCGTTGGTGACTATTACGGCACTTACGATGCTCAATATATCTTTAATGAATTTGCGCCAGGTGAATTAGGTATTGTGCCGATGATGTTTGAACACGCTTTTTACTGTATGCGTACTAAGCAGATGGCAACATCTAAAACCAGTCCCAGCAAGCCAGAAGAACGCATTCATTTATCGGGTACAAAAGTTCGGGAAATGCTGCGGCGGGGTGAATTACCTCCACCAGAATTTTCTCGTCCAGAGGTAGCGGCTGAGTTGGCGCGGGCGATGCAGATAGAAGTACCTGTTTAGGGCATTGGGCATTGGGAAAGAAACTTGTTAAATAATTCCTCCTTGTCCCCCTCATCTCCCTACTCCCCACTCCCTATACTTTGCAAACAGTATTGAGTGTAACTTTACAATACAGAGTTCAGCCCTGTAAGCTGCTAGCTAATGGGCTTAGGGCTGATAGCTAATTATGAAACGCCGCACGTTTTTACATAGAATTGGCTCAATACTCGCGGTATTGGGGATAACTGAAGCTGAGTGGTTAAGTTTAGGAAATCGCTATTATCAGGCTTTGGCACAGCCCAGTCCGCGTAAGTTGGCATTATTAATAGGTATTAACCAATACCAAAAGATTCCAAACCTCAGTGGTTGTATCACGGATGTAGAACTGCAAAGGGAACTTTTGATTAACCGCTTTGGTTTTCAAGGGTCGGATATTTTAACCTTAACTGATGAACAAGCTAGCAGGGAATTCATTGAGACGGCTTTTTTGGATCATCTGGGCAAACAAGCTAAACCTGGTGATCTAGTCGTTTTCCACTTTAGCGGTTATGGCAGTCGTGTCAAATTGGAAACATCGCCAGATATAATCCAAAATGCTTTGGTGCCAGCAAATGTGAGTCAGAATACACAAGATAAAAAAATAGTCAACTATATATTAGAAGAAACTCTACTGCTATTATTGCGATCGCTCCCCACAGACAGAGTAACGGCAGTATTGGATACTAGCTATGATGCTCCTAGCACAGTCATCGGATTAAAAATTCGCGCCCTTCAGGAATCGCTAGCAAAGCTAGCAACAGAAGAACTCGGCTTTCTCAAACAACTTAAAACTCAAAAGTTATCCAGCACTCCAATTGTTTTAGCGGCTACCTCAGAACCAAACCAGCCGGCAAGGGAAGGACTATTTTCTGGTTTTAGTGCTGGGTTATTTACCTACGCCTTGACACAGTATTTGTGGGAATTCACCCCAGCAACCAAAATTCAAATCGCCTTCTCCGATGTGGAAAGTACTTTACACAAATTGGGCAGCAAACAACAGCCAAAATTATTAAGTAGTCAGGAAAACCTCTCTCCAAACCTTTCCCCTAAAAGGGGAGAGGCTTTGAATTCTCCCCCTTCCCTATTAGGGAAGGGGGCTGGGGGGTTAGGTTCTTTTACACCTGACCTGAATTATCAGCTACTTCCAGACAGTACTATTGGTGCAGAAGGCGTGGTAAGCGCTATTGAAGAAGACGGTAAAACAGTCCATCTGTGGTTAGCAGGATTACCTCCACAAGTGCTGGTATACTATGGAGTTAATTCTCGATTTACTTTAAAAACAACAGAGCAATTAATATTGCGATCGCGCACTGGGTTAACAGCAAAAGCGCAAATTGCCAAAATTGAAGGTGCAAATCCCTTACAAGTTGGGCAACTCGTCCAAGAAGCAGTCCGAGTTTTACCCCGGAATATTAATTTAATAATAGCTTTGGATACTGGATTAGAAAGAATTGAGCGGGTAGACGCTACAAGTGCCTTTGCTGGATTTTCCCATGTATCCACCGTAGTCGCAGGAGAGAAACCAGCTGATTATCTATTTGCCAAGCTACAAGAAACTCCCACTCGTTATGGTCTATTTTCTCTTGGTGGCGAGCTAATTTCCAATACCACCGGAGAAGTAGGAGAAGCAGTAAAATCAACAGTCCAAAGGTTAGCGCCAAAATTATCAATCTTGCTAGCAGCCAAATTATGGCGACTCACAGAAAATGGAGGTTCTTCTCGCTTGGCTCTCAAGGCAACTTTAGAAATAATTAGTGGTATATCGCCTCGCGTCGTCATGCAGCGCGAAACAGTACGAACTTTCAAAACTGAAACTTCGATTAAAAAATCAGTACAGGCGCGATTAATCGCATCTCTCCCCACTCAGATTGTGCCTATCGGTAGTCGAATGCAATATCGAGTGGAAAACCAGAGCGATCGCCCAGTATATTTAATCTTGCTGGGATTAAACAATAATCATACAGCAGTTACCTTCTATTCTTGGGAAACACCCCAAGAACCAAACACTGCGGACACCAAGCCTATCCTGAAAGAAGTCGTCATTGCCCCAGGTGAAAGCCTCACCCTACCCCAAACTAATGCTGCTTTCCAATGGGTGATTTCAGGGCCAGCTTCTGAGTGCGAACAACAACTTATTTTTAGTCCTGTCCCCTTTAGCGGAACTTTCGCCGCCTTAAGTACTGCTAAGTATTCCACAGCCGAACAACAGCCAACTGGCTTATTATTGAATCCCTTAGACGTTGCACAAGCCTTACTACAAGACTTGCATAACGCCAGCGCCAGCGCCCTCAAAACGGAGATGAACGGCACAGCAACCGACTCATATATCTGGGATGTGAATAATTGGGCAAGTCTTAGCTTTAGTTTTCAAGTAGTATAAATAGCAAGATGATCTAATATCCTTGGGTTAAGGCTTGTCATTAACTATATTTTTGTAAGAGTTATTAATATTTAGTCCCCTGAAGAGAACTTGAGCTACTAGCCTCGGAATTTATCCTTTATTTGTAATAATGAGCTTAATATAATTTGATTAACTTTGCTCATTTGAGTGAGTTAAAACGAGGAATATTAAGCTCAAAATCATCGCGTGAACAGTTACTCCTGTCTTGAAGGTGGTGAATTTAAGAAACCACTACTAATGAAATATGAGAAGTATTTATCCAGCAGTTTAGCATCCATTGGTGGACAAACAATTGCCGAATCTGCCAATCCATTGAGGGTATTCTGATAGTCATAATCAACTGTATTTTGATACAATTCCATGACTGTCAAAGAATTTTGATAGACTTTTTCAGACATCATCGGTAAAAGCGGATGTAAAACATTTTCCTGAGAGTCCCTGAGATTTGCAATTAACTCATCTTTCCACTGAGTATATGGTAACTTCTTGAGTTGATAACCATAAGAACAAATAAACTCAAAAAGCTCGATGATGCTAATATTTTGATCCTGCGGGGGTACGATATGGAAAGTTTTCCCTAGAGATTCTTGCTTTTTGGATAAATGGACAATTGCTTTAGTGGCGTAATCCACAGGAAGCAATTCTTCTTTTTGATTTATGAGTTCGGGAAAACTACCAAGCTGTATGCATCCTTTAATAACTCTAGGCACAAAAGCATCTTTTGTATGAGCAATACCTGTACTGCTGTGTCCCATGAGAAATCCTGTTCTGAAGATGCTAACAGGTATTCCCCTAGACTTGGCAATCGATACAAGATTTTCGGCTACCCATTTGGTTTGAGCATAGCCAATATCCATAGCAACATAGTCTTTAGAAAACTCGATGTTGTCATCTTCGTAAACTACTTTTTGTCCTGTAAAATGGCTGATTGCACCAAAAACAGCAATAGTAGAAATGTAATGCATTGGTTTAATTTTTCCCAGACAAGCTAATCTGAGAACTTCTTGGGTTCCCAGAACATTGGGTGCTTTGATTGCAGAGTATGGTTTAGCAAAATTTACTTGGGCAGCACTATGATAAATAACATCAATTTGCAGAGCCAGTTTTTCAAACTGTTCACTAGAAAGACCCAAATATGGCTGTTCTAAGTCTCCCGGAATTGGAATCATCCGAGAGCTAAAATTTGGGTGATGAAGGAAATATTTTTCTAGGTTTTGTTGAATCTTTTTCAATCCTTCATGCTCGTTTGGGGAGCGCACCAGGCAGTATATTTTTGCTTGAGTTTGCTGTAGCAGTTCATCAAGTAAAAAAGCCCCCAAATAGCCTGTAGCTCCGGTGAGGAAAATATGACGCACTTCATTAACCTGAGCAACAGCCCTTCCTTGGGCATCAATTGCGGGATCGAGTACTACCTCAGATTTTAGATCGATCGCACTGGTTAAAGAAGAAACGCCATCTCGACGCACTTTCTCTATTACCTGAACTAGCCCTTCTATAGTGGATTTCTCAAACAGGGTTTTTAGCGGTAAATCGACTTGAAAGGTTTCTCTGACAAAAAAAATCAACTGAGATGCTAGCAGGGAATTACCACCAAGCTCAAAGAAATTATCATGAATCCCAACTTCTGCGATCGCTAAAACTCGGCTCCAAATTTCAGCCATTTGTTTCTCAATCGGGGTACGAGGTGCGACAAATGCTACTTCCAAATCGCTTCTATGCATTTCTGGCTCTGGTAGATCGCGAAGATTTACATTGCCGTTGGATATATGCTGAGTTTGCCGATCCCCAGGGACTGTTAACATGCGTAATTTGGAAATTGTCTGGTCTGGGTTAGAGACAATACTCTGTAATAGAGTAGAAAAATGTTCCACCATCAGAGCGATCGTCTCAGCTTTAAATAGGTCAGTACTATATTCCAAGTTGCCCGATATCCCTGCTGCTGTCTCTCGCAGTTCAAGATAAAGATCGAACTTAGATGTCCCATTGTCAATTCCCAAACGGTTCATTGTCAATCCAGGAACGGTCAATTTAGGCATTGGGGTATTCTGAAGATGAAACATCACTGAAATCAGGGGATTTTGTTTCAAGTCCCGTTTGATCTCTAGAGCATCAACTACTTTCTCAAACGGTAAGTCTTGGTAGGTATAACCCCATAAAGCTACTTCTCTGACTCGGCTTAACAACTCCCGGAAACTTGGAGAGCCAGATAAGTTGGTTCGCAATACCAAAGTATTGAGCAAAAATCCAATTAGTCCTTCTAACTCAGAACGGTGGCGGTTGGTAATAGGCGCACCTACTAAAATGTCTTCTTGCCCTGTGTAGTGATATAGGAGTGTCTGGAATGCTGCCAACAAGGTCATAAACAAGGTAGTTCCCTCTTGCCGCGAGAGAACATTGAGGGCATCTGTTAAAGATTTGGGGATAACGACCAATTGACGCGCCCCCTGATATGTTGGCTCCAATGGTCGTGGATAATCGGTGGGCAATTGTAATATTGGTAGACTGCCACTCAAATTTTGCTGCCAATAAGCAAGCTGATGATCTAAAATTTCACCTTGCAGCCACTGCCGTTGCCAAGCTGTAAAATCCGCATACTGAATAGCTAAGTCAGGAAGGGGAGAGGGGTTTCCAGTGGAGAAAGCTTGATAGAGGGCTGACAGTTCCTCAAACAAAACACTTAAAGACCAATCATCACAAAGAATGTGGTGCTGGTTGAGGAGGAATATATGCTCCTCTGAACTCAATTGCAGCAATGTTGTTCGCAGCAATAGCCCTTGAACTAAATCGAAAGGACGTTGGGCTTCTTCAAGGATGATCTGGCGGACTTGAGATTCCTGATCATCTGGAGACAGCCCTTGGAGGTTCACCACTAAGAGTCTGATGGGAAAATTTGAGTGGATGACCTGTATGGGTTGTCCTTTTACACTCGCATAGGTAGTTCGCAGGACTTCATGACGGTTGATAATTTCATTCAAGCTCTGCTCTAATATGGTGGTTTTGAGTACACCTCTGAGGCGAAAGGCTTCAGGAACATTGTAAAAAGCATGGTTGGGTGCTAACTGGTCAATAAACCACAACCGTTCTTGCCCAAAGGAAAGCGGTAAATAGCGATCGCGCCCAATGGATTGTATTCGCACAGAGCATCCTTTGTCTTCCTGTTGCGCTTTTTTAATGCTTTCAGCTATTTCAGCGATGGTGGCCGCTTCAAAGAAATGCCGCATTGGTAACTCAACTTGAAAGATATCGCGGATGCGGCAGAGGATCTGAAAGGCTAGTAAGGAGTGTCCTCCCAACGCTAAGAAATTGTCATGAACACCAATGTTTTTTATACCCAATACTGTAGACCAAATTTCTCCTACTCGTTCTTCAATAGGGGTGCGAGGAGCAACAAACTTCACACTTGCATTCAAAGTTTGAGCTGGTGCTGAGAGTGCCTGACGATCGACTTTTCCATTAGCTGTTAAGGGTAAAGCACTCAATTGCACAAAGCGAGAAGGGATCATGTGGTCAGGCAATTTCTGTTTGAGAAAACGGCGTAAATTACCAACATTCGTGTCTGCTGGTTCGGGCTTGGGAACTACGTAAGCTACTAGACGTTGGTCGCCAGGGGCAAATTCTCTAGCAATCACCACAGCTTCTTGCACGTCAGGATGTTGCCACAGCGCAGTTTCAATTTCTCCTAGCTCAATACGGAAGCCGCGAATTTTTACTTGTTGGTCGATGCGCCCAATATACTCAATATTGCCGTCTGGTAAGTAGCGAACTAAGTCACCTGTTTTATATAATTTGGAATTTTTAACTTTTAATTTTGAATTATTGAATGGGTTGGGGATGAATCGCTGATCTGTCAGTTCTGGGCGGTTGAGATAGCCTCTGGCTAGTCCCTCACCAGCAATGTAAAGTTCTCCAGAGACACCTGTGGGTACTGGCTGCATCTGTTCGTCCAAGATAAGACAGCTAGTATTGGCGATCGCTCGTCCGATAGTCACGATACTGTCACCTTTCTTCACCAGGGTAAATGTCGAATAAGTCGTATCTTCTGTAGGCCCGTATAGATTGAAGACTTTTTGAATATTGTCCAACTCATATATCTGCTGCACCAAACGATTCTGGAGTGGTTCACCGGCCAAGTTAACGGTGCGTACAGAAGTGGGTATACCATTAATTCTGAGTAACTCTGCGATCGCAGATGGCACTGTATTAATCAGGGTGACTTGTTGAGCAGCAAGTAAGCGAGGTAAATATAAGGCATTTTCTGCCAAAATTACCTTACCACCCCAACAGAGGGGAACAAATATCTCGAAAACTGAGAGATCGAAGCAAATAGATGTTGCGGCTAGAACTCCAGCGAGATCCTCGGTTGTAAAAACTTCTTTTGCCCAATGCAACAGAGCCACGGTGCTGTGATGTTCGATAGCTACCCCCTTGGGTTTACCAGTCGAACCGGAGGTATAAATGACATAGGACAGGTTTTCATCTGTCACTAGGCTGGTTAAATTTTCCTGGCTTTGTTGAGTAATTGCCTCCTCATCACTATCTAGACAAACTACATAAGCCTGATGCTTTGGAAGCTTTGAAAGGAGATTTTGTTGGGTTAGTAGTATTGGTAACTGTGAGTCCTCTAACATCAAGGCTAGGCGCTCTGAGGGATAGGCTGGATCTAGGGGGACATAAGCTCCACCTACTTTGAGAATGGCTAATAGTCCAACGATCATTTCCAGCGATCGCTCTACGCAAATGCCAACTAGAATCTCCGGTTTGGCATTCAGAATCTGTAGATAGTGCGCTAGTTGATTAGCTCGCTGGTTAAGTTCTTGGTAAGAAACCTGCTTGTCTTCAAAAATGACCGCAATTTGCTCAGGTGTCTTTTCTACTTGGTATTCAAATAACTGATGGATACATATATTGCTTACGTAATTTGCTGGATTTTCATTCCATTCCAGAAGCAACTGGTTTACTTCTGTCTTGGGTAGACTCAGGTCTTGTTGAGAATGTCCAGTAGAATTTTTCATTGAGAATAAGTATTTTTTGTGACCACAATTTTAGCTGCTAATACTTAAAATGGCTAGTCAAAGTGGAAAGCGTACAGTGACCAATTATCTGTCGTTATGACAAATTGTTATTGCCGAAAAAGCCTGTACAGCAAGGTTTTTAAACTTAAGATCCTCAATCCAGTATTCTTGATAGTGATAAAATAAAGTCATTTACCCGATCAATGACTAAATAGCTGTTGCTACATATAAAATTTGATATCAATTAGGTACAACGACACTAATCTGTTATCGATGACAAATAATTAGTCACTGTACAAATTGCTAGGTTTTTACGACTTTAGTTATACTCCTATTGATTACCTAAGTGTTAAAGTTGAGGATTTAACTCATAAACTATGAGTTGTAAACCATAAAATATCTCAACTGAATCAACTGAATTCAGTCGCCAGCAGGATGAAACTCAGCACAATATTCTTTAGAGTAATAAAAGTTACAAACAACCTGGAAACAGCGTATGCCTCTTCATAAACTTGAAAATTTTGATCCAAACTATCGAGAAACTTTTGGCGCAGACGATGTTAAAACACTGGAACTTTATACTGAGGGAGGAGACAGAGTTGGCTCAGTAGCTGATGTTTTAGTTGATGATGATGGTCATTTTCGGTATTTAGTTATTGACACAAGCATAGATTTTTTTGGTAAGAAAATATTACTACCAATTGGCCTGTCTCGGATTGATTATCCTGCAAGACGTGTCTATGTTGATGGGTTAAGTAGACAGCAAGTAGAAGGTTTGGTTGAGTACAAAGAAGACACAATCTTTGATCGCAATTACGAAGAAAAAGTACGTACTGGATTTCGTTCTCCAACTAGCGGTGTAACTTACGATCGCGATACATATAATTACCAGACAGAACCAGCTTTATATGGATTGAATGAGCAATCTCATCAAACTTTCAGACTTTATGAAGAACGATTGATTGCAAACAAACACCGCATCAAAACCGGAGAAGTAACGGTTGGTAAGCACATTGAAACAGACACTGCAACTGTTACAGTACCTATTCAAAAAGAACGAGTTATAATTGAGCGAGTTGCGCCAACAGAAGCAGGAAACGTTGTAGATCCCACTGAACTTAAGTTTCAAGAAGGCGAAGTTGCACGCATAGAAGTATACGAAGAAACGCCTGATATACGAAAAGAAGCCTTTGTGCGTGAAGAAATTCGAGTTAAGAAAGTAGTAGAACAGGACATTGTAGAAACACAAGAAACCATTCGTCGAGAAGAGTTAGATATTGATACTTCGGGGAATTTAAACGTGCAGGAACATGGCACTACTACACATGAAGCTATTTAATTAGCCGAGCGGTAAATTTATTTGTTAGATTTATCTGAAATAATCAAGCAGGCAAAGCTAATTTTTATCTCTGCCTGCATTTTTTATTAAACAACAAGATTCCAGATTCCTTTAAAAAGGCGAGAATCTAAACTTTAGAAAAATTTATATCTTGAGAAAGGATTTAAAAAAGTAAAATTGCACTTCATCTTGCAATTCTTTCGCGTCCTTACTTAATTCTTTGCTCTCCCATCAAAAACTAACTATAACTTTTGATTATTGAACTTTTGAAAAAGTTCATTCGCCAGAAAGAGGTAAACAAGTAATTAAATCGATAACTTAGTTGATAGGAGATGGGAAGAAAATTTTTGAGGAAAATATAATGGTTCTTTACAAATTACAAGATTTTGAGCCTAACTATCGTGATACCTTGGAAGGTCAAGACATTAATGGGCTTGGAGTTTATACACAACTAACTGACGAAAAAATTGGTACTGTCAGCGATGTTTTAGTGGATGAGGAAGGTCATTTCCGCTATCTAGTTGTTGACTTAGGCTTCTGGATTTTTGGTAAAAAAGTATTACTACCAATTGGTCGCGCCCGTGTTGACTATAATGTTAATCGCGTCTACACAATTGGCTTGACTAGAGAGCAAGCAGAAGATTTACCTGAGTTCAATGAACGTCAAGCCCTTGATTACGACTACGAAGAACGGGTACGTGGCGTATATCGTCAACCCACAGGCTCCACCCTTCCTTTAGAAGCATCACCACCTGTAGAAGCATCAATACCTGTAGATACAACCTATAAACAACCGGCCGCTACGCCAACGCCAACTTATAATCGTGATAGCTACAATTACGAACATGAGCCTTCTTTATTTGGGTTAAATGATCAAGATCATCAAACTCTGAGATTGTATGAAGAACGGCTGATTGCCAACAAACGCCGCCAAAAAACTGGAGAAGTATCCATTGGCAAGCGGGTTGAGACTGAGACTGCACGGGTTGCAGTGCCAATAGAAAAAGAGCGGGTTGTGATTGAACGTATAACTCCAGCAGATGCAGGTATTGCCGTTTCTGGGCGCGAAGCAGATTTCAAAGAAGGTGAAGTTGCTCGCTTAGAAATCCATGAAGAAACTGCTGACATTCGTAAAGAAGCATTTTTACGTGAAGAAGTCAGAGTTAGAAAAGTGGTCGATCAAGAAACAGTTGAAACCCAAGAAACTGTGCGCCGTGAAGAGTTAGATGTGAATTCTGGTAATCTTCCGATTGAAGAACGCTAACTAAGAGAGTGATTAGTTAGTAACTAACGATCAACAATCAATTCGACACAGTACAGGTGAGGCTGTAAAAGTAGCTTTGCCTGTGCTTGGAATATCTAACACCGCTTTAGCTTTTGGATTGCAAATATTGATCTGAATATGAGTTGGATAAATATATTTGCCACAAATATTTTCTAAATTGGTATTCAGACGAGCGATCAATACATTTAATTTAGCTAAGTAAAAAGCAGCTCATAAACATTAACTTTGCATTATGAATAGCCAACCGATGACAAAAAACATTGGACAGGCAAACTCTGACTCTCGTACTAGCACCTCCATAGCAGATTTAAGAAACAAGGTAAACAATTTTACGGTGTTCGATCGGCAAGGTCAGCTAGTAGGAGTAGTTCATGATTTAATTGTGGATACTAATCGCCGATTAAACCTAGTCATATCTAATCAGGCGAGTCAAGAAACTCTAGAATATGGTCAGATGTTAGCCAATAAACATCCTTCTTTATTTAGATTGCAGAGCCAAAGAATAAAAAAAATCGACAAGCCGACTAAATCTGTTTTCATAGACTTAAACAAATCAGAAATCGAATATATGCCTGAATATTTAGAAACAGAAACACCAGGCGATTCCTATGGGCAACCTGCTCCGTATGTACCCCCACTATCAGACAATTCAACTGAGCAACTAGTTAAGGATCAAACTACAAATAGCCCAGTTGAGGGAATAAATTTAGAAGAAGTTAGCGAAGAACAGATTATTCGTTTACTAGAAGAACGCCTATTTGTTAAAAACAGTAAGCGGAAAGTTGGTGAGGTGATTGTTCGCAAAGTAATCGAAACCCGGATGGTACAAGTTCCTGTCCGGCGTGAAAGGCTGATTGTGGAACAAATTAGCCCAGAACACAAACAACTCGCAGAAATTGATTTAGGTGAAGAGGAAATTTCTGGCGTTGACTTGACTGGAGTAGAAGGACTTGAAGTGACACATTTTGATAGTGGTTTAACGGTAAGCGGCGAATTTAGCTCACCGAAAACTGCTAGTTTATTGTTGAATGCGATCGCACTAGAGCAAAATCACGGTTGCAATCGAGTGCGTATTACCATAGCCGTTGAAGATGAGTCACATCAGCAAAAATACCAGGAGTGGTTTGATCGTTGTTCTAAAGATCAATCACCAAAGCGTGAAAAATAGGTTTCTAGCAGATAAATTAGTAGGGTGGGCATTGCCTACCCTATTTTTTTTGCTGATTTAATAACTTCAGCCCGGAGAGTGTCAAAATACTAAGCAGTTGCCGTTCTTTTGGCTACTTGCAATGAAATTTCGACTGAAGAGACTTTCACAGAAGAAACAACAGCGCCAGCGTCTGATCCCACCTATTCAGATTCAAGTTCAAGATGGAAAATTGGAGATTATCGGTATGGGTGTATGGCATTCCTACTGGCGCGATCCCTACCATTTGCTGCTAACGATTCCCTGGACTGGCTTTCTGCTGCTGATTTGTACTTTCTATCTAACTATTAATGCTCTATTTGCCCTAGCTTACTTCATAGGCGGAGATTGTATTGCCAACGCCCGACCTGGCTCTTTTTTAGATGTCTTTTTCTTTAGCGTCCAAACCCTAGCATCCATCGGCTATGGGGCAATGTATCCTAAAACAACTTACGCCAACATTATTGTCACCATTGAAGCAATGATCGGTTTGATGGGAATTGCTGTGATGACAGGACTAGCGTTTGCTCGATTCTCCCGACCTACAGCCCGTGTGGTTTTTAGCCGTATTGCAGTAATTACACCTCATAATGGGATGCCGACTCTCATATTTCGCAGCGCTAATAAGCGTCGCAATATAATTCTGGAGGCGCAGATGCGAGTCTACTTAATGCGTGACGAAATAACCCTAGAAGGGCAGTTCATCCGTCGATTCTACGATCTCAAACTGCTAACGAACCAAACACCTAGCTTCACGTTAAGCTGGTCAGTGATGCATGTCATTGATGAGTTTAGTCCTCTATATGGGATGACACCAGAATCCTTAACCCAGACAAATACTATTCTGATCGTCTCTTTGAGTGGCATTGATGAAACGGTTGCACAGGTCGTCCATGCCCGTCATACTTATGGTGCTAATGAGATTTTGTGGAACAATCAATTTGTCGATATCTTCTACCATACACCCGATGGACATCGCTACATTGACTACAACCGCTTCCACGATGTCTTACCTTTAGATGAAATGCTTTAAATGCTCTAAGACTTACTCTGAAGTCTGATTTTGTGTGGGTTGTAAGGGTTTAACAACGACTCGACCATTTTCAACTACAGTGTAATTTTTAACCATACTTTTGCTATGGTTAACTGGTACATCCTGGCACTGGTTTTGGTATGAGATATTTTGCTCCTGTTGTTGGTTCAGGACAACAGCACAACAGGCGCAGGAGGAAAAGGACATATAAAGTATTTTGATCTCTATATCTATTATCGCGCTACTGATGCTATTTGGCTGAAAAATTTGCTCTTGATATGTTTTGATCGTTTATGACAATCAGCAGAGTAGATGATCGCGTTTGTGCGCCTTTAGTAGTTCAGTGCGTATGTGCGAAACTATAGATGTAATACCATTTTTGACTTGAGATTTTAGATTTTGGATTTGGAATCGCCTTTTCTGTGCGGGTTCTATTAATCCATCTCTCGTAATCATTTTTCAAATTGGTATAAATATTTGCTTTCTTCTGCTTGTAGCCTGTTTGATATATCTATAGGACTTACACTTAAAGAAAGGTAGGGGCAATTCATGAATTACCCCTACGAGAAATCAAGGGTGTCACTGCCTTTGTACGTAAGTCCTAATCTAAACCAATTAAATAAGAAAGCGTTTATAGATCCCGCCCCGCTTTCCTCTCTGTCCAAAATTGTTTGCCAGGGTTAGACAGTAGGTTTTTCTAATGAAAAAATTTTTGAGATACCTGGGTTTAGGTTTGCTATCTACCTTTTTGACTTCTACTCCCGGATTGGCCGCTGAACGCATTAGCTTTTACTACCCTCCCTTCGGCGAATTCTACTTGTCGGTGGACTCGCTGGAAACTTTTGCCAAAGTTGGCAAAATCGATCAAGATTTTTCATTTTATGCTAGCCGTGCTACGCCCCAACAACTTGCTCAACTGCGGGATCTGCTCCAGCAAAAATTTAATGTCACTCCTACTTTGGTGTCTCAGCTGACTTACTCACCTATAGGCGAACAAGTAATGGAACAATTGGGAAAATTACTCCTTACTGAATCTGGAAAGAATGGCTTCTATGCTATACGTGCCTCTTTTATTTTGGCTGCTGCTGACAAGCAAGAGGGTTTAACGGTTGTGAATTTGCTGCGGAAATTTCCTAGCAATACTGTGCGGCTGAATTTCACAGAGGGGTTAAGGATAGTTGATGACTTGTCACAATTGATCAAGAAAAAGGATCAAGTTTTTGCCTCTCTTCAAAAAGAAGCGATCGCCGAAGCCGCCAATTCAACCGTTGACTTCTCAAAACAAGCAGATTTGCGATCGCCAGGAAAATTCCTCTGGCAGAAAAAAAGCATAGAGCTAAATGACATTTCTCGCTCGCGCCGTCTACCGATAGATATCTATTTACCTACAACTCAAAACTCAAAACTGGCTAAAGACCCCCCTAACACAAATCAAAGTTCTCTGTCTTCTCCCTTTCCCCTGATTGTAATTTCTCATGGCATCGCCTCAGACCGCTCTACCTTTGTCTATCTGGCTGAACATCTAGCATCTTATGGTTTTGCTGTTGCTGTACTAGAACACCCTGGTAGTAATGCCAAACGCTTTCAGGAATACTTTGCAGGTTTGGCAAGACCACCAGAACCAGCAGAATTTATCAACCGATCTTTGGATATCAAGTATCTACTCGACGAACTCCAGCGTCTAGATAAATCTGATCCCAGCCTCCAGAAAAAACTCAATTTTCAGCAAATTGGGGCGATTGGTCAATCTTTTGGTGGTTATACTGTTTTGACTCTAGCAGGAGCAAAGATCAACTTTGAGCAACTGCGCCAAGATTGTAATCCCAATTATTCATCCTTTAATTTGTCGCTCTTATTGCAGTGTGAAGCAATTAAGTTACCTCCAAAAAATTATGAACTCAAAGACGATCGCATCAAGGCAATCATGGCGATTAATCCGATTGACAGTTCAGTTTTGGGTCAGAGCAGCCTGAGTCAAATTAAAATACCTGTAATGCTGGTAGCAGGTAGTCAAGATATTTTCGCTCCACCTGTATTTGAGCAAATTCGCCCCTTCACCTGGCTTCCTGAATCCAATAAGTACCTGGCTTTGATTGAAAACGCCACCCACTTTTCAGCGATCGCTGAACCTACTCCTGAAAATGATGTCTTACCTGTGCCACCTACCTTACTAGGCCCCGATCGCGATGCCGTCTATTCCTATCTCAAAGCCCTCAGCGTCGCTTTTATGGAAACTCATCTCCTCAATCGCCCTGAATACCGTTCCTATTTGCAGCCATCTTATGGCACTTTTATTAGTAAAGAGCCGCTTAATCTCAGTATTTTACAGTCGTTATCGGTAGCTCAACTTAATCAAATATCGAGTGAGTCAACTCCGCAGTCAGTCAAACTATCAAATCCTCAACCTACCCCTACGCCGCGTTAGTTATAAGCTGAAAAATATCTAAGTTGGATATTTTTTTATTTGGAAGTTCCTTAAATTCTTTCTGCCTCCTACCTTCTTAAGTAAATATACGGGGTAGGGTAGAAGGCAGAATATTATAACTTACAGCAACATTCCCGGTTTCTCTAAGAAGTTGGGGATCTTGCTATTCAGGAATGATTTAAATTTGTGATGCTACAAGTCTCAAAGATTCCTCTGATAAACTCAAAGCTAAACCCAAACAAATTACTATTTACACTAAAGTTTCAGCAGATAAAACGCTGTTGTAATTTGCATTAATAATGATGCCCTAGCCCTCTCCTATTATTTAAAAACATCAAAGCTCAGAAACTTTTATTATCAAAAAATCAGTAAATATGCTGATATAAATCTGCCGATAAATCAGTAAGTTAAACTATTGCAACCATCAACCAAAATCCTATACGCTTTTTTTTTCCTAAAGGATGAATTATATGATGTCAGCCAAATCACCGAGCAGTTTGTAGTAGGGACTTCAGCCCTAAAAACCAGGACTCAAGTCCTGACTACGAGCAAATATTTTTTATTCAGTTTGATTAACCGGACATGATATTTAGATATAGAAATTACCTAAAACAAGGCTATTTGTCAGGAAAATGAGATATTCGTACTTAGGGATTTATAAAAACTTATTTAAGAAAATCTTTTATATATATATACTTGTCGTTAAGAACTATTAAGAAATCCTTATTAAAGAATATTGCAATACCTTGATTTAATTGCTAACGTGTGTATGACAACGATGCTGATGAACGCTCTGAACTAGGAGAAATAAAATCTATGAGCTATACCGATTCAGCCAAGTATGTTAGGCTTTGACGGTTTAAAAACGAGAAACTTCTGCCTCGTATAGACAATTATGAGGGATTGCAGATTAACCAAGAAATATCTCGTTTGCTATTAGTTTCAGTTTAATTTTAATTGCGATTAATTATTTGTCTTACCTTGTGCCGACAAGAGAGTAGCCCTTGATTGTATTTATCGGCAATAACGAAGAGGTTGGTAAGACTTAGATTTTGGAGGATAAAACCAATGGAGATTCAAGGTAAAGTTGCCCTAATTACAGGGGCTTCGCGTGGGATTGGACGAGCGATCGCTGTTGAATTAGCGCAACAAGGCATCAAGCGACTGATATTGGTAGCACGCGATCGCCAAAAGTTAGTTGAGGTAGCTAACGAAATCGAAGCGATGGGAACAGAAACTGCGATCGTGGCATTAGATTTAACTCAGACAATTGAAGTAAATATCGCTGTTGCCCAACTGTGGCGCAATTTCGGACAGATTCACCTCCTAGTTAATTGTGCGGGAGTCGCATATCAAACCTCATTTTTGCAATCTAAAATGCCCCAAGTTCAAGAAGAAATTTCTGTGAACTTGTTAGGGATGTACAACCTTACCAGTCTGATTGCTAGACGCATGGCCAGCCAAAGGCAAGGGACAATCGTCAATGTATCGAGTCTGATGGGGAAAGTAGCAGCACCGACAATGGCGACTTACTCAGCCACCAAATTTGCCATCTTAGGATTTACCCAAGCTTTGCGCCAAGAACTCGCTGAACACAATATTCGGGTGATTGCATTACTGCCTTCCCTGACAGACACAGACATGGTGCGCGACTTAAAATTATTTCGCTGGGTGATCCCCATGACTCCCCAGGAAGTGGCTAAAGCACTCGTCACCGGAATGCAAAATGATTCACCAGAAATTTTAGTCGGATGGCAAAGCCATTTAGCTATATTGTGCCAACGCCTTGCACCTTGGTTGCTAGAGCTAATTTTACGAATCGCAACACCGCCAGCAAGAAAACAACAGCCTGGTGAAAGACTCAACAAATTGATCCCGAAACTGAGTTTTTTGACGAGAATCCATCGTTTCGGTGATTTGTTCTTGTCAAGAACATGATTTTTTGCATTTAAACTTTTAGAAGCCGCCTCCTTCTCTGCGGGTAAAAACGGGAGTAATCGACAAAAGTTAACTAGATTGACTCCAATTAGCAATCCTTACACACCCAACTAAATCAGCTTCTAACTCTAGACATGGGCAATCAGCATTTCGAGCAACGCATATTTTGCTAAAAGCTCTGAATCATGCCGATCGGAAATTTCTGACTAAAATCTGGATATTACAGCGCTTTTCAAGTAATTGGGATTACCCAACTCCCTATTCCCTGTCTCAGCCGTGGCATAAATACCTAAAAACTGCTGCAACAGATGGTAAACAAAGTTTATCAATAAATAGAACCTAAAGATGCGAATATCTGGGTAGACTGCACCGATGATTAAGTAAGTGGGTCAAATTAAATATAAAACCTCACCCCTGCCTCCGGCTTCCCTCTCCAAAGTATCGGAGAGGGATTGAGGGTGAGGTTTGATATTATATTTAATTACGCCTACCTACTTACTAGACTGCCTGAGTTTGCAGTTACTGAAAATCACCAAATTCAAAATGTCATAGCTCAGGGTATTTATTGTATATACGCTGAGTTAGGTGCTATTAGATACTGGCGCAAATTTTACAGATATACCTTATTTCGGAGCAACCAGAAATGCTTTCCTTCCCCACAACCCTGACTCCTTTGCCCGAAATCATTGATGGCTTACCGAATATTTCTGGTTGGGAAACAGAGGTTCTCTCTGTAGTTAACCACGATGAGCCAGTATTTTTACCAACAACGAATATCCGTTTAGAGGATGTAAATGCTGTATTTGCGATCGCCTTACACATGCACCAGCCAACTATACCTGCTGGAAATGGCGGTACACTCATCAGCAATCTGCAATATATGTTTGAACATCCCAACGAGGGGGATAACCACAATGCAGATCCTTTTGCCTATTGTTACAGTCGCATGGGAGACTTGATCCCCGAACTTGTCAATCAAGGTTGCAATCCCCGTGTGATGTTGGATTACTCAGGTAATCTTCTGTGGGGACTGCGGCAAATGGGACGCAGTGATGTTCTCGATAATCTCAAACGGATTACTTGCGATCGCACCTACCAACCTTATGTAGAATGGCTGGGTACAATGTGGGGCCATGCAGTTATTCCTTCTACACCCATAGCAGATATTAAATTGCATATCATTGCATGGCAACATCACTTTGCGGCAATTTTTGGTTGGGAAGCACTAGCGCGAGTCAAAGGGTTTTCGCCTCCAGAAATGCACCTCCCAAATCACCCTGATGCTCTCTTTGAATTTGTAAAAGCGCTGAAAGAATGTGGATATCGCTGGCTACTCGTTCAAGAACATTCTGTAGAAACAATTAGCGGACAATCTCTTACCCACAAACATTTACCACATCGTCTGATTGCCCGTAATTCTCAAGGCGAAACTATTAGCATTACAGCCTTAATTAAAACCCAAGGCTCGGATACTAAATTAGTAGCACAAATGCAGCCTTATTATGAAGCCAAAACATTATCCAAACAACAAATTGGCAGTGTATTTGTACCACCAATAGTTAGCCAAATTGGAGATGGTGAAAATGGCGGTGTGATGATGAATGAATTTCCTAGCGCTTTTAAACAAGCTTGGTGGGATATGGTAAATAACGGAGGAGGAAAATCAGGTGTTGTTGGAATATGCGGTACAGAATATTTAGAATTAATCGAAGCTGCTGGATGCAAACCTGAAGATTATCCAACTTGTCAACCAGTGGGACAACATCAGATTTGGGAGAGAGTTTCACCAGATAATACCCAACCGGAAGCTGTAGAAAATGCAATTCAAGAATTGAAGCAAATAAACTCTAATTTTCATCTGGATGGAGCCTCATGGACAAATCATATCAGTTGGGTAAAAGGATATGAAAATGTCTTGTCTCCTATGTATCAATTAAGTAGTTTATTCCATCAAAAATTTGATCCTTTACAGCAAATGGATTCAGCAGAAACTGTTACCAGACAATCTCACTACCGGAATGTTCTTCTACATAACCTTTTGCTACAAACCAGTTGTTTTCGTTATTGGGGACAAGGTTCTTGGACTGATTACGCACGGGAAATTTATCAACGTGGCGAAAATTTATTGCAGATGAATTGAACTGACGACTTGGGATTGGGGAGTTAATTTTTTAGAAAATGCTCCCTCAGTTTTTGTATCGTTATACCAATTAGCGATGAAGATGCACTTAATTATGAAACGAACCGCCAAGTACGCCATCGTGTAGCGTCTCGTAGAGAAGAGAGAAGGAGTAATAATTAAGTGCAAGCTCACCGAGAATCAGTATTAGATGAGGCAGAAAATAAAACTCAGGGAAAATGAGATTTAATTCAAATAAGTGGGAAATCTAATTGTAGGTTTATAGGTGCTGCCATCGGAACGTCGTTAGCACACTGATGTTAAAACTTACAATGAGGTAGTTGTGTTTCGAGTTTTTGTTGGTCATAGTGACGATCCTGATTCTCAAAATGCGATCGCAGAAGTTCTTCAAGAATGTACCCGTTCCCTTGCTGGCTTACTTGCTCAAGCTGGACTTTTATTCACTGCTATAGATTTTGACCATGCGTTAATTTTACAACGCATCCAGAATGCTTTCCCCGGAATTGAGTTAATTGGTGGAACTACAAATGGAGAAATCTCTTCAATTTTGGAGTTTCAGCAAGATTCTCTAACCTTAATGCTGTTTGCTAGCGATGAAGTGGAAATTCACTCAGGTATTGGCCGAGGAGCATCTAAAAATCCAGCCCTTGCAGCCCAAGAAGCGATCGCTCAAGCAAAGGCTAAGAGTGCATCATCACCACAATTGTGCCTCACTTTTCCCGATAGTCTTACGAGCAACGGGGTCTTAATTTTAGAGGGTTTAAAACAAAGCCTGGGTGAGCATATTCCCATCATTGGGGGCATGGCTGCTGATGACTATACCTTTGACAAAACCTACCAATTCTTCCAAGGTGAAGTGTTAAGTGATTCAGTGCCAGTGCTGCTGTTCTCTGGACAACTATTATTTTCTCACGGAGTTGCTAGTGGCTGGACTCCCATCAGTCAACGTAGGCGTGTAACTAAAGTGGATGGCAACGTAGTCTATGAAATTGACGGACAGCGTGCCTTAGATTTCTATCAGTACTATCTTGGTAAAGAAAGATTTGCGTCCAACTATGCCATCCACGCCCTAGCAGTTTTTGAGGATCGAGATTATTTCTATTTGCGGGCACCCAATGGTTACGATCAACAATCTGGTAGCGTTACATTCTTTTCTGATATTCCTGAACAGGCTGTTGTACAAATCACCGATGCAACTCGTGACAATATTCTGTTAGCTTCGGAGACATCCTTGAAAAATGCTCTAGCTGATTATCCCGGTGTCGAGCCAACAGCAGCCTTACTTATTTCCTGTGCAGCCCGACGGCGAATTTTGGGAACTCTAACTAGAGAGGAGTATCAGCTTGTCAAAACTCATTTACCAGAAGCATTGCCTTGCTGTGGTTTCTACGCTTACGGTGAAATTGCTCCTTTGGTGAAAGGAGGCCAAACGCAATTTCATAACAAAACTTTTGTCACATTACTAATGGGGACAAAATAAATAGTGCATGGATAACCAAGACAATTCCATACAAATCCAAGAATTGGAAAAGACAAACCGTATTTTGCAGAAAAAGCTGGAACGTTGTGAATCTGAACGTCGCCAGCTAGAAACTGACATTTGCACAAAAGAATTTTTACTGAAGAAAGTCATTTGTGAGTTAGAAGATTCTCAGACAGATTTGCAGCACAGAGGTCAAAAATTAGAAAATACCTTAGATAGTTTGCATAAAATGCAAACTCAAATAATCCAAAGCGAAAAGATGTCTGCTCTGGGTCAAATGGTGGCAGGTATTGCTCATGAAATCAACAATCCCGTTAGCTTTATTTACGGAAATCTCAGCTATATTAGCCAATACACCAATGACTTACTACGACTGGTGGAGCTTTATCACCGTCATTTCCCTCACCCACCTATTGAAATTCAAACCGAACGCAAAACCATCGATTTAGAGTTTTTAGAAAAAGACGCGATTATGGTATTGAACTCAATGAATATCGGGACAGAGCGTATCCGAGATATTGTGTTGTCACTACGTAACTTCTCGCGCCTAGATGAAGGTGAGTTTAAAGCGGTGGATATTCATGAAGGCATCGACAATACTTTGATGATTTTGCAGCACCGCCTCAAAGCTACTGACAAAAGCCCAGTAATTCAGATTATCAAAGACTACGGCAATTTATTTCATGTAGAATGCTGCGCCGGACAAATCAACCAGGTGTTTATGAATATTCTCGTAAATGCACTCGATGCTCTAGAAGAATTCAATACCAAACGAACTTATCAAGAAATCCGCGATAATCCCAGTTGCATCACGATTCGTACCTCTGTCATTGATTCGCAATGGGTAAAAATTGCGATCGCTGACAATGGCTCTGGAATTCCTGAATCGATTCAAAAACAGATTTTCAATCCCTTCTTTACAACAAAACGTGTCGGTAAGGGGACGGGAATGGGAATGGCTATCAGTTATCAAATTATCACTGAAAAACATGGCGGAAAGTTAGAATTTTTTTCGACACCCGGAAAAGGAACGGAGTTTGTGGTTCAAATTCCTATCCACTACCAAGGTTGGGAAGTCATCTAACAATTTGGGCATTGGGCATAATTCTGCATCAATTAAACTAAAGGTAATAAAATTTCAAATTTTGTACCTATACCAATCTGTGAATGAAAATTTAATTTTCCGCCATGTCTGACGGTGATAATTCGATAACTTACTGCTAAACTAGTATTTTTACTATTCTTTGTTTCCAAAGAAAAAGAGTCCATAATTTGCTGTTGAAATTCTTGAGACATTCCAGGGCCATTGTCAGCAATACGAACTAAGACCCAACGAGAATCTGGTGTATTTGGGTTGCTTGCTTCTTGCGAAATAACTTCTGTGGTAATCTCAATTCGAGGTTTTTGAACGCTCTTTGTCTCTTCTAAATGCAACTGCTGTCGCACTCCTTCATTAAGTAAAGTATCTACAACTTCGCTGAAAATATTCATCAAAACCTGGTTTAGCTGCCCAATAAAGCAATAAACTGGAGGCAGATGACCGTAGTATTTGACTATTTCAATTTCTCCTTGAAGACGACTATTAATTAATAATATAATACTATCTATGCAAGCATGTAAATCTACTGGTTTGGGATAAAGCTCATCAATATGACAGAAGTTTTGTAAACTAGTAACGAGTTTTTTTAATCTTTCTGCCCCGGTGCGGATACTAGCAAGCGATCGCGACAAATCTTGTTCTAAAAAATCAAACTCAATCTCTTCTTTAATCTGATTAATTGTCTGGGAAACTGATGGTAATTCTTGCTCGTAAACAGCTATCAGCTTGAGTAAATCTTGGCTGTAATTTGAAACATAAGTTATATTCCCCCAAATAAAACCCACTGGGTCTAAAATTTCGTGCGCTACACCGTCTACCAAACGTCCCAAGTTTGCCATTTTATCATTTTGGATCATTTGGGCTTGGCTGCGTTCATACCGCACCAAATTGTCGATTCCTCGAATTTGCCAAGAAATAACATTCAATTCTTGGACATCTAACAATCTATAAGCACCAGATTCTGTCTCTACTACAATTGGTTCGGCTAATAATTCTGGCGATCGCTTTAAGTTAAGTTGCATTGCAGTTAAAATCGATGTCGTATCAGCAAGCACTAACATCGGTATCCGCGCATAGCTGTAGAGAACAGCTAATGGTTCCTGAACTAACAACTCTTGTCCGAATGGGCGAATAAAAAATTCCAGCAATCGCCGCCGCGAAATCATCCCAATGAACTTTCCTTGTTCTACCAAAATTACTCCTGGTAGCAGGGGGTATCTTTCCAAAAAACTAGTTATTTCCATACCAGTGTGATTTGTTTCCACTGGAAAGTCGTACATTGGTAGTTCTTGGAGGGTTGACTCTAAACTGAGTTCGCGATCGCCACCAAGAGACAAAAATGGTGGTGAGATTTGGCAACTGTATTCTTCTGACACTAGACACCCTGATTTTTACAAATATTGGGTAAACAATAAGTTAATATTTTACATTCTGCCACCTGAGAAATTCGGTTTCGGTTTAGGTATCTAATAAAACTATTGGTATCTCAGGGTGAAAATCGTTCTCAGGTAACTGGAAGTAATTGGCGTGCGATTTATCTAAATAAAGGCAATTTAGAGAAAAACTACCTTCTACCTCCTTCAAAATCTGTGTGGAGAATATTTAGAGCGCGATGTCTACGACGGGCTACGCCTACGCAAGCTAAACTTAAAAATAACCTTTACAAAGAGTGGAAAAGGTAGTGTTATGACCTCTGTAACCAATCCACCCAGCGCCCTCACTCCTTTCCCTGACCATACCCAACTTCCTGAGTCTGATGGAACCTTTGTGAAAAATTGGCAAGAGCATCCCCAAAGTCTCCTACTAACTGACTCGATTACACCCATTCTCAAGCAATTAAATCCTGAAGATCAATATTGCATTGGCCAGGACTTAGGCATTTACTGGCGGTTGACCGATCCCCCTGAAAAAGGCGCAGAAGCACCAGATTGGTTTTATGCACCAAACGTACCGTTTTTGCTGAATGGGCAAACGCGACGTTCTTATGTATTGTGGCAAGAGTCTATTGCCCCGTTGATTGTCTTAGAATTTGTCTCTGGGGACGGTAGTGAAGAACGAGATAAAACTCCTTGGAAAGGTAAATTTTGGGTTTATGAGCAGGTGATTCGTCCTCCCTTCTACGGCATTTATGAAGTGAGTAAAGCCAGTATAGAAGTTTATCATCTGATTGAAGGACAGTATCAGATTTTACCAGCAAATGAACGAGGACATTATCCTATCATTCCCTTGGGTGTTGAATTAGGCTTATGGCAGGGAGTTTATCAAAATGTGGAATTACCCTGGTTGCGTTGGTGGGATTTACAAGGTAATTTGTTGTTGAGTGGCGATGAAAGAGCCGAACAGGAACACCAAAGGGCTGAACAGGAACGCCAAAGAGCAGAACAGGAACACCAAAGAGCCGATCGCCTAACTGCCCAATTGCGATCGCTCGGCATTGAACCAGAAGCCTGAAATTCTACTAGGAATTACGAATTACGTAAAGCCTGTAGCATGGCTTCGCTTAACGCAGAGAGTGCCGGAGGCTCTATTACGAATTAATTAAATCTGTGGCTTAATTTGTTTAGACACATATTTTACTGCTACCAGGGTAATCACGATGACAAATAGACCTCCTTCCGAACCGGAGTCATCCGAAAGAACTGCTCTTGGCTTTGATGAGTTTATAGCCATTCTGGTTGCCTTCACCACCATTGGAGCGATTCTTTTTTGGTCATTGTCTCGCAGAGATTCTAGCTGGAACTTCAACAGGCTACTGTCGGCTTCTTCCAGTCCGTCGCCTAGTGTTCAACCAAATCAAGTATTGCCCTCTACTCCCAAGGTAGAACCAAATGTAGTCCCCAACAAAATTTTGCCCTATTCTCCACCAGAGGCTGTTGTTGAACCCAAGGCACCTTCATTGCCAACTAACAGCACCACTCCTTTCCGCGCATTACCATCTGCTCAGGTAATCCCGACTCAACCCCCACAGACACCTGTACCCTCTTCAGCAGTACTTGACTCATCTATTCCATCATCAGCATTACCTTTAGTAACTCCGGCAAAACAAAAATCTATTATTCCACCGCCGATAGCATTTAACGATGTGCCGACTAACTTTTGGGGTCGGCGTTTTATAGATGTTCTTTCTTCCCGTAGCATTCTCAAGGGGTTTCCTGATTATTCTTTTAGACCAAATCAGCCCGTAAACCGTGCCGAATTTGCTGCTATAGTGCAGAAAGCTTTTGATCAAGAACCATCTAAGACTGCGATCGCATTTCAAGATGTACCAGCAAAATTCTGGGCAACTCCAGCCATCGACCAAGCCATTAGTGATGGATTTCTCACAGGCTACCCGAAAAAAACCTTCAAGCCACAAGAAAATATTTCACGAGTCCAAGTTTTAGTTGCCCTTGTCAGTGGGTTGAATCTAAAAGCACCCACTTCTTCAAATAAGATTTTAAGTGTCTATAAAGATGCTAAAGATATTCCAGCTTATGCTATTGGCAAAATAGCTGCTGCTACAACCAATGGTCTGGTAGTTAATTATCCAAATCCACAAATCCTTGCTCCCAACAAAGTAGCTAGTCGGGCTGAAGTGGCGGCGATGATTCATCAAGCTTTAGTAAAACGGGGCAAGTTGGAGGCAATTTCATCTCCAAATATAGTGCGTAGGCGTAGCCCAGCACAGGCATCGCCCAGCACCTCTCCAGAAATTTCGCGCACTCCAAAGGTTAAAGTATCCCCAAGATCATCGTCTCAACAATAATTCGTAATTCGTAATAGAGCCTCCGGCACGCTCCGCGTTAAGCGAAGCCATGCCGCAGGCTTTACGTAATTCGTAATTACAGCAGGTTGAAATTTTGAAAGAATCTGAACGCTGGCTTGTGGCGTTCAGACTTCCATGATTTGGAATTAGAGCGTACTCTTAAACAGAACTACGTCTCGTAGAGAAGCGATAATTAGATATTAAGCTTCTGGAATTTGTTTCCCAACGACTTGTGATTTAAGAGTGGTGATTTCACTAGTTAGCTCTTTTCTGGTTGAGGCTTTGAGTAAATAGCGGTAAACAAACCAGGCAGAGTAACCAATACCAATCAACTCAAAAGTAGGCGCTACCAAGGGGATATCATTCAAAGCATCTAATATTGCCAAGAGTACTTTAACTCCAACAATTGATCCCACAATTAAACCAACTGTTACCAGGGGTTGCTTATATTGATTAAAGAAGCTTCCGAGATAGTCTGGCAATGTTGCTAAAAAGGTAGAAATTTGCTCACCGTATTTTAGCCATTCGTCTTCAGACTGTGCGGGAGGCTGAAGTTTAGTAATGGTTCCCGTTTGGGCGTTGATCTCTGCCACTGTAGTCTCTTTGGATGCGGTTTCAGTAAATTCTTGTTCTGGCATTTTCACTCCCATTAATTTGACAGTTGAGTTTTTCTAATCTGGATAATTACAACCAAAAAGTTGTTGATTATGTAATACACAAGTGCATCAGTACAATTTGGTTAAAGGTCACAAAAAGGGTTTAGCGTCCTATAACTATAATTGCCCCCTAATATCTACTGCATCAACTACAAGGTAGACAGTCAGTAGGAGGATAGAATTAAGAAGGCAGCAGGATGTATTATAATCGGCCTTCTAAGTTCTTTTCTGAATCAACTGGAATCTTCTGGTTGTGATTATCCCATTCCGTGTCATTTGCTCATAATCGTACTAAATCTAAGTACAAATCAGGCAAAAATCAGCCCACCTCTCATTTATATAAGCCTAAAAGCCGATTTTAGCCGATATTAAAGCTATCTTAAGCAGCGTTCGTCAATTAACGCATTCGTATTGATATTAATACGTAACAAAAATTTTTTTCTGTTCATAAAGACTTGACTTTTCTGTTGTCTTACGATATAGATGTCTTGGGATTGGAGATGACGAAGAAATAACCAATGCCCCACAATCAAACCTTTTGTTTTTTCCTGATTGTATTAATTTTAGAAGGAAGCAGTAAGGTAGACTAGTGCCGTACCTGATGCCAAAAACTCATTGCTATCAACTGTATATCGAGGAAAGTGATGTGGGAAATAGAAGACAGTCTGAGGCTGGTCTTTAGTGCAGGAAATTATTCATTGCTCCTGCTGAAAAAAGTGAATTCTATTTATATTAAGTAATTCTACTTAGTGAATTGCTATCAAAATAACTCATCCTATATGAGGTTGTGCTAATTATTTAGTAAGCAATGATTTGCTATTGCTATAAAAAAAGATAATGTAAGTGTTAATCACCAATTAAACTGTTTGTAGAAGCTAAAGTGATTTGGTAATTTTTGCGGGAAGGCAAGGAGGTTTGAGAAATGCCAACTCAAAAGCCAACCCCTATCGGCAGCAGTTCAGAAAGCAAAAAAGTGTCAGCCGAAGAGCCATCGACAGATGAACTACCGACCATAGAATTTCCCTCACGAGGGAAGCTCAAAGCCAGTTCTTGGCGCATCCATCAAAAAATTGGCTATGGGTACTTTGTAGCTATAGGAATTGGTTTTTTTGGCTCACTAACTGGGTTAGTGATTGCCAACTACTACCGGGGAAGGGAAGTCAGACAATTTAATCAAGCTTATGTACAAGGACAACTATTGAGTAATTATAAAGATGCAGTAGTAGGGGCACAATTACATAGCTCTAATCTGGTTGCTGTATTAGAAAATTCACAACAGTTGCAAAGCAAAAAAGCTGATTTTCTGAAGAATGTTGAAAAAGCCAAACAATTAGAGTCAGAAATTTCTGGATTTATCGACAGTAAACCTAAAAGACTAGCAGCAACGAGTTCAACTTTACAAACCTTATTGCTAGATTACAAGAATAATTTAAAAGCTTACGTTGACCAAATCGAGGTCGTCTTAGAGAAAATTAACTCCCAAAAAGTGCAGCCTCTGCAAATTTCTTCTGCCCGATCGCAGTTATTGACAATTATGCGTGGTGAAACAGCCATGCGGCTAGACCAGCTTTCGCAAAACTTGGCTAACATCCTGCAAACTGCCGAAATTCAAGAGCAAGAAAGGCAAAAAGCAGTTGAGGAGGCAAAAGTAGTTGAGCGCTTCATCGTGATTTTGAGTATGCTGGTTTCGGTTGCGATCGCAGCTATTGTAGCTTGGCGTACCAGTCGTGCGATCGCTGAACCAGTTATCACCGTCACCCAGGTAGCTGAACAAGTGGCGCGGAAACATAATTTTGATTTACGAGCGCCCGTCACCACTGACGATGAAATTGGCCTACTCGCCAAATCTCTAAATCGTCTGATTGAGCGAGTATCTGAGCGAACAAAAGAACTACAACAAGCTAAAGAATTAGCCGAAGCTGCTAGCAAGGCAAAAAGCGTATTTTTAGCCAATGTTAGCCACGAATTACGCACACCACTAAATGCTGTTATTGGCTTGAGCCAACTTTTAGAAGACGATGCCACCGATCTTGGTTTATCGGCAGACTTTATTACCGACTTAGAAACAATTAACGCTGCTGGTAAGCATTTACTGCACTTGATTAACGAAATTCTCGACTTGTCAAAAATTGAAGCGGGGAAAATGACCCTCTATCCAGAGACATTCGAGATTGCAAATCTGATTCATAACGTTGTCCTCACAGTCAAACCAGCGATAGAAAAAAATGCCAATGTTTTAGAAGTGCATTTTGATGAGCAACTTGGCACCATGTACGCCGATCAAACTAGGATGCGCCAGGTGTTGTTAAACTTGTTGAGCAACGCCAGTAAATTCACTACAAACGGCAAGGTGACGCTAATAGTCAACAGAGAAAAGGATGAAGTACGACTGGATGCTCCTTTGGGGATGATTACTTTTACCGTTACTGACACAGGTATAGGTATGTCTAACCGTCAACAGCAGCAGTTATTTCAACCTTTTACACAAGGAGATACTTCGACTACGAAAAAGTATGGAGGTACGGGACTGGGGTTAGCAATTAGCCGCCACTTTTGTCAGATGATGGGTGGTGAGATTATTGTCAAAAGTCAGCCAGGAGTTGGCTCTACTTTTACTATTCGTCTACCAATGACTGTGCAGGATTAAATATAATTCGTAATTCGTAAGTAAGCCGTGGGGAAAATTTATAAGTATGTAACAAAAAATTAAGCAATCCGATCGTTGCAATTATCTCATTACATCGGTATCTATTTGCACTCAGTTAGAGGAGTTGGTGGTAGCACAACTTGAGTAAGAGGGCAGGCGGGCAGTCCAGGACAATTAAGCATTGGCTGACGCTAGTGCCGTAATTGTCACCATTACCCTGATTTTTTGGCTTTTTGGATAGTGTTACGAAAAACAGTAAACCAAAAAGTTTTTCTCCAAAGCGCCCAAGTTGACCCTGACATCAAGCAATCGACTGCTTAAAAAGCCCAAGCGATCGCAAACTTTACATCCTCAGTATTCTAAAGAGTAATACTTAACACACTTACCATCTTCAACCTCTAGTCAGTGCAGATTGTAAAGCGATCGCAGCATTCAAAAAGGATAATATGTATTTTTTGTTACTTCTTCTACCAGTTATCTACTGCTTTGTTCTTGTTGAGAAACTCAAGTATATGAAGAATATACAAAATTTAGTATTACCCTATACATTCAACGGCAAGTAATATGAAGAGTATGCAAAGATGAGTATTTAAGTATAAACATTTAAGTAAGATATTAACTATGTATTTATCTTGAACCTACCGAGATTTTCCAATACTTTTCGCTTAAAGGTAAAAGGAAAAGAAAAACCTTTCACCTTTCCCTCAAACCAAATTCCTCTTTTGAACTGCAAAAATCGAGAAGTATTGTGAAATGTTCTCTATGTTCAAACTAGACACTCAGAGACACTAGCTTATAAGGAGCGGATAAAAATTTCGTTTTCAATCAAGAATTAACTCTTAACTATTTTTTCTTATAGTATAGTAATCCGAGAAAACATGGAGATTAAAAGTACGTATTTATAGGCTTTTTTGCGATTTTGTTTCTCACCAATGATTTAGGATTGCTATACGACTTAGGCGCTGGCAAAAAACAAATATAAAAGCTGAATTTTAGGCATTCAACTGTCAAGTATCAAGTTTTTTGTTGCTTATTTAGTTATTTCTGCTAAACAAAGATGACTAAAAAAGCATGAAATGACAGGTTCTCATGAATGCAGACTTCATAAAATTGTACAGTGCTTAAGACTTGTGCCTAAAATCACAGCCAAATACTTTTCAAATAACCTCTCAAGGGTGAGGGCTAAAGTATACTGAAAACGTCAAATTTTGGTGAGTTTTTTGCGCAGTTTAAGCGCACAAGTGGCGGCTTGAGAACTGAATAGTTACTGAAAAAATTTATTTAGGTAGGAAAAAGTCATGGCAAATATCATTGGAACCGACGGTAACGATACTCTAGTAGGCAATGATGAGGCGGATACGATTGACGGTAAAGCAGGCGACGACACCATCCTCCGCGGACCTCAGACCAATCTTGGCAACGATACTTTGACTGGTGGAAGCGGCAAGGATAAATTTGTTTACTACTACTACCTCGGCTACAAAAATAATATCACCGATTTTGGTGGCGTAGGTAAAGGGACAAACCCGACAGCAGAAGTCATTGCCGAAGTGGACACCCTAGAATTCCAGAACGTTGCTCGAAACTTGCTGCTTACCCAAAATGGCAACAATCTAGAAATCAGCTTTGCAGGTTCTTATGTAACAAGGTTTATTGGCACCTCACTTATCCTGCAAAACTTTGCCCTGGAAAATCTGGATAACCTTAGCACATCAACAGGAAGCACTGTAGACTTGGGCAATATCGTGTTTTCTGGTCAAACTAGCACTACAGATAGTTTTGATGTCTTCAATGCCGATTCGACCCAAAGCACCATCTTCAATAAGAACACAGTCACCTTCCTTAACGACCTGAACAATAACGTTAGCGGTTTTGATGACTCAGATGATGTAATTAATGGTCAGGGAGGCGATGACATCATTAACGGCTTGGGTGGAAACGACCTTTTGAGAGGTGGTATAGGGAATGATACTCTCGTTGGTGGTGCAGGGGATGATACTCTCGTTGGTGGTATAGGGAGTGACTCCCCCACAGGTAATAACTTTCTCGCTGGTGATATCGGTAACGATTACTTAGATGTTGAATATTCAATAGGTAATAATACCCTCAATGGTGGTGATGGTGACGATATCTTGAATGCTGGAGCTTCATCGGGGAATAACTTCCTCTCTGGGGGTGATGGCAATGATTCTCTCTCCACCTCTTATATTGTCAACCCATTATTTGGTGTTTACTACTCTTCAAGCAATAACACCCTAGAAGGAGGTGCTGGTGACGATACCTTAAATGCTCAGTCTGAATCGGGAAATAACTTACTCTCTGGGGGCGATGGCAATGATTCTCTCTCCACCTCTGGCGTTAGGAGTTTTAGATCATCGCCTAATTTTAGCTCTTCAGGCAATAATACCCTCAATGGTGGTGCTGGTGACGATACCTTGAGGGCTGAGTATTCAACAGGAAATAATTTCCTTTCTGGGGGCGATGGTAATGATTTTCTCTCCATTTCTGACCTTAATTCCTTCAGTTATTCTGGTTATTCTTATGGCTCCTCTTCAGGCAATAATACTCTCAAGGGTGGAGCTGGTGACGATACCCTGAGTGCTGGTGCTTCAACAGGGAATAACTTACATCTCTGGAGGCGATGGTAAAGATTCCTTCATTTTTACCACCTTGACAAACGGCACTCATATTATCACCGATTTCAGTGGTGTGGGTAAAGGCTCAAATCCCTCAGAGGCGGTGATAGCCTCCTTAGACACCTTGAAATTTATAGGTAGTGGCTTAACTGCTCGAAATCTGCGATTAACTCAAAATGGTGATAACTTAGAAATCACCTTTGGAGATTCCCCTAGTGGCAAACTCATTCTCCAAAACTTCAAATTAGAAGACTTGGATAATGTAGCAGCAACTTCTTCAAGACCAGCTATTGGCAATATCCTGTTTGATGGAGAAACCAGCATTACCGACAGTTTCGATGTGTTTGACGCTGATTCCACTCAAACGACCCTATTCAAGAAGAACACTGTTACCTTTCTCAATGACCTTGATAACAACATCATAGGTTTTGATGACTCTAATGATGTGATTAATGGTCAGGGGGGTAATGACTACATCGACGGCTTGAGCGGTAATGACATCATTAGAGGTGGTGCGGGAAATAACACTCTCAAGGGAGGTACTGGTGACGATACCTTGAGTGCTAGCAGTTCAACCGGTGATAACCTCCTCTTTGGGGACGATGGCAATGATTCTCTTGACACTTCTGGCTACTACACCACCAATGGCTCTCAGTCCTCCGACTCTCGCTCATTAGGCAATAACACTCTCTATGGAGGTGCAGGTAACGATACCTTGAGCGCTAGCGGTTCAGAAGGTGATAACCTGCTCTCTGGGGGCGCTGGTAAAGATTCTCTTTACATTTATAGTTCATTAGGCAATAACACTCTCTATGGAGGCGCTGGTAACGATACCTTGAGCGCTGATGGTTCAGAAGGTGATAACCTGCTCTCTGGGGGTCGTGGTAATGATTATATTAATATTTCTGGCTACTACACCACCAATGGCTTGCAGCCCTCCGACTCTCGCTCATTAGGCAATAACACTCTCTATGGAGGTGCAGGTAACGATACCTTGAGGGCTGATGGTTCAAAAGGTGATAACCTGCTCTCTGGGGGTGATGGCAATGATTCTATTGACATTTCTGGCAACTACTCCTCCTACATAGCCAGCTTAAACAGCGACTCTCGCTCATTAGGCAATAACACTCTGTATGGAGGTGCAGGTAACGACACCTTGAGTGCTGGCGGTTCAAAAGGTAATAACCTGCTCTCTGGGGGTAATGGCAATGATTCTCTTAACATTTCTGGCTACTACTTGTACTTTTCCACCTACAACTACTATGACTATCGCTCGTCTGGTAATAACACCTTAAAAGGAGGCGCTGGTGACGATACCTTGAGTGCTGGCGGTTCAAAAGGCAATAACCTGCTCTCTGGGGGCGATGGGAATGATTCTGTTGATGTCTCTGGCGGCTACTTTGGCGAGTTCGGAAATAGAGACTCTCGCTCAGAGGGCAATAACACCCTAGAAGGAGGCGTTGGTGACGATACCTTGAGTGCTGGCGGTTCAAAAGGCAATAATCTGCTCTTTGGGGGCGATGGGAATGATTCTCTTGATGTCTCTGGCTACTTTTCCTTTTACTCCACTGATGACTCCACTTACTTCGATGACACTCGCTCAGAGGGCAATAACACCCTCAATGGAGGTGCTGGTAACGATACCTTAAGTGCTGGCGGTTCAACAGGCGATAACCTGCTCTCTGGAGGCGATGGTAATGATGTTCTTACAGCCTCTTATGCCTCTGGAAAGAATATCCTCAGAGGTGGTAGTGGCAATGATGTTCTCACAGGTGGAGACGGTAATGATAGCCTCTATGGAGGAACCGGGACTGATACCTTTGGTTTCAATAATTACAATGGGGGTGTTGACACTATTTATGACTTCAACGCTGCTAATGAATTGATTCAAGTATCTACTGCTGGTTTTGGTGGCGGGTTATCAATAGGTTCACTCTCGCCCGATCAGTTTACCATCGGAGCATCTGCAACCACTAGCGAACAGCTATTTATTTACAACAGTGCTACAGGTTCATTGTTCTTTGACCAAGATGGTAGTGGATCTGGATTTGCTCAGGTAGGATTTGCCCAACTATCTACTGGGTTGTCATTAACGAAAGACAATTTTGTGGTTGTTTAATCTTTATTAGCGCTTTTTGATCGCCAAAGAGGATAATTTGCGGGGTGCTATTTTTAGCATCTCGCATCTCTTTTGCTAAATACAAGTCGTTTTGGTCAGCGATTCTTGTATACAGCACTTCCCGAAGTTATGAGCTACACTAAATTGATCGAATTATCGTTGATCTGTGCTAACAGTCTGTCAAGTTTAAATTGATGGGTAAGAAAGTTCGTAGTAAGGACTTCAGTCCTTATTTTCTAAGCACGCTTTGTGCTTACTACAAACTTTTCATTACTAGCTTGACAGACTACTAATAGCATCCCAAGTATCTGTACCTCATAGCAGCAGGAAGTGCTGTATTCGTAATTGAATAGGGGTTGATACCCTGCTTTTTATAAACGGCTTATTTGATGTCGGGGTTGAAATCCACGTCACAAAACATAATTACGTTAGGGGTAGCGTACTCCTACGGAGAAGCAAGCTACGCACAGCGTCTCGTAGAGAGGAACGAGCATCATTACGAATTAGGAATTGTTTAATCGGCATTTGGTAAAACAGTTCTGAATAAAGAAGTGAGATTTCCCACCCAGGACTCAAACACTAGTACCGCGAGACGGAATTCAAAATTCAAAATTCAAAATGAATACAGGGTGAGCATTCTATTAATTTGGAATGGGTGGTTTATTTACGCCATGCTGTACTAGTTTAAATAATAATACTTACTTTGCCTGTATCTAAATCGTAACGACCGCCCACAATTTTCAATTTGCCCGATCGCACCTGCTCAGTTAAAAGCTTTGATTTTTGCAACCGTTCAATTTGATATTGCACATTTGCCACCACAGCATTTTCAACTGCGTCACCCGGCTGATCCTTGACCTTTTTCAGGGCTGGCTTAATTGCCTTCACAAAAGTACTAATATCACCGAGTAACGATTGGTTTTGTACAGCTGCGGTTACAGCCCCACAACGCTCATGTCCCATCACCATCAGCAGTGGAGAACCTAACAAAACAACGGCATATTCAATACTGCCGATCGCTTCATGCGTGGCAATATTTCCGGCAATCCGAACATCAAAGATGTCTCCAATGCCTTGATCGAAAACAATTTCTGCGGGGACTCGTGAATCCGCACAACTAAGAATAGTTGCAAATGGATGTTGAGCTTGAGCAACTTCCTGCAACCGTAGTGCAGATTGATCCGGGTATTGGGGATGATGCTGAATAAATCGCTGATTTCCCTCCATCAGCTTTCGCAATGCGGCATCGGGATTCAGGGATTCAGGGAAGTTTGGAGGCATTTCACCAGCTTTAGCCTGTTCCACTCGCCAGAGGAAATCACTGGCAGTTACCGCCATTCCAAATGTCCCAGTGATTCCCAATTTCAAAAAGTCACGACGTTCCATAAAATGCTTCATCTGATTTACAATTATTTACATCGAAGCAACACATCTGACAGAGCGAATTTCCATCACATCCGAAACGTAGCAAGTACCTCCGAACTTGTTGAGAAGTGGTTTGATATTTTCTACAACGCGCTTGAGTTCTTCTGGCATACAAAACGCGAGGATGTAAACATTATCAAGCATGGTCATGTCTAAATCTTCTGTTGTTCCTTGTAATCCTTTGCCAGCAACATTTCGGATTACGGCATGGTTATGTACACCCGACTTGTCTAAACGATCTAAAATTTTGGCAAGCTCAAAGGAGTTGGCAATAATTTCTATCTTTTTAACTACGTGCATATTATTAGCTCCAAAATAGGTTAATTCCGTAGAGATATAACGGAATTCCCACAATAATATTGAACGGAAATGTCACAGCGAGAGCGGTAGAAACATACAGGCTCGGATTTGCTTCTGGAACAGTCATCCGCATAGCTGCGGGGACAGCAATGTAAGAAGCGCTGGCACACAATACAGCGAATAACAGCGAATCTCCGCGAGGCATACCAATGAATTTAGCGATCGCTAACCCAATACCTGCATTGAGTATTGGAATTAGTATGGCAAATAAAATCAGGAAAACTCCGGTTTTTTGCAAGTCTTTAATTCTTCTAGCAGCCACCAATCCCATATCAAGTAAAAAGAAGGTGAGAACGCCATAAAACAACCCTTGAGTAAAGGGTTCTAATACTTTCCAACCCCGTTCTCCTGTCAAAACACCTATAAATAGACTACCGACTAATAGAAAGACTGAACTATTAAGAAATGCTTCTTGCAAAACTTCCGGCCACGAAAACTCTCGCTTTCCATCGGCGGTGAATATATTCACCAAAATTAAACCAACTATAATCGCTGGTGATTCCATCAGGGCAAGGGCTGCCACCATGTAACCATCAAAAGGGATGCCAAGCTCAGTTAAAAAAGCGCTAGCTGTGATGAAGGTGACAGCACTGATAGAACCGTAGGTTGCTGCGATCGCCGCCGCATCGTAAGTATCCAATTTCCACTTCAAGATAAAAAAGGTGTAAATTGGAACAACACAAGCCATCATCATTGCTGCCGCGAGTGTTAGAACTACTTCCTGAGTTACACCGCTTTTGATTAGTTCTACACCTCCTTTAAAACCAATGGCAAACAGCAGATACAACGAAAAGAGTTTGGGTATTGGTGCAGGAATTTCTAGATCGGACTTGACAAAAACAGCAGTCATGCCTAAAAAGAAAAACAGGATTGGCGGATTCAAAATATTGGATACAATTAAGCTCAGATCCATATCCACCTCTCCTTGTATTGGTTAAACCTGAAATTAAAGAAATTTTTCATCTTTAAAAACTTAACTGTTGAATCATGATGTATTGTGTCTAGCTACCCTCTGTCAATTGGGTACTCAAAAAGTGAATCGTCCTATTGGTGACAATACTTATTGCTTAGGTGTTAAACAGCGCTGAGAATAAAAAAAGGTAGGAGCGTGTCCAAAGTTTTTTGATGTTAGATTCCCCGTCGCTGATCTTACGACAGAAAGTGTCAGAAGAACTCGCGATCGACCTATTTAGCGGAGAAAAAATTAACGTATTATAGGCGCAATCCATGAATTACCCCTACAGAAACCTTGCTTAAATCTTAGTATTTTTTGATTTACAACAATTTTGTAAATCCCGCTTGCTCAAAATGACGATCAGATGTAAAGACTTGAGTAATTCCCTCCTGTGTCATTACTGCAAAGCTAATACAATCAGTTAGCCCATATTGCCACACAATCTTTATTGACCAAGTTTCGTTAGGATATTGTAACCTGGGCAATAGTGACTCTCTATTGATGTGACACCAGGCGACGCCGAATAGCCCGTCGGAGACATCGCTTTTTCACATCCATGACAACAACCATCGACTTTCTCAGTCACCTTAACCCTAGTCAACGTCAAGCTGTGGAACACTACTGCGGCCCGTTGCTAGTCGTTGCCGGCGCAGGTTCCGGCAAAACACGAGCGCTGACTTATCGCATTGCGAATCTGATTCTGAAACACCATGTTGATCCAGAAAATATCCTGGCGGTTACTTTTACCAATAAAGCCGCGCGGGAAATGAAAGAACGGGTTCAACGGCTGTTTGCGGAGCAACTGGCCATGAAACAACACGGACAGCGTTTTGATTTGTTGACAGAATACCAACAAACTCAACTGCGATCGCAAGTTTACAAAAATACGATCAAAGATTTGTGGTGTGGCACTTTCCACAGTCTATTTTCTCGCATTCTCCGCTTTGATATTGAAAAATACGTAGACGAAAAAGGACGGCGTTGGAATCGCAATTTCTCTATCTTTGATGAATCAGATGTAATGACTCTGATTAAAGAAATCGTCAATAAACAGCTAAATTTAGACGATAAGAAATTTGATGCCCGCTCTGTCCGCTATGCTATTAGTAATGCTAAAAATCAAGGTTTATCTCCCCAAGAATTTGAGCAAGACCAACCTAATTATCGCGGAAGGGTAATTGCTCAAGTCTACAATTTATATCAAGATAAATTAGCAGAAAATAACGCCCTCGATTTTGACGATTTAATTCTCGTACCGACTAGATTATTTCAGCAAAATGAGCAGGTATTGGGTTATTGGCATCGCAAATTTTGCCATATTCTTGTAGATGAATATCAAGATACTAATCGAACTCAATATCAACTGATCCACCTATTGGTGACTAACGGCGAAACTAAAAAGAGCGAATGGGAATGGCAAAATCGCTCAGTTTTCGTTGTCGGCGATGCAGATCAATCAATTTACAGCTTTCGGATGGCAGATTTCACCATCTTGCTGGGATTTCAAGAAGACTTTGGTGATGGTTTGGTAGATGATGACACCCAAACGATGGTTAAGTTAGAAGAAAACTATCGTTCTTGTGAAAATATTTTGCAAGCGGCAAATGAGCTAATTGAAAATAACACCCAACGGATTGATAAAATTCTGAAGCCGACGCGGGGGCCGGGTGAGCAGATTACTTGTCACAAAGCCGATGAAGAACTTGCAGAAGCGGCATTTGTAATCGATCAGATTAACACTTTAAAAAACCAAAATCCAGAGTTAGACTGGGGCAGTTTTGCCATACTTTACCGGACAAACGCTCAATCTCGACCCTTTGAAGAACTGTTGGTAAAATATCAAATTCCTTACACTGTTGTGGGGGGAATGAGGTTCTACGATCGCAAAGAAATCAAAGATGTGATCGCATATTTAAGAGCGATCGCTAACCCATCTGATACAGTCAGTTTATTACGAGTTATCAATACTCCCCGGCGAGGAGTTGGCAAAACCACTATTGATGCTTTGATGAACGCCTCCCAACAATTAGGGACAACCCTGTGGGAAATACTCAGCGATGAAACATCAGTTAATACATTAGCTGGACGGGCGACAAAAGCTGTAAATAGCTTTGCCGCAATGATTAGCCGTTGGCAAGGACAAATCGGTACGCTTCCCGTGACTGAGGTTTTGCAAGGAATATTAGAAGATTCTGGTTACGTTCAAGACTTGATGAGTCAAGGCACAGATGAAGCCACAGATCGGGTACAAAACGTCCAGGAACTTTACAACGCCGCATTGCAATTTCAAGAAGAAAACGAAGAGGTTTCGCTCCAAGATTTTCTCAGTAGTGCCGCCCTCAGTTCTGATTTGGATAATTTAAAAGAAGGGCAGACAGCCGTTTCTTTGATGACTTTGCACGCTTCTAAAGGTTTAGAGTTTCCCGTAGTATTTTTAGTGGGATTAGAACAGGGGCTATTTCCTGGCTATCGTTCGCTGGGCGATCCAGCATCTTTGGAAGAAGAACGCCGCCTGTGTTATGTGGGGATTACTCGCGCCCAAGAAAGGTTATTTTTATCACATGCGCGGGAACGGCGTTTGTATGGTTCGCGGGAACCTGCGATGCGATCGCAATTTCTCGACGAGTTACCAGAAGAATTATTATCTACCAAACGCGCGAGTCGTCAAAGTTATACCAAAAGTGCCTCTAATCCTAGCGGGAAGCAAGACTCAACGCAGATTTGGCAAGTAGGCGATCGAGTATTACATAAAACTTTCGGTCTTGGTGAAATTACCCATGTTTTCGGAACGGGTAGTAAGATGTCTGTGGCAATTAAATTTGCTAGCTTAGGACAAAAAATTGTTGACCCAAGAGTAGCACAGTTGCAAAAAGTTTGAAGACAAAGCCACAACCCACAGATCCCCGACTTCTTTAAGAAGTCGGGGATCTTAATTTTTCATATTTCAATTTCTTCAAAGTGTTCAACAGTGGGAAATGGTTCATAAAAATGATGCAGAAGTTTTTTCCACTCTTGAAACTCAGGAGAATTTCTAAATCCAACAGTATGAGATTCTAAAGTTTCCCATCTGACAAGTAATAAATATTTACCTTGGACTTCTATACATTTATGCAATTCATGGGATAAATATCCGTCCATTGAGGAAATAATTTTAGAAGCTTTTTTGAAAGTAGCTTCAAAATCGGATTCTAGACCATGTTTAACATGAAGAATAACTGCCTCAAGAATCATAAAGTTTTGCGGTGATAATTAAGCTAATGTTATTTACTATAAGATGAATGCGATGCTATGACGGGCTATGCCTACGCACCCAGTTTATTGAATCAAAAATAATTATTGAAAAAATAGGTAATAGCAGCACAAAACGGAGTATATTGACCGTTAGCATCCAGTTTTTCATAACCTTGAGCAAGTAGCTGTATTTCTGCTTCAGTTAAACCATCAGTAGCAAGCAATGCAGCGTCAATTGCTAGCCTACGCATATTTTGCAGCTTGCTTATATTGAGTGCAAGCTTCTCAATCGTTGTTTCAGTAGCAGCTTTTTTAGCTGGCTCATCTGTTGATTGAATTTCGCCAGAAGGAAGATATTTAAAAAAATCAGCACAGGTTATTTCTAGAGGTGAAACCATCAGATGCTCGTCATACCAGTTATCTTTTCTATGACCACAATGTACTGGTACTCGAAGTTTTGCTTCATCTTCACCTTGACATGACACGATGAGATTTGTGTATTCATAAGTCAATTGTGTATAAATACTTCTGGGTTTCAAGTGTTCAATATGGCATTCATTTCTCATGATCGAAGCACCACAGTAGCAGCAGATATAACCTTGTTCACAGAGCAATGCCTGAAACACATCATTTTTCACTGATTGTTTGAATTTTTTCCAAGAAAGTATATTACCGCCAAGCTTATTATTCCATTTAGTTAAGCTAATCGGTTTTGCGCCCTTTTTTATGTTTTTCATCTATTGAGAATTTCCTTTCGCCGGATAAGTACATCTGCCTTAACAAACTCCGGCTCATCTGATCCAATTTCATTAGCTAACTGTTGACGTAATTGCCTAGCACCTTCCAAGTTTCCTGCATCAATTAATCGAAAAAGTTCTAAAAGACTTTCCTTAATTTTCTGTGGACGTGCTGGAACACCCATGAGGTCTTCTAAGATCCGATTGCTATCTCTCCCAAAGGAACTTTCTGGTCTTTTAGCAACAACACCTTCGTCTGTTTTTTCGAGAATATAAATTCCTTCCGGCTGGACTTGGCTAATAACCTGGGGCGAATGGGTGGTGACAATAAACTGACAATTAGGGAATGTTCTTGTCAAAGCAGGAATAATTTCTCGTTGCCATTTTGGGTGTAGGTGTAGTTCAATTTCATCAATTAAAACAACACCACTACCTTGGAGTGGATCTGGTAAACTAGGGTTAGCGATCGCCAATCGTCTTGCTAAATCACCCACCATTGCCAACAAGCATTTCTCCCCATCAGATAGCTGATTAACGATGAGTTTTTCACTTCTTTTTCTAACAGTCATTCGCAGAGGTGAACGCTCAACCCGTAAGTTTGAGAATTCTGGTATCAATGAAGATATAGCTTGTCTGACTGCTTCTAATTGTTTGTCTCGATAATCAGGATTATCTCTTCGTCTCTCGTTCTCTAAGTCTTCTCGATTTCTAAACCATTCAAAAAATGTTTTGAAGTCTATTCTTCCTCCTGTAAGTGCCTGATTATATGCATCCACTTGCTTAAATGAACTTACCTCTGAAATCTCTAAAGGCATGTCAATAACAGCACGATTAACAGGGTAGTAGATTACTAAAGGAATGTTGGCTTCAAAACCATTTTCTAATTGATGACGCAGAGCATCAACTACAGCTTGTAAACCTTTCGTGTATTGAAGACTAGAAAGAGTAGTAAGTTTGGCATTATCCAAACTAACAGTATCAGAGATTTCGCGTTCAATAATTGGTGATATAGAGCTTAATATTGGTTGTAATTTCTGATATTCACTATTTGATATTTGTTGCATACGCAACTTTTCATTTACCAAAAGGTTAAGCTTAAAAATATCTCTATTTATTGTCAGAAATTCTTGAATATCACCTGAATTAATTTTCGTTATATTTAAAACTACTTCTTGGGCATTTTCTATTAATAATGTAATTTCATTCTGTGTTTCCTCACAGTCATTACTAATATCTTTATTATTAAAAAATATTATATAATCAGAAGAATTTTGAATATATGCTGTGATCTGTGATAGAAAAATAGCCAGACAGTCAAGAATACTCGATTTCCCTACACCGTTGATACCAATAAGTACCGTTGGACTTGTTTCATCAAACTCCAGCGTCAAATCACCGATTCCACGGAAGGCTTGCATTTTCAAGCGCTTGACTTTCATAGTTTTAACAACGCTGAATGTAATTTACTACAGCTAATCAAAAGCAGACTTGACATAATAAACTGTTAAAGGTGTGATTTTTTCGACAAGATTATTAATCACCCCTCGTTCATATTCAGTCCAAATTCTGGGATGACCAAAAATGCATGGTTGTAAAATTCCCCAAAGTTGGCCATCCTGGCAGATATGGGCATGAATCAAGGCGCGATGTCCAAAATTTTTCTGTTCAAATTCCCGATTCAAAACTTGAGGTTCAGCAGTTTCTACATCTTCGACAAAGATTGAAGGTTTGGCACGTAGCGCAGCCGCAAACATCGGATCGTCATCTACTAAAGTTGGGGGTTGTGCTGCCCAGTCTTCATTATAAACAGTAGGTACATCTGGAGTACGAATCCAACAAAAGGCAACTCTACCAAGGTTATTCTGTGGATTATGTAGGTATAGAAAACATCTATCAGATTGCAAAAAATCGCTTACAGCTGGTAACAGTGCAGAAAATATAGCCTCTGGTTTTTGAGATGATTCTACAATATTTTTGAGTATAGAAGGAAGTTCTTGCTGAGTCATATAACTAAGCTGATTTTAATTGAATAATACCTTTATCAAAAACACGATTATTAGTAGCGATCGCACTTATTTCTATTCTATCTTTATACACCTCATAAGAAGCAAAACTTAAATCACTGGTAGAATACTCTGTCCACTCAGAACGCCCTACAGGACGATTACCAGCGCCGGCACCACAAATTAAATAAGTTGTGCTATCAATAGCACGAGTGCGTTCATAACTATGTTCGTGACCATTGATGTAAAGTTGAACACCGTATTTTTTAAATAGGGGAGTAAAAGTTTTAATAAAATCTGGATTACTCCCATACTGACCCGATGAATAAATCGGATGATGTCCAAACACCACTTTCCAAGGAGTATTACTAAGACTTAATTCTTTTTCTAACCAAGTTAGCTGGTTTTTCCAATCAGCATTACTGTTAGTATCTAAAGCGAAAAACTGTACTTTATTACGTTTAAATGTATAGTAACGTCCCTTCATATTAAAACCAGCATACTTGATTTGTGGCTCACCGTTGGCAGTACGAATATCGTGATTGCCTAAACAAGCCTGAAATTTCACACCTTGTTTTAGCAAAAGTTGATAAGGACGCTCAAAAACTTCGCCAATTTTTTCAATTTCGCCGTTATTGTAAATGTTATCTCCAGCTAAAACGACTAAATCATAAGGATTTTGTTTGTGATATGCATTCATCGCTCTAGCCACGGCATACTGTCCCTTAGCTCCAGTCCCCGTATCCGCTACAGACACAAAACGTAATAATAAGTCTTTTTTGGCTGGGTTGGCGGCTATAGCTGTTGTTGAATCGCTAATATCAGCACTTTGATTATTTTGACGAACTAACATCCAGGCTAAAAATCCTGTACCAATGGCACTCAGGCTACTTAAAAATAAAAATTGACGGCGTTTCAAGTTCATAATTCACCAAATTTCATAAATAGTTAGTTTAACGAAAACAATGAGCAATGAAGTGATACATTAAGGCAAAAGAAGGCAGCACCAGTAATAATGTACGTTGTTTGTCTTTGATTCGCTGCTTTTGGTGAAAGTTCCATGTCACAAGACAATCAGTCAAAACCGACGGATGAGCCAAAAACTCAACCTCTCCAAAAACCTTACCAGAGAGTTCAGCCAATTTGGAAGGCTAAAATTATCCAACTTCTCCGAGGGACGATTGGGGTTTTAGAAACAACAGTGGACAAACTGGAAACAGCACCCCCACCGGGTACTGAGGAAAGACCCAGTTTTTTCCAGCAGCTTCAGTTGCGATGGGGTGGACTGTTAAGAACAATCCGCTTGTTTTTTCCATCAAATTTGTCAACAAAGTTATCAGATACAGCTTTGACGGGAATTGTAACTGGAATTGCTGTAATTCTTTTATGGACAACTGCGACTGTCTTGACTGGTAAACCTACTGAAGTAGCCACAGTTCCACCGATTGAAGAGGTTCCTGCGCTAACACCAACGATCGCTACTCCACCAGAGTCAGTTGTACCAGAACCGCAGCCGCCACAGCCACCAGAGGAAATTACGCCGCCGCCAGAACCGGAAATCAAACCGGAAATAGAACCAATTCCCACGCCAACGCCGACACCAGTTATAGAATTGACACCAGAACAAGCCTTGATTGCGGCTATTGAGAATCAGGTAGCTGAAACTAGCGATCGCATTGCCTCTGGTCTGATAAAGTCAATTCAAGCCAACTTCCGCACGAGTAACTTAACTGTCAAAATTAGTGACGATTGGTACACTCTCAAAGAATCTCAGCAGGACAACCTAGCTGCGGAGATATTACAACGCTCTCAAGAACTTGATTTTACTCATTTAGAAATTATCGACTCCCAAAATAAGCTGATAGCACGTAACCCAGTTGTTGGTACTGAGATGGTGATTTTTAAACGGCAAACAACTTCGTAATTCGTAATTTGGAGAGTATATTATAAAAAGCGTTTAATTGATATCCAGAAATTGATTTTTGTCAATATTTAATTTCAAATATTTATGTTAGATAACCTTTCGCTATTGCTCAAAGCTTGTGAAAACTTAAACATTAACTATGAAATTATTCATCCGACTGAAAACTTAGTAAAAATAAAACTGAATAATAAACAACATTATTTTTGTAATTATAGTACTCCGATAATAAATCAGGCATTAGCACAAATTATCAAAGACAAGGAATATACTTACCATATTTTAAAGAAAAAAGTTAAACTTCCTAAGACTGTAGGTTTTCTTTCTCCTTTTTGTGACCTCCAATATAAGATTTACTTAAAATTTCCTAGCTTTGAAGATATTATATTAGAAATCAAAAACAACTTTGAAACGCCCGTAATTGTTAAACGCAATTCTGGCTCAAGTGGACATAACGTTTTTTTATGTCAAAATACAGATGAAGTTAAAACTGCTTTAAAAGATATTTTTAATGTCAATAATAAAAAGTATGATTACGTTGCGATCGCTCAAGAATTTATCCACATAAAAGCTGAATATAGAGCCGTTTTTTTTAATAAAGAGTTAGTTCTACTTTATGAAAAAGATATAACTAATGCAAAATTTGCAGGTAATCTCAGCCCTCTCCACTGGGATGGTGCGAAAGCAAAGCATATCAACGAGCCACAAATATTGACAAAGATTGCTAATTTCGCCAAACCAGTCTTTGAAGAACTAGATATTAATTATGGCGGTTTAGATATCGCCTTAGATCGGGATAACCAATATTGGTTAATCGAAATCAATTCTCACCCTAATTATAGTATTTTCACTAGAGACAATGGAGAGGAGCCTGTTTTGAGAATTTTTGAAAAAATGCTCATTAGTCTAGCCTCAAAATGAAAAATCAATAATTTGATATGTTGTTAACTAATTAAATGAGTTAATCTTGTAAAATGAGCGTGCGATTTGTTAACGACGACAAATCAAGTGTTATTCGATATGATAAATCGGGATGACTGGATTTGAACCAGCGGCCCCTTCGTCCCGAACGAAGTGCGCTACCAAGCTGCGCCACATCCCGCCATAAAAATGGCATTGTAAATTAACAATATCACAACCTGTGCCAAATCACAGAATTATATCTATATATACGATCGCTTCACCCAAGGCTTTGCTTGCTACGATTAAATTTGTATAACTCTAGTGGTAAAAGCAGATTGTGACTGTAAAACCAGACTGGTTGCGGGTAAAAGCACCTGGGCGTGAGCGCGTCGGTAACGTTAAAGACATTTTGCGGGATTTATCTCTCAATACAGTTTGTGAGGAAGCCTCCTGTCCAAATATTGGTGAATGCTTCAATGCCGGTACTGCCACGTTTTTGATTATGGGGCCGGCTTGTACACGCGCTTGTCCCTACTGCGATATTGATTTTGAAAAAAAACCCAAACCACTAGACCCCACGGAACCTGCACGACTGGCAGAAGCTGTTGGCCGCATGAAACTTAATCATCTGGTAATCACTTCTGTAAATCGAGATGACTTGTTTGATGGTGGTGCATCTCAGTTTGTGGGCTGTATTGATGCGGTTCGCTCTGTTTCACCTAACACCACAATTGAGGTGCTAATTCCTGACTTGTGCGGTAATTGGAATGCTCTAGAGTTGATTCTACAAGCTGCACCAGAGGTATTAAACCACAATACCGAAACTGTTCCACGCCTATATCGCCGGGTGCGTCCCCAAGGAAACTACGATCGCACATTAGAATTATTACAGCGAACTCGCCAACTTTCTCCTAGCACATACACCAAATCCGGGATCATGGTTGGACTTGGTGAAACTGATGCCGAAATTCGCCAAGTCATGCAAGACTTACGAACCGTAGATTGCGATATTTTGACAATTGGGCAATATCTCCAACCCAGTCAAAAACACTTGCAAGTAAATGAATTTATCAACCCAGAACAATTTGCTGCTTGGAAGGCATTCGGCGAAGAAATCGGATTTTTACAAATTGTATCTTCACCATTGACAAGAAGTTCATATCATGCAGAACAAGTCAGAGAATTAATAGAACGTTATCCCCGCTCAAAAGTTATGAGTTAGGAGTTAGGAGTTATCAGTTATGAGTGAGCAGATGTACTCCAATTCAAAACTTTCTGTAGCAATTCTGGGTGCGGGTGCTTGGGGTGCATCTCTGGCAAATCTCGCCACAGCAAATGGTCATCAGGTGCGCGTGTGGTCGCGTCAAGGTTCCCCAACTCTCCAAGCAGTGTTAGAAGATGCCCAAATAATCCTATCCGCTATCTCGATGATTGGTGTGAGAGATGTTGCTTCTCAAGTCCAGTCTTTCCCCCTTTCTCCAGAGACAATTTTTGTGACGGCGACCAAAGGCTTAGATCCCCAAACCATCTGTATGCCGTCGCAAATTTGGCAAACAGTATTTCCTAACCATGCAGTGGTTGTTTTGTCTGGGCCGAATTTATCTAAAGAAATTCAACTAGAGTTACCAGCAGCAACGGTAGTAGCCAGTAATATCCCCACGGCTGCGGAAGTAGTGCAGTTAGTATTTTCTTCTCATCGTTTTCGGGTATATACCAATCCCGATCCCTTGGGGGTGGAACTGGGGGGAACACTAAAAAATGTGATTGCGATCGCAGCTGGTGTATGCGATGGTTTACATCTAGGAACAAATGCCAAAGCCGCCTTAGTCACCCGTGGACTCACAGAAATGGTTCGCATCGGTAACGACTGGGGTGCAAAGACGGAAACATTTTATGGATTATCGGGTCTAGGAGACTTGTTAGCAACCTGCAATAGTCCTTTAAGTCGCAATTATCAAGTCGGCTATCAGCTAGCTGGTGGTAAAACTCTTCAAGAAACTCTTGCAAATTTACCAGGAACTGCTGAAGGAGTGAACACTTGCCAAGTTTTGATGCAACGAGCCAAGCAACAAAACATTCCGGTTCCAATTACTGAGCAAGTTTATCGGTTACTTCAGGGTGAAGTCACACCCCAACAAGCACTTGATGAACTGATGCTACGAGATATAAAACCAGAGTACAACTACTAGTAATCTGTCAACTTAACTCTGCTGGATTACAAGATCCCCGACTTGTTTAAGAAGTCGGGGATCTGACCACGTTGAAATTGACGGGTTAGCAGAACACGGAGAGAGTATTTAATAAACTTACCCACCTTTTCTATCTCCGTATCGATAGAATTTTTACCGTTAATCCTAATCACTTCTCTTATATCTATTAGTTCTACTTATACCTAAATAATCCTGAGAAAAAATTGCTAAATCGTCAGGATATTAGTTTTGTAGTCATGTAAATGTGACTATGCCAAATATAAAGATGACATTCACTCAAGGATGTTTATACTGTGTTACAAAAGTTACTATTCAAAACCGTCAAGGTTGAAATGTTAACTAAGTAGTTGAAATATTGAAAGCCTAGCTGCCAATTTGCATAGCTATTGGTTAAATCAAAAATTTAGCAGCCGATTCAGTTCAGTAATCCTGTATCCAATAAAACCATTACAGTTAATTTCTAAAAAAATTGTAATGGAACGTTCAACTATGTTAGTTCATCGTAAATCACGGGAACAATAGCAACAGTTGAATAGCTGACCGTAATCTAAGCTGACCGAAATCTATTGTTACCTGGAGCCATTGAGACGATCTTTATGCCAGCAACATCTTTTTATGCAGACGCACCCTACAACACCAAAAAGTCTCGCCAGGCTTTGGACTCGGATCTCACGGTTGATGAAAGCGAGTTATCGGTAGATGATTTACAGGAGCTAGAGATGGCTTCTGCTGACAATGCTAACTTTGCTGCTAGCAATAACCGCCGGAGTACAGACCTAGTACGTCTATATCTTCAAGAGATTGGTCGGGTTCGCTTGTTGGGGCGAGATGAAGAGGTTTCAGAAGCTCAAAAAGTCCAACGTTACTTGCGGATGCGGATAGTACTTGCTAACGCCGCAAAGCTTGGAGATGAAGTTATTACACCTTATCTGAGATTAATTGAAGTTCAAGAACGTCTGACCTCAGAATTAGGACATCGCCCTTCTTTAGAAAGGTGGGCTGCTACTGCTGACATAATCTTATCCGATCTTAGACCGACTTTGGCAAATGGCAAACGTCGCTGGGCAGAAATCGCCAAGTTGACTGTAGAAGAGTTGGAGCAAGTTCAGTACCAAGGATTGCAAGCAAAAGAACACATGATTAAGGCTAATCTTCGCCTAGTTGTGTCTGTTGCTAAGAAGTATCAAAATCGCGGTTTAGAATTGTTGGATTTAGTCCAAGAAGGGACACTAGGTTTGGAGCGGGCTGTAGAAAAATTTGACCCAACTAAGGGTTATCGATTCAGTACTTATGCTTACTGGTGGATTCGTCAAGGAATTACAAGAGCGATCGCAACTTCTAGTCGCACGATCCGCCTACCGGTTCATATTACCGAAAAGTTAAACAAAATCAAAAAAGCCCAACGCAAAATTGCTCAAGAAAAAGGTCGCACCCCAACTCTAGAAGATTTAGCAACTGAGTTAGAGATGACACCGACTCAAGTCAGAGAAGTTTTGTTACGGGTTCCTCGCTCTGTTTCTTTGGAAACCAAAGTCGGCAAAGATAAAGACACTGAGTTAGGCGAATTACTTGAAACTGACTGTGTAACCCCAGAAGAAATGTTAATGCGCGAATCTTTACAAAGAGATTTGCATCATCTTCTGTCAGATTTGACTAGCCGGGAACGCGATGTAATTTTGATGCGGTTTGGTTTGGCTGATGGTCATCCTTATTCTTTAGCAGAAATTGGCCGCGCCCTTGACTTATCGCGCGAACGAGTTCGGCAAATTGAATCTAAGGCTTTGCAAAAGCTACGCCAACCCAAACGTCGCAACCTTATCCGCGATTATTTGGAGTCTCTAAGTTAATTAATGTTAAGAGTCATTTGTCATTAGTCATTTGTCATTAGAAAACTAAATTTGACAAATGACTAGGGACAAAGGACATTAAAATAATTCGTAATTGCGTTCGCGGACTCGATTTTTCGTGTCGCTAACGTAATTAAGTTTTGCAACGAAGAGGAGTGCGGTCTTGGGGTCTCCCCCGCCGCAGGATGCGCATTCGCAAAGCGTCTCGCAGAGAAGCGCTGTAGAGGAGCAACTCCAGGGGATTTAGACCTTGAGACAGAACTTGCTGTCTGTGGAGGGAGGGGAATTAACTGTCTAAACTTTGTTAAAAGCTTTTGAGAGACTTACAGAAAATAATTTGCATTTAGTTGTATAAAAGTTTTCCCAGACCTTTGCTCAGATATCTTGAAGGTGGGATTAACTAAGCAATTCAAAATTCACTTATTCAAAATTTAAAGTCAAGGGATACAGTCGTTACAAGTATTCTAACTATTAACTGTATGCAAATTAAATTGATTACAGCTTATTAGTTGAATTTTGATCTAGATTTGATGAATTGCTGTTAAATATTTAGGATTAATTCTCAATAGGCAATGATTGTTGCAAATTGCTCCCAAGATTTGTTATATTCTCAATTAACGAGCTTTGTTGAGAAATATTAGTATGACTGTCTACACAACTACTTCACTCAAGGCAGAACTGAATGATCGAGGCTGGCGATTAACTCCCCAGCGCGAAACAATTTTACACATTTTTCAAGAACTTCCGCAAGGTGAACATTTAAGTGCGGAGGATCTTCATCATCGGCTAGAAACTGATGGTAAAGGGATCAGTCTATCAACTATTTATCGAAGTTTGAAGTTGATGGCAAGGATGGGAATTTTACGGGAACTAGAACTGGGCGAGGGACATAAGCATTATGAGATTAACCAGCCCTATCCCCATCATCACCATCACTTAATCTGTGTTAGATGCAACTCAACTATTGAGTTTAAAAATGACTCGATTTTAAAAATTGGGTCGAAAACCGCTCAAAAAGAAGGTTTCCACCTGCTTGATTGTCAAATGACCATTCATGCAGTTTGTCCCAAGTGCCAACGGGCGCTGATGCCGCTTTAGCACTTGGGCGAAGATAAGACAAACTACTCAAATTAACCAAATAAGTGGAATTTTGAGCAGTTTGTAATTTGCTGTTACTAGAGGCTAGCAACGAGTTTTTGACTGATACTAACGACACCAAAGCGGATGCTAAAAGCGTCCGCTCTTAAGATCCTTAAGGCTAATGCCGTAGAATTCTTGAGCTTGTTTAATCGCTTTTTTGGTGTCATCTGCCATCACACCGTTCAACTTGCCTTTATAAAAACCCCGCTCCCGTAGTCGGGTTTGGATTTCTAAGGTATTAAATTCGCTTTTGCTAGCAGTATTAACTGAGCTATATAACTTAGCTCTGGTAGTTGGGCCGGCAACACCGCTTCCTTTCAAGAAGTTTGCTGCCTGGAATCTCTTTACAGCGTCGGCAGTATAGGGGCCATAGTAACCATTTGGCTCTCCCTCTAAATATCCTGCTTGGATCAATTGTTCTTGGATAACTCTAACTGACTCACCGCGATCGCCTACACGGAGTTTATCTCGATTGACTACCTTTTTGGGAGCCTCTTCACCATCACCGATGCCAAGTCCCGGCAATTTAGCTAATGTTGCTGGGCCAACAACTCCATCAACGCTTAATTTATAAGAATCTTGAAACCGCTTTACAGCTTCTTCAGTAATTGGGCCAAATATTCCTGTGGCATTCCCGTAATAAAAGCCGGCGACTCTTAAGCGTTCTTGTAAAGCCCTGACATTTTCACCTTCATCCCCCTTAGTTAGGTAATTGGAATTACGGCGCTGGGTAGTTGCTGAAGTAGTAGTGCTGGGCTTTGTGGCTTGTGTACTTACAACAGTGGCTTTTTGAGCTTGTCTATTTGTAGTACTGGGTTTGTTAGCTTGCCAGGTTTCTAATTTTTGCAGGGTGTTTGCTCCAACAATGCCGTCTACTGGTAAACCAGCGGCCTTTTGGAAGCGGCGCACAGCTTCTTGTGTGGATGCGTCATATAATTGGGTGACAGAAGCTTGGTAAAAACCTGCTGTTTTTAACTTTTGTTGGAGATTTCTGACAGAAGGGCCTCGATCGCCTGTTTCCAGTGCTATGACGCTACTGACAGCGCCAAGAATGGAGAGAGACAGAGCAAGGGGCAACATATACTTCCAAGCCCTACCAGAAAGCCGTTTCCAGTCTGGCGCAGCTGCTTTGTTAAACAAAGAACTGAGGGATACCAATTCACTGGGGTTGCTGTCTTCGTAGGCGAAAGCTAGGTGCAAATACGCAAGATTTTCCATATTTGTTTCCTACACCATTGATTTTTCTTCGATAACTGCTTCGGCTTGATGTACTAGGTTCCTCAAAGCTTCTAATGTTCCTATACTTACATCCTCCCACAAATTGCGCTTGTGTGCTTCTAATAATTTTTCAGCAATATCACGCAGAGCGTAAGGGTTCTTTTCCTGAATAAATTCTGACACAACTGGATCGAGCAAGTAAGCTTCTACTATGCCTTGATACATATAATCTTCGACACATTTAGCTGTAGCATCGTAAGCGAATAAAAAATCTACTGTCGCCGCCATTTCAAAAGCACCTTTGTAACCGTGGCGCATGACTCCGGCAATCCACTTGGGATTAACTACACGAGAACGATATACCCGGGTAATTTCTTCTTTGAGTTGGCGGACTCGTGGTTGGGCGGGTATGGAATTATCACCAAAATAAGTTTGGGGGTTTTTTCCTTGTAGAGAACGCACCGCAGCTGTTAAACCACCCTGAAATTGGTAATAATCATCGGAATCGAGTAAGTCGTGTTCGCGGTTATCTTGATTGTGCAGGACAACTTGCATTTGGGATAAGCGTTGTTTGAAGGCTTCGGTATTGGGGATTGGGGATTGGGGATTGGGGACTGGGGATTGGGGATTGGGGACTGGGGACTGGGGATTGGGGATTTTATCCTCCCCTGCTCCCCCTGCTCCTGTTCCCGATGAGTAGGCGTAAGAACTCCAGTTAATGTAGGCGCGGGCTAAATCTTCGTCATCTGTCCAGTTTTGGGATTCGATTAAACCTTGGAGTCCTGCGCCGTAAGCACCTGGGCGAGAACCAAAGATCCGGTAGCGCGATCGCACCACGGCTTCTTGTATAGTTAATCCTTGGCTTGTCCACAAATCAGTGTCTTGACGAACTGCATCCGCTAGGGGGTTTTGTTCTGGCGGTTCATCTAAATCTGCTACTGCTGATACTGCTTGATCGAATAAGTCAATTAAGTTGGGGAAAGCATCGCGGAAGAATCCTGAAATTCGCAAGGTGACATCTACACGGGGCCTTCCCAAAATCGCTAAGGGCAAAATTTCAAAATCCACTACTCGCCGTGCTGCACCATCCCACACAGGTTGGACTCCGAGTAAAGCTAAGGCTTCGGCAATGTCATCACCGCCTGTTCTCATGGTGGCTGTTCCCCACAGTGATAAACCTAGTGTTTTGGGATATTCACCATGCTCTTGAGTGTAATATTCAACCAGGGTTTCAGCAGCTTTTCTCCCAATATCCCAAGCTGTCTCTGTGGGAATGGCGCGAATATCGACAGAATAAAAGTTTCTCCCGGTTGGTAGAACTTCTGGGCGGCCGCGCGTGGGTGCGCCAGATGGGGCGCTGGGGACGTATCCGCCATCTAGTCCGTGTAATAAATGGGTTATTTCTTGATCGGTTTGTTGTAAAGCTGGAAGTAGGCGATCGCGTATCCAGGTAGAGACGCGATTGATCACGTCTCTAGAAGATTCCTGATTGCTGAATTCTGAATCCTGATTTATTATTTGTTCTACTAAAAGGGCAGCGTGTTCTTCTAGGACTTCGACTATATCGCCGATGGTGCGGCATTCTGTGCCATTGACTATTGAATATTCACCACTGGGCATTGACAAATCGGCTGTGAGGGGATCGAAATCTAAACCCCAATCTTGAGCTATAGCACGGGTAATACCTAAAGAATGGCGATTGGGGATGCGAGCGATCGCTACGATCAAATCTCGCAACTGTCTTCCTTGGGGACATTGCCCAAAAATGTGCAACCCGTCGCGGATTTGAGCTTCTTTCAATTCACAAAGATAGCCACCGATGGAATTCAAAATTAAAGATTCAGAATTAAAAATTTCTGTTTCATTTGAGATTCCCAAATCTAGATGGAGATTCTCTTTGATTACCAGTTCGTGGATGCGATCGCGAATTATTGGCAAACGCGAAGGATCTAAACTGTCCGCTTCATAATACTCATCAATTAAATTTTCTAACTGTTGCAAAGAACCGTAGAGTTCCGCACGAGTCATTGGCGGCGTTAAATGATCTATAATCACCGCTTGAGCGCGACGTTTAGCTTGGGAACCTTCACCAGGATCGTTGACGATAAATGGGTACAGGTGGGGAAGTGCGCCGAATGCCACCTCTGGATAACAATTACTCGATAAAGCCACACTTTTACCGGGTAGCCATTCTAGATTTCCGTGTTTCCCTACATGAACTACAGCATCAGCACCAAAACATTCTCTTACCCAATAGTAAAAAGCTAAATAAGCATGGGTTGGTTCTAAATCCGGCGCATGATAATTCAAACTGGGGTCATTATCATAACCCCTTGCTGGCTGAATTCCCACAAAGATGTTGCCGAGTTGAATTCCGGGAACGGGGAAAGAGGCAGGGGGGCAGGGGGGCAGGGGGGCAGGGGGGAATAATTCTTGATTGCTTACCTGCTCTAAATTTCCCCATCGTTCCCTAATACCTTGTTGCACGGCTGGCGGCAAAGAAGCAAAATATTCTTGATATTCTTCCCAAGAAAGACTTTGGTGTACGGGAAGCGATTCTTGGCCTTCTGGATCATTTGTTACGCCATCTGTCAGGCGTTGAATCAACTCATCTCCTTGAGTGGGTGGATTTTCGACATCATAACCAGCCAGATGTAGAGCTTGGAGGATTTCTACACAACTAGCTGGGGTGTCCAATCCCACGCCGTTAGCAAGGCGGCCATTGCGGTTGGGGTAATTTGCCAAAATTAGGGCAATTCGCCGTTCTTGGGGTGGTTTGGAACGGAGACGCGCCCAATTTGCTGCTAGGTTAGCAACGAACTCGATGCGATCGCTCACTGGTTCATAAATTACCACATCTGTCTCTAAATCAGGATTACGAGTTTGTACTGCTTTAAAAGACACAGCACGAGTAATAATTCGCCCATCTACTTCTGGTAACGCCACATTCATCCCAATATCGCGGGGAGAAAGCCCTTGAAACTGTGACTCCCACTGCTCAATCGATCCGCCACTAAGGATTACCTGCAACACAGGTACATCTAATTTTTCCCATAGTTCAACTTGGGGTGTTTCGCTTTCTAACCGTGCTAGAGAAAAACTCGTGGTATTCAGCAGCACAGCTATTGATTCGGCTTCTTTGGGTTGGAAAAATTCACTTAACTCTGCTTGAACATCGGGTTCACGCAATGAGGAAACAAATACTGGCACTGGTTGTAAATTTTTTTGTACCAAGGCTTGGCATAAAGCATCAATTACTTTGGTGTTTCCAGCTAAATAATGAGCGCGGTAGAAAAGAATGCCGATTTTGGGAATTGGGGATTCCGAGATTTGAGGTTCAAAGGTGGATGAACGGAGTTCTGAGGTGGATTCATCCAGTTCAAAGGTGGATGAACGGAGTTCTGAGGTGGATTCATCCAGTTCAAAGGTGGATGAACGGAGTTCTGAGGTGGATTCATCCAGTTCAAAGGTG
>NZ_JBALDL010000050.1:0-20253 GCF_036917465.1 Nostoc sp.
TGTAGATGCTGGTTTACCATTGTTCTTTATTAGACAGATACAATTATCAGTATTATCTCTTAGTTTTTTTCAGAAATCAAATATGATTCCTATATTAGAACTGTTAGAGCTAGTAGCAGATCGAACTAATCGAGGAGGATTGTTAAAAGCAATTTGCCCATTACTCAACCGAATTCCTAAAGCAGGAGAGACTAACAGCAACCCAGGGAATAAAAAACTTAGAGTTAACGTAGTAGCACTTAAAAGCCAGCGATTGACAAATGATGATTTATTTAAATTGATAGTTTTTCCTAGCATTTTTTTAGCACCAAAAGAAGATTTCTCAAAAAGATATTTTTGAATCCAAATCATAAATTATGTGAGCGCCTAAGTGTTGCGGATTTTACGCACCCACACTTCTGTCAATGCTATTTAAAATGTATGTATTACTTAGCAGAGTAAATAGCTCACTGGGATGTCTACTACTTTGGAGTAAATTCAGAATTACCTTATTACCTTCTATAATAGTGACTTTTTAACGCCCTTTTATCTCTCTAGAGAAATAAAAATCGAGGCGAAATGACGGAATTCAGATTTGATGAGGAGATTAGCGCTATTTCCATGCTTATATCGCAACAGATTTTAGAGGTTCGGTAAGCATTGCTTTGTGATTTTGATCTTAATGGCAAGTCCAACTTCCGGTGAGCAATTGCTATTTATGAAAGCTGGCTCATCTTGTTCTGTATCCTCTTTTTTGGGCAAGGAAGCCCAACCCAATGGCCGTCAATAATCCAAAGCTCAAAAGGGCATTTTCGCACAACGGTGATAGTTCCGCTCTCTTTTCATGTGACTTTAGTCATATTTAACAAATGACTTTTGGTATATGGAAGCAAGTAACATATTCAGAATATATTAGGGCATGGTTAATCACATTTTCATAGCGATTATTCGGATCGGGCGCTTTCTAGAAATAATATTTAAGTTTCATTAAATTTCCGCAGTTTTTCTCTTTCGACAAATTAATTGGATAATCCCAGGTTAATTATGAACCGAACTTTTCGTAAATATCATCGTCAGATTGCTATAATCTTATGTTTCCCTTTGTTTTTGACTGTGTTAACAGGTATGTGCTTTACTATTGTCCATGAATGGTTTCATCAACGAGAATTAGGTGAATTTCTTCTGCATATTCATACCTTAGAAATAATCCATTTAGAAAAAATCTATCCACTTCTAAATGGTTTGGGATTAATTGGTTTGTTGATTACTGGCTTCAGTATGACAGGTTTATTTCGTCAACGCACAGATGATACAAAATCAAAAGCTAGCTAAAACAGCATTCATCTCACACTCACTAGACGCAGTGTGAGATGAATGCGCGGGAGTGGGAGATATAGATTTTTGAAGCAACGCTGCTATGCCCAGGGCAGAAAAGTCAATCTCCTAAAACCAAAATCACAAAACTACCAGGGATAATAGAAGGTCTAAAAAGCACCTGCCCTGGGACAGTAGTAGACCTTGCTTGAAACTTAGCTGTAGCCAAATATAGCTTATGCGTCTTCAAATCTAACGCCATTGTCCGCGCTCCTGGCTGGGTTATGACGTTATTCACAATACTAAACTTATCGGCAGAGTCTTCATGCACCACTGTCAGTGAACCTGAGCCGTTGGAGCTAAAAGCTAGTCCAGTCATTGGATCATAAGCGATCGCATCTGTCCCCTTACCAATTGGCAGTGTCGCTTTAATACTTCCTGTATTTGCATCCACTACACTCATCAGTTGGTTTGTGCAACCGATGAATAAACGTTGATGCTGTCTATCTATTGCAATACCAGTTGGTTCTGAACAAGGTTTGAGCGCCCAATGTCCCTTTACTTGGAGATTAGTAGCATTGATTGTGAGGACTTCGTTTTTGTCCTCTAAATTCACGAAAATCCGCCCTGAGTCATCAGCAGCAGCAAATTCTGGTTTGCCACCTAAAGCGATTGTCCCCAGAACTTTAGTAGTTTTGGCATCAAAAACAGTTGCCGTGTTGCTGTTGCCGTTAAAAGTGAAGACTTTTTTGGACATAGGCTCATAGACAATTGCATCTGGGTTAGAACCAGTTTTTACTTCTCCTATAACTTGTAATGTTTTTAAATTGAAAACAGTAGCTGTTGCCGTCTTACCATTACTAATAAAGCCACGATTTAATTCTGGGGCAATGGCAACCCCATGTACTCCAACAGTATGAGGAATTTCGCCTACAACCAACCCCGTATCAACATTTAATACTGTTACCCTTGTAGAGCGCGTAATATATAGGCGACGGGCTGAACTATCCAATGTTAGATAATCCCATCGTCCTTCTCCACCTAAAGGTATTTTTTTTATGATGTGGTAGTTCGGAGTGGGTAATGTGCCACTAATTACCTCATTGTGAAAGCAAAAGCTCAAACCGGAGATGAATACAGAGGCAATACCTCTGCCAACCCTACGAGAAAGTATGGTGTTCAAAATATATTCCTATTACAATTATTTTTTCGGATATTACAAAACTTAGATTGTATTGGGAGCAGTGCCTCAAAGTCAGCTGCTAAAAATTAGGGGATTGAAGAAGAATCCAGGTATTCTGAATTTAGGAGTCAGAACAAGACAGTGGGGGATTCAGACCTGCCACTTTCTTGTTGACCGCTAAATTAAAAATTTAGCGGGGGTGCAAAAACGCCCTTTATTCATTCGCCACTCGCACAGAATTCAATTCTGAATTCTGGCGACTGACGCATGTATTCTGCTTTGATAAATGTATGGTACGCTTGTTTTCACCAAATTCATAAGGTATAAGGATCTTTAGGATGTGAGGGGGTAGGGGATAGGGCAAACGCATCTAAATTACTCTTGATCACAACGAAGGTTAAGAACCAACGAAAAAATCTTTTCTTTCGCGCTTGATTATTTTTTAAGCCCCAAAGTGATGCCTAAAACTTTAGCAATAAGCGAGCATTAATGACATTACTCTTAACTCTATTGAGAATATACTTTGCTTATTGACATAATGCGGCCGCCCTAGTGTAGGGGATATTGGTCAAAAAATAAGAACTAAATACGAGGTTGTTGAATCATCTCTTTTCAAAAACCTCCTTTGTTTTTACTAGATCACCAACGGCGGGGCTTCTCTCAAGCAATACAATACTACCTTGCTGCTGAATTTTTTCCCAATATTCATTAGCAACCAATTTCATAATTATTTGTAGTAACCAGGTAAATTTTATCCCTCGGTTGAGTCGGTGTAACTCTTTCCATGCAGATACAGATTTTGCAACTTTCCAATTATACTGTTGAAAAAATTCTGCCCCTTGCTCTGGAGCAAATAACAAGGTTTTATTTCCATTCGCAAAATATTGGTCAAAAATTTTTCGAGGGTAAACTTGATCATAATCTTTTAATGCTAATGATGATTCCAATTCAAATAGCCACCAATTCAGATTAGATTGCTCATAAATATCGGTTGCAAGTAATGCTACTTGGGTTTCGTGTAGATATGATAGCAACCCTTCTGTGATCACTAGAGCCTGTCTTGCTACAAGATTAATCTCTGAGAAAAAAGTCTTTCTCAATGCCAGGTTGGTAATATCGAGTTTGACACGCTCAAGCCAACACAAAGGTTGCTGGTCTTTAAGTAATTGTTCTTTGTAAACAATGATTTCCGGCAAGTCAACTTCAATCCAACGAAGCGATGCACAAAAAGGTAATCGATAGGGTCGAGTATCTAACCCGGCAGCCAGATTGATTACAGTGTCAATCTTTTTTGACTTCACTAACTGTAAAATTAAGTTATCAATAACATAGGTGCGGATGGCGATCGCATTTGTAATTTTGTCTTTCTCCCCTATAACTTCAACAAACATTTCACCTTTTCCACCAGCTAACACACGCGCTAATGGGTCTTTAAATAGTGCATCTGCACGTTCGCTTTCCAATGCGCGATACATTGCCACTAGATACGCAGTCTCAGCAAGATTTATCATCGAATAAAGTATTATTTTTAATTCTGGCTACACTTTACAAAGATTGCAAATGTCAAACCCTAAAATTTTAGGTAATATTAGAAACTCCACTTTAATATAAAACTATATTAACAGCATCTAATATCATTTTTGTGTAATTTTTCATTGTATTCACTCTTTTAATTAGAGTTAAACAACCTATATGAGCAAGGTTGTCAGATTGAATTATGGAGAACAAAAGTCAAGAACTCGGAAATATTTGCTTCAATTTTAAAAAATATGCCGCGTTCGCCTCAGTAACTAACAAGGTCATGAAAATATCAAGTTATTAAGATGAATCTTTCCGAGTTCTTGACCTTCGCTGCTTATAATCAGAAACCGATATTTCAGATAAATTTACACATGAATCCTTAAACTAAGTAGGTAGGCACAATTAAACCAAACTACGTAAACTTATGTAAAGCACCAGAAACGCTTTGAATATAAGCTTTCAAGCGATTTACATTTCTTAATCTAGTTGTGTTTTTTAGCGCCTACCTACTTAATCCGGCTATAGCTATAGTTTTCATCAGTATTTTTGGCTTTGATATCAGTTGCTCTGCATAAGAGGATGATTGCCTTGCGATGGGCTACGCCCCGCCAGAGGCGATCGCCCCCGTGTCCTCCGTCTAGGTGGAGGTGTCACCTTTACCCGTCCCCTGAGCAATAATCCTTACGAAAATTCTGAATGGACGGCTTCAGCAGGTTTGCAATATCAACGAGTTTCCACGCGTGATGCCAATGGCAACATCAGAAAAGAAGGAACGGTGTTCAAGAATGGAGTACCCACAGAACGAGTTCCACTTAGTGCATCTGGACAAGGTGAAGACGATTTGCTGTTGTTGCAACTTGGGGTACAACGCGATCTCCGTAATAACCCTTTACAACCCACTAGCGGTTCTTATCTCCGCTTCGGAGTTGATCAGTCAGTACCAGTGGGACTAGGCAATATTTTTCTCACGAGGTTGCGAGGTAACTATAGCCAATATTTCCCTGTCAACTTTATTAGTCTTACCAAAGGGCCACAAACTTTAGCATTTAACTTGCAGGGTGGAACTATCCTTGGTGACTTGCCTCCTTACGAAGCCTTCACCCTTGGTGGTAGCAACTCTGTCCGAGGTTATCAAGAAGGAGGATTAGGTAGTGGACGTAGTTATATACAAGCATCTGCTGAGTATCGCTTCCCGGTTTTTTCAGTCGTTAGTGGCGCACTATTTTTTGATATCGGCAGCGATCTGGGAAGTAATACCAGGTCAGCTGATGTGCTGAACAAAAATGGTACTGGCTACGGTTATGGTCTTGGTGTGCGCGTACAATCGCCACTAGGTCCAATTCGCATTGACTACGGCATCAATGGCGACGGTGACAACCGCATCAATTTTGGTATTGGCGAAAGGTTTTAAGTTATTAGCAGTCAGCGATAAATAGCAAATAATCGCTGGCTGTCCTGGTTTCTAATTCTGATTTTGAAACTTTCTAGAATAATCGAAAAATAATGTCATTGCTTCTAAAAAAGCCAATTCTTTCCGAGTTCTTGACTTTTTATCTTTAAATTCAGATCGCAAACGCCGAAATACATTATATGGCTATAGACGTGCAACTTGCTTGAGTGAAAGTAAATACTGATGGTCTGTAATCAATATTTATCGACGAAATCGGGAGATTAATTTTTGAAGTCAATGGAAATTTTTGCATCTGCTTTTTTTACAAATATCAACCTGACAGTTATCAACGTTTTAATATTAATTCTTTGCTTGGCAGCTACCCTATTTTATTGTTACTCAATCTATTCAGCAATTGTCACTTTCGGAGAATCCCATTTATCTACTCCAAATTTTTATCCACCTATTACTATCCTGAAGCCAATTTGCGGACTGGACAGAGATATTTACGAAAATTTAGCAACATTTTGCCGACAGGAATATTCAACTTACCAGATTATTTTCAGCGTCCTCAGCCCGCAAGACCCTGGAATACATGTGGTCAAACAAATTATCCGAGACTTTCCGAGGCTGGATATTCATTTAATAATCTGCGAGCGCATTATTGGTACAAATCTAAAGGTGAGTAATCTCGCAAATGCTTTATCTTTCGCCAAATACGAAATCCTAGTTATTGCTGATAGCGACATCCGAGTTGGAGAAGACTACTTACAGCGAGTTGTACAACCACTACATAACAACAAGGTTGGTGTTGTCACCTGTTTATTTCGTTCGGTGGCGCAAGGATGGGTAGAAATTTTAGAAGCCATTGGAACTGCTTGTTATATTCATGCTACTTCTTTAGCTGGTAAACAATTAGAGGGGATGAAATGTGCTTTTGGTTCAACCATTGTAATTCGTAAAGAAGTACTCAAGGCAATAGGAGGGTTTGAAGCGATCGCTGATGATCTTGCGGATGATTTCCAACTCGGCTACCTACCAGCACAAGCAGGTTACAAAGTTGTACTTTCTGATTACATAGTTGAACACGTACTATCCGCAAACACTGTTGTCGATTCAATTAATCGTCAGATTCGCTGGTCACAGTGTGTAAGAGTTACTGGTTTTTGGAGTTATTTAGGGCTGATTTTTACCTATGGAAACGTTACCAGTCTAGTCCTGTCAGTTTTTACAAAATGGTCATTTTTCATTTGCTTTACGTTAGTTATTACTTGGGTAATGCGATTGATTATGGGTTGGTTTATCGGTGTCAATTTTCTTAAAGATTCCACTGCAAGAAAATATATATGGCTTGTACCTTTATGGGATTTTCTCAGCTTGATAATCTGGTGTTGTGGTCTATTCTCTAATACTATTAAATGGCACGGACGATATTTTAAGTTAAGCAAATATGGTAAATTATTCCCTTACCACTGCAAGAATACCTAATTTAACAAACCGCATTCGCCCAAGGCAAAATTCCCATAGGTAAAGCAACCTCTTTGGCTAAGGGTAGACGCAGAAGATGTGTTCTCCCAAGGCATCTTGCAGAGAAGAAGAAGTGTCCAAGCACAAGTAGTTATAGTTTGTATCAAAGTGTAGCTTTGAAGAAAATTTCATATTTTTTTTCTAAAAAACTTTTGATAAATCGAGGAGGAAGGATAGGATACTGAGATTGATATACGGAAATAGCTTGTTTTTTCTTTTCTAAGATCGAATTAATAGGCAATCGGTAAGCACCTGATAAGTATTGTAGTTTTAGCTGAAAAAATAATGGCGACAACCAAAATATCCAAATTGGGTATTGGAGTAATTCTACTTCTAGAGATAATTGCAATTGCTCAATTGCTGTTTTAATAAATTGGTAAGTGCATTCGTGGTCGGGATGATTATCTTTTCGATGGGGAACATAAATTTCTCCTGGCTTAAAAGTCCGTATTAGTTCAACAATAGACTTAATAGTGTTTTCATATTGCTCACTAGTTAGATGGCTTAAAGTAGAATCTGTCAGGTTAAAAAAGTGAATGTCTGATACTTCTAACCCTAAAATATGTAAAGCTGTTGTTGCTTCTTGTTTACGAACTTGAATAAGATTCTCTGGTGGTTGAATCCAGGGGGTTGCTGTATGGGATTTTTGCCCATCGGTCAAAAATATAACTTTAATTGGGACTCCCATTTCACGTTTAAGAGCAATTAAACCACCACAACCTAAAGTCTCATCATCTTGATGGGGGGAGAATATTATTGCTGATTTTTGATTAACTGGCAAGGGCTGACTTCTAAAAATTAATAGCCATTGATGAATAATGTAAGCATGGATATAAAGAGGATTAAATATAGGAATATCACCCACTTTATAAAAAACTTTTGTCAGATACATGATAATTTGCATAACATTTCAACGCTGAAATCGAGAAACGAAACGAAACACAACTGGGACAAATATTAGAGTAAAAATAGTAGAAAGTGAAAGCCCACCGATAACGGCGATCGCTAGTGGCTTTTGCAACTCTGCTCCTGCACCTAAACCCAAAGCTAAAGGCAGTAAACCCAGAATAGTACAGAGTGTGGTCATCAAAATTGGTCGCAGCCGGACACGACCAGCTTCCAGTAAAGCAGATTCTACAGAATTACCTTCTAAACGTAAACGGTTGGTATATTCCAACAAAATAATTCCATTTTTTACCACTAAACCCACCAGTAAAATAATCCCCATAAACGAGGAAACATTCAGTGGTGTCTGAGTAACCCACAAACTCAGCACTACTCCTAAAAGTGCTAAGGGAATTGTCGTAAAAATTACTAGTGGTTGTAATAAGTCACGGAACTGTATAACCAGCACCAGATAGACTAGCAATACTCCCAAACCCATGACCATCAGTAATTGTGAGAAAGACTGCTCCTGAGAAGCAATTAATCCACCGACTGAGAGGATGTAGCCTTGAGGTAGTTTGAATCCGGCTAATTTTTTCTTGATATCTTGGACAACCGAACCAAGATCGCGTTTTTCAACACCACCTGTAAAGGAAATGTAACGCTGCTGGTTCTCACGCAAAATCGCTTCTTCGCCTGTTGTTGGTTTAATCTTAGCTACAGCAGAAAGCGGTAATGTAGTGCCATTTGTACCGACAATTGGGATTTGGTCTAGTTGTTGCGGATCTCGACGCACACTGTCTAAAAGGTGAACCCGCACATCTACTAACTTGTCACCTTGACGAATCTGAGTTGCTACCCGTCCAAACAAGCCATCCTGTACTTGCTGTGCAACGTCTGATTCTGTCAATCCTAACTGTCCGGCTTGTATGGAATCAACGCGCATATCTAATTGCGGTAAGATCACTCCTCCACTAGACACCAAGTCTACCAAACCAGGAATATTATCAATACGCGCTTGAACTTGCTCTCCTAATTTACGCAGAATATCTGGTTCTTCGCCAAAGATTCGTACTTCTACAGGACTAGCCGCACCAGAAAGGTCGTTAAGTTCATCTTGGAGGATTTGGTGAAAGTCAATATTTAACTGGGGTAACTTTTTAGAAATATCTTGCCGTTGAGCTTCGATGATATCAAAGACTTGGCGTTGACGCTGCCCCAGTGGTTTGAGGACGACAATAATATCGCCTTTATTCGGCTGAGTCGCAAATAAACCATTTTCTGCACCTGTACGTCGCGTCCAATTTATGACTTCAGGGGTTTTGCCGATAATTTCTTCCAATTGGCGTGCGAGAAAGTCCGTTTCAGTTAAAGATGTCCCTGGTGGTGTGAGGTAATCAATGATGTAACTGCCTTCATCAAAGGTCGGTAAAAAATCCGAACCTAGCTGAGTAAATAATACTGCCCCGACTACTAGTAGAGACAGTGCGATCGCACCAACCCAACGCGCTTTCCCAAACACAACACGCAGTAGCCGCGTATAAGCATTGTCCAGCTTAACTAACAATTTTGGTTCTGAGTGATTTGACTGATGCCGCAGCCAGCTTGCTGCTAATAGAGGAGTGAGAGTCAGCGCCAACAGTAGAGAGAAACCAACCGCAGCAGTTAAGGTAGTAGTCAAACTAGTAAAAAACTGTCCAGCAACACCTGATAACAGTCCCAAAGGCAAAAACACTGCTACTGTGGTAATCGTGGAACTAATCACAGGTTCAGTTAATTCAGCCATTGCTGCGGCGACAGCTGCGGTTGAGTTCAAGTCTTTTTGCAGTTGGCGGTCGATGTTTTCAATTACCACAATCGCATCATCAATTACCAAGCCAATCGCTACCGCTAGTCCTCCCAAAGACATGAGATTCAGACTTTGACCAACGAAGGATAACACCCCGAAGGCAGCGAGTGCAGACAGAGGAATAGTGATGGCAGCAATTACTGTACTACGCCATTGTCGTAAGAATACGTATAGTACAATGATAATCAGGACAATACCAATAGCAATAGAATCGCGGACATTAGCGATCGCGTCTACAACTAATCCAGATTCATCGTAAGCTTTAGCGATTTGCACTCCTGGTGGCAAGCTTTTTTCCAGCGACTTGATTTCCTGCTGTACCGCCTCAGCTACAGCTACAACATTACTATTCGGCTGGCGGAAGATATTTAGTGTTAATCCTGGTTTCCCCTTGGCACTAACAATTTGGGTACGGTCAGCCTCACCCAAAGAAACTTGTCCTAAATCCTCTAAAAATACAGGTTTACCAGCCCCTTTCGTCGTTACCACAATCCCTGTGAGCGCAGACGGTTCTATTAGCTGACCATTGGTAACTATTAAATTTTGCTGGTAGTTACTATCTAGTTTACCTACTGCTTGATTCTGAGTTGAACGCCCAATCGTGTCGGCAACTTGTGATAAACTCAAACCAGAATTTTGCAAGCGATTCGGGTCAATCTGCACCTCCACTTCCGGGATATTTCCCCCTTGAAGATTGACAAGGGCAATACCTGCAACTCTGCTTAAATAAGGCAAAATTTGATACTGAGTAATTGAGTACAGGTCTGTTTGCGCTAAAGTATCGGTGGTGACGTTATAGCTGAGTACCGGAAAAATAGCGGGGGTAACTCGCTCAACCGTTAGATTAACGCCAGATGGCAGGGTACTCCGTACTTCATTGATTTTGGCTTGCAATTGTTGGAGAGCCTGCTGCATATCAGTCGTGGGCTGAAACTCTATTGAGAGTTCTGTAGACCCACGGGCAGTCTTTGAGCGGATCTTCTGGACACCATAAACTTGGTTAGTAGCTACTTCTAAAGGACGAGTCACGGTGAGGACTACCTGTTCTGGGGCAACATTCCCAGCTTCAGCAATTACGGCAATCCGAGGAAAGGACAATTCGGGATAAACTCCACTGGGCAGATTACTGTAAGCGAATATACCTAAAATTGCCATTAATACAAATATTAGGTAAATTGCTTTTGCTTGAGATTGTAGTAGCTTGGTAAAACGAATCATTGCTTCACCTCTTCTATAGGAGTACTATCTGCCAATCCGTAAGCCCCTTTAGCTACCACTCTTTCATTACCTGTTAATCCTGACACAATCTCAACGCGGGAAGCAAAGCTACCATTGAGTACATTGCTCTGCTGGATACCAATTTGCACTTTTTTTCTTTCCAACTTCCCAGCTTTGACGGTATAAACCATACGTCCATTGGGATTTTCTGGGTCTGAAACCAACGCCGTTTGGGGGACTGTAATTGCTGCTTGATGAATATCTGTAATAATAGATACAGTGACAGTTTGGTTCTCTTTTAACCGCCCGCCAGAATTGTCAACGCGGATTTGAATGTTCCGGGTATTACTCTGGGGATCGACAATTGGACTAACAGCCGTGACAACACTGGAATAGCTTCCGTCAGTTAAGCTGAGGATTGTAGCGCTTTGACCAACACGAATATTAGCTTGTTTGTCGGCGCTGATGTTAGCATTAACTATCACTTTTGATAAGTTGACGACCTGAATGACTGGTATAGTAGGGTCAGTGGTATCACCAATATTCAGAAAACGGTTAGCTACAACTCCAGCGATGGGGCTGCGGATATCAGTAAAACTGAGTTGAGTCTGGGCTTGCCCGCGGGAAGCATTAACCTGTTTCTCTTGAGCAATTGCAGCAGCAAGTTGAGCTTGGGCTGTTTCCAATTGAGATTGAGTGGCAATCACATCTTTTTCGGGCGCGACTTGTTGTACAGCTGCTTGGGCAGTTTTCAAAGCAGCTTGAGCCGTTTCGATTTGATTTTGGGCGGCAATCAAGTCTTTTTTGGGTGTTATGCCTTCTTTAAAGAGTTTTTGTTGTCGTTGTAAGTTATTTTGGGCAAAAGTGAGATTGCTTTGAGCTTGAGCAACACCTCCTCTTGCTTCTTGGATACCGGGGTCTGTGGCTTTTTGTGTCGGATTCAGAGCTTCGTTGTAGAGGCGGCGCGATCTCGACAAATTCTTCTGTGCAAGTTTCAAAGCAGTGCGTGCTTGAGCAACACCCGCTTGGGCTGAACGTAACCCTGCTGTTGTTTGGGTTACCTGATCAAGACTTTGACGATTATCCAGACGAGCTATTACCTGCCCTTTCGCCACCTGCTGACCAGGTACTACGGTAACGGCTACAAGTTTTCCGGCTACAGCTGGGCTAAGTTTCGCACTCATATTCGGAGAAGCGCTAACTGTGCCGCGAATGTTGACCACCACAGGTATATCCTGGCGTTGCACGTCAACAACAGGTAAGGATACTACAGGAGCAGTTTCGGTGGCTGTTGGGTCTTTCCCTTGACAAGCAATTAGCAACAGCATCAGCAAAATAGTGGTAAAGATGTTTGGCAAGGGCAGTTTCCTCAGCAAACACCCCCCTTGTTTAAGGTGTTTTGGGCACATCGGTGTTGTGAATCATAGACAGAGGTAGATTAACGGCTTGCTCTAATGCGCCTAAAGCCGTTTGGTAAGCGAGGATATCAGTGTAGAAGTTATCAAACACAGCTTGCACAGACTGCTGTGTGAGTAAAGCATCACTCAAACCAGTTTGACCATACTCATAGCTTTTGCGGGATAAATTGAGAACTTCCAGAGCTTGCGGTAATAAAACTGTGCGATCGCGTTCTAATACTCGTTGGGTACTCAAGGCATTTTCATAAGCTGTTGCCACCTCAGAATCAACTTGTGATTCTAGAACTGCGTTCTGTGCTTCAGCCACAGAAAGATTAGCACGGGCTTGTCTAACTCCACTCCCTCCGCTATTGAACAAAGGTAGATCCACTCGTACACCCAAAATGACAGCCGTTGTCGTCGCAGGAGGTGGCGCACCAGCTGTACTTAAACCAGGGTCCCAAACATAAGATGCTGCCAAGGTGATATCTGGAATACGGGCTGAGTCAGCCACTTGAATCTGTTTATTATTAACTTGTATTTGTTGTTGAGCTAGAGCTAAATCTAATCGTGACGCTTTCGCTAACTTTTTTAACACCTTTAAATCTGGAAGCTTTGCTAAAATCGCCAACCCTTGCTGTGAATCTTTCCCAGAAAATCGGAACGCTTCGCCATGCACTAAATTAATCGCTGTATCAGTAGGTTGGCTCAAAAGGGTATTCAGACGAATGCTAGCCTGACGAACGCGGTTAATTGCTGGTTCCAGTTTTTGCTGGGCTTGAGCAAATGCAAACTCAGCTTGGACAACATCTGCTCGTGCCACATCATTTGCTTGAAAACGTATCTTAGCAATATCAACAAGTTGTTTGTTGATAGCAAGAGATTGTTCTGTATTCTGCTGCGCTCCTTGAGAAATCGCTAACTCTGCATAAGCCTGACGTACCTGAATACGAATTTGCCAACGTAAAGAGTCTAACTCTAACTGGGCTTGTTGCACCTGGGAGTTGGCTAAAGCTTGACGCGCTCCGCGTTTACCACCCAGTTCAATTGGTTGCTCGATACCAATAGTACGCCTAGTTTCCGCTTTACCAAAGGGTATATCTATTGCTAGTCGGGGATTTGGTACAACTCCGGCGACAGCGACTCCTGCTTGAGCAACAGAAATACTACGCTGTGCTGCCAGCAATTGAGGATTATTTGCTTCAGCTTGGTTTATTGCCGTCTCCAAGGTGAGGTTTGATACTCTAGCTGTCTGAGCAAAAACTGGCAAGGAAACGGATAAACATACTAGCGACTCAATTGTTATGCATAAAGATAATATTAATTCACGTGACACCCGCAGTCATACTCCTGTTATCACAACCATCACGGCTAAAATTGCTGTGCAACTTTCTACCAAAAACACCTGTTAGTAAATTCGTAGCCGAAATACACCTACTGGGATATCTGCATTCAGCCCCACAAGTCTGACAGAAACCGGATAGAGCCAAGCATTAGAAGTTCCTGAGATTAAGACACGATTGAGATCAATGTTGAGTTCAGTTCCAGGAACTACCTGTTGAGAGAAAGCAATTGTAATGGTTCTGTTATTAACAGTAATATTCGCAGCAATCTTTTTACCAGACTGGTCAGATAAATCAATGTCATTCCTGACAGTTAAACCTTTCGGTACAGCAATAGTCATCTGGGATAAAGCCCTACTATCTTGGGGAATTTCTAGCTTGAAAGAATTTCTAACAATTTTCGCTTTGTTCTGAGGAAATTGCACTGCTCCAACAATGTCAGGAAATCTGCTATTTTTCTTCATGGGCGTGCCATAGGCAGCAGATGAGAAAGATGCAATTGTTAAAGTTAATGCAACAGCATGAATTAGCTTTTTCATGTTAACCTTCCTAAAAAGTATAGTGAGCAAATTTACTCTGGATAACAAAAATTAAGAACTTGAAAATTTAGTACAACATTCTTGTCAAATTCCTCTAAAATCAGCTTTCTATATCGTTGAAAATAGAGATAGGGAAGCTCCAAGCAAGAGATAAATGTTGAATTATGTTTTTCAACCATTGTTCAATAGCACAACTAAAACTCAGGTTTATGGTTATTAATCAGTAATCTCTGGTAAGTAGTTGCACTTTACACACTAAAAGTAAAGAACTCGAAAAGATTTACCTGAATTTATTAAGCGTAGGTTTACAGGCTTTGGATTTATCTACAAGAGGAAGGGGAAAGGGATGAACAGGTCGCCCACAAGGGGCGACCTGTTCATCCCTTTCCCCTTTAACCTTTTCCCCTTTGTTTATATGGATGGGTAGAACTATAAAAGCTTTATAAACATTCATTAAGTGAACCTACTGATAAACGCACAGTAAAACAACTACCAATTCCCAATTGACTTGTGGCAGTAATTAATCCACCGTGATTCTCAGCAATCGCTTGGGCAATAGCCAATCCCAAACCAGAACCACCAGAATTATAAGAACGTGATTTATCTGCTCGCCAAAAACGCTCAAAAATATTTTCTAAATCCCCTGGTGCAATTCCTACACCCGTATCTTGGACATTAATGACTAGATGGGAAGCACTACGATTGGCTATAATTTCTACTGTCCCTTTTGACGGTGTGTAATGTATAGCATTTTGAATTAAGTTAGCAAATAATCGTGTTATCTGATTTGTATCACCTAACAAATAAAGCTTTTCATTCAATTGACTTTTCAGATTAATTTTTTTAGCCTTCGTTTGGGGCTGATATAGTTGCATTAAGTTATTTAAAATTGAGCTAAGATTAACAGTTTCTTTAATGTGGTTAGGAATATTATCATAACGAGCTAAAAATAGTAAGTCTTCTGTAAGTCGAGTCATTTGGTTAGTAGCACTAGAAATAGCCTGAAATTTTTCTGCGTCACTTTCTCGCATTCCCTCTGGATACTTGAGTGCTACCCCTGCATTACTTTTAATCGCCATTAAAGGACTGCGGAGTTCATGGGAAGCATCAGCAGTAAACTGTTTTAGCCGTTCAAAGCTTTCTTCAATTGGTTGCATCGCTTGACGAGTTAGCCAAACTCCACCAGCACCACTAATAATCAAAGCTACAACAATTCCACCGCCTAATCCCAAATCTAATTTATTTAAAGTTTCATCGAATTCTTCTAGAGATTGGCTAGGTCTTACATATCCAATAAATTGTTTATCATCACTATTAATAATTGCTAAAGTAACAGACTGAATGCGATTTTTACCAACTGGATTAATTTGTTCTCCTTCTTTTACATGAGTAGGTAAATTTAAAATATCTTGTCCATGTTTCTCTATGAGATTACCTTTAGTATCAAACCAGCTTAATTCTTGATGATTTTTAAACAATTTATCTTGAGGTAAGTCATTTTCAATTCTCATTTTACCGTTATTAAACTCGGCATTAGCAGCGCCAACTTGTGCTAAGACATAGAGTTTTTGTGTTTGTTGTTTATAGAGGCTATGAGTGAAGACAATCCGAACAGCAATTGCAAATCCACCTAGGATTAATGATAAAACGATTAAATAAGATAACAATAAACGACGGCGAATTTTTTCAAACATCAGCTAAATTTACATTTATCAAAAAAGTAAAGGTTCAAAACCTTACCCTTTGTGGGCGAAAAAATCCTTGTATTTTCTTGGTAGGTAAAACCCCACCCCTGAGTGTCTGTCTGAGTTTAATTGCGAATTTGATTTATTTAGGACACAGGCGATAACCAAAACCGTAAATAGTTTCGATAAAATCCTCTGAACTTCCTAGCGATCTGAGTTTCTTTCTTAAATTTGTCATGTGAGTTTTAACGGTTTCTTCCCCAGATAATTTATCAAACTCCCACAATTTATCTAAAATTGCCGAGCGAGTTAAAACTTGAGTAGGATTTTTCAAAAAGTATTCTAATATCATGTATTCTTTATGTGTTAATGATAAAGGCTTGTTTTCATAAGTCACATGATAATTATTAGGGTCTAATTGTAAATCACCATGAATTAAAATTAGTTGGTTAGTTTCTGAGCTTCTCCGACATAAAGCTCTAATTCGTGCTGCTAATTCTTCTAGTTCAAATGGTTTAACTAAATAATCATCGGCACCAGCATCAAGACCAGTTATTTTATCTGGTGTTGTATCTCGTGCTGTCAACATCAAAATAAAAGCATTACAATTAGCAGCACGTAACCGTTTACAAAGAGTAATTCCATCTAAGCGCGGCAACATTAAATCTAATAAGATTAAATCATAATTACCTGCTTCGGCATATTCCCAACCTTCAATCCCATCATCAGCAATATCAACAGCATGATGCTGGTGTTTTAAATCTTCGGCTAAGGGTTTAGCAATGCGATCGTCATCTTCAATTATTAAAATTCTCATATCTTTATGTTATGATGATTTATCTGCTTAAACGCATTACTCAATTGGTTGACGCACTTTTTTCTCCTTTCGCACGGAAAAGAATAGGACAACTGCTAGCAGGATAAAGGCGATCGCCGTTAAGCGCGCATTTCTCACAAAGAGAGAAAAAATAGGGTGAAAAACTGGAAAAATGTATATATGGCAAGCATTTTAGCAGTTATAAGCTATGACCCCAACTTCAGAAGATCGTACACCGAAACTAGGGATTCAATGCTAACAGTTTTAATAGATTGTAATAAATTTATCAGGATTTTTAAATAAAGTATTCACTCCCGGTTCGCCCATTTTTTTCGGAGTTCGAGAAATTGCCGAAAAACCGATAAATCTAGATATCGTAATAGTTTTAGCGATTTACCTTAATTTTAATCAAGCTATTACCCTGCTCTAAAAACTCTAATTTTTCTGCGATCGCAGCGATTCCTCAAGACTTTTCACCAGATAGATGAACAGTAGGGGAAGAATGTAATAATATCACATGTAATTTTGTAAAAAAATCGAATATGCAAACTCGTTTTCTGATCACCGTCCGCTCGATTGCGACAGCGCTGTTGGGCGTTGGTACGCTGATTATCGCGCCTGTTGCAAATGCAGCTACTTTTAAATTTGTCTACAATGGTTCTTTTAATAGCAACGACGCACTTAATCTCTTATTTTCCCCAACTGATTATTTCTCCGGCTCGACTCCCTTCACTGCAACCGCCCTTTTCGATGACACCAGCCCGAATCTTGCCGCACCTGTTGGGACTCCTGGGTTCGTTGCCTATTCGCCGATTTCGGCTACCCTGACAGTGGACGGGAGTATTTATAATGTAGCTACTTACAATCAAGATCCGGCTCGCGGCGTTACTGTAGCAGTCTTTGACGATACCACGCCCTTTGGACCGAAACACTACGCAATTGGGTTCCTGCAAAACCCGCTTGCAGATGGTGCTGGGTTTATCGGAGACTGGCTATCCGCCTCCCCAGCTTTTAGCGCCGCGCAACTTGTGACAACGACGTTTACGAACTACGTAGGTGTAGGCTATGGGTCAGGTCCAGATATGGGAGCAGGATCGACGGTAGTTCCAATTCCCCTAAGCGATGCCACAGGCAAATCCTATCTTCTCACCCTTGGCAACTACGACCAGGAGTTTACAAACGGCTTGTTGAACACAGCCCAACTTGAAGCAGTGCCAGAGCCAGATAACAGCATCGCAATGCTCCTTCTACTAGGCTTGACTGGCATCAGCCTACTGGGGAGTCGCGGCGCAATCAGTAAGTATTTGTAACTAATTGGCAGCATTAGCGATTACTTTTTACTAGAAATTAACGCGGCAGTGGCAATTGATCGAATGGCACGTTTAGATGCAGAAAATTATTCAGGTTCACATGAACAGTTTTATGAAGAGTTACAACACAGTTAGCTATTACACTTTAACTTCGGACTCTAAAAGGCTCAGAAGTTTTTCTTCCAATTCAGTTAAATAAGGCCGATTTACCTTCCCCAACGACTGCAACAGATTTTTAACTGTCTCCTCTAGCGAATCTGAATACACTCGATTGATGCGATCGCAAATCACCTGCATCTGCTCACACTCGGTAGGCAAGTATTCGTAAGATTTTAGGTGCTGCAACCCAACGGTATATTCGCCATCCCAGGTTCTGACGGTACAGCTAAATTCCCCCACATGATTGACTATCCCCCAGCAGCCGCCCTTACCTCTGAGTTCGGGGTTGTCCTTGGCAAGGATTTGGCATACTTCGCCTAACTGGTAAGTGTTAGGTACTTGGGTGCGTTCCATTATTTGCTGCACAACATCTTTGACGATTCTACCAGTGGGAACTTTCCCGCCAGCAACTTCTACCGCCCGTTGCCACACTTCTTGCTGTTCTTCGGGTTTGAGCTTTGTCATTGGTCGAACTTGCCCCTCGCTGGTAGGCAAGATTTGTCGCTGATCGGAGTGGACTGTCGCAGGATCATCTTCAATTTCAAAATGTGTCCAAATTGGACACATTTTGATCAAATTATCTACAACTCCAGCAGCTTCAATTAATCTATAAGGATGACGACGCTCAAACCCAAATCTGTCCTTGCAATACTCTTCAAAAGTTGAATGCGTGGATCGATACAGTCGGCGATCGCGCAATTCTGCCAAGGCTCTACCCGCCTCAAAAAACGCTCTTTCCACACGGCGCTCTAAGTGAAGGCGATCGCGCTCCTCCGTTTCGGACAACTCCTCTACTTCAGCAGCAGTAACCATAATCGTTGCTGTAGCAGGATTTTCTGGATCAAAGGTGTCTTCGGCAGAACTAGCGGTTGCTTTTAAATTTCTGGATGCGGCAGAAGTAGTTTTTTTGCGCTTAGAGGATGGTTTATTCATGTTTCCACCTCTTTTAGTTCAATGGCATTTGCTCAAAGTGTGATGGTTAGTTGCGATAATCTCTCCCAAACTACTCACCAACAAAACCTGTGGATTGACAGTAGCATGATTAAATATCACAATCTTCCTCCAGGTTTACACCAAAGGAAACTCCCAAAATTTCTTCGATTTTGCGAAGGTTTTCAATTGAAAGCGCCCCTTTAAGAGTTTCCTTTTCGATGTCGTACCAGTAAGTGCGCGACAAACCAACTTCATCACATATTTGCTCTAGAGACTTACTCGAATCTAATCGAGCTTGCTTAATCCGCTCTCCTAACCCCTCAATTTCAACTTCCTTGACTTGTCTTATTCGCATTTTTGCACTAATCACACTACCACCTCCTTAGAGTAAAGCGTTAACTATTAGTTTTACTATACACTAACAACTACTAGTTGACACACTGTAAACTAGTAGTGTACTATAAAGATGTAGAGAAAGCGCCCCCGACTACCAATCTAGAGCGCTTCTCTAATCCTAATTTCAAGGAGTTTACTTATCATGACATACCAAATCTACAGCCATCAACAGCTGCACCTGAAATCCATTGCGCGACTCAAGCAAATCTACAGCGAAATTGCCTGCACAGTCGAAGTAAGCGACAAACGCTGCAAGGATGCCTGGATTTCCGCCATTGTTAACTATCAGGCAAGCAAGATTCAGAAACTCGCCCCTGCTGCCCCCGACAACCAAGCCCTCGCTCAAGCCGAACTCGACAACTATATCGCTGACCAAGCCCAAGCCATAGCTCCCGAACCCCTCACAATAGTCGAAATCTCGTTTGGCGATCATGAATATTACGCTGATGACAAACTGGTAGCCACCATCGCCCATGACGACAACCACTTAACGCAACGCTGGGTAGTAATGGTCAACGATAAAGAAGTATTTCGTGCCAACACTCTAATGCGTTGCGATCGCTTCATCTGCACTCACTACAAAGACGGCTCATTACCTGTGCAGAATAAAGAAGTAACACCCCCCACGACCGAAAACCAGATCATGGCGCATATCTTCAACGAGTGCCAGAATTACGGCTTTGAACTTCTTGATGATGGGATTTATACCCACGATACTGAAGACGGCAAACTACGCAAATTGGGTCAAGTCGGATGCACTAACGGTAACTGGTGGGTAATCCAGGATTCTTCGGGTCAGCAGCAGTAT
>NZ_JBALDL010000051.1:0-5057 GCF_036917465.1 Nostoc sp.
TGGGAAGCGTTATTCGGCTAAAGTCTTCTTCCCATCCTTTTGCTTGGTCTTTGATACCTGAATAACCGCCTACCCCGAATTATTGAGGGGATACATCATCTGGATATAAATTTTTTAAAAATGGGGGCTATTTTAGCTAAAGTTCTATAATTAATAATTATGTTAAGTTCCAGATGGTATACTACATGACTCTTTTAATCCAAGACTAAATTAAAATAACAAACCTACTAGTACCAGCCTGATAACTGCATTAAACCAAGTTAGGCTTTATTTTCAAAGACATAGTAGCAACCATCGACAAGAGATAATGGACTGGATTGGAAATACTAATGATTGAGTAGAAGGCTAATAAAAAATACGCCAACAAAAATATGCTTTTGGTATAAAATTAATATCCTAAAAGTCCTACTGAAGTGATTAGAATGACAGTATTAGTTACTCCGGTAGAAGTAAACCAAGCTAATCGAGGATATCGACTCAAAAAGAGTGCATTGTCTATGTAGTGTATCCAAGTATAAATGAGGTTGAGTATGATGACAGCTAGCAGAATCGTCTGGTGAAACTTAGTACAGCTTTGCGTAAAATCATGGCGAATTGAGGGTTGAAATTTAAACGCAAAGGTACGCAAAAAATTGGCTACAAATTAATGAAATACTGTACTTATAAAAATGCGTAATAGCTTATTAAGCCGACTGTGGGAAGCAATCAGCTTAATAAATGCGTGATAATTTTAGTTGCAATTTAGCCGTGAGTTGCACCTTGAGGGGGATGTGAGACAACTTTTTTGGCCAAACCCAAAGTCTGCAAAAGTAGGATGCTCCACCAAGTAACATCAATCTCCCACCAAGACAAACCAGATTTCGCCATGTGGGGATAAGTATGATGGTTGTTGTGCCATCCTTCTCCATAAGTTAGCAGAGATACCCACCAGAGATTACGAGCGCCATCATTAGCATCAAAGGTGCGATAACCCCATAGGTGTGATGCAGAGTTCACAAACCAGGTTGAATGCCAAAGGAAGACACATCTGAGAAATACTCCATAGAACACAAAAGACCATCCTCCCAATGCATATAGCAGTAGCCCGAAGGGTATTTGCAACAGCAAAAAGTATCGATCCAGCCAGCAATAAAAGGGTTGTCTTGCTAAATCAGGGGCATATTTTTTATAGGTGTCATAGTCAAAAAATTCTGGGCGTGGGTAAAAAATCCACAATATATGGCTCCACCAAAAACCTTTTTGGGCAGAGTAGGGATCTAAGTTGATGTCTTCAGTGTGAGCGTGATGCTGGCGGTGGCCACCTACCCAAAAAATTGGCCCGCCTTGCAAAGCCATCGCTCCGATGAGAGCGATCGCATACTCTAACCACTTGGGAACTTGGAAACTCTTATGGCTCAACAGTCTATGATATCCCAGGCAAATACCAATGCTCCCGAATAACCAGTGGAGAAACATTAGCAAACCTAATGCTGGCCAGGAGAAAAACCAAGGAGCCAAAAGTGCTAAGGCATGAAACGTAGTAAAAAATATTACGTTTGTCCAACTGAGTCGAGGTGAGTTGCCTCTCTCAGGGGCGATCGCCCCAAAATTTGCGGTCATAAAAATTCCTGTTGATGGATGATGAAGCGATTTGCTTTTTCTCGGAGCCATCCCACAAGGGATTTACTCGCACTGCATACCAGTTTGTTACAGTAGAGTAAAGCAAGTATCACTTACATTTGTTATGCTAGCAGAACTCTGATATCCCTGCAAGTGCCACTTGCATTTTTCTATGTCGTCTCACCTTATTTCTACTCGTCAACGCCTGATTCAAGCTGCACTTGAGTTGTTTTCTGCTCAGGGAGTTAGCGCTACCACAACCCGCCAAATTGCTGAAAAAGCCGAAGTCAATGAAGTGACTCTATTTCGGAATTTTGGCAATAAACATGGACTGCTTTTAGCTGTGCTGGAAGAGTCCGCAGCCTTTAAGGATTTGGGTGAATCATTGGTGCGACGGGCAACACCTCCCGGCAATGTCTACCAAGCTCTGAAAGATTATGCAAGTGATAGCTTGCACGCATTAGAACGAGTGCCAGAGTTCGTCCGCTCTGTGGTAGGCGAAGCCGACCAATTTCCGGCAGAAAACCGCCGCGCCCTCGGCAGGGGAGTAACAGAGGCAAATCGTTATGTAGCTCAGTATTTAGCTACTGTAATCCAGCAAGGACATTTAAAGACCTACTTACCGGCAGAGAAATTAGCTAGTTTGCTAAATGGGATGATTTTGGGATATGCCGTAATTGAGTTTACTAGCGAATTTCATGAACTTTGGGAGGATCGGGATGATTTTCTGGAAAATTTGGTGGAGTTGTTTTTACATGGAGCCATGTCATCCTCAGCAGAATCAGCAACCAACTGTTTCCAAGGGGGGTTTATTAGTACCACAGAAGTAGCTGATTTACCAGCTAGTTTAGTTAATGAAATTCTCCAACAAGCAAGGAAATCGGGAACGCGAGATTATGCTTTGGCTTATGTGTTATTTGGGGCTGGATTATCCGCTACAGAAGTAATTTGCTTGGAGCGATCACAGCAAATTAACGATACTCAAGGGCATTTTTTACAAATTACAATCCCTGGATTTGTCCGTCAAGTACCTGTGAATCAGTGGATTTTGGGCAAACGCTACGGTTCTTTTACTAATAACCCCTTAATCAAATGGCTGAAAAGTCGTAAAGATGCGCAAACAGCCATGTTTTTGAATGAAACAGGCACACCCATGTCAGAATCAGAGCTTGAGGCACGTTGGCAAGTATGGAGTGAAAGATTGTTAACTCCCCAAGGGCAAGCGCCAGCGATCGCTCAGGCACAACAAACCTGGCGCGTAGAAATGTTAATGCGGGGAATCAGCTTAGAAAACCTGATTATCTTAACAGGTTGCGATCGCGCCCAATTACAACCCTATGTCCGCCGAGCCAAAGAAAAAGCCGCCTTAGAGCAAGCCACACGTTTGGATCATAAGCCAGGATAGGGAGTGGCGAGATAAATCAGGTGGCGTTCTCCGACGGAGAGCCAGTGACCAAACAGAGGTATCAACAATAACACTCATGTCTGCTGACGTTGCTGCTTGTAGTCATAGCCTTTGTCATAATTGATAGTGCCAAAGAGGTCTAATACTTTGAGCTACTTGCGACGTTGAATATACGGCATGGGGCATGGGTTATTCACTTTAGACAAATGACAAATGACTAATGACTAAAAGGTAAAACAACAGAGGTTTCTTTACCGTTGTTGTTTGCACCATTCAAGATTGTAGCTGTACTCTCAGATGGGGATTGGGTGTTGCTCGAACGGCGTGATAATTTCTTGCGTGGTTTGCCTCCCGCCTGGATATATTGCAAACTGTCTTTGCCATAATGGGTTGCCACACTCATTAACATCTTTTCAGAGTAGCCGCGCAATTCTTCTTCAATTAGAGAGAGGCGACCTGCCATTTCATCTATGCTAGAGAGTAAAGTGTTGTAGGTAGATAGCTGGGTTTGCAAGGTTTGGATGCGGCTGTCGTAGTCTGTCAAACTTAATCCGTTGCCAAATTCTAGCGTAGAGCTAATTGATCGCATTCCTGCAATTCGACGGAGAGCTTTTTCGAGAGTGGGTGAACTGCGTTTTAGTCGTGCCATGAAATGCGCTCCTGAAGGAGGTTATAGGGTTACTGCATATACTCTAGCCAATGCAACCATAAACTTCTCTGAGAAATAATTCGGAAAAATTAAAGCAAATTGACATCGACTTGATTATTTTTAGTGAATTATACTGAAATTTCTATTTTATTTGTTAAAAAAGCTACTTAGTATTAGCAATAAATACCTTGAAGTCGTGTTGGAGTACTTCAAAGTCATATCGAGGTACTTGAAAATCGTGTTGGAGTACTTCAAAGTCATGTTAAGGTACTTGAAAATCGTGTTGGAGTACTTTAAAGTCATATTAAGGTACTTGAAAGTCGTGTTGGAGTACTTCAAAGTCATGTCAAGGTACTTTGAAATCGTGTTGGAGTACTTGAAACTTGTGTTGAAGTGCTTCAAAGTCATGTTGAGGTACTTTGAAATCGTGTCGGAGTATTAGAGGATGGTTTTCTTCGGCTCAACCCAACTTATGACAAAGGCGATCGCGCTGAAAAATATCATAAATATAATTCAACGTTACTAATTAATCCAGTCAGAACTCAAATACCAAGTTATGACCCTAAGTTGGTAAAATACGCTTATGTGGTGACACCGCTCACAAGCACGAGTAATGAATACTTTCAGCCATCCATTCTACTTAATAGCCCAAATGTGTAGCGCAATGACTATATATTGATGTGACGAAAGAAGCTTTCATCTACTCAGCCAGCTTACGTACTTTACTTCATAGATTGGCATGAATTTTACTTTTCAGACATCCTCTAACATTGATTTTTTATGGGTTCTGGGTATGAGGCAAGAAACCATTCAATAATCCAAAGTTGGTAAAAGTCAAAATTAAGAGCGCAACGCCTACCCTACTTCACGCACAGTTTTGTAGCCTCATCAGGAGAGCGACTTCTTAGCTTAGATATCCAGCTACTACAATTGTAAGAATTATTAAACGTCAATACGCCATTAATATTTTCAATTCCGGGAATGCGAATAGATGTATTGTTGTAGCTGCCATCTATTTTTATACAAGTTGCTGATAATAAATCTCCATTTTCAACTTTAATGTTAGAACAACTTTTTTGATAGCTACTAGAACTGTAAGAATTATTAAACGTCAATACGCCATTAATATTTTCAATTCCGGGAATGCGAATAGATGTATTGTTGTAGCTGCCATCTATTTTTATACAAGTTGCTGATAATAAATCTCCATTTTCAACTTTAATGTTAGAACAACTTTTTTGATAGCTACTAGAACTGTAAGAATTATTAAACGTCAATACGCCATTAATATTTTCAATTCCGGGAATGTGAATAGATGTATTGTTGTAGCTGCCATCTATTTTTATACAAGTTGCTGATAATAAATCTCCATTTTCAACTTTAATGTTAGAACAACTTTTTTGA
>NZ_JBALDL010000052.1:0-26584 GCF_036917465.1 Nostoc sp.
GATAGTGTTAAATTAGGGGGCATCGAACCCCCTAATTTAACCGTGCTTACATCCCCGCCCACGAGGGGACGGGGTTTTACACACGTTCAATAAAACAAATGATTAAGGACATTAGTTATATGAGAGTTTAATATTTTACAACTTCAAGGTAAATGGCAAAAGAGGCGAATTTCTTGCCAAATTTCCTCCATAACATTACCCAAGGCGTGATCGCTGTCCAGTTCGATTAACTTCACCCAAGAATGGCAACGTGCAAAGTCACGACTAGCTTCGATGGGAATAACTTCATCCTTTTTTCCATGCAAAATTAGGGTGGGGATAAGACGTTGCAAAAGCTTTTCTTGGTATTGGGCAGCATCTGTAACAAAATCGTAACTTAAAGGAATTGATCGCTTTTCCCCATAGTGGTAGACCATGATAGATTTTTCTTGCTGCCAACGCTGTACTTCTTGATCGCCTAGCTTGGGCAACCAATGGGATAAAAATCCAAAAGCTGGTGCTAGCAGCACAAGACGTTGTATTTGTAAATATTGCTGTCCCAAGTGGGCGGCGGTTAAACCACCTAAACTTGAGCCAATTAGCGTTACTGGCGTAGAATCTTTACTGAATTCTGCGGCAACTTGAGCGATCTGACGGGTGATTGTCAACTGCGAAAAATCACCAACATTCAAATCGGGAATTTTTAGCTTTGTGTGAATTTGGGTAAAGCGATCGCCTAGATCCTGGGCTTTTGCAGAATTAGGACTAGAAGCAAAACCGTGAAGATATATATATTGCAAAGCTTTAGAAGACGCGATTCATCGCGTCTGTACAAGAGTTAGGAGTAGAGACGCGATGAATCGCGTCTGTTAAGAATTTTAAATTATGAGTTTCTTTCTTCAATTCATAACTCATCACTTTTAACTCCTAACTCTTTTTGATTACCGCATTGTGACAAATTCTTCGGCTGCGGAAGGATGGATACCAACGGTAGCATCAAAGTCTTTTTTAGTTGCGCCCATCTTCACAGCGATCGCCACACCTTGAATGATCTCGGCGGCATTTTCACCCACCATGTGAGCGCCTAGTACTTTGTCGGTGTTGCTATCAACTACCAACTTCATCATTGTCTTCTCTTGCTTACCAGTCAAACTATGGTACATGGGGCGAAAGCGAGTGTGATAAATTGTTACTGCATCACCGAGTTTTTCCCGTGCTTCAGCTTCTGTTAAGCCTACTGTTGCGGCTTCTGGGTTGGAAAATATGGCTGTGGGAACAGTTTGGTGACTGAATTCGCGGCGATTATTGCCAAACTCACTATCAGCAAAAGCTCGTCCTTCGCCAATGGCGATGGGAGTTAAATTGATTCGGTCTGTGACATCGCCAACGGCAAATATATTCGGTTGATTAGTTTGACTATATTCATTGACTGCGATCGCGTTTGTGGTAGCATACCCAGGCCCTTCCATAGAAGTAGCGACAACATCAACCCCAGCGTTTTCTAAACCTAGTCCATCTACATTGGGAGTTCGACCAGTCGCCACTAAAAACACGTCGGCAATTACTGGTTCTTGGTTTTCCCCTGATAAAGTTAGTTTAAACCCTTCTGGCACACGTTCAATTGCTTTTACCACATTATTCTTAATCAGCCGAATTCCGTGGTTAGTCATCCCCTCTTCAATTTCTGTGCGAATATCTTCATCAAACCCCTTCAAAATCTTTTCACCTCTGGTAATTTGTGTCACCTCAGAACCCAAACCGCGCATAATACAGGCAAATTCCGTGCCGATATAACCAGCGCCAATAATGACGATGTGTTTTGGCTGTTCTTTTAGATAAAAGATTTCGTTGGAAGTAATGCCATATTCCATCCCTGGTAAATCTGGTTTAACGGGACGACCGCCAACAGCAATTAAAATTTTATCTGCTGTCACTTTGCGTCCATCAACTTCTACGGTGTGGGAATCTAGCAATGTGGCGCGTCCAGAAATTAGTTCTACTCCGGCTTTTTCTAAAAAGCTGATGTGTAGTTGCGACAGTCGTCTAACTTCCTTGTCTATAGATGTAATGAAATATTCCCAGTCCAACTCAGCATTACCGACTTTCCAGCCATAGCCTGAAGCTTCACTCAATAGTGCGGGAAAGTGAGAGCCATAGACCATGAGTTTTTTAGGAATGCAACCGCGAATCACACAAGTGCCACCAACTAAATCATATTCAGCGATCGCCACTTTTGCCCCATAGCTAGCCGCCCGTTTGGAAGCCGCTAAACCTCCAGAACCCGCACCAATCACAAACAGGTTATAATCAAAAGTCATAAATTTATGTTCTCTCTAGCAAAAAGTTAGTTCTTGGGAACTCATGCAACAGAATGTCATTGGACTATATAAGGATATCCGGTGAACCCTATGTAAGTCCTGTCCTTGATTTAATCTAGCGTTAGCAGCTGTTCTCTGATCGTAGGGAATATCACTTTTTGCTTTGGTTGCTGTAGAGGCAGTGGCTAACACTTGTTATAGTTCTACCTCTGGGGGCGGTTATAAATTTATGCTCCTGCTACGTTGGAAAAACGAAGTTTACAAAATATTGCTGAAGTCTGGAAGTCTTAGCAAAGAAAGTAGTTCAGTTTGTTCCCAACCCACCAGGCGTTGTTTCTGGGGTGGTAGTTCCTGACCGATCGGCCGGAGTTGTAGTGTCAGTTGGTAGAGTTGTAGTGTCAGTTGGTGGAGTTGTAGTGTCAGTTGGTAGAGTTGTAGTGTCAGTTGGTAGAGTTGTAGTGTCAGTTGGTAGAGTGACTGTACCTGTAGCAGGCGGTTGATTGTCTTGTGGGTTTTGGCTCGTCGGCTTTTCTGCTGGAGAGGTTTGAGATGATAGTCCCATAGAAGATGGTTTAATTCTTTCTGGACTGACGCTAGCCTCTGCATATTTCCCTTTGGGATCTAAGACTTATTTAAACGGCTCAATTGATGGCAATCTCATTCGTTATATAAATCAGTCACAATACCATTACAACCAGGTGAGATTTAATCTCAGTATTTACCACCAGCTATCCCAGCGAATGTATGGAGAACTTAGTTAGAGTAATCAACAGTTATTTTATGCCAATAACAGCGATCGCCTGGATAGCTTCAAAGCAGGCGATCGCTTTTTAAATGAAAATTCCCTACAACTATCTTTGGGACGGCGAGATCCCTTAACTTCAAAATTAACGTTAGATAGCTTCTACGAATTGAGTGTAAATTTTGCTGACCCCCAAAGCCGCGATCGGATAATTAATTCCTTTTGGGTGTCTCTAAACTATTACTTGCAAAAGCCTCTCCAGGTTGGTATTAACTACCAGATGAATTTATCGGACTTTACACAGCGCGATCGAGAAGACGAATTTCATCGGCTGTTCGGACACTTAATTTACCGAATATCCGATACTACTAATATGAATGTACAGGCTGGGGTAAGTTTAGGTAATTCAACCGTCGAAAACATTGATTTTGATGGCTGGTTCTTCAGTATTAATTAAAATTTGCAATTAGGTCGGTTTTGAAATTTGTCATTTGTCACTTGTACCGAGCGTAGCTGTGCCGAGCGTAAAGCCTACGGCATAGCTACGCTTAGGGCGCAGCCTCTCATAGAGAAGTATTTGTGATTTTTCAAAAATGAATACACATCTCTGAAAAAAAGAGCAAACTCTTTTAAATAGTTATATAAATTACCATATTTTTGCTCAGTTGGGCTTGAATCATACTTTTTCATCCCCTGCTTGTTGGCTTACATCTGCATTCCCTCATACATATAAAAAATATCCCCTACCTTAGATTCCAAAAGCAGGGGTTTTGTTAAATACTACTTAACAGAAACAGCATCAACATCAATAGTGCTTGCAGTGGTAGTAGAAGTCTCAGTAGTATTAGTATTAGCTGCTTCAGCTTCAGTTCCTATATTACCCTTACGAGCTTTCCAGCCTTCAATTACTAGCCCAGACACCTCACTAACCAGCAGAGTCAAAAGGAAAACATCATCAACCTGTCCGATTATAGGGAAAACGTCAGGAAGCAAATCAAATGGGCTGACCAAATAGACTAATGTTCCTAAAACTACCCACCAACGGTACTTGGGGTTACGAAGCAAATTGCCATACCAGGTGTAAAGTGATTGGATTGAAAATTTCATATTTTGAGCCTCCAGTTATCTTTAATTTTGACAAATTATCTTAAAAACTCCCGGTGGGAATAACCGTCCTAGTTAGTCTGGTAGACGCTACTCGTAATTTCTTACCAAATACCTACTCTGTAATTTTGTACAAGATTCTGGTATTGCAAGGGTTTTATTTTTACTGTGCTGTGAAGCCGCCCGTTACGATGGCAAAACCGTCACGATTGATGATTGGAGTGGCAAGCCTCCAAAAAATTCCTACAACTACGCTACAGATGACCAAGGCGATCGCACCCATCTTAACTACTATTTATGATTGGGACAACTTCAAGGAAACTTGGTAAACCAAACCTGTAGGCAAAGGGACAGGTATGGGCATGGCAATCAGCTATCAAATTAGCACTGAAAAACATGGTGGCAAATTGGAATGTTTTTCTACTTTTAGTGAAGGAAGTGAGTTTATCATTCAATTGCCTACCCAGCAACAAGTTGGACTTGTAGTCTAAGTCAAATACACCATGCTTACACCATCTTTTTAGGTTTTCGAGAAATTTATATTTTGGAATTCCCTCATTTTGCATTAATCTCTAGAATTAAAATGCTTTAGCACATTTGCTCTAGTCGTGGAGGGAGGAAACTTAAACAGTGGATATTTTAGATTTGTTTTATAAGGGCGGGCCAGCGATGTGGCCTTTGCTTATTCTCTCGATTCTATCTTTCAGTGTCATTTTTGAGCGTCTGTGGTTCTGGGTGCGAATTTTGACTCAGGAAAAGCAAATAGTAAATCGCATTCTGGATGCAGCCCAGGATAATTGGCAAGTAGCTGCGGATATTGCAAGAGAAGCAAGCCATCAACCTGTCGGGCGTTTTCTCTACGCACCCTTACGTTTCCCAAAAACTGATGCGGAAACCTTTCGACTAGCACTTGAGGCTACAGCCGAAGATGAATTGGCTGGAATGCGGCGGGGTGAAAAGCTTTTAGAAGCCGTAATTGCCCTAGCGCCACTGCTGGGATTGTTGGGTACGGTTTTGGGTTTAATCAGAGCTTTGCGAGCAATTCGGATTGGCGATTTGGGAACTGAATCGACAGCTGGGGTAACTACTGGTATAGGTGAATCCCTAATAGCTACGGCAACTGGGCTAATAGTTGCCATTATTAGCTTGGTATTCTACCGCCTATTTCAAAGTTTTGTAGTTAACCAAATCAAAGTTTTTCGGAAGGCAGGGAATGAGATGGAATTGCTCTACCGCCAGTCACCCCCTGATTTTAGTAATAGTACATCAGCAATTGTACGGGAAAATTTTACTCCACCCCGCAAGCCAGGAAAGACTAGGTTGCCTGAACCTCCTGAACCCCCGAATGTTCCTAATTAGGCTATAGTTCAACCCCAGAATCAGGCGTTTAAATTGAAAGAATGAAAGTTAATCTACATACCCCAATTGAAGAAGTCCAAATTCAAATCATCCCTTTAATTGATGTCGTTTTTTGTATCCTGACATTTTTTTTGTTAGCGGCATTACAATTTACGCGGCAACAAGCAATAAATGTTGATTTGCCCAAAGCCAGCCCCAGTACAGTATCTGGAATAACATCCCAGAGTGGAAGTTTGATTGTAACTATCGATGCTGTTGGCAATACTTACATAGAAAAACAGGCTGTAAAACGGGACGATTTGGGAGCGAGGTTAAAACAGTATCTCCAAGCAAACCCCAGTGCTATTGTGGTGCTAAATGCTTCGCGGACAGCAACTTACAATGATGTGATTGAGACATTAGATTTGCTACGGCAAGTGGGAGGCGATCGCGTTTCTTTAGGAATTATTCCTGGCCCATCTCAACCACCCACCAACTCACTCAACCAACCTAATATCCCCTCTTTCCCGATCAATCCTGGCACAGCCCCAGTTCCAGGTATCAATCCCGAAGGGAATATTACCCCTAAATTTCCCTTAGCACCTAATTCCGTACCCTTACCTGGCGTAAGTCAGCCTCCAATCAGGCAAGGCATTAGTCCTATCAATCCTGGTATTTCCAACCCGCCAGCATCCCAAGCGCCTGTAGCACCGAAACAAACTCAACCTCCTCTTAAAAGATGAAATAGGGATCGTGGGGCATGGGGCATTGGTTATTTTCCCCCTGCCTCTCCCTTCAAAACTTTTCCCAAACCTAAAGATATCTAGAATAAATTCTGGATAGAGAAAAAAACACTGCTAATTTAAAAATAATTGGTTGAGCTTTAAAGATTTCCCATTGTATAGATATAGACTGAGCAATTTATCGCCAATTACCATCCACATTTCATACCAAATTGGGGAAGGATGTCTTGTTTAACTAGATGGGTTAACAGATTGGAAAGCGCTTGGAACAAGCCTTTTTCACTGTGCCATAATTACGTTAGCGACGCGAAAAGCGAGTCCGCGTTCGCTTTTCGCGTCTCGTAGAGAGCGTCATTACCAATTACGAATTACGAACTAGTATCAAGGGTTGTGGCATGAATATCGTTACACTTTTAATTGTTTGGGTAGTAACAGCTATCAGCCTGTTGATAATTAGCAAATTACCTTTAGGAGTTGAAATTGATACTCCTGGTAAAGCCTTTCTTTCTGCCGCAGTGCTTGGTATTGTGACGGCAATAGTCAGACCGATTTTAAGCCTCATTTTTGCAGTCCCCAATTTACTTACACTGGACTTACTATCCGGCATTTTTACATTTATGATTGCCGTGGTTTGTTTTAGTATTGCTGCTTGGTTAGTAGAGGGCTTTCGCTTACGTTACGGGATTTGGAGTGCTGTTATTGGAGCATTTACGCTGACTATCATTAACAGCTTAATCTACAAATTATTGGGCGTTTAAAATCAATAGTTAGGAGTAAGAAGTGAGGAGTTAGAAATTAGGAGTTATTAACAACTCATGACTCCTAACTCCTGTGGAGACGTGATTAATCGCGTCTCTACTCCTAACTATTCGTTGGAAGTTGGGGGAGCAACGGGGGTAGTTGATTGTTGTTTACGTTGTTCGCGTTTTTTGCGATCGGCTGAGAGCATATCTGCCATCACCACCAGCGCTTGCGCCATCTTGTCTAGGTTAGAACGATATAATTCCAAATCCTTGTTGAGTTTGTCATCAGATATATGCAAGCCAGCAGCGATCGCTTTTAGCGCCTCAGTGAGTTGCTTTTGATCTTTGACTAATTCAGGATCTGACTGTTCTAATAACGAAAATAAACCAATTGCGAACAAACGGTTGTATTTAAAGTTAGGATTGTTGGCGATCGCTTGCAGTTGTGCTTGCAAGTCAGTATCTCGATCTAAGTAAGTAGTTTGGCCTAGCCACCCAATTAAATCTTTAACTGGCAAACCTTTAGCTACAGCTTGCAATCTTTCAGCATCCTGCTGATAGTGTTGCGGATCTTGTTCTATAGCTCGACAGAGGGCATTAAAAATTGATTCTTGATCCCTTTCTGGTTGATAGCCTTCCATGAAGCGATCAAAAGTAGTGACGACACCCAAGGCATAAATTGGATTGTAGCTAAAATCGATATTTACTGACAGCAGATGCATTTCTACCATCAATTCCTCTACCACCCGACGATAAATAGTGTTAATCGGACGGGTGTGAAGATTGTAAAAAGTTCTTTTTGTATCAGAGACAGTACGGACGTTATTCACAAAGCAAATGTTAAGGGCAACGTATCTTTATTTTGTCGCTTAAAGGCTACTTTGCCAAGTTGAGCTTTTGACTAGCGACGGTTTCATTTACAATATAAACAAATCAGAAGTATTTTATAAGCTAGTAGCCATAGGGGATTAAGACCCTTTCCTCTAAAAAACTAGCCCAAAATATTTATCCTTAATGATTTATTTATCGCATTTATGAATTTCTCGCCACAGTTAATTGCTTTAGGTGAGTACCTAGCTGGTGAATTTGATAATCAGGAACAAGCTATAGGAGAACCTGTTTGGTATGTCCATCTCCGAATGTGGCAAAGACCAATTAATCTTTTCACAGAAGATAGCATCACCCTGTTCGCCGAACAAGCTAACGCGATCAACCTAGATAAACCCTACCGCCAGCGAATTATGCGGTTGCGTCAGGGCAGCAATAACACATCCCTGGAAGTACAATACTATGTGCCTCAAGATCCAGATGCATTAAGAGGCGCAGGCAATAACCCTATTTTACTGAACACACTGACACTCGAACAATTAGATTTACTACCAGGTTGTATCCTAACAGTAACTCAGGAAACACTAGCTGGCGATCGCTATAAGTTTACCGCCACCCCACCACCAGAGACTCGTTGCAGCTTTACTTATCTTGGTAATAGCATCTATGTTTCCTTGGGATTTGAAACCACTGGGGCAGAATTTCACAGCTACGACAAAGGAATCGATCCGACAACTGGAAAAGCAACTTGGGGAGCGATTATGGGCCCTTATCGCTACACCAAGCGAAATCAGTATCAAATAAGATAAATATTATGAGTTATAAATTACAAATTATGAAGTTTCAATTAACACCTGTAGAGACGCGATTAATCGCGTCTCTACTCCTAACTCCTAACCCTTTTTTAGCTAGCGATGCTACGAGGTACACCTTCTAGAGCTTCCTCTTCTGTTTCAAAGATTTCAAAGACAGTATCCATCATCGTCACTTCAAACACGAGTTTGGCTTCTGGATGTACATTGCAAATGCGGAAACTACCCTTGACTTTATCAGCATCACGCATTCCAGCTACCAAAGACGTAAGACCAGAACTATCAATAAAATTTACCTGAGCCAAATTTACAACTACATGGCGGCTGAGTTTGGAAATACACTCTTGTAACTTCAGGCGAAATTGCCAAGCAGTGGTAATGTCGAGACGACCTGCTGGTGTCAAGACAATAACAGTGTTTCCGTCTTGTGTTGTATAAGTTTTTTGGTCTATATGAATCACTAAAGCCCTCCCCTTGGCATTTATCTTAAGATTAGCTAGTTACAGAATTGTCTAATGCTGCCACTTGAGATTAACAAGCTATAGCTAAAATTGTCACCTTTTTCTGCTAAGTGCTTAACTTTAGTAGTTTAACTCATCAAAATAGTGGGGCATGGGGCATGGGGAAATGAGAGAAGTGGGGTAGATAACAAAGTGAGGGATAAAGAATTAATAACCAATGCCCAATGCCCAATGCCCAATGCCCAATGCCCTATTAATTTGGTATCCAGTTGATCCAATCTTGAGGCTTGAGGAAAGTTTCATACAACTCGGCTTCAGGGGAATTAGGTTCCGGTTGATAGCCGTATTCCCAGCGCACTAAAGGAGGTAGGGACATGAGAATTGATTCGGTACGTCCGTTGGTTTGCAGACCAAAAATGGTGCCTCGGTCGTAAACTAGATTAAATTCTACATACCGTCCCCGGCGATAGAGTTGAAAATTCCGTTGGCGATCGCCATACTCTATCCCATGTCGCCGTTCTACAATTGGTACGTAGGCTGGTAAAAATGATCTACCACAGTCTTGGACAAAGGCAAACAAATCTTCCCAATTACGGGTTGCTGGTATTCCCAACTGGTTGCTATGAATAGCCGCTTCCCCATTGGGATTTGGCCCCCGATATAAAGCACCTTGACCATCTTGGTAATCAAAAAACAGACCACCTACGCCCCGTGTCTCATCACGATGCTTGAGGTAAAAATATTCATCGCACCACGGCTTAAACACAGAGTAATAGTCTGGGTGATGTCTGTCACAAGCTTGTTTTAATGTTTTGTGTAAATGTGCCGCATCTTCAGCAAAGGGATAATAAGGTGTTAAGTCAAGACCACCACCAAACCACCACACTGGCCCCGCTTCAAAGTAGCGATAATTTAGATGAACTGTAGGCACGTAGGGATTGTGAGGATGTAACACCATTGAAGTTCCCGTGGCATAAAAGCCATGACCCTCGGCTTCAGGGCGTTGGGCTAAAATTGAGGCTGGCAAATGAGAACCCCAAACTTCAGAAAAATTTACACCTGCTTGTTCAAATATTGCACCTTCTCGCAGCACGCGCGATCGCCCTCCACCTCCTTCAGGGCGTTCCCAACTATCTTCATTAAACTTAGCCACACCATCTAGTTTTGCCAATGATTCGGCAATTTCGTCTTGTAGCTGTTTCATAAACTGACTGACTCTAATCTGAGCGTCAGGTGCTGGCAAAGACTTGGATGATTCTGCTACTACAGTTGGTGTTTGCGAGTTGGTCAACATAGATTCCCGAACCTAAATTACAATTTATTTCCAGAAAGCCACAAATTTCTTATCTTAAAATTTGGGGGAAACACGCGCCAAAAATCAAGCTCTATTTGCCCAACCCGCTTTTTATTACTGGTTAAGCATTTATCCGATTGATAGGCATCACTAGAGTTATTTTCCCTCAAATGCGTATAGGCTTGTATATTGACTGAACTTTTTTTGTTAATTTTTACTATTTAGCTTATTTGGTATTCCAGGAACTGAGCGTAGTTGCACAGAATACCAGAGTTACCAGAAAGTGTCTAGAGAGGGGGAGGATTAGGAAAATGCAAGATTGGTTATCCAAATTCATCCACCGCAAACGTCGTCGGTTTTGCGCTTCTCTGGTGCGGACGTATCGAGAGATTAGTTCTGCTTCTGTAGATGAATTGTGGCAAAAAGTCGCTGACTTAACAGATGTTTCCTGGCATCCATCACTTAAGAGTACTAATGTACCCTACGGATTAGTACCCAAACCAGGATTGATTTTTCACGCAGTAACACGCTTTTCGCCGATTCCCATCCGTATTTTTGTGGAGCGCGTCAATCCTAGAGAGATGCTGACTATCCGAGTGCTAGCGATTCCGGGCATAGAGGAACGAGTTACTTATCAAGTAGAGTCAACGGTTTGTGGTACTTGTTTGTCTTATTCTGTAACCCTACGGGGTTGGTTATCGCCTCTGATTTGGTCTTTATCCCGTCCTTATGCAGACCGCGTAGCACGGTCTTTAGTAGAAGCAGCAGAAAAGACGGCATTACCAACGGTATCTGGTAAGAAAAAATCTCTTGATGACAGTTGTTTTGATTTTTAGGGAATGGGGAATGGGGAATGGGGAAAAACAAATAATACCCAATACTTTTCTACGAGATCCTGTCCCTTAAGCGAAGCTATGCCGCAGGCTTTACGGCAACGCTCAGTACAAGTACCCAATGCCTAATTCCCAATGCCCAAAGAAAGTTAAGATTCTATTAGGTAATAATGCTAATTACTAAGTTTTATTACGGCATTGACAGTAAAAACACTAAGCTGACCTTACTTAAGAAAGTATCGAGTTAATAGCTAAGATGTTCGCCACAAGTGTATCTATTCATTGTTGAATTTTAAATTTTTATGTACGATGTCCTCGATTCTCGCTCTGTCCTAGAAATTTTGCGTCCAGTGGAAGATCCAGAGCTCCGCAAAAGTCTGGTGGAACTGAATATGATTCGTAACGTCAAAATTGACGATGGTAAGGTGAGTTTCACTTTAGTGCTGACCACTCCTGCCTGTCCTTTACGTGAATTTATCGTTGATGACTGTCAGAAAGCTGTCAGAAAGCTACCAGGTGTTACAGATGTCAGCATAGAAGTAACCGCAGAAACACCGCAACAAAAAAGTTTGCCAGACCGTACTGGCATTTCTGGTGTCAAAAATATTATTGCTGTTTCCAGTGGTAAAGGTGGCGTTGGTAAAAGTACGGTGGCGGTAAATGTCGCAGTGGCTCTAGCCCAAACTGGGGCGAAAGTCGGTTTGTTAGATGCTGATATTTACGGCCCTAATGACCCCACCATGCTGGGTCTGGCTGATGCCAAAATTGATGTGCGTTCGACTGAAACAGGTGACATCCTAGAACCTGCTTTTAATCATGGTGTCAAATTAGTTTCAATGGGCTTTTTGATTGACCGAGATCAACCAGTAATTTGGCGGGGGCCTATGCTCAATGGTGTAATTCGCCAGTTTCTTTATCAAGTGCAATGGGGAGAATTGGATTATTTGATTGTAGATATGCCACCGGGAACCGGAGATGCTCAGTTAACCTTGACTCAAGCAGTTCCAATGGCAGGGGTGGTAATTGTCACCACGCCGCAAAATGTAGCTCTGTTAGATTCTCGCAAGGGATTGCGGATGTTCCAGCAGATGAATGTCCCGGTATTGGGAATCGTGGAAAATATGAGCTATTTTATCCCCCCCGATCAACCAGATAAGCAGTATGACATCTTTGGTTCCGGTGGTGGCTCCAAAACTGCCGCCGAATTGGGAGTGCCACTTTTGGGGTGCGTACCGCTAGAGATTTCCACACGAGTTGGCGGTGACAGTGGTGTGCCGATAGTTGTTGGCGATCCAGATTCAGCTTCAGCAAAAGCATTAACAGCGATCGCTCTTAACATTGCTGGTAAAGTATCAGTTGCTGCCTTGACATAATTAATTTTAATTTCTATCTGCTTCCTGGGCTATGTCTTGGGAATACTAAAAATTGATTGGGCATGGGGCATGGGGAGAAGGAAAACAAAAGACAAGTCAAAAGATCGCACACAACTTTAGAGAGACAGAGACAACGAAAATAACCAATGCCCAATGCCCAATTTCCAATTTCCAACACTTAAAAAAGTCTAAATTGGCACAATGTTATTAAAACGATCGCTCCCCAAAATTCGCTGGAAGTCTTGGGTTAAGCCCTGGCAACAGGTAGATTGGCTCCTATTTTTTTTGCCCGTTGCTCTCAGTATCTTTGGTGGCATCATGATTCTCAGTACTGAACTGAAGCAGCCAGTAACAGACTGGTGGTGGCACTGGATGGTAGCGGGTATCGGCGTGCTTATAGCCCTATTTTTATCTCGCATCCGTTACGAACTTTTGATGCAGTGGCACTGGGTAACATACTCACTAACGAACTTCAGCTTAATCGCTGTAATGATTGCTGGTACCAGCGCTAAAGGGGCACAAAGGTGGATTAGCATTGCTGGCTTTAACGTGCAACCCTCAGAATTTGCCAAAATCGGTATGATTATCACCTTAGCGGCTTTGCTACACAGGCGGACTGCTTCTAGCCTCGAAGGTGTTTTCCGCGTTCTGGCAATCACCGCCATACCTTGGGCATTAGTATTTTTGCAGCCAGATTTAGCAACATCACTGGTATTTGGTGCGATCGTCTTAGGAATGCTTTACTGGGCAAATGCTAACCCAGGCTGGTTAATTCTGATGATTTCTCCTGTGATTGCCGCCATTTTGTTTAGTATATCTTGGCCTTATTCAGAGCCGATAATTTTATTCAAAGAACTATCTTTTGGCCCATTAGGGCTAATTTGGTCATTTGCGATGGCTATCGTCGGCTGGCAAACTTTGCCCTGGCGTAGATTTGGTTTCGGTGCTATCAGTGCGTGGACTCTCAATATACTCGGTGGCGAATTAGGAGTCTTCGCTTGGAACCATATTTTAAAACCGTATCAAAAAGATCGGTTAACTGTATTCATGGATCCCGATCACGATCCACTCGGTGCTGGGTATCACTTAATCCAATCTCGTATTGCCATTGGTGCTGGTGAAATTTGGGGATGGGGTCTGTTCAAGGGGCCAATGACGCAACTGAATTTCGTACCTGAACAGCATACAGACTTTATTTTCTCCGCAGTGGGGGAAGAATTCGGTTTTGTCGGTTGTTTGGTAGTGCTGTTTGTCTTCTGCTTAATTTGCCTCCGTCTGCTACATGTTGCCCAAACCGCCAAAGATAACTTTGGTTCCTTGTTGGCTATTGGGGTTTTGTCGATGATCGTGTTTCAGGTGATTGTCAACGTTGGCATGACTGTAGGTTTAGCGCCTGTGGCAGGAATTCCCCTACCTTGGATGAGTTATGGGCGTTCTGCTATGCTGACTAACTTCATTTCCTTGGGAATAGTAGAATCGGTAGCAAATTTTCGCCAAAAGCAGAAGTATTATTGATTCGTCATTGGTCATTTGTCCTTTGTCCTTTGCTAATAACCAATGACGAATGACAAATGACTATTAACAAGTATTAAGCTATTAAAAGGAAACAAACGAGGCTAAAAATATGATTCTGCCTGGAGCAACTGTTCGCGTCAAGAATCCCGCAGATACCTATTATCGTTACGAAGGACTCGTGCAACGACTAACTGATGGCAAAGTAGCCGTATTATTTGAAGGTGGTAACTGGGATAAATTAGTTACCTTTCGCATAAGCGAATTGGAACTCGTAGAAACCATAGCCGGACGGAAAAAAGCTAAATAATATTAGTTAGGAGTGAGATTACAGACGCTATTAATAGCGTCTGTACAGGAGTTAGGAGTTATGATTCTTCAACTTCTAACTCCTAACTCTTAACTCAGCACTCAGCACTCAGCACTCCCATGCGCCTTCCTCTACCACAGTTTGCCACTGGCGATCGCCATCCCAACCACATTGCGGAGGTGATTGAGACTACTAGTACCGAATTTCTAGCTCAGTGTTTGGAACCAGAAGATTTGACCTTCCCCTCCATGCCACCCTTTGGTAGTTGGGTTTGTTCTGTGGATGAAGAATCTGGAAATCAAGTTTATGGTGTAGTATACTATGCTACTACAATGCCGATAGATTCTGTACACCGAGCGAGAGCTTTGGGGTTGTCATTGCAAGACTTACGCGAGGAACAACCCCAAATATTTGCCATGCTGAGAACAGAATTTCGCGCTGCGATCGTAGGATTTGAACAATCTTCCCAGAATCGAGGTTATAACCAAAGAATATATCAGTATCTACCACCCCGTCCTCCGCAAATTCATCAAGCTGTTTATCGGTGCGAACCAGAAGCGATCGTTAAATTTACTGAAGAACTAGATTTTTTGCGGACACTACTTTGTATTAACGGTGCGCCAGTCGAGTCTTTAACCGCAGCTGCCATTCGAGATGTATACCAGTTACGCAAAGCTGACCGAGAATGGCTAATTAAAGCTGGACGTAACCTGAGCGTGCTACTTAAAGATGACTACGATCGCTTGCGGTTTATTTTAAGTCAAATCCATCCGTAGATAGTTAGTTCTTAAACAATTACCTAGTTAGTGTAAGTTATTAATATTTTTGTTGATTTTTCGTCAGGTGGCTTCGCAATTTTATATCCATCAGGCGATCGCCCCAAGGTAATCGCAGTTTTACCATAGCCCCTTCAATTCCTACATCATGGAACTCATATCACAAGTTCTTGTTCTGGAATCAAATTCCCAAGTTCTTGGCAAGGAACCAATTGTCCCCTTTGCTATTTTGCTGGTGGTCATCTTAGTTATACCCATCATGTTTGAACGGCTAAGATTACCAGGATTGGTGGGTTTGGTTTTCTCAGGGCTAGTACTTGGGCCTTCAGGCTGGCATCTATTTCAGTCTGACTCACCGATCATTAACCTGCTATCAGACATTGGGTTAATTTATTTGCTATTTGTCGCAGGGCTAGAAATTGATCTAGAAAAGTTTCGCCAACAAAAAAGTCGGGCTTTTGGGTTTGCTAGCTTGACTTTTAGTGTCCCCCTAGTGATGGGAACCTTAGTAGGTTTGATTTTAGGCTATGGCTGGAATACTTCAATCTTAATTGGCTCTTTATTCGCTTCCTATACCCTTTTGGCATATCCCATAATCAGCCGTTTAGGAGTGGTAAACAATGAAGCTGTTACTGTCACCATTGGAGCTAAGATTTTTACAGATATTGGCGTAGTACTGATATTAGCCGTTTGTGTAGGCATTGCTCATGATGGGTTGTTCAGCTTTGCTGAACTACTCACCTTGTCCGGTCGGTTAATTATTTACTCTGTTGCCGTTGTCACAGGTTTTGATTGGGCAGGGAAGGAATTTTTTAAGCGGTCTGGAGATGACGAAGGAAACAAGTTTTTGTTTGTATTACTTTCTGTCTTTCTGGCGGCTGTGGGCGCTCAATTGATTGGAGTAGAAAAAATTGTTGGTGCTTTTTTAGCGGGTTTGGCAGTAAATGAAGCTGTGGGTGAAGGCCCAGTTAAAGAAAAAGTAGTATTTATTGGCAGTGTGCTGTTTATTCCCATTTTCTTTGTTGACCTTGGCTTACTGATCGATCTTCCCGCCTTTGTGAACAACCTGGACACGCTCAAGTTAACCCTGTTGATGATAGTCGGTCTAATTGTCAGTAAATTGATTGCAGCTTTGTTGACAAAATTGGTTTATCGCTACAAGTGGCAAGAAACGTTAACCATCTGGTCGCTATCACTTCCCCAGGTTGGTACAACCTTAGCAGCTACGTTAGTGGGATATCGGGCTGGGTTGCTGCCACTAGAAGTATTACACAGTGTCATTGTCTTAATGGTTGTAACATCAACCTTGGGGCCGTTAATCACCAGTCGAATAGCTGTTGGTTTGAATTCCTTGCCAGCCGAAGATCCAGCAACACCTTTGCCTGACCAGAATGCACCAAAAACAGGCAGCGCTTTTACGATAGTTGTACCTGTTTATAATCCTCATACCGAACAGCATTTGATTGAAATGGCGGCCTTATTAGCGCGTCAGTGTCAGGGAAAAATTATACCACTGGCGATCGCTAATGCTGCTGCTCACATGGATGCACCGCAGTTAGAAGCTTCTCTACAACGCAGCGAGCAGTTATTGACCAAAGCCACGGCACACAGTCGAGTATTGGGTGTTATCGCAGAACCAATGCTGCGAATTGATGATGCCTTTGCTCAAGGAATTAGCCGAGCCGCCCGCGAACAAAAGGCTAACTTAATTGTTATGGGTTGGGGTAAACGCACTGGGTTACGAGCGCGTTTATTTGGCAATGTGATTGATGGTGTGCTTTGGGCATCCCATTGTCCAGTCGCAGTAACACGTCTAGTAGAATCACCGAAAAAAATTCAGCGCATCTTAGTACCAGTAGAAAACTTAACAGCACCTATATTACAACCTGTACAATTTGCCCAGATGCTGGCAGAGGAAAATCAGAGCCACATTACTGTCCTAAATGTGTGCGATCGCCGCACTAGTTCCAGTAAAATTGCTTGGAGGCGATCGCATCTCTCCCTAATGGTATCTAATTTAGCTTTGGCTAATGCCCCAGAAATTCAAATTATCGCTCACGAAAATGTTGCCCAAGCAATTTTGCAGGCAGCCCGATTATATGATTTAGTAGTTTTACCTTTTATACGCAATCATACCAGCCCTGGAGGGTTAGCAATTAGCGATGTTACAACCCAATTAGCCAGACAACTCACCTGCTCCATTATCATGCTTGGAGAACCACAGCGCACTCAAACCACAAATGTAGTTATGTCTAAGACAGTTACTAGCGTTACATCTGCTGTATAATACTGAGCAGATTTCAGTCCATCTGAGTTAACTAGGGCTACGATCTGCATTTACAAAAAACTTTGCAACAAATGAATAGACTGTAGGGATATTTGTAGATTCCTACAGTCTATTCTCTGCGGCTTTGCATTCAACGAGAATATTAGTAGCTGTAAAAAACACTTTATATTATTGAAGATTTGATGAACTTTAATTAGAAGACTGACATACTGAGACTAAGTTTGTTATTTTGCTAGTTAAATTATTAAAAAAGCAGGTAAAAACATCACAAAACTCTAACGGTAGAAAACAAGTAAGTTCAACAACACTTTTTGATTAAACCTCGATATTTTGTGAGTTCTGTATTTTTGTCCCCAAGCTGGGTAATCTAAAAGTAAGTGCAATAGCTACTGAAAATATTTGTAAGTAACTGGGAAACTATGAGAATTTTGGTGACGGGCGGTGCTGGGTTTATTGGTTCCCATCTTATCGACCGATTAATGACCGAGGGGCATGAATTAATATGCTTGGATAATTTTTACACTGGTCACAAACGGAACATACTTAAATGGTTAGGTAATCCGTACTTTGAACTGATCCGCCATGATATTACCGAACCAATTCGGTTAGAGGTGGATCAAATTTATCATTTGGCTTGTCCAGCTTCACCAGTACATTACCAGTACAACCCAGTTAAAACCGTAAAAACTAACGTCATGGGAACCCTGAATATGTTGGGGCTGGCTAAACGTGTAAAAGCTAGATTTTTCTTGGCTTCAACGAGTGAAGTATACGGAGATCCCGAAGTTCATCCCCAAGTTGAAGAGTATAGGGGTAGCGTCAATCCCATTGGGATACGTTCATGCTACGACGAAGGTAAAAGAATTGCTGAGACTTTAGCATTTGATTACTACAGACAAAATAAAGTTGATATTCGAGTTGTGCGGATATTTAACACCTACGGCCCGAGAATGTTAGAAAACGATGGTCGGGTAGTGAGCAATTTTATAGTTCAAGCCTTGCGGGGTAATCCTTTAACCGTGTACGGAGATGGTTCGCAAACTCGTAGTTTCTGCTACGTTTCCGATTTGGTAGAAGGATTCATCCGCCTGATGAATAGCGACTATATTGGCCCAATGAATTTGGGAAATCCTGGTGAGTACACGATTTTACAGTTGGCACAAGCTGTGCAAAATATGATCAATCCAGATGCACAGATTAAATTCGAGCCATTACCTTCGGACGATCCCCGCCGTCGTCAGCCTGATATCACCAAAGCAAAAACTTGGTTAAATTGGGAACCTACCATTCCTCTGCAAGAGGGGTTAAAACTGACAATAGAAGATTTCCGCGATCGCATTCAAGGCGATGGCAATAATTCAACCAACTAAATAGCGCCTAACATCGCTCTGAATTTTCATGCAGGCTCATCCGCTCGGTAGCTGGTATGCTTAGTGGCTGAGTTTACTAACACTGTGTTAAGTGTCGTATTGATAACTTCTTTTTGAAGACTACACCCAAAAAAATTAGGGAGTTTAAAGAATGCGTGTTTGCGTGATTGGTACTGGTTACGTTGGTTTAGTTACAGGCGCTTGCTTGGCTCATATTGGGCATGATGTAATTTGCGTAGACAACAACGAAGAAAAAGTTAAGTTAATGAAGTCTGGACAGTCCCCAATTTTTGAGCCGGGACTCTCAGAAATTATGCAGTCTGCCATTCAAACAGAGAAGATTCATTTTACAAGCGATCTTGCTGCTGGAGTTACCCACGGAGAAATTCTGTTTATTGCTGTGGGAACACCACCTTTACCCACTGGTGAAAGTGATACCCGTTACGTGGAAGCTGTAGCCCGGGGAATTGGGGAAAATCTCAACGGTGGTTATAAGGTGATCGTGAATAAGTCTACAGTCCCCATTGGCTCAGGTGACTGGGTGCGGATGCTTGTTCTAGATGGTGTTGCAGAGCGGCAGAAAGCATTAGTACCCGCAGGTGGAGTGCCGAGTGATGAGAAATTACCTGAGTTTGTAGCCGAGTTTGATGTAGTAAGCAATCCAGAATTTTTGCGCGAAGGTTCAGCAGTTCACGACACCTTCAACCCCGATCGCATTGTACTAGGAGGCAATAGTCAAAGAGCAGTAGCCTTGATGCAACAACTGTATGCCCCAATTGTAGAACGCAAATACGCTGAGGATCAATCTTTACCCCCAGTGCCAATTCTGGCAACAGACCTGAGTTCGGCGGAGATGATTAAATACGCCGCGAATGCCTTTTTAGCTACCAAGATTAGTTTTATTAACGAAGTTGCTAATATTTGCGATCGCGTCGGTGCTGATGTCACCCAAGTAGCCAAAGGCATCGGTCTAGACTCCCGCATTGGTAAAAAGTTTTTACAAGCTGGTATTGGTTGGGGTGGTTCCTGCTTTCCCAAAGATGTTTCGGCTCTGATTCACACTGCTGATGACTATGGTTATGAAGCCCAGCTAATGAAAGCTGCTGTTAGTGTCAACGAACGCCAACGCTTGATTGCTCTAGAGAAACTCCAACAGGTTCTGAAAATTCTCAAAGGCAAAACAGTCGGACTACTCGGACTGACGTTCAAGCCAGATACCGACGACTTGCGCGATGCTCCAGCCTTGATTTTAATTGAGCAGCTAAACAGACTGGGAGCCAAAGTTAAAGCTTACGACCCCATTATTTCTCAAACAGGTATGCGTCATGGGCTTTCTGGTGTGCTAGTAGAAACCGATGCCGAAAGACTAGCTGACGGCTGCGATGCCTTGGTACTAGTCACCGAATGGGAGCAGTTCAGCACTCTCGACTATGTGAAGATGGCAAAATTGATGGCTCATCCCGTTATCATTGATGGTCGTAACTTCCTCGATCCTGAAGCAATGATCCGCGCCGGATTCCAATATGTAGGTGTGGGAAGGTAGAGAGTTTTTAACTGACGCACAAAACAAACCCCCTTTTTAAGTCCGCGAGGGTCTTGGTCGTACTTGCGTCACGTAGTGAAGACCACTAACTCAAAGATTTAGTGGGGATGTAAAAACAGCGTTTATTTATCCACCAGTGGTCAGAATTCAGCATGAATTCTGACCACTGGTTCTTTTTATTCTATTTTGATTTATGCTTGTGTAAGCTGATCGCGTTCCATTTTCCACGATATCTTACTTGAGTTAGCAAGACTTCAATAACCATCATCGTATAATAAACGCAACCAGCATAAAGCGGAATTTATGAATGCCAAACAGAAAATAATTGAAGAGATAGAAAACGTACCAGAAGAAATTATATACGAGGTTCTGGATTTTTTACTTTTTTTGAAAGCTAAAGAAGATAAAGAAGATTTAGAAGATGCAAAGGCTGCATTAAAAGAAGCACAAGAGGTTGGTACGATTTCCTTGGGTGAATTCAAAAGAGAATTAGGTTTGTGAGTTACGAAGTAGAAATTGCTCCATCTGCAAAAAGACAGATAAAAAAATTACCTCATGATGTCCAGCAAAAAGTGGTTGCTAAATTGGAAGAACTTGCTTTTGAGCCTCGTCCTGATGGTGTGACCAAATTAGAAGGTTCGGATAATTTATACAGAGTCAGATTGGGAAAATATCGAATTATTTACGAAATACAAGATGGTTTATTATTAGTCACGGTAGTTAAAGTAAAGCATCGTAGAGATGTTTATAAATTATGAACAACGAAAAATATAACTAAAAATTTTGCGTTTTGAACTTGTCCTATTTTGAATGAAAAATTGATATTCAAATAAAGTTTTAAGCTTTTTGTCTGTATCGAGGGCTAAAAAATTAGATGCGCTTACCCTGTATGACTACCCAGAGTGCGACACCGAATAGCCCGTCGTAGACATCCCTTATTTTTGGTTGTGGATCAAATAGAGCGATAGTATTCCATTAGACGCGTTACCATTGACTCTAAAACTTCGTGTTGAGGTTCGAGCGAAGGTCATGTCAACACCTAAATTGGCAAAATGAATTAAGGGACGTAATTGAGAGATGGATAGAGAATAAAATTGATCTTGATGATAAAGTTTGAGAAATTTTAGCTAAGAATTTAGTGATTTAATTTAGCTCTAATTCTGTGTCCAGCAATGCGTGGTTTACCTCCACACACACCTGGAGTAATTTCAATATGTTCTGAGATTACGGATATCTTAGACATCTGTGTTTATTATCCAAGAAACATCCATATAAGGATAAATTATATCCTAATCATCCACTGATTAGCGACCGCTTTTAGTTATGGATGAAATAGTGCGATCGCTTTTGGTTGTGGATGAGATTGATCGATCGCTTTTTAGCCTATATTTCGCAGATTTTTCTGACTAAATCTGAAAAATTTTGATATTTTTGCGTAAAAATATCATATTAAGCGCTATTTGGAATACGTTCAACTTCAGCATATCCACTGAAAATAAGTTTTTGACCTTCAGTTTCTAATCGGTTGAGTCGCATTTTCACTCCATCAAGGTCAAAACGATCCAAATCGACCATATTATCTAAAATTTCTACCAGCGCCACGCTCAAGGTTTGCGAAATTTCTCGTTGTGCTTCTGGTACTTGGTCTAGTTGAATTTTCGGATCTTTAAAAGAAACTCGCCGTCGCCTTTCAATGCCTATAGTTAGATTCATGCTCAGGGGTACAAGTTCGCCATTATTTAAATCTGCTTTTGCTACAAGCTGCAACCGATTTTCTGGTAATAGCTGCACCTGAACCTCCGTAAAGGAAACTGGTTCACCACCAGATAATTCTGTCAGGGATGGTACGGAGAGGTTTAGCAGGCGCTTTTTAACCAGTTCCGCGCTAAAGGCTTGGTTGATGCCTGCTTCTGATAAAATTACTTGAGCGATCGCTTGAGTGGGTTGCTTAAGATTGAGTTTGCCACTTAAAACCGAGCCGAAGTCAATAGCCACCGCATCGGTTTCAAAAGACATCTCCTCCACCGCGAAATCTTTCCGAATCACCAAGCCACGACCGCTCATTTTGAAGCTATCAATGCTGCCTTGCAACAGTTTGCTGGAGGGGTAGCAGCGCACAAAAACTTCTACTGACTCGCTTTGCGTAAACAGGTGGCGAATCGTTTGGCTGGCGACTGTGTTGAGCATCCGCTCTCCCCAATCAGTGCCTTTAGGATCTTGTAAACCAGTAAGTCCGCCGAACATGTGGTTTTTAGTCTCTAGAAGTTCTTTATACTTTTGTAACAAACTGTGAAGAATACAGCAAGCGATCCCGTGATTAATTGTGCTGATGGATGGAAGTTGGATAGCTGATGGCAAATAGTTAAATGTATTAAATATTACTGATTTTATTGAAAGAGGAGAAGCGATCGCGGATATGTTAAAAATAGTCTCAAGCCAGCGATCGCTCCACAGTTTTTATTTGTCCAAAAATTTACGTATTATAAAGTGTTATTTTTTGCCTATACCTGGGAACTCTAAGTTGAGAAAAAGAAGTCTCCGGGTGCAAAAATGGACTCTTTTGTAATTACAGCAAATCAAGAGAGCCGCTACGATAGGCATCATCTGATTGATTGGTGGGATCAAAATCGGCTCAAGACTTCGAGAGTACTGGTTGCTGGATCTGGTGCTTTAGGCAATGAGGTGCTAAAGAATCTGGCTCTTTTGGGTATCGGTAATATCACTCTTATTGATTTTGATACGGTTTCAATTACCAATCTTACAAGGTCTGTTCTATTTCGAGAGTCTGATGTTGGTTTGCCAAAGGTAGAGGTTGCCCGTCAAAGGGCTTTAGAAATTAACCCAGAGATAGCGATTCAGGCAATTCACGGGGATCTGGAATTTGACTTGGGGATTGGAGATGTCCGCGAGCATGATCTAATTATTGGTTGCCTGGACAGCGTTAATGCACGTTGGGCAATAAATCAGCTTGCCTATCGTGCTGGAATTCCTTGGATAAATGGGGGTATTGGCGTAGCTGAGGGGGAAGTAAGTTTTTTTGATCCCACTACTGATGCTGCTTGTTATGAGTGCAGCATTTCTAGCCAGATGTGGCAACGGCGTAACCAGCGATACTCTTGCCAGGGAATGAAACGAAATATCCCAGAATCTGCAATGCCTACTACAGCGACGATTGCTTCGATAGTGGGGGCAATGCAGGTGCAGCAAACTCTTCTACACTTGCATGGCAAAACTGGGTTGCTGAATCCAGGCGAGAAAGTGTTTCTAGGTTTAAATCCTTGGATGGCTTTCAAGGTGCAAATTCAGCGACAAGAATCTTGTATCGCCCATGATTTAACTATTAAACCGACAGTGAATATCAAATACGATCCAAGTTTCAGCGTTAAAGAAATTTTGCAGCATTTGGATGAATCTGGATTTTCACAGCCCATTCTCTGGCTGCGAAATGAAGTTATTGGGATGATGCGATGCTTAAATCCTGATTGTAGTTATCAAGAGCAAGTTAATACACCCTTACGCCAATATCCAGAATCAAAACTGTCTTGCCCCAAGTGTAACCATGAACGAGATTTTGAAATTATTAGGAATTTTGCACTAGAGGCATCTGGAGCAAATATTAATCTTGGAGAATTATGTCTACCGAAGAACGAAATTTTACACTGCGAGACTACGAAAGGTCTAATAGCAATTCAATTCAGCCAAACATAGGAGTAACCATGTCTGATTCAGTTTCTGTAGTTATTCGTTCAGCCGATCAAACTCGTAAGGCTGCTGTTTCATTACCTGCTGCCCTTACTGTTGAACAATTACTGCAAACTACCCAACAAAAATGGAATCTACCATCAAATACTAATTATGCAATGCGTTTAGAACGGACTGGACAACAGTTAGATCCTGCAATAACCCTCCAAGGTGTGGGAGTTCAGGAAAATGATGTGCTTGAACTTTATCCAATTTTGGAGGCTGGTTGATTATGGGTATCCGAGAAAAACGTCTAGAAAATGATTTCAAAGAATTATCTCAACTTGTTAGTAATTCTGGTGATACGCTTGCCATTGCTTCAAGTCAAGGACAACCACCTAATCAGTATGTAATAGAGTATCGCTGTCGAGGGATAGAAAAGCTACAAGAGCAAGAACCCGTCTTTCGCACTCATCACCGAGTAGAAATTAATCTTAGCAGCACTTATCCCAAAGAGAAGCCAACTGCTAAGTTTCTCACCCCCATACTTCATCCTAATGTTTATACTAATCTGAATGTTTGTCTTGGTAACTACTGGACAATGGCTGAAACTCTTTCTGAGTTAGTTATCCGTATTGGCAAAATTATTCAATATTCGGATGATGTTCTAAATTTGAATAGTCCAGCCAATAGTGATGCAAAAATTTGGGCTGCAAATAATCGGCGACGTTTCCCAGTAGATACTCAAAATTTTAAATCTGCTAAAAAACCATCAGCAACAATTGTTTGGAATGATTTATAATCTACGCAAAATTCGGGCAGTACTTCGTTCTCGATTTTCCAAAGGTATTGCGATCAATAATACAGATTTTCCTAAATTATCTGAACCTAATCATTTGATAGAACAAAATGAGAGACTTTTAGCTCAACTAAATCATATTGAGTGGGTGGAATGTGAAGATGTCTATAAACCAACTGAAAAGCGAATTCAGGAATTCATTACTGAACGAGATATTTCCTCTTTAGAATTTAACCAAGTTTATATTTTGCGGGAAGCGCTTACAGCACTGTGTCAGCATTTAGAGAAAGATGTAAGCGTTGAACATGGGGGTATTCTGTTTGGTCAAGCATACATTGATCCTGAGCATGGAATTTATGTAGAAATTACAGCAGCAGTGGCAGCACCAGCAACAATTGGAACAGGAGCGCATTTAGAATTCACGCCAGAATCTTGGTTGCAAATTATGGATTATGCCAGGGCTGTTCACCCAGAGACAAATATAGTGGGCTGGTATCATTCTCATCCAAGTATTGGCGTGTTTATGTCAGGAACAGACATGAGAACACAGCGAGCTTTTTTTCCTCATCCCTGGTGTTTATCAATTGTTTGTGATCCGATAAGGCGCGAAATTGGTTATTTTTTGGGAGAACAAGCAAAGCGCCTTATACCAGTTAAATTTAATTAATTTGTACAATGGAAGTAAAATTTTATTGTTTATTAATTCAGAATAATCGGTCATTATTATTCTGAATAAACGAGATTAGTTTGGTGATAAATTGCCAAAAAATAGTTTTTATATATTTTAATATATGAGTCGCAATTCAGAAGAAGACTTAAATGTGATAAGGGCTATATGTGTAGCCTTGGGAGTACCTGTATTTAAATATTTATTTAATTTATATAGTTGGAATTTACTAGGATTTATTATATTAATATGTGCAATTATTATTTTAGTCGTATTTATCCGTGAGAAAATATCTCAAAGTAATATTTTAGACGATAACCCCCAATCACAGGAATCATTTCCTAATAACCAAGATACAAACAAATCATCCTCAATAAATGCTAGTTCGCAGAATATTCAATGGACTGAAATAGGTACATATTACTCAAATACTTCGCAGACAAATGAAAAAAATTATAATGCAGATATTGAGCCAGATTTTTTAAGCGGTGGAAACGTAAATGTTACTATAGAAGAACTACTGACCAATCTAATAGGGCAAAAAGACCGTGTAACTGGTGAGGTTTTTAGTCAAGGAGAGACAGTATATTTCTGTGTGCCTTGCCAACTTGGATACCATGAAGATAGCTGGCAATTCTTGAATCAAAAATGTGAGCAATGTGGTTCTGATAGCATTACAAGATATACTCTGACAACAAAATATGATGAATATATTAATCAGGGTAATGCCTGCTATAACTTAGGCAATAATCAAGCAGCGATTGATAATTACAATCAGGCAATCCGTATCAATCCTAACTTTGCTGATATTTACAATCGACGAGGTGCAGCTCACTATACGCTAGGCAATAATCAAGCAGCGATTGAGGATTACAATCAGGCAATTCGTCTCAATCCTAACTTTGCTGAAGCTTACAACAGCCGAGGTGTAGCCCACTATAAGCTAGGCAATAATCAAGCAGCGATTGAGGATTATAATCAGGCAATTCGTCTCAATCCTAACTTTGCTGAAGCTTACAACAGCCGAGGTGTAGCCCACTATAAGCTAGGCAATAATCAAGCAGCGATTGA
>NZ_JBALDL010000053.1:0-16335 GCF_036917465.1 Nostoc sp.
TTAGATGCGGCATTTGCAGAAGTGACGATAGAAAATTTAGTGGGTTGGTTTACTCACTGCTGCTACTGTACTTCATAAGACTGATAATTGCTATACTCAGTTCTAATCTGACTGAAATATTTTTTCCTCTCAACATCTCTGTATTTTGTGCGGTGATTCTCCTTTTGTTCAAGATTAGAGCCGTGAACTAAAGGATTCCTATCGCTTTTGGGCATAGCTCTAATTTCTTTTGAAGATGAAGTGCGATCGCTTTAGCAAGAATAGGTGGTACAGCATTACCTACCTGATTGTACTGGCAAAGAAACTTCTCATTAAATCTTTCTTCTCGATGTAATAACTTGTGAGATACAACAGTCTTTTTCCCTAGAAAACGATAAGTATCAGGAAAAGATTGGACACGCGCCCCTTCACGGGCTGTCAAATTGCGATGCTGGAAAGGATGAAGAAAATTAGCGTAAAACGAAGCTGCTATTGTATGTGATGGTTTATACGGATTTAAACGTCGATTATTCTGGTCATAACTTATCTCAGATAATTCACCATTTCCACTACGTCGTCTAGCCCCATGTTCTTTCTTTTTATCTTTTTGGTTACAAAGTTGCTGTTTCCTTCTGTGGTTTCCTAGAGCGTGATTCGCAGTGATTTCTGATATTGTGAAAGATGGACACGCAACTATTAATGTAGAATTTCGACTGCCAAATCTACCGAATTTTACTATTGAGTTTGTTATAGACACAGGTTTTACAGATTACCTTTGTCTACCATCAGAAGCAGCTGTTTTGTTGGGTTTACCTTTCCTGTATGAGCTACCTGCAAATCTAGCTGATAATAGTTGGATAGATATACCAGTACATGAAGCTGTTATTATTGGGAATGGCGAAGAAAGAGTAGCCCGTCGTAGACATCGCACCATATAAACGTCTGCAAAATCTGGGGTACAATACCGCCTTACACTCTTTGAGATGATTATCCCGATTTGAGATATGCGTCTATTCCAAGAAAAAGAACGGTTATTTAGCCTACTGGTAATATCTCTAGTTCTATGGCTGATATGTTTGGGAAACTCCCCTTTACGAGATTGGGATGAAGGTACTGTGGCGCAGGTTGCTCGTGAAATTTGGCGTGCGCCACTTGGTTCAATGCATTGGCTTTACCCCACCTTGGGAGGTGAACCTTATCATAATAAGCCACCCCTGATGCACTTACTAATTGCTTGGACTTACTCTATCGGAGGTGTGAATGAGTGGACAACACGCCTACCAGGTGCAGTGTTAACGGCTTTAGGAGTGCCTTTGCTTTACTTGGTGGGATGTTTGCTTTTTAACCAAAGTCTACCAGCTGTGTTTGCCGCTTTAGTTTACCTGACAATGTTGCCTGTAGTGCGTCACGGACGGCTAGCAATGCTAGATGGTGCAACTATTACCTTTTTCTTGCTGTTGTTGTTTTGTTTGCTAAAGGCACGTCAGAATCGCCGTTATGCTTTAGGCGTGGGATTTTGTCTGGGATTAATCACTCTCACTAAAGGAATGATGGTTTTGCCATTAGGCGCGATCGCTTGTTTATTTCTGATTGCAGATCGGCAGTTTGCTTTATTAACCAGCCCCTATCTATTAGTGGGAATGTTTTTGGGAAATATACCAGCGATCGCTTGGTTTGCTGCTCAATGGCAACATTATGGCGAAAATTTCTTGCAAGTAAATTTTCAAGCACAAACTTTTGCTCGTCTTACCCAACCTGTTGAAGGTCATAGCGGGCCTCCCTGGTACTATTTTATTGAGTTAATTAAGTATAGTTTTCCCTGGCTATTATTTTTACCTGGAGGTTTTTATCTAGCTTGGAAAAAACGCCAAACAACCTGGGGTTGCCTAGTAATTATTGGCACAATTGTTTATTTATTAACTATCTCTTTAATGAGAACTAAGCTTCCGTGGTATGTTATGCCCCTATATCCCTTTTTAGCTTTGGCAATTGGTGCTAAACTTAGCGAAATTTGGCAGGACGGTCATTTTAGGGTGCGAAGTTGGACAATATTTCTGGCTATTATTGCTATTGCTGGTTTAGGAGGTTGTGTTTACTTTTTTATGAAGAAAGAGCCTATTTTAATAGTCATGAGCATTGTTTTAGCAATAAGTATGGGCATCGCAGCATGGCTAGTTAAACAACGCGATCGCAACTTTATTCCAGTTTTATTTTCTGGCATGTACTTAGTTTTAGCACTGTTGATGAGTTCACAATCATGGATTTGGGAATTAAAGGAAGCTTTCCCGGTTAAACCAGTAGCGGAATTGATTCGAGCAAATGTTTCACCAGGAACCCAAATTTATACTTCTTTTCCTTACAATCGTCCTAGCTTAAATTTTTATAGCAATTGCAAGGTAACTGCTACAACTCTGCCAGTTTTACAACAAATGTTATCTAATAAATCTTATTTGCTGTTAGATAATGGGGCTTTACAGCAAATAAATTTAACTGGTAGTAAAATCATAGGAACAGCTAAAGGATTTACACTGATTTCACCATAAGTTAAAAATCTGGGAAATCTTAGAAAGTAAAAGGCAAATATAAATAAAATTTCTCTACTAAGCTGTTCCAAATTTAAATTGCATGAACTGGGCGGGCTTTTGGGCGCACTCCACAAGATTTATGTTTAATTTGGTTATGCAAATTAGATGTTTTTTAGCTTAAGAGCCTTCGTCTGTTACTTGAACAGTGGATTGGCTAGATTGAGCTAGATAAATACCTACTAAAACTACGGCGAAAGTCGCCCAATCAAACAAACCTACCTGTTCTGAAAAAATGAACCAAGCAAAAATCGAGGCTAGAACTGGTTCGAGGAGAAGTGTGACGGCGACAACGCTTGCAGAAATTCTGCTGAGGCTATAAGCTAAAAGTCCCTGACCCAATACTTGGCAGAAGAGGGCTTGGAAAATGATGAAAAACCAACCCATCCAGGAATAAGGTAACAGTCGATCTTCCAAAAATGGGAGGACTGGTAGTAGAAGCATTGTTGTCACTCCACAGCGCCACAGCATGATAGTTGCAGTGCTAAATCGGGTTCGGAGTCGTTCTATCAGCAGCATACACGTAGCCATGAAAATCGCAGTTAGCAATGCTAATCCATCACCCAGTAATTGATCGGTTCCAAATTGCACCTTATTGATTTCAAATGCGATCGCTCCGCCCAAGGCTATAATTAGTCCAATCACGAATCTGTTATCGAAGCGCCGACCAAATAACACATATCCAGCCAAAGCAACAAATAAGGAGTTCAAATTAGATAGTAAAGCAACATTGGCAACACTAGTTTGACTGAGCGACCAAGCCCACAAAAGAAGGTAGGTTCCAGCAGAGGTTCCCATTGCCAACAATAGCCACACTTCTTGACTCGTAAAAGGCTTATTTTCTATAGGTTCATTATCAGACTCTTGGCTGCGGAAAGCCTGAATTAAATTCCATATTGCAAAGACAATTGTGGCAATCCAACTACGATGAAATACTACAGCATTTGCACCGATTTCTTGTTGGCATAATTTAGTCAGAGATGGTGCTAAAGATATGGGAATTAGGGCAAACAATAATGATACAGTTCCTAATAAAGCTGGTGTTTCAGAGAATTGTTGCTTTATTAATGACAATTTGCTCGTCATACTTTTAATGAAAGTGTTAACTATAGTTGTAACTGATTCCTGGAATGGGAAATTAATCGCAGGTTGGCTAGATACGGCTAAGTATAAACCCATTAAAACTACAGCGAAACCTGCCCAATTCGAGAAAGTTAATTTTTCCGAAAATATTATTAGAGCGAAAATGCCGCTAAATACTGGCTCTAACAGATGCACCAAAGAGACAACCACAGAGGAAAACTTGGCAAGACTATAGGTCAAAAGCCCATGACCTAAAACTTGACAAATGAGGGCTTGAGAAATGACCCAAAGCCACCCACTAAATGTAGAGGGGAAAAGCTGATCTTGAATGAATAAAAGTATGGGGAAGATAACTAAAGCCGCGATCGCACAGATCCACAACTGAATTATAGCCGGCGAGAATTTGGTTCGTAATTTTTCTACGATCAGCAGGTATACACTCAAGAAAATTGCAGAAACGATCGCAGCAAAGCCTCCTTCAACTTCGTCTGTGGCGATTTGCAGTTCTTCAAATTCAATAGCGATCGCTCCTGCAAGGGCGATGACCATCCCAATCAGGAATTGCTTCTCAAAACCCTTACGAAATAACAGCCACACCCCTAAGCTAGTAAATATGGGGGCGAGATTATGCAACACACTAGAAATTGCAACGCTAGTTTCAGTCAGCGACCAAGCCAAAAAGACTAAAGTAGCAGCCCAAAAAATACTGGCACCAAAGAATAGCCACAGATCCTGACTGGTGTAGGGCTGTTGTTCAACAGGTTTCTCTAAGGAAAGTCGCTGACGTACCGCTTTGTATCCATTCCACAACAAGAAGATTACACTAGCAAGCCACAAGCGATTAAATACAGTGGCATTGGGGCTGAGTTGAGTTTCGCTCAATTTCACGAAAATAGAGCCAAAAGATATGGCAGCTACACCGATAAATAATGCAGCCAGGGCTATTTTCCTTTGATTGGATACATTCATTAGGAAATTTAAATCAACTTCTCACCAATAAATAATCAAACCTCTAACCCAATACAGTTTTTCAAATCATCTGAAAACTAAGGCTTAGATCCCCGACTTCTCCAAGAAGTCGGGGATCTCATTGTTCACGAATGATTTAGGATTGCTATAGGTTAGTTAAAAAAGTTTAGCCTAAGCCGATTGACCTCTAACCAACCCAATGCTCTTGGGCAAATCCTACAGCTATTTTGGCTAGTAGTGTCACAAAAATGCCCAATATTAGATATCCCTGACGAGGATGGCGAGATAGCAGCACACCAATAGCTATATTCAAAGGCACAATACCATAAGCAAGACGGCTCAAGGAGATAGTACCTCCAGAGGCTAGTAGCAAACCAATACCGCAAAAACCATAAATAACTGTAACTGCGGTCAGCTGCGTACGTAAGCGCCACAACACATAGCTACCACCCAAAACCATCAACAAGTTGAGCAAATTATTCATCCACTCTTCACTCGCCAGAATCAACAAAAATATGGCTAAAGCATAAAAGCCATAAAATAATTTCAGAGAACTAAAATGTTGAGAGAAACGCCATAAAAGATAGCCACTGGTAACAATCACGGCAAACAACAAGAGATACCAGGGATCTTGAATCCCGCCAGATGGTTTTTGAATCCAACCATATTGCCAATTATTTGTACCAACTGCAATTTGCATCAGCATATTCAACCAACCCTGCCAATCAAACCCCAGATTTGGTCGCCATCCTCGTTGTGCTTCGATAAAAGCTAAAGGGTTGCCAAAATAAATCGCACAATACAAACTGAATAAAAGTATGCCAGTGGCGGTAGTAAAACCAGCAATATAGGCTATGGGTGGTCGGCGTTCTTTCCAGGTTGCGATCGCTAATGCTGGAATTAGTGCTATCCCTGTAGGACGTGTTGCTGTTGCCATCGCTCCCCAAAGCCCAGTCCAGCCATACTGCTTTTGATCGAAAGCCCGCAAAGCCGATGTACTCAAAAACAAATACAGCCCTTCTGTGTAAATCACTCCCGTAAACATGGAAGATGGATATAAGGAAACTACAGCAGTAGTCCAGTGCGCTGCATTAATGCCATAATGCTCCTTAACCCAAAAGTACAAACAGTAAAGCGCGGCAAAAAATGCCAGGTTGTTGACTAACGTTCCTGCTAATTCAAACGGCAAGCCTAGTTTCATCAAAACCCAGATGCTTAAGGGAAATAGGGGAAAGAAGGCAAGATTATGTTGCTTGCCGTCATTCACAAATTCATATCCAGAAGTAGCGATCGCTCGATAGTGCATACTATCCCAAGCATCAAAAACCCCCCAGCCAAAATGCGGCAAAAATTCTTCTGCTGGTAATGGTAGTTTTGGCGTAACCAGCAACATAGCAGCCCAGATGAATATTCGACTGGCAAGCCATAAGGCTGCGGGAAATAGGAAATCACTTTTCCATAAAACTTTTTTTATAACTATCTGAACTTTGACCATAAGGTTAAATGCTTCAACAAACTCCTTTCTGCATTCTTTTACTTATGGCTGTAACACAGCAATTTATGAGTAATATTTTGCATACTAAATCCTCCACCAAAATAATTCACAAACTGGATAAATTAGCAATTAATTAAAATTATTTCCTATTTGGTTACTTTTGACAATTGTCTCAAAATTTATCTTTAAAATATACTATTTTTGTCTAGATTTATGAAAACTTAGCAGTTTTAGGGTGTATTTTAAAAGTCGATGAAATAGTTTAGTGTTTACGTATACATGCTTGTTAAATCAAGTACAATACAGTAATTAAGTTTTTTGCCCTTATTATTTATCAACTAGAGAAAGGGCTTTTAGCTCTTTTTGTATGTATTCCCTAAGCTGATCTTCTGTATATTTAATTTCATTAATTCTTCCACTAGAAATAAGATTTAATCTTGTAACTTCTATTTGAGCCAGATGTACATAATCCTTATCATCTAGAAATTCAATATCTAACTCATCCCTAAATAAAGATACTGCTACTTTCTTGGAGTACAGAAGTAGCTTTTCCTTATCTTGTCTGCTGAATTTTTCTTGTTGTAAAAATAATTCTATAGCATTAACTCTCAAGTATTTACATAGAAAATGAATATCTACATAACCTGCATCATCAATATCTGATTTAAATGGTTTTGGTCTTGGGTTCAAGGCAGACATAATTGTAACCCAGTCTCTAACCGACTGATTCACCCATAGGAATGGAGTCGATAAAAGAAAGCTCAGAACATATAAAAAGGGAAAATTAGCTTACCAAGCTAATTTTTCTGCAAGGTCATATTTGTTTAATTCATTTATAAACTGCTTAAAGTAATCTATTCCACCAGAATATTTTTCATTCTCGTAGATTTCATTCAGGACGTTTATCATATCTTGTTGTTTATTTATCATGGCAAATATTCATCCAATTTTTTAGATTTATCTATTATTCTAAAACCTTGAAATTAACGGATTGGGACTGGGGCTAGCCCAGAGACGAGAAGAAGCAGGCACAGAAAAATTTTACTTTTCTCCTCTCTACTCGTCCGCGTCAGTGTATCGATTAGAGTGATTGTTGTTATGAAAGAGTCCCCAGCAATTTATAGTGGGAGTTGTCTGTAAATCCTTAAGCAATTGTGAAAGCGATTACTCTTGTTGGTTCCACTGGTTCTATTGGTACTCAGACTTTAGATATTGTTACTCAGTACCCAGATCAGTTTCGGATTGTGGGATTGGCAGCTGGGAACAATGTAGAGATGTTGGCTGCTCAAATTCGGCAGTTTCGACCGGAAATAGCAGCCATTTGCTCAGAAGATAAATTACCAGCGCTCAAAGAAGCTATCATTGACCTCGATCCCCAACCGATTCTACTGGCAGGTGAGGCGGGAGTGATAGAAGTCGCTCGTTACGGCGATGCTCAAACTGTTGTCACTGGGATCGTTGGTTGTGCTGGTTTGCTACCCACGATCGCAGCCATTGAAGCAGGTAAAGATATTGCCTTAGCGAACAAAGAAACCCTGATTGCTGGGGCCCCTGTGGTTCTACCCCTAGTCGAAAAACATGGTGTAAAATTACTCCCAGCCGATTCTGAACATTCCGCAATCTTTCAATGTCTCCAAGGTGTGCCAAAAGCAGGTTTGCGGAAAATTTTGCTCACTGCATCTGGCGGGGCTTTCCGGGACTGGGATGTAGAAAAGTTGGCAGATGTAACCGTTGCTGATGCCTTGAAGCATCCTAATTGGTCAATGGGGCGGAAAATCACAGTGGACTCTGCTACTTTGATGAATAAAGGACTGGAAGTAATTGAGGCTCACTATCTGTTTGGGTTGGATTATGACAATATCGAAATTGTCATCCATCCCCAAAGCATTATTCACTCGCTGATTGAGCTGCAAGATACTTCAGTTTTAGCCCAACTCGGTTGGCCGGATATGCGCTTACCCTTACTGTATGCTCTATCTTGGCCCGATCGCATCTATACCAACTGGGAACGACTAGATTTAGTCAAAGCTGGAAATTTAACCTTCCGGGAACCAGATCACCAAAAGTATCCTTGTATGCAGTTGGCTTATGCTGTGGGTAAAGCGGGTGGTTCTATGCCAGCTGTGCTCAATGCTGCAAATGAGCAAGCTGTGGCTTTATTTTTAGATGAAAAAATTCGCTTTTTAGATATTCCCCGGTGTATAGAATTGGTGTGCGATCGCCATCAAAACGATCACCGAGCAAATCCCTCTTTAGATGACATTTTGGCAGCAGATAAATGGGCAAGACAAGAAGTTTTAACCGCGACTGAAAAATTAGAAACTCACTCGCGGATAATTTCTCTGCGATAAAAACCTCTAGTCAGATATCCAAAAAGTAGATTTTCCAGCTTTTAATTTATTCTTGTTTAGCCTTCTGCATTAGCCTGAAGGCTAAACAAAAATTCTGCCAAATTGCCAAATCACTTGTCTCTTATCTAAATTATTCTGTCGTTTTCAGCTAATATAGCATTGGTATATTTAAACAAAAAATCTTAGCTTTAGTATCTACATCCAAGTTAGGTCTAATAGCTTTACCTCAGATAAAAATTTACCCTTTCTGAACAAACACCGGATCGGGCAAGGGCTATTGTTAAGGAATTTTATTATGATTGCTACCTTGATTGTAGCTTGGATTGTCTTCATAATATTGTGGAAATTGTTGAAAGCAACTGTGAGTAATGCATTAACTCTTGCCGCAATCCTTATTTTATTAAACATTGGTTTTGGCATTACCCCGCAAGATATTTGGCATCACATAATGCAGTTTACTCAAAGTTTATCAAATATCCAAAGCGGCAAGTAAAAAATAAAGTTAATTACATTCATCACAAAATTAACTAGTACAAGTCGGCGGAAATAAACCCACTATTACGAACCTTGAAAAAATCATCATTTGCAGTCTTTAAAAATGGTAGGCGTATTTACGCCGTGTTGTACTAGTAGTCTGTCAAGCTAGTGTTGAGGGTTTGTAGTAAGCACTTTAGTGCTTAGAAAATAAGGACTGAAGTTCTGACTACAAACATTCTTACCCATCAATTTAAACTTGACAGACTACTTGAGCAACTTGTTAAGGGTAGTTAAACTTCCGCCACAGTGTACTTATCAATCATTATTTAATGCTGAAATTTTGGCTAATGCATCCTTAAAACTAGGCGGCAACTGACGCATAATCTTACCTCTTTCGCGATCTAAAGCTACTAAAGTCACCTTGGCAGTAACGTACAATTCTTGTCCATCAGTGGAAACAATGGCATAATCCCAATTAATTCGGACACCAGTTACCTCAGCCATGCGCGTTTTTACTACCACTGCCATACCCAATTGAATTGAACGATGATAACGCAATGACAGTTCTACAACTGGTAAATCGCAAGCTATGGCGACTAAATCAGCAAATTCAATCCCTATAGATCGCAAGCATTCAATCCGCGCTTCTTCCATCCAAGCTATATAGGAACCGTGCCAGACAACACCAGAATAGTCAGTGTGGTGGGGTTGCACTCTCAGAGGATACTCAAACCAATTTCCAAATTCATGACTTGATGGATTATCAAGGGCGGTAGTGGGTGGTAATTCTAGTTTCCTGGGTTTTTCTTGTGACATTTTCACTTTTTTAAACACCTATAAATTTTCCAAATATGGAATAGCATAAAAATTAATTGCGTTCCATAACTTATTGCTTTAATATTTACACTTCCGAGTCTAGGGAGTGTTTTGTTATGCAGCCTAATCTCCAGTATGTTAGTCTTATTACTTTAACTCTACTTAGTTTACTAGGTTTTGGGATGGCGTACCCAGACAATAACCAGGTAAGCACAAATACAAGGTTGAAATACAACTTTGGTGAAAAAGCTCAAGCTTTACCCAAGAATAATCAGCTTTCAGAAATTGAAAGGCTCAATGAAGAAGCTATCAAAGAATCTCGGCAAGGTCAATCCAGAGAAGCCTTGCAGAGATTACAAAAAGCATTAGCTATTAGTAGAGAACTTGGAGAGCGGTCTTGGGAAGCGGTAACATTCAATAACATCGGCAGAATCTACCAAAGTCAAAGAAAGTATCCTGAAGCACTTCAATCCTATCAGCAAGCCCTATTAATTAATAAAGAACTTGGGGATCTCGTTCGACTTGGCAAAACCTACAGTAACATAGGTTACTTATTTGATATCCAAAATCAACCAGAGTTAGCAATTTTTTTCTACAAGCATTGCTTAATTAATCGTGAGAAAGCTCGCTTAAATCCATCAGCACTTAGTGCGCCACAACCTTATGCTTACAGCATAAGTGTTAGCCAGACATATCGCATTTTGGGTGAACGATTGCTCAAACAAGAGCGTGTTGCTGAAGCACAAAGGACAATAGATTTACTCAAAGTTGAAGAACTAGAAGAATATCTCCAGACTGTGCCAGGTAATCAACGTACTGTCAAAGCTATTAATATAGCGGCAACAGAAAAACCAATTAAACAAAAATTGGATCAAACCTTGGATAGTGCTGTTGTGTTGGGAAAAGAACTGACAAAACTACGGAAAATTTCTCCCAAGGAGCGATCGCTCCAACAGAAACAACGCATCGAGCAATTAGTCTTAAATCAACAGCAACTTTTGGATAAATTTAACGAATTTATCAATAGTACTTCGGTAAAAGCACAGGTAGAGCAAATTAGCCGTACAGCTAGGCGGCAAAATTTGGATTTGGAGAATCTCAACGAACTTCGGGATAATTTGGCGAGATTGCCTCAAAAATCTGCAATCCTCTACCCACTGATTTTAAAAGATAGCTTGGAATTGGTATTAGTCACCCCTGAATCTCCACCAATTCATCGCACCGTTGCCGTAAAACGCGAAAATCTGCATCAAACAATTGCTACTTTTCGCCAAGCTTTAATCAATCCCAGTCGAAATATCAAAGCACCTGCACACCAATTGTATGACTGGCTAATTAAACCTATAGAAAAAGACCTGAAGGAATCAGGTACACAAACTCTGATTTACGCTCCAGATGAGCAGTTACGCTATATTCCGATAACTGCTTTATATGATGGCAAACAATGGCTAGTGCAGCGTTTGGGTGTCAATCACATTACATCTGCCAGTCTGACTAACTTAAATACCCCACAGAAATCTACTTTGCGGGTTTTAGCTGGTGCTTTTACTAAAGGTAATTATGAAATTAAAGTTGGAAATCGACAGGTTGCTTTTGCTGGTTTACCCTTTGCAACGCAGGAAGTGGAAAACTTAGCCGCTACGATTCCTGAAACTACGAAGCTTTTAGATGAAGCTTTTAGCCCCAAAGTCGCTGTACCACAAATGGATGATTATACAATTGTCCATTTAGCGACTCATGCAGCCTTTGTGGTGGGGAAACCAGAAGATTCGTTTATTTTATTTGGAAATGGCGATCGCGTTAACTTTAGAAATGTCGCCACTTGGTCACTTCCCCATGTAGATTTGGTAGTGTTAAGCGCCTGTGAAACTGGCTTGGGAGGAAAGTTAGATAACGGTGAAGAAATTTTGGGCTTTGGCTATCAGATCCAACAAACCGGTGCTAAAGCCGCGATCGCCTCGCTGTGGTCTGTAGATGATGGTGGTACACAAGCTCTTATGAGTGCTTTTTATGGTATACTCTCCAGTTACAAGTTGACTAAAACCGAAGCCTTACGACAAGCTCAAGTCTCATTAATTACTGGAGACTGGAAGGCAAGAACCCACAATGTACCCGTGTCGGCAATTAGTAATTTTAGTCATCCGTACTACTGGGCATCCTTTATTTTGATTGGCAATGGACTTTAGGTGTTGCTTCTTCCCTATCTCTGTCCAAGGATGTCTTTTTCAAGTTTATGGCTGATTCCACCGAAAAAATTCATTGAAAATTCATAATTTCTTTATCTAAGTAGGTTTAAACTCCAAGCATCATTGGGTTGTTTGCTTGATAGTTGCAAGTCTTTATTAACCTATTTTTTGATTACTAATTATGTTGATTGTAACTTTCAGCTAAATCCTCAAAATGCGGCTGGTGAGGTTTTAGTAGATACTAAAAAATAGGTGATGGGCTACGAGCCAATCACTTAATCATAATGGAGAACAGGGTAAGAGCGATCGCTAACTAAGCCACCATTACCAATTAGGGATAATCGATTTCTAATTTGCGATCGAACTTTGGAGCCTTAATACTTCTTGGCAAGAGTTTTAGAGCCTGTATCAGTTTGCATAGAATGCTTGACAAGATCAGCTAGTTCGTCTAACTGACTAATTGCCTCCGCACCTTCTAGCTTCATTAATTCGCGGTCATCCCGCATTTCCGTCCAAGTAATCCCATAATCGGACACCAAAAACCGAATTAGGTGGTTATCACCCAAGCTAACCATAAACGATGCACTATTCATTTGGTCGCCGCAGGTATAACAAGACGCAGGATACCCGCGCCGCTCTAATACGACCGCCAAGGCTTGCAGGTTCATTACCAAGTCTTGGACGAATTGCCGATGTTGATGTGCTAGTCTCAGAAACACTTTTGTCCTCCAGACACCACAGTCATTTGAGTTTCTTTTATATTTTCTTTAGATTTTCTCATCCACTGGTATTGTAGACTATCCAATACAATTACCAGAAAAATGATATTGAGTCATTAATTGACTACCTTGTTTAGGGTAGTAGATAAGACTTTTGAGCGCCGTATCAAACTATTCAGTTTGCAAATTAAAAATCTCGGACAGAATTGCTAAATTTAACTATATCTTTATACACTTCTGTCAGGTAGATTCTTATATGAAGCGTTCGCTTTAAGAGTAACCTAAATCCAGCACTAGTCAAGTACAGAAAAGCTTCATATTTGCTTTTTAGTGACGACGTGCAGCTAAATTTAGTCTTATTTAAGGCTAGAACGTAGTTTTACATCGTTATAGTGTCTTTTGCTGAGATGTTTAATCTGTCCTTTTTACTAACGTAGATTTTGGTATAGACAAATAATTAGGTATACCAAATTGGTTCCCCCATATAATACTGTTGAGTAGACGACAGTGCAAATTTGAGTTTCAGTACTTAAATCAGATTAAGCATAGTTCTTTATACGAGCTTTACGTAACTGATAAACAAGTCTGAGTATAGAATCCAGAATGGATCTAACTCAACACTGACAATACCTAAACTCGACAGAGAAATGTTGCCATTTAGGAAATATTTTTATCTATTTTGGGATTATCCTCAAAAAGTAGTAGGAAATAAAGCACAGGAATTTGGAAAGACTTTTATCTTATTTTGTTTTTGCCAAATAAGATACACGTATAATATATTTCGATTATTTACTCAAACTAAGTAATTATTTTTTATTGGAAGTCGGCGGGAAACTCCACCCAAGAGTGGGTAGAGAGGGATAGCCACCAACAGACTTGGGGTATTGGGCATTGATAACTCTTCCCCATTCCCCATTCCCTTTTTTGATTACTTACTAAACATTAGTCGTAGTGCTAACAAGTTTTTCCCCTTTTAACATTCGCGCCGCCGCTTCGAGGAGAGCTTCTTCTAGGTAGGGCTTGGTAAAGTAGCCACTAGCACCGAGTTGAGCGGCAATTTGTCTGTGCTTGTCTGCACCCCGCGAGGTGAGCATTGCGATCGGTAGATGGTTGAGGTTAGAGTCTTTCTGAATGCGAGAGAGTAATTCCAGACCATCGCAACGGGGCATTTCGATGTCGCAAAATACGATATCGCAAGGCAGACCGGAGCGGAGTTTATCCCAAGCTTCTTGACCATCACGCGCCTGTTCTACGCGATAACCTGCTTTGTTAAATGTCAGGGATAGCAATTCTCGGACTGTAATGGAGTCATCCACGATTAGCACTGTCGGGTCAATCTTCGCAGGAGAGGTGTCAATGGGAACCCCTTTCTGTTGCCAAGAATTGCCACCCATTTGTGTAGAAATCCGTCCTTGGAAGATGTCAATGATTTCTAGTACGTCAGCAATGGGCATAATCCGACCATCACCCAAGACTGTAGCACCAGCGACACCAATGGGTTTAGGTGCTGGCCCTTCAAATTGCTTAATTACAATTTCTTGTTCGCTTAACACCAGGTCTATCTGTAGAGCAATCATGGTATTTGCCGATCGCACCACGACCACAGAAACCATATCATCATCTCGCGTACCGCCATAGACATTACCGCGACTGATTTGCCGATTGAAGGTTAAAAGTTCCTTCAGAGGTCGGAATGGCAACACCGTATCGCGCCAAGAAATAAATGATTGTCCATTAGCATCGTGCTGAATATTTTTCACTGGGATATCCAGCGTATCTTCTACACCGTCCATCGGGAAAGCGATTCTAGAGCGATCGGAGACACAGCAGAGAGCTTTACAAATACTCAGAGTCAGTGGTAGACGAATAGTGAAGGTGGTTCCCTTACCGATCGCAGAATCGGTGTTCACTGTCCCCCGAATTTCGCTAATTTCGGAACGCACCACGTCCATACCCACACCACGACCAGAAATTTCATCTGCTTGGTCTTTGATGGTAAAACCAGATTGGAACAGCAGATCGTAGACTTCGAGGCGAGACATGGCTTTTGCTTGGGCTTCTGTAATCATGCCAATCTTCACCGCCTTAACTTTAACCTTTGCCGAATCAATACCTGCGCCATCATCGCCTACAGAAATGATCGTTTGGTTGCCTTGGTGGAAGGCGCGGATAGTAATGATTCCCACGGGTGGCTTACCAGCAGATTGTCGTTCTTCTGGCGTTTCAATACCGTGAGCGATCGCATTATTCAGCATGTGAGTTAACGGATCGGTCAGATGATCCAAAATCATCTTGTCAATTAAGGTATCGCCACCTTCGATTACCAACTCTACTTGCTTGCCACACTTGATGGCGTTGTCTCGCACTCCTCGCCGCCAGCGATCGATAGTTTGGGCAAAAGGCACCATTCGCGCTCTTGTTAGTCCCTCTTGTAGCTGGGTTGTTACTTGGCGGAACTGCCTTGCGACTCGCTCGGTTTCTTCGGTGACAAAATCAATGTCGCTAGCTGACTCACGCACTCGGACAATGCGCTCAATCATCTGCTGAGAGAGTGTATGGAAGGGAGTAAAACGATCCATCTCTAACTCGCTAAAACCCCTATCAGCATTGGAATCAGGCGCTTGGAAGCCGGAGTCTTTCTTTTTGCGTCCAGCTAATAGAGAAGCTTCTAGGAGCGATCGCTCGTACAACTCTTGCATCCTTGCGCCCACATCCGAGAGTTGTTGTACCTGAATCAGCAAGTTATCTAATGACTGCCGCAGCCGTTCATGATCTTGCTCTAAGGTATTACGATTTACCACCAACTCCCCGACTAAATTACTCATATCGTCGAGTTGTTTAACTGGAACCTTCATCGTTTCTTCAAATCTTGCAGCTCGACGAGTAGAGGGACGGGGAGCTTTGCTGGTGTTTGATTTGGCTACTGGTGAATGGGATATTGTTTGATCCGCTTCTGCTAGCAGTTTCTCCAAGTCACCAAATTCATCTATAGCTAGTGATGAAATGGTATTTTTCGCCAAGGCTGGTTGAGTGTTTAATGGCTGGCGTTGGCGTAGCCCATCGGAGACATCGCTTTCGTCATCTGTACCAAGCAATTCTTCCAGCGCTGCAAAATCTACTTCTGGTATTGAGGTAGCTTTGGGGTTAAGTCCTACTTCCTCTCCTAGCAATGCTTCCAAGTCTGCAAAACCATCATCTGGAACAGCTATTTCAAGGGTTTCTGTCGTTACTAATTCTTCCGTTGAGGCAGCAATAGCATTTTCTTCATCTAGCCCTGGTGCAACTTCAAATATCTCTCCTAAATCAGATAAATCGGTTTCTATATTTTCTTGAATAACCGTTTGTATGAACTTGACAGCTTGTAAATCAATTATTGCCGCGTTTTCTTCTAACTCTTCCTCATTTGTTGCTTCTGATATAGCAGTTTCTGTAAACAATAAATCATTTGCAAAACCCAGTTCTGTGTTTTCTGTGAACTCAAAGGTAGTTTCTAAGTTATTGTTCTCCTCAGCCACAAAAACTTCTAAGTTTGTCTGGGCTAAATCTAAATTTTCACTAAAATTGATATCTAAAGAAGCTTCTGTAACCGATATTTCATTCACAGTATTCTCTGTGATTTCCATCTGAATATAGGTGGAATCATTTATGGCTACATCTTCAAATAGCAGTTGTGAATTT
>NZ_JBALDL010000054.1:0-37890 GCF_036917465.1 Nostoc sp.
ATGTGCTGCAACTATTTTTTCTCGAAGGTCGACAGAGTATGACTTCATTTAAAAGAATTTATATTTTAATTCAGTGTACCTCATAACAGACGCAATTGCTGTATCAATTCCATGCAATACAATCTGTTCGTAGGAAAATAGCAATGCTGTACCCTGTATCCAAGCAAGAAACAGTGTAGTGATTGGTAATGACTAATGGGTTTTCCAAAAAACTTACACCATGTAATTACTTAAATTAAAGTATAAAATATTGAGCGATATTAAATATAATTCAAGACTTCAAATCAATAATCTTAAAAAATTGTAGTATTTTGTTATAATATTTAATTGATCTATCTATTGAAATATTTTAATAATCTTTATGGAGGAATTAAACCTAAAATTTGCTGATTTATTTGCCGGTATTGGAGGTTTTAGATTGGCTTTTGAAAAAGCCAACTATAAGTGTGTATTTTCCTGTGAGATTAACGAAGCTTGTCAACAGGTTTATTCTAATAATTTTGGAGACACCCCTGTACATGATATCAGAAAAATTGATATACAAAAGCTTCCTTACTTTGATGTATTGACAGCTGGTTTTCCTTGTCAACCTTTTAGTATTTGTGGACGAAAAAAAGGGTTTCATGACACTAGAGGAACTCTATTTTTTCATATTTGCGAAATCATTGAGCATATTAGTCCTCCTGTAGTTATCCTTGAAAATGTTAAGCATATATTACATCATGATAAAGGTAGAACTTTAGAAGTAATCTTATATTCTTTGGAAGATATGGGTTATATAGTTAATTACGAGATACTTAACTCTAAAGATTTTGGGCTACCACAAAATAGAGAAAGAGTAGTATTTGTTGCGACGAAAAACAGGAAATTTGATTTTGGACTACTCAAAAAAACTTATCCATTTCCTAACCTTAAAGAATTTTTGTGTACTTCTGGAGAATTTGAATACTTAAATCCTCAAGAATATACAATGATTGATCATCCAAAACAACAAGCATCTGGTCTGATTTTTGTAGGATATCGTAATAAAAGTATTTGGAAAACAGGTGTTAGACCAAATACAGAACATTTATCTAGGGTTCATCATCAACCAAATAGAATCTATTCTATAGAAGGGGTGCATCCAACAATACCTTCTCAAGAAACTTCCGGTAGATTTTTTATTTACATACCAGAAAAAAATTCAGTTCGGAAGCTAACGATTAGAGAGTGCTATAGAATCATGGGGTTCCCGGATAATTTCAAAAACCATAGTAATTTATCAGAGTGTTATAAGCAAATAGGTAATTCAGTTTCTATACCAGTAATGTATGAACTTGCCAATCAAATTAAAAAACAAGTTTTTTCTTATCAAGAGATAGTTAGTGAAAAAAATAATATTAAGGATAATGTTTCTTTTGAGCGACCTATTCAACTAGAAATACCTTTTATGATGAATCACAGCGAAAAACTTATAGAGATTTATCAAGCCATACCTGAATTTGAAGTTAATCAAATTCAATTATCAGACGAATATCAAGATTGTATTGTAAAAATTGCCAAAAAATGTTTTGAAAGAAAAGCAGTTTATACGGTGCTAGTTACTCTTTTAGTACATAAGACTTTATATCCATCACAAGACATTAGATACCACCAAGCTGAAATGACTGGTGGTTTTTCAGGGAGAAGTATAGATACAAAGTACATTACGCCTACATTAACAGAGTTAGGATTACCTTCAATGGCCGAAAGTGGTTGGTTAACTCGTTCTTTTGAACAACCTTATCCTTATACGTTAGATTATAACGGAAGTATAAGTCCTAAATCTCTAAAAACAGCATTTCTAAAAATTATTGATTTTGTGCAGATAAATCCTGAGAAATCAGAAGATGTATTAAGATTACTTATTAAATTCATTAAATCAGCTAAGGAGAATAATCTAGTTGAGATTATTAAATTAACTAATCCTGAAAAGTTAGACATAAAAAGTGTAGTCAACGCTTTAGAAGAACATTTTAATTATGACTATAAGACTGATGGTGGTTCAAAATTACCTGTTATTGCCTTGTATGGTATTTATCAAGTTTTAGTTAGAGAGATGTCCAGATATAATTCATGCACATTGAGAAAACTAGGTAGTCATACAGCTTCTGATAGAACTTCTAATACTGCTGGAGATATTGAAATATTTGATAAAAATAATCATCTTCTTGAAGCTATAGAGGTAAAACATGGTCAAGAAATAACTTTGCAAATTGTTTATCGTGCAAAAGAAAAAATTATTAAACATAATCCTAGTAGATATTATATTTTTGCTTCAAAATATATTAAAGAATCAGAAGGAGATAAATAAAATTAATAAGCTTATTAAGGAAATTGCCAGTGAACACGGATGTCAAGTAATCCTTAATGGAATAATTCCTACAATTAAATATTATTTAAGATTGATCATGTCTATTACGGATTTTATTGAGGAGTATTCTCAATTAATAGAGTCTGATAATGAAATACAAAAAATTCACAAGGAGAAATGGAATGAAATTTTAGGTAGATTAATAATTGAGGAATGAAATAAACCAAGAATCTTCAATTGGGATGAAAATAATTGTAAATTTCTTGAGCCAAACGCGGCCCAATTCCTGGAACCTCAGCGAGTTGTGGAGTTGTAGCTTGGCGAATATAATCAACTGAACGAAAATGCCCTAGTAGCTGCTTTTGTCGATGATGTCCTAAGCCAGGAATTTCATCTAAACGCGATCGCTTTAATTTATCACTACGCTGCTGACGATGGAAAGTCACTGCAAACCGATGCGCTTCATCCCGCAGCCGCCGCAACAACTGCACGCCTGGTTGTTCTGCATCAGTTGTCAAGGGTTTAGATTCACCCGGTAAAAAAATCTCTTCTCGCTGCTTGGCTAAACTCACAACTCTCAAGTCTTCTAATAAATTCATCTCTTGCAAAACGGCGATAACTGACGATAACTGACCTTTACCGCCATCAATCATGATTAAATCAGGCCAATCTGGATTACCCAAACGTGTTAGTTGCGGATCTTCCCCATACTTGCGGAACCGTCGCCCAATAACTTCAGCAAGACTAGCAAAATCATCTGAATGTCCCGCCGTCACCGTGGGATTTTGAATTTTGTAGTGGCGATAATGCTGCTTGGCGGGTAAACCGTCGATAAACACGACTTGCGAAGCTACAGCATTTGAGCCTTGAATGTGGGAAATATCATAACCTTCGATGCGGTGAGGTACATCTGGTAAATCGAGAATAGCTGCTAAATCTTGCATTGCTTGGTGATTGCGATCGCCAAATTTTTGCATTCTTTGCAGTTCATACTGAGCATTTCGCTCTACCATCTCAATTAATTCTGCCTTAGTTTGCCGTAAAGGAGTCAAAATCGTGACTTTTTTTCCTTTACGTTGAGTTAGGACATCCGCCAATATCTCCGCATCGGGTAAATCATGCTGTACCAGAATTTCTAAAGGTATTTCCACTGAGTCAGCAGTTTGGTAATGTTCCTCCAAAGCTCGTTGTAAAATAGCTCCTGGTTCTGCATGAGCATCCGCTACAAAAGCTAAACGTCCTACCAATTGCCCAGCCCGAATCTGGAATAGTTGAATGCAAGCGTGTTCTTCGTTAGCTGCCAGTGCGATCGCATCCCGTGAAACTGTATCATCTGGTAAGGATACTTTTTGGTCAGCAGTCAGCGACTTTAACCCAGAAATTTGATCGCGACTCCGTGCTGCTGACTCAAAGTTCAAGTCCTCAGATGCTGCATTCATTTGTTGAGTCAAAATATCAATCAATTCCTGAGTTCGCCCTTGGAATACCATCGCTATCTTTTGGACAATTTTGCGATATTCTTCTGGTGAAGTCAGCTTTTGACACACACCCGGACAGCGCCCTAAATCATAATTTAAGCACGGACGATCTTTGAAAAGTGGTTGAGGTCGTTGTCGCTGGGGAAAGATGCGTTTACAGATGCGGACAACTTCTCGTAATAAACCAGCATCAGTATAAGGCCCGTAAAATTTATCCTTTTCCTTACCAAATTGACGTTTACGGGTAATAAAAATTCGCGGGTAATCTTCTGACCAAGTAATGCAGAGATAGGGATATTTTTTATCATCTTTGAGCAGCACATTGAAGTATGGCTGGTGCTGCTTGATCAAATTGGCTTCTAGCGCTAGGGCTTCGGCTTCAGTATCGGTGACGATGAATTCAATTTCTGTCACCAACTTGACCATCGTAGCGATGCGTTCAGTTTTGTTGTAGCCATCCCGAAAATAGGAACGGACACGCGATCGCAATTTCCGTGACTTACCTATATATATAATGCGATCGCTCTTATCCCGCATAAAATAAACCCCCGGTTCCGGTGGAATTTCGGCTAGACGATTTTCCAGTCGTTCCGGCTCTTTAACCAGTGGTAGTATTTGAGTAGATATTGTCACAATCAAAATTAAGTAATCTTTCTCTATTTTAAGAAAAATTCTTTTTTCGTGCCGATTTCACAGAGTAATTATCAAGTAAATATAAAGTAGGTAGGCTTTTAGTCTGTAAACGCTTCTGTGGTTACTCTACGAATTCCCCAACAGAGTACCCGCAGAGTGGCTTGATTTACTACCTAGTACAACATGGTTTAAACCCAGCTACTATCTCAATTAACAAGACTTGAGATAAATATCCACTTTTTAAAGGTAAGTCGCTTCCACCACAGTTTACTAGATACCTTGCTCTTGCTGCACGCATCACAACTTTCGAGCAGATACCTACGAATCGAGTCATTTTTTGATTTGGCGAAGGTATTGATATAAGATTCCCATTTAATTGCGTGAAAAACCTCAGTACACATCTATTCTTTTCTTTCCTGTTTCCTCTCTACGCAAGTAATTTCATGAATCAAATTGGATTGCTATAGCTGGAAAGAACTATTCATAAAAAAAGGGAGCAGTTAGCTCCCTTACTTATTTGTAGTTTTGAACCAGGAATCTTAAATAGATGCTTTTTTAAATTTGCGTTGTGTCGCAAACACACCAGCCACACCCAACAGACCAATGATTACTGATGGTTCTGGCACTGCTGCGGGAGGTACACCTTTTATGCTGACTTCATAGTTGCCACTGTGAGAGTTTCCATCAGCGCCTAACCCCACACTGTTGGTTAGTCCACTTGCCGTAGCAAAAAAGCTGTAAAGGAAATCAGTCTTGTTGTTGTAGGTAACTTTAACAACTTCACTGGCTTGAAATCCATTTTTGAGGAGATTACCCAAGTTTCCTAACAGAGGCGCATAATAATCTTTTAAATTGTAGTGACCCGCTAACCCAATTTTGATTTCGCCAGTGGTGTCATTTTGGTTAACGTAAGAGATATTAGGATCGCTGGAGCGTTGGAAACCATTGATGGATAAAAATGCATTAAAAGCTTGACTACGAGGGATAAGACTTGCTCCTAGACCAGCTGCATCATAAAATTGGTTAAACCAAGTATTTGCAAAGTTACTTGCACCATAGCTTGTATCCAATACTGACCCAGTACTAAACCAATCTGTTGCGGTCAGACTACTCAAGGTAATACTTTGGTCACCAATTTGCCCCGTCAAGGTAGTGTTTTTGGTGAAATCAAAACCAGACTGCTCACTACTGGCTCGTAACTCTACGTTTCCTGTGGGGTTTCCAGCATCTCCATCTAGGACTTTTTGGACATCATTTGCGGAGGGCTGCTGCACGAGCTTGGTACTGCTACCTTGGACATCATAAACTGAATAATCACTGGTTGCTGTTCCACCGAGAGTAGCGCTGGAGAGTGTGCCAGCCTGTGCTGGTACAGTAGCGATCGCACTCACACCAATAGCCATTGAAGCACCAATTACAAGCTTCTGGAAAGTCATTTTCATTTTTTCAAGTCTCTGTCAGTTTGGAAGTTAAGTTTTAAAGTATTGCCGTTTATAGGCTTGGGCTGTATTGACTACAGGCTTTTTGGCAATACGGCGGCTTGAAAACGCCACCTGTATTGTTAGCCATCGTTGGTAGCTGAACGTACAAACCTACTTTAAGAGACGGGGAGACCTGATTGGGTAAAGTTACTTCGGATTATCAATAAAAATATGACGAATATTTCTATGTTTTTATACGTCTAATTAAGTATTTTATCGAATGCTATTTGCATCAAAAATATAGACAAATTATTTTAAGCTCAGTATAATACGGATATTTATAGGGACGCGCGGCTGTGCGCCTTTGCTGCGTCTTATATCCATAGACTTTGGTGCAAAAAAATCCTTGGCGTTCAGCTTGAGAAGAAATTTAATCAAGGAACTGGGCAATTCTTTCCACAGCAGTTTCTAACAAAGGTGGCTCATGTACTAAGGCAAAACGGACATACCCTTCCCCAGATTTGCCAAAGCCAGCACCTGGTGAAGCAGCTACGCCAGTTTGTTTAACTAACTGGGTACAAAATTCTATAGAGTTTTGACTCCAAGGTGAGGGTAATTTTGCCCAAATGTACATTGTGGCTTTGGGAGTAGGAACATTCCAGCCAATGCGGTGCAAAGCAGTAATGAAAGTATCACGGCGCTGCTGGAAGGTAGCGACAGCAGATTTTACGCCGCTTTGAGGGCCAGTTAGGGCTGCGATCGCACCATTCAAAATCCCTCGATACTGATTAAAATCAACGGCAGCTTTTACTTGGCGTAAGGCGTTAATTAACTCAGCATTACCAATGGCATATCCAATACGGAAGCCGCCCATATTGTATGACTTGGAAAGGGTGAAAAATTCAATGGAGACGCTTTTCTCTGGATCGGCTTGCAGGATAGAGGGGACTAGGGATTGGGTACTGGGGATTGGGGATTGGGAAGAGTTCATTGCCCAGTCCCCAGTTTGCGCAAATACTAAATCTACATAAGGGAAATCGTGAACCAGGGCGAGATTGTGTTGCTGACAGAAGGCGACAGCTTCTTTAAAGAATGATATTGGAGCGATCGCGGAGGTGGGATTATGAGGATAACTTAATACCATCATCCGCGACTGAGCTAAGACTGGGGCGGGAATATCAGCAAACACTGGTAAAAAAGCGTTTTCTGCCCGTAATGGCATTGGGTAGATTTGACCGCTAGCTAGGTAGACTCCTCCAGCATGAGAGGGATAACCTGGATCGAGCAACAGGGCAAAATCTCCTGGATTGAGCAATGCTAGGGGGAAATGGGCTGTACCCTCTTGAGAACCAATCAGAGGCAGTACCTCAGTTTGGGGATCTACCTTGATACCAAATTTTTGTTCGTACCAGTTGGCTGCGGCTTCACGAAACCCAAAGGTACCGTTAAACAACAGATAGCCGTGGGTACTGCGATCGTGGAGAGATTGGGCGATCGCCTCGATAACGTGTGCCTCGGCTGGTAAATCAGAAGACCCCAACGACAAATCGATTAGTTGCTGTCCAGCGGCCAAAGCGATCGCCTTGGCTCTGTCCATATCAGCAAATACATTCGATTGCAGGGGTTGTAAACGCTTTGCAAATTGCATGTTAGTCATTTGTCATTAGTCATTTGTCATTAGTCATTTGTCATTAGTCATTTGACCAATACAACTCTTGCAGAGGCTGCGCCCGAAGCGTAGCTATGCCGCAGGCTTTACGGCAACGCTGAGTACAAGTGACCAATGACCAATGACTAATTACTATTTAAGTGCGTGTCTAAGAGTTCGAGTAATTTATCTTTGCCGATGACTCCCTCAGTGGATATCAAAACTTCCTGGCCAAGAAATAGTCTGAGAGCGGGGACACCTTCCACTTGGTACTGTTTAACAGTGAGTGGGTTGGGGTCAATTTCCATTTTCACGACTTTGAGGCGATCGCTATATTGGGTAGCAGCTGAGTTAATCATGGGGGACATCAATTGACAAGGCCCACACCAAGAAGCCCAAAAGTAAACTAATACAGGCTGTTCAGCTTTTAATACTTCTGTTTCAAACTCAGCATCAGTTATGGTGATTACAGCCTTACTCATTACAGTCTCCATCAGGTGGCGATCGAAGTTGGCACACACAATACTTTATCCCAAAGTAGTCAATAGTCCATAGTTAATAATTCATAGTTATTTTGACTCTTAACTATTGACTAATGACATAAAATCCCACAACCAACAGGCGTGGGACTGGCTTAAATAAGTTTTCTGACAATTTTATAATTGATCCAATTGCTTGCGTAAAGAATCCAACTCAGCATCAACCACTTCACTAGACTTTGCAGGAGTGGTTCCTTGCTGCGGTGGCAGTTGTGCTTGAGTTACTGGAGTAGCGGGTGGTAGCATTTGCGCTTTCAAAGCTGCCAATTCATCATCAACATCGCTACTACCTTCCAACCTGGCAAATTGGCTTTCTAAATCGGCACCTGCTAATTCACCTGCCGACTGCGCCCGGGCTTCTTGCATCAGCACTTTTTCTTCCATCCGCTCGAAGGCAGACATTGCACTACTGGTATTCATGCCACTTACCATGTTTTGGAGTTGCTCTTGGGCTTTGGCAGTAGTGATTCTTGCTCTGAGCATTTCTTTCTTGGTTTTAGCCTCAGAAATCTTGCTTTCTAGCTGGATTAAGTTGCGCTTGAGGGTTTCAACTTGAGTGCTTTGGGTATCTAAACTAGCTTTGAGGGCGGTGCTAGTATCCGTATAAGTTTTCTTCCGCTCTAGGGCTTGCCGTGCTAAGTTCTCATCACCTTTTTGTAGAGCTAGTTGGGCATTGCGTTGCCACTTATTGATTTCATTTTGGGCATCATTATATTGTTTCTCACTGCGTTTTTGAGCGGCGATCGTTTGGGCTACTCCCTGACGCAACTGCACCAAGTCTTCCTGCATTTCCAGGATGGCTTGTTCTAGCATTTTTTCGGGGTCTTCGGCTTTGTTAACCAGGTCGTTGAGGTTAGAACTAACTACTCGCTTAATGCGATCGAATAATCCCATAACTTTGTTTTTCCTTGTTTGGTTTACGCTTTTGGTTGGACAGTCAGCTTTTTTACTTTTTAATAGCTACCTATTTCAATGTAATCTTTCCGGCTGGAATCAGTACCTTATAACAACTCTTAATTGTTAGGATATCTCCAAAGTGGAGTAATTAGCCAAACTTCAAGAGTCTTGAGTTTTGGGTAACTGCTTTTGAGGAGGCTGTGCTGTATTCTGCTTTTCCTCGGTAAGCAGATTGTTGTGTTCTGTGTTTTCTGCCTCATTTAAAACCTGTACTTTCATTGCTGCTAATTCAGCATCCACATTATTAGTAGATTCCAAGGAAGTAAATTGTGTTTCCAAGTCGTCGCTACCGAGTTGGGCGTAGACGCGAAGCGGCTTGTCGTCAGACATCGCAACTGAATGAGCTTCTAGTTGCAAAACTTTTTCTTCCATCCGCTCAAAGGCGCTCAGACTGCTGGTAGCAGAAACTCCGCCGAGCATTTCCTGGAGGCGAGAAGATGCTTCAGCAGAACGGGCGCGAGCAATATACATATCTTTTTTTGTTTTCGCCTCGGAAATTTTTAACTCTAGCGATCGCATATCCTTTTTTAGCCTAGCGACTATATCGTTTTGCTGCTCTATCTGGGAAAAGAGGGCTGTAGTGGTTTCTTTGTAAGCTTGGCGCTTAGTCAAAGCTTCGCGTGCTAGAGGTTCATTGCCTTTTTGCAGGGCTAATTGGGCGCGGCGATACCATTCTTCTGTTTGAGAGTTGGCCTCTGCCGCTTGTCGTTCAGTACGTTTTTGGGTTGCGATCGCTTGTGCTACACCTTGCCGCAACCGCACCAGGTTTTCCTGCATCTCCAGGACAGTTTGCTCTAGAATCTTTTCTGGATCTTCTGCACTTGCAATCGAACTATTGACATTAGCGCGAATCACCCGCAGAATACGCTTGATTAATTCCATGTCGGCTCTCCATTCACAAAACTCATGCTGTTAGCGGTAGCGGGGCGTTCAGTCTACGCCTAGTTAAAGTCCTGAGAATAAAAATTTTGTCTTAGGCGTAGTTTATAAAGTGCTGAATGACCACTTAAAGTATTGAGTATAAAAATTTTGTTGTAAAACTGTAAACAAGCAAGATTTTGTCTCTACTATTGGACACTCAGGACTGTAATCTCATGGTATCTTAGATTTTTGTAACTTATGGCTGCTGAACCCTTGCCTTAATTCCCTTTGACTCTAATAGTTGCATCTGTTTTTGTACTTGCTCTTTAGTCTTAAAAGCACCGAGATAAATCAATTCTTTGTTGGCTGATAAATAAGCATCGGGAATTACTTGCCGTGCTGAAGCATAAGCTTCACCTTTATTATCTATCACTACATGATAGAAGCCATCTGTTCCTGGTTTGATTTCTGCATTCAGCTTTGGTGAGGTTGCAATTGGTTTAGGTAAGCTTTTTACCGTTGAAGTGGGAGGCAAATTCAAAAGAGGTAAGGTTTGTACCCTTGGGACTGGTGCTAAAGCGATCGGATTTGTCGGTTTTTGGGCTGTGTTGGGGACAGGCAATGCCGCTTGAGGATTATTTGCGGGATTTTGGGGAACAACTGGATTAGGCGCTACTGAGAGGCTTGGCTGGACTTTGGGTTTTAAACCAACTAAATCATTAGGATCTCTTACATCAGGAAACTCTTGAGCAGCTAGATTGGGATACTTGGGTATAGATGTGCTTGGTGGCTCGATCTGAGGTTGGACATTACTCCCAACTTCTTGAGTATTTTCTGGTGCGGGAGGTGAGTTTCCGTTAAACAACTTGCCTAAATTCCATTGCGGTAAGCCTTTGGGATTGAATACTACATAACCCAAGGTAAGACTTGCCACTAATAGTAGCAACATCGAGCCGATACCTAAAGGTGATAGCAGACTGTCACTAGAATTGCTTGGTTTCTTAATTTCTGGTTGTTCTTCTGTCAGACTTCGCAGCAGTGCTTCACTAGATTCTAAGTAGTCATCTGGGTGTTTAGGGGTGTCATCTGGCTGCAAAAGATTTTCACTGTTAGTATTTTTAACGATTGCTGCCACGATGCTGCTACTAAAGTTCGGCGGCGGCGGTGGAAGTTGAGTTTGTGTTTTAGCAGCGTCGGGGGTGGAGGGAACATTGAGATTATTTCGTTCTTCAGTATTTACCGTAGCTGACGCTGGGTTCATCTCAGGATTCACAGCTACAAAAGATGCTGGTGGTACGTCAATTTTGGCTGTAGCTGGCGCTGGGGTTCCCTGATTCATGGGTACAGATACGGGCGGCACGTTAGTTTTCATGTCCGTTACTGATGACTGAGTTGTGACGGATGTTGTAGGAATGGCACTCAACGACTGGGCTTGATTGCTCATGTAACTTGCAACACGGCGCTGGTTCGATGAGCCTAAACCATTTCGCGTGCGTCGGTATCGAGCTAACTCTTGATCTAGTGGTACTTCTAAACTTGCTAATGCTGCTGCTAGTGCTGGTTTCAATCCAGGTGTTTTAGACGATTGAGTGCTGGAATCGTTCAGGGGGTTTTGAGTCATTGCCTCTATGCCTCAAGCGTAGATTGTTGGAATTAACTTTATATTTGTGACAATAGTAGCGAAAATTATTTAAATGGATAGATTGGGAATTGGGCATTGGGCATTGGGCATGGTTATTCTCCTTGTCTCCCCCACTCCACGCGTCTCTACTCCTACCTTTTTTTTGTACAGACGCGATTCATCGCGTCTCCTCACTCAGCACTCAGAATAATGTCGTTGAAATCAATTAATGATATTTTGGGCGTTCTAGAAAAGCAGGCTAAATGGCAGGAGCAACCATTTCAATACTTGAGTAAGTGTTGGGCAGAAGTTGTTGGGCCGGTGGTTGCTGCAAATACTCGACCATTGGCGATTCAACGCGATGTTTTGTCGGTAGCAACTTCTAGTGCTGCTTGGGCGCAAAACCTAACTTTTGGCCGCACATCTCTGCTTTTGAAGTTGAATAAAAAGCTGCCAACGCCTTTGGTTGATATTCGCTTCTCTACTGCTGGCTGGCAGAATCTATCTGTGGAGAGAAAACAGCAACAAACGGTTTCACCCCATGAGCATCCTAGTTACCTTGGTGATGAGATTAACCGTTCTGATGTTATACCCACTAAGGATGTGAATGCTGCTTTTGGGCATTGGACGAAGATTATGCGATCGCGATCGCATGGCTTACCCCTTTGTCCTCAATGTGAATCTCCTACCCCACCCGGCGAACTCCAGCGCTGGGCAGTCTGTTCTATCTGTGCTGCTAAACAGTTTTAAAGAGAGTCAATTCTGACTTGAATTGACAGCAAAATAGTTTAGCGATTATTCGTTGAGTAGAATTTTTCCTCAAGTAATTTGCTTCTGCCATATAGAAAAGTTCTAATTATTGAGAAAATAATATGTTTTATGGCTAAAATATGTTTAGTGTGGTAATGAAAGCAGACTATTTATCTGGAATTATATGCCTTAATCTATCCTTAAGGAGGAAGTTAAAAGGCTAAATAAATCAAAAGCTTTAGTTTTACTCTTGATCCCTAATAAGTTTTAGTTAAAATCTATAGGTAAGCACTCTCAGAATTATTTAAAAATATAACAAGATTATAAAAATATCCTAAAGTTTACTTTATCGTCGGGATCGCTGAAACCTATAGAAAATAATGACTTTTTGGCTTTTATCCGTCTTTATATATAGAAGCAAAATATAAACATGAAATTTAGCCGGAAACGGCACTAAAGATGAACCCAAATGAAACCTATTAAATTTTTAGCATCTGCTTGTAAATATTGCCGTCATTACCAGCCAGAAGGTCGCCGTGGTGGAACGTGCCAGAAGTTGGGAGCGCCAGTTCAAGCAACTTGGAAGGCTTGCTCTTTGGCGCTCCCACCTTTTGCACCTTCTTGGGAAACCTTGGAAGATGCTTGGACTTTGCCAGATGCAGCACCAGTTTTAGCTTGTTCTCATTCTGTAGGCTCAGATTTAGATAATGCTGCTCTTGTCCCTGTAGAAGAAATAACTGCCTCTATATATTCTGAACAGGCTAAGACTGAAGCAGTGTTTATTTAGCTATCCATTATTACTGAACCGATTTTGTAGTTTTCTTAAGATAAGATTCGTTTTTAAGATATTTAGTGCTTTAAATTTGACATATATAAAAATCGCACCTCAAAAAAGGGTGCGATTTTTGCAATTTTAAGGTAGCCAAGGAAAAGAGCGAAAATCTGGTGGACGCTTTTCAAGAAAGGCTTGTTTGCCTTCAGACCCTTCTTCTGTCATGTAATAGAGTAGGGTCGCATTGCCAGCGAGTTCTTGTAAACCAGCTTGTCCGTCACAATCAGCATTAAAGGCGGCTTTGAGACACCGAATTGCGATCGGACTTTTTTCTAAAATCTCTTGCGCCCATTGAATACCTTCGGCTTCTAGTTGTTCTATTGGGACAACGCAATTAATTAAACCCATTTCTAGAGCTTGTTGTGCATCATATTGGCGGCAGAGAAACCAAATTTCTCTAGCTTTTTTTTGTCCCACAATGCGGGCGAGATAGCTAGCTCCAAAACCACCGTCGAAACTGCCGACTTTCGGGCCAGTCTGCCCAAAAATGGCGTTATCGGCGGCGATGGTAAGGTCGCAAATTAAGTGTAGGACATGTCCACCACCGATCGCATATCCAGCTACTAAAGCAATTACCACTTTCGGCATGGAACGAATCAGGCGTTGTAAGTCCAGTACATTCAAACGAGGGATGCCAGTATCATCTACATAACCAGCATGTCCGCGCACACTTTGATCGCCACCAGAACAGAAGGCATATTTACCATCAGTATGTGGGCCATATCCAGTAAATAAAACAACCCCAATAGTAATATCTTCACGAGCATTAGAGAAAGCATCGTACAGTTCAAAGACTGTTTCAGGACGGAAAGCATTGCGTTTATGGGGACGGTTGATGGTGATTTTCGCAATGCCATCAGTTTTTTGATACAGAATGTCTTCGTAGGTTTTGGCTGTTTGCCAGTTAATTTGCATTGGTATGAAGTGCGCTGTTGTGCTTGAGAATTTTATCGCGGACGTAGGGACATGCGATACCTGCGGTGGGCTACGCCTACGCTAAAATTGTTGTCTCAAGCCTTTACAATCTGGTAATTGTCTGGGTGTTGAGGAATAAAAATGCGACGTGACACCATTTTCTATAAATTATTTAAGCAATTTCCCGGTTTACTGTTTGAATTAGTAGATGAACCACCTCCAGAAGCGGAAAACTACCAGTTTGAATCGGTTGAAGTCAAAGAAACAGCGTTTCGGATTGATGGAGTATTTTTACCTCCTGCTAATGCAGTTTCCAAAACTGTCTTTTTTGCAGAAGTGCAGTTTCAGAAGGATGAAGACTTATATCACCGCTTCTTTAGCGAATTGTTTTTGTTTCTCTACCGCCACTCAATCCGTTACGAAGACTGGTTTGGAGTAATAATTTTTGGTTCTCGCAGTCTTGAACCTTCTAACTCTTCGATTCACCGCGCTTTGTTAGAAAGTGGTCAAGTTAGGCGGGTTTATCTGGATGAGTTGGGAGATTTGCGAGAACAACCTTTGGGATTAGGTTTGATGTTGCTGACAAATGTTACTTCGGAAACGGAAGCAGTCGAAGGGGCGCGGTTTTTGCTGGAGCAAGCGCGGCAACAATCGGAGCAAGCGATAATTGATTTAGTGACGACGATTATTGTCTACAAGTTTTCTAACCTTAGTCGAGAGGAGATTCAAGCGATGTTGGGACTGAATTTGGAAGAACCACGGGCTATTCTGGAAGCGAAGCAAGAAGGACGAGAGGAAGGAAAGGTGGAAGGTGAAAGAACGATCGTTTTACGACTATTAAATCGCCGTGTAGGTCATATTCCTGATGCGCTTCTGTCCCAGATTCAAGGGTTATCGGTGGAACAGTTGGAAGCTTTAGGTGATGCTTTGTTAGATTTCTCTACTTTTGCTGATTTGGAAAGGTGGTTACAAGGTCAGCCAAGAGGGTAAATTTCACGTAGAGAAGAAGGGCGATCGCACTCCGGTAAAATAATGATGGCTACAAATAAAGTTTTCCGTAGTGAAGAAGCATTTGCAGACACACGGGTATATTAGAAGCGGCCGAAGAAAAAGTGCGATCGCTCGTCCTGCCACTGTTAAAACGGCTATTTGGTGAAATTGCTGAGGAACTTTGAAAGCGTCAGCTTTGGAGTTTTTTATAGAGTTATGTGTTTTATACTTAAAAGATTGTATCGATTATGGTAGTGGAGATTGTAATTTGAATTCATTCAGTAGCTACAAAGTAACTGCATCTAAGTGGATTACCATATTTGACTCACCATTCTACCCAGATTCTTTAGATGAAGCTAAAATGCTCTACGAGAAAGTTTTGGAGCGTTTCATAGAATTGGTAGATGAAGCAACCAACTCTGCAAATTTACTTGAAATTATTACAAAAGAGCCTGATCCTTTACGTATTCAACTTCTTAGAGTATTTCGGAGGTATGTATCACCAGATACGACAGTAGAAATGACCAAGAAAAAACGTGATATTCCCACTATAATTAACGATTTTGGTGATAGATTTCGTAGCTTAGAAGAAGTTAGAAAAAATTTGCAAAGTCGTCCTGTACCCGATGAAACTCTTATGGCTCTTCTTTTAGAACAGAGTAAACGGGGGCAAAAAGGCTATGACTTGACAGAAGCGTTTTTCTTATGGTTTGACAGAGTATTTGGTAAAAACTATATAATTCGGGGGCCAGTTCGTGCTGGAAAAGATGTAATGCTTGATAAGGTTTTGGATAATTGGGAAGCTCAAACTCCAGCAGATATTTTTATATCTCGATTAGATGGAACCCCCTTAGTAGTTGGATTTGCTCGTTATGACTCTGATAGAGGAGGTTCTCAAGAAGATGATCGGACTGGTGGAAATCGAGATAAAGCAACTGATATTCTCAGATATGCTGATACATATAAAGTGGCTTTAAAAGTATTTTTGTTGAATGATGGCCCAGGATTACTACTAGGATCTATGTGGAATGATTACGCTCGTCTAGAAAGTTATGGTAGTGGCAAAATAATGGTATGCACTCTAAAAATGCTTGATGAGAGATTTACACAAGATTGGCTTGAAAGTTGAGTTTGCTATCCCAATCATGTATTACAGTATCAGAGATAAACTCTAATTCTGGTGTTTCTTCAATATATAAATCTAGACCACTTCGTAAAATTCTATTTATACCTATTAAGCACTTTTGTTCATGTTTAGCGGAACGATTTCCGTTAATGAAGTTACCCATTGCTTCTGTCCCTTTAACTAAACGCTGAACTATTGTAGCTATAGCAAGTTGGGAATTATCAATAGCTATCCATTTTCTACCTAACTCTTCAGCTATAGCAGCAGTAGTACCACTTCCCGCGAATGCATCTAACACAATATCTCCCTCATTAGATGAGGCTAGAATTATTCGTTTTATCATATCTGGATTTTTTTCTGTTGGATAGCCAGTAATTTTTATATTTTGATTGTGGGCATCCTTGAAATCAAGCCAAATATCTTGGACTGAAATACCCTGACTATTATCTAAATAAACTTTTCTTCTTGGGTTTCCTGTTGGTGACCAGTAAATTTCTCCACGTGCATCCATTTCGTCTAAAGTTTCTGGAGTATATTGCCAGTGTTTACCTGGAGGAGGTAGTATTCCTCTCCAAGGTTGACCTGTTGCACCTTTTCTTACACCTGGTGCATGAACAGGAACTTTCTTATAAACTCTTCCAGTCTCCTTTTCAACATATTGATACTCTTTCTTTGCAGTAGTTTCAGTCCAAGGATTAAAAGGCTGATTCCATATATAATTATCTGTTTTTGTGTAAAATAAAATGTAGTCAGCAGTGTTTCCATACTGTTTACGTGTATAGTTTTTTGGGTTACATTTTTTTCTTGTAATCAAATTGCGAAAGTTTTTAGAACCAAAAATTTCATCCATTATAATTTTGACAGCACAAGACATCTTGTCATCTAAATGTATATAAATAGAACCTTCATCTGATAAAAGTTCTCTTAGTAAAATCAGTCGTTGACGTAAAAACTCTAAATATTCTGCACCTTCTATTAGGTCGTGATAAGCATGGTCTCTTTGACGAGACTCAAAACTACTCCCTGTTGCATAGGGGGGGTCAATATAAATTAAACTAACTTTACCCGCGATAGTATTATCGTTCAAAAATGAACTAAGAACTCTTAAATTCTCTCCATAGATGAGTCGGTTTCTTGGATGTTCATCTATACTTATTATACGATGTAACTTTGCTACAGGAATTTTTAATATGTCTTCTATAGGAATTTTTCCTTCATATTCCAGACGAAAAGGAATTACATTTTGTTTTTGACTTTTATGACTATTTCGACTAGGTATTCCTGTTGCCATTTGAGTTAATATCTTCTTCTGCTTGTTTTCTACTATTATTTATTTGTAAGAACTCATCTAAGTCTTTTTGTCTGATACGCCAAATCCTTGGCCCCACTTTTGTAGCTTTAAGATTATTTGATGATATCCATCTTTGTACAGTTCTTTGATGAACACGAAGAAGTTCAGCTACTTCAATAGTTGTTAAAAACGAAATCTCTTCTTCACTCTCATTATTGTTATGTTCTACATCTTGTCGCATTTGTCGCTAAAATCGCTAGAGTCGTTATTGTACTACTAATTATAATATTTTGCAAGTTTCAGCAGCACCAGTACTTGAAACGCTTATATAAATCACTTTTAATTTTGACACCATAAACATTTCGCAAACTTAATACCTTGCATCTCGCTATTTAGTAATATCTAACGGCAGAGTTAAATTACAATATGTGCGGTAAACTTCCGTAAATTATCATGTCGCCACTTGGCATCTGTTTTGCGATTTGTCCGCAACTCTAAAACCCGCATCCCGGTAATTGGGAGCAGGTTTAATTTTTGCTGCAACTGTTGCCAAGAAGTAATTAATTCATGCTGCACATTATAAGTAGCACACAACTGAGCAAAATCAATATTCTGGGGAGTGCCAAAAAACTCTTCAAATGGCGGATCAAACTTGGCGATGGGTAACATCTCAAAAATGCCACCGCCATTGTTGTTAATTAACACAATCGTGAGATGTCCCACAAACTTATTGCGGATTAAAAAACCATTAGTGTCATGTAACAGCGCTAAATCTCCCGTTAACATCACACTACTTTGCTGGCGATGGGCAATTCCTAAAGCTGTGGATAATGTGCCATCTATGCCATTTGCACCCCGGTTAAAGTGCGATCGCACTCCTAAATCATTCGGTTTCCAGAAATACTCCACATCCCGCACAGGCATACTATTGCCAATAAACAGAGGCGTTCCGGGCGGTAAAATCTGAGAAATTAACCAAGCTGCTTTACTCTCAATTATTTCATCTATTTTCCCCATCGTCTGGTCAACAGCTAACCTAACCTGAGCTTCCGCATCACACCATTTCTTTCCATAGTCGGAGGAGAAAGATAAATTTCTCTCTTCTACCTTTATGTCTTCTACTGATATCCGTAAATGCGTCGTTCTCCCGTGCAAAGGGTCGAGGTTTTGATCGCTCTTATCAATTACCCAGCGTCGCGGTTGCGTTGCATCTATCCAAGTACGCAGTTCTTTACTCGTAGGCATTTCACCTACCTGAATCACCACTTCCGGCGCTAGCAGCTTTGCTAGTTGCTGATTTCGCAAAATTAGGTCATAAGTGGAAATCAAATAGGGGTTGAGTTCGGCATAATTTCTGACTGGGGAAAGTCCCTCTGCTAGGACTGGCCATTTGAGAGTTTGGGAAAGATGCGCGATCGCTCTACAATACTCTTCTGGTTGCTGTGGTTGGGCAACACCTGCAATAATAATCCCGCGATCGCATTCTTTCCATTCTTTAGGAATGGGGCATGGGGCATAGGGCATGGGGCATGGGTTTGTTATCCCTGCAAAAAAGTCTTCTGGGTGAAACTGCGATCGCAAATAGCCCAAATCAGTTCCATCAGGAAGAGGTGCTAAGGGATCGCGAAAGGGAATATTCAAATGTACTGGCCCCTTTGTAGGAGTTTGCGTTCTTTCCCAGCTATAAATTACTGTTTGTCGCAGGTAAGCTAGCATTCCCTGATCGGCGGAGGGTAAGGCTAACTCTGTTTGCCAATTTGGGTAGTTTCCGTATAATCTCAATTGATCTACAGTTTGGCCAGAGTGACAATCTCGCAATTCTGGCGGTCTATCGGTGGTTAATATCAACAGTGGTACGCGACTATATGAGGCTTCAATGACTGCTGAATAAAAGTTTGATCCTGCTGTACCAGAGGTACAAACTAGCACCACAGCGCGTCCGGTTGCTTGAGCTTGTCCCAAGGCGAAAAAGGCGGCGGAACGTTCATCGAGAATGGAAATCGCCTCAATCTCAGGTACTTGTTGAGCAAAAGCCACTGCTAAAGGTGTAGAGCGCGATCCGGGGCAAATGATCGCACAAGTCAATCCCAATCGCTTTAGCGTCTCTGTTAAAATATAAGCCCAAAGTTGATTAACATTCCTAAAGGCGATCGGCATTAAATCAAACATAGCTATAAAACAATCTGAAATTTTAGATTTTGTCTAGGGAAATTTAATTTAAAATCCATCTGGGAAAGTTTGGTGAAAAGAAGTCCGAGGGGAGGGAAGCCGATCCTCGATACTTTGGAACCACCTTTGCGTAAGGATGGCTTGTAAACCAACCCTCACAAATACGGTGATGGAACCCAACACCGCCACGCGAGTTTGGAGGAAAGAAAATCTCCAAACAAACTTGCTCCACTTTCTACAAAATGCCCAATTTGCTCTCAAACTTTTATGGACTGTATTCATTTAACCGGAATTCGCGGCTATGGCTACACTGGGTATTTACCAGAAGAACAGGTGCTAGGACAATGGTTTGAGGTAGATGTGAGGTTATGGTTGGATATCTCTACAGCGGCCAAAACTGACGCGATCGAAGACACTTTAGATTATCGCAGCGTCATTGGCTTGATACAACATCTGGTCAAAACGTCTAAGTTTGCTTTGGTGGAGAAATTGGTAGCAACGATCGCAGATTCTATTCTCCAAGAATGCGATCTTGTAACAAAAGTCCAAGTCACTCTGACCAAACCTGCCGCACCTATTCCAGACTTTGGTGGCAAAATTAGCATCGAACTGACCAAAACTAAGTCCAATCTCTAAAGCATAAAACGTGGTTTTTATCTCAATATCTATAAGCTAGTAAAAAAAGGGGTTTATATGGAGCATGGAAGTATCTTACAAGAGAATATTTCCTGCCATTGCCCCCAGCAAACCCTCGTTGTTAAAAAACTAGAACATCATGTAATTTGCAAATTAGCATTTAATTTGCATATTTTCAGTTCACATAATTTTTGATTAAGTATTAATCAAAAGTAATCAATAGTTCTAAAATGATATTCTCTAAAACTTCTGTATATAGAGGATGTTTAAAAAGTTCTTAGTGATATATCAAAAACTTGTATATCCTACCAAATAGGACACTTTCAAACGATAGTTTCCACTCCATCTGAGGCAAAACTATTTTTAGACGAAGGTATATTAAACTCTTTAATTCCAGATAATAATTAATTTTTAGTAATATTATAGTGAGTGGATACTATCATGATATATACAAAAAACTACAATTAAAATTTTCAACTAACTTGAAAGCATTATACTATGATTCGATCAACTTTTATTCTTGCTTAATTTTTGCATAAATACTATACTTAATATTTATTTTCTTCAGGAAAATTATTGCATATCTTTAAAAATCACTTTTTGATTGCTGGTAATTATATGGTAATCTACATTCTATGTTAATGGCATGATATTAACTGCATAAAGTAATCACAATTAGCTTTGATAAGCGCGGAACTTATGTGAGGTTAATAATATGATGCTACTTGCTTATGAGTAGGTATTTATATCAAAAAATACTACAGAGTAGTAAAAGATTGTTTATGATAAAATTAGAACTTTTATATAGAGTTGACACTAACAACAAAAATTTGAACCTTAGCAAACAGGTTGTTTTACCATGTTCGCCCGCAAAATCCTAGTTGTTGAGGATGAAAAAACCATAGCCTCAAATATTAGAAAGAGTTTACAAAAATTAGGTTATTCTGTTTCAGAAATTACTCAGTCTGGTGAAGAAGCAATAAAAAAGGTAGCAGAAACTCATCCAAATTTAGTATTAATTGATATCTGCCTAGCTGGTGAAATTAACGGTGTACACATAGCAGATATTATCCAGAATCACTTTCATGTGCCTGTAGTATATATAACAGAGTGTTCGGAATGTAAAACATTATATAAAAATCAGCTAAGTGAGCCTTTTAATTACATAGTCAAACCATTTATTGAAAGTGATTTACAGGTTGTAGTTGAAATGGCTTTGTACAAACATCAGAGCAAAAAGATATTATACGAAGAAAAACAGAGGCTGGCAGCAATTATTAACAGTATGGGCTGTGCAGTGATTGTGACTTATGCAAATGGTTGTATTCAAATGATGAATTCCACAGCAGAACTAATCACTGGCTGGAAGCAAAGCGAAGCGGTTGGCAAAGATTTAATAGAAGTCGTTAAGTTAGTTGACAAAGATGTAGGAGAAACAATTGCAAATTTAGCCACAAATGTAATCGAAGCAGGTGAAATTTTAGATTTACCAGAAAATAGCACACTGATTACCAAAGATGGGAAAGAGATAGCTATTGGGGATAATCTTGCACCCATCCGCGATCGCAATGGTAATATTACTGGTGCAGTTTTAGTTTTTCAAGATATCACCAAACGTAAACAGACAGAGGCACAACTGATTCGTAATGCTTTCTACGATGGGCTGACAGCATTACCAAATCGTGTTTTATTTCTAGATCGGCTTAGACAAACAATTGAGCGTAGCAAACGCAGAAGCGATTATTATTTTGCAGTTTTATTTTTGGATTTAGATGGCTTCAAGGAGATTAACGATCGCTTTGGGCATGGAATAGGGGATGATTTTTTAGTAGCGATCGCTAGACGTTTAGAGTCGTGTTTACGCGGTGGCGATACCGTAGCACGATTTGGTGGTGATGAGTTTACTGTTCTTTTAGAAGACATTAAAGACATCACTGACGCTACCAATGTTGCCAAACGGATTCAAGAAGCTTTGCGATCGCCACTTAACCTGAATGGATATGAATTATCTACAACAGCTAGCATTGGGATTACTTGGAATTTTAGTAGTCATGAGGAGCCTGCAACTCTCCTACGGGATGCTGATATTGCTATGTACCGAGCTAAACGGCAGGGAAAAGCTACTTATGCCATATTTAGTTAATTAGTCTTTTCTGCTAAGTAAGTGAGTCAAATTAAATATCAAACCTCACCCTGCCTCCGGCTTCCCTCTCCTTAGTAAGGAGAGGTATTGAGGGTGAGGTTTGATCTTATATTTAATTACGCCTACTTACCACTTAAATTAAATTACTATGATTTTCTTTACAACTTGTTAAAAGCGTCTCAAGACCCTAAATTTATTTATGCTCAAGAGAAAAATATTTATTTTGAGATATCCGATTCTGCCCGCTTAAACTTATACAAAATCCAACAGTATAATCTACATTTTATAAAGTTTTATAACAAACTCAAACTTTATATACTTATCTTATACATCTTCAACTTAGGTAATACATCATCTCAAACAGGTATCTGTAATGCTACATACAGTTTGAGAGCTTACTTATAAATACTTACTATCTCAAATTACCAATTCAGATCAATACACCTAAGCGGTGTTAACTAAGTTAACTCTTTAAGGGTTTAAGGAAGGGTCGAGTCAAGATTTTGTCACGGCTAATTATGATGGGTAAAAATGATTTGTCATTAGGACTTATGCAAAACTACACGTGGTAGGGGGAATTCATGAATTGCCCCTACTGAAAATCAAGGTTTGGGCTATTCTTTGTGTAAGTCCTCATCATATTAAAAATTAGGAAAAATCAATCTCACACTAATTAAGTAAGTCACTGAATTTTCCAAAGATGTTCAACATAAAAAAAGAGAAAGAATTAGAGTTACTGATAATTAGAGGATTTTGCCCAAATTGCCACTCAGTGCATTTGAAGTATACCGAATACATCAGAAATATTTCCTTTGAATTTAGTTGTTCTACATGTAAATGGAAAGCTGAGTATAGATCGCAAGATTTGAAAGAAGCATCAAATAATTGGTTTTCGGGCAAAAACTGAATCGCCAGTCATAACAATAAAAATTAACACTATTGTTCCTCTTTGCACTTATTACTTTGTTCTAAGGAGTCCAATACATCATGCTAAACAAATTTGAGGCTGTATATCCTGAAGCGAATAAACTTTATTTACAGCAAGAAGCTATTAAGCGATACATACTGCTTAAAAAGTTGAAACAATCTGAACTCACTTTAGATGACAAACTCTTTATAAAAAACTTTCAGTCTGCATTGGATTTTTAGTTGGGCTTTGGACAAAAAAGATTGGTTCGCCTAAATTAGGCATTAAGCGCATATAAGCATTAATCATAAAAAAGTAACTTATTGTACTTAAAATTAAGTAAGTGCAACCCGCATTTCTCTACGATACGCTCTTGCTATTACAGCACGGCGTAAATAAACCACCCATTCCAAATCAATAGAACGCTCACCCTGTATTCATTTTGAATTTTGAATTTTGAATTCCGCCTTGCGGTACTAGCTTGCTTCCACGTTCGCGGAGCGTCTCGTAGAGAAGTGGTATGGCAAACTCAGTAACCACCGCAGACATTGCTCTTTGGGAAAAACTTTTTGGTTTACAATTATAGCAATCCTAATTTGGTTTGCTCTCCACCGATAAACTCAGATCCCCCACTCCTTCAAGAAATTGGGGATATTTTTGTTTTTAACTGATTTAAAATTTCTATATATAAAATTTTTATTCATGAAAAAAACCGAAAAACAGAAAATGCTCGCAGGTGAATTATATCTGGCAGAAGATCCAGAATTGGCTGGCGAAAGTAAGCGAGCTAGTCGTCTGTTGCGAAGGTACAATTCTACAACTGAAGAACAGCAAGAGCAACGTCAGGAAATTTTGCAAGAGTTATTTGGAAAGATCGGTGACAAAGTATCAATTTTGCCACCCTTTCACTGTGACTATGGTAGTAATATTTTTGCTGGCGACAAATTGTTTATGAACTATGGCTGTGTAATTTTAGACTGCAATACAGTTCATATTGGTGAAAATGTCTTATGCGCTCCTTATGTACAAATTTATACGGCTTATCATCCGACAGAGCCAGAAATTCGCCTTTCTGGGAGAGAATTAGCTGCTCCAATTAACATTGGTAACAACGTCTGGATTGGTGGGAGTGCAATTATTTGTCCAGGTGTCACTATTGGGGATAATACAACCATTGGTGCTGGCAGTGTAGTTGTCAAAGATATACCTGAGAATGTTGTCGCTGCTGGTAATCCCTGCCGCGTCATTCGGTATTTATCCTAGAATTTAAAACTTGTACCCTCTAGCAATCCAATAGAGCCAGTCTGCGATCGCTTCTTGAGTTTCGCTGTCAGCATCAATGGCTACTATTTCAGATAACTTTGCAGAATATACATCTTCATCCTTACCATTAATATAAGCCACTTCGACAAACATATCTTTTAAGCATTCATCATCTGGTGCCATTCCCAGTACTTCCACTTGTTTCTCCTCGGTAGAGCCTGATTTACGTCCCTTCTTAGTCCATTTAGCCAGAAAGGGAAAATTCAGAGCCTCTTCGAGGTAGTAATACCAACCCATAGCTCGGTCTTCTTTATCTTCAGCATCTACAATAATCTCTGTTTTAATGCGATGCTCTCGGTTTTCGTCGGCTTCAACGCTAGGCATAAGATAACGCTCTACGGATAATGCATTTCGATAATATTACCAAAGTCTTGGCTAGGAATAATTTTTCTAAAATATACAGGACTTACGCATAAGAGCTTCCCCAACCCCCTTAAAAAGTTGGCTCTTTAGGATTCCCCTCAGCTATAAGACTCGGAATGAATTCCGAGGCGGCATAGAAACGCAGTGCGAGATTCATTAAACAAGATATGAAGATATGGCTGCTGCCAGACTTGTGTGTATACCGTAGCTTTTTAAAGAGGGTTAGGGGAATCTAGGTTTCAGTTTCCAGTGCGTAAGTCCAGGTATATCTAAGTTATACTTTGACCCATTGATTCAACGTTTTAGCCCTAAGTATAACTATTGATTACATATAGGACTCATATTTGATTTTTGAACAAAACTCAGTACACCTTTATTCCTTCTTCCCAGTCCCCAGTCCCCAGTCCCTTACCTCTACGAGCGATTCAGAAATCAAATCGGATTGCTATATAACGCAAAACATAGAACTTTATCAATGCCCATCAAGTAATAATTATAAAATTAGTTAAGTTGTTAATCATCAACGAACTTCTGGAAACATCTGTAATTCTAACTAGTAAGACTATCAAGATTTTTCATAATATTATAAAACGAATGATCCGAGCGTGATATTACTTACAAAAATTTCCCCACTCACTCGAACTATTCAATTTATAAAGATGACATAATAAATACACAATATTGACATTACTTTAATTAAATATCAAAATAAGATAAAAGTCGGAAATTAAATAGCAATTAATTTTTCTCATTTAATCCAGATGCTAGATAGCACTTGGATAATATCTTTGTAAGGAAATATTAATACAATTCTGCTGAGAAATTTCTGTAATTCCAATAATATCTGGTGCTATGAAAATAAGAAATCTTCTTCACCGCTTAAGGTTAGGTCTGCATAATAAGTGGTGGTTGTTGAATTACAAATTCCGAGAACTACTGATTCAACTACAGTTCTACTGGCTTCTATATCGAGGTAGTCAACAACTAAATATTAACCAGAAATCGGTAATTGTCTTTTCTCCTCACCAAGATGATGAAGCACTAGGTTGTGGGGGTCTGATTGCACTCAAGCGAGAACAAGGGATACCGATTAAAGTTGTTTTCGTTACAGATGGAGGAGGTTCTCATCGAGGTCATACTAAGATTACCCGTTCAGAAATTGTTCAAATTCGTAGGGAAGAAGCACTAGCAGCTTTGAAAATTTTAGGTGTGGAATCAACAGATATTCACTTTCTTGATAAATCTGATGGTGCATTATCCAAAATGACAGAAACTGAACAACAGCAAACCATTGAAGAAATGGCGCAATTATTAGGTAGTTTTCAACCACAAGAAGTGTACGTTACTCATAAACACGATCGTAGTACAGATCATGAAATTACTTATCAATTGGTTAAAGCTGCTATTAGTAAAGCAGAAGTGACAGTAGAACTGTGGCAATATGCTATCTGGTTGCTTTGGAAGTCTTTATTGTTTAGCAGTCTGAAGTTTGATGAATTGGTAGGCGCTCATCGAATTGCAATTCATCAAGTGCAATCTAAGAAAAAGCAGGCTATTGAAATCTACCGTTCTCAATATTTACCTATAGATGCTGAGTCGAGTGCCGTACTTCCCCCTGGTTTCCTCTGGCGGTTTTTCTTGCCTTATGAGGTTTTTTTCAAATCAGACTATGGCCAGGAATGAAAAAAGCTTTTTATCTTGTTTTTAGATTAAAATCCTGTACCTCACGAAGAAGCAATCCGTTGTATTAACTAATTGGATAATTTCACCTTTTCAAGGTTTTACTCTCAAATCCTCCAAATATGAATCAACAAAAATTCTGCTTTTGTACTTTAGCATTAGGCAAAGTGTATCGGGCGCTAGCTGCTTTGTTAGCAAAAGACCTAGAACTCTATTCACCTAACACTGCTTTTATAATTCTCACCGATCATCCTGAAGAGTTTAGCAAATATCCTCAAGTTTTAGCATTTGAGCATCAGCAGCAGGGTGTTAAGTGTTACCACGACAAGAGATTTGCCATTGCTAAGGCATTATCTCTATTTAATTCATGTATATTCATTGATTCGGATATGCGAATCTTGGCACCAGTGCCAGAAGATATGGAATGGCTTTTAGAGCCAGGGATAAGTGCTAGGGCTTGTATGGATATGCCGAAAAAATTTGCCAAAGCTTTAGGAACAACTAACAAAAAATTTGCTAGAGAAATTGAAGTCATTAAAAAAGCAGCACAATTTTTAAATTTAGAGCCAGAATGTGAAAATGTTACCTTTGTCCATGAATACTTATTTTCTGTCACTAAGTCAACAGGAAAAGAAATTGAATTTCTAGAAACATGGTCAATTCTTGCCAAATATTTTGAGCAAAATGGAGTTTATGAAGGCGAAGGTAATGCCATTGGTTTAGCTGCCTATAAAGCAGGGCTGCCAGTGAGATGGAGCCAGATGTCAGGTATTTCCTTTTTTAATAACAAAATTGAACTGGTTAAAATTCAAAAGGGACAGTCAAACATGGATGAAATGTCGACTTATTTTGAAGAACACGAAAGAATTGCACATCCTAAACGCTCTATTCTGGGGAAAATTGTCTTTAAACTTAGCAAAGCTATGATGCATCTTTATAGAGCAATCAAGTACAGAGTCGAATGGCATGAACAAAAGCTATAAACTATGCAGAATAAGCAAACGGCAGAATTGAAACTGTGACTGTATGGAGCGTATTCTTTGCCATCATTACGGTATTACTGGCGATGGCTTGCTAACAGCCCTACATATAGCAGTATTGGTAAAAAAGGTGGGTGTTTCTTTAGCAGAATTAATAGATCAAAGCTTTCAAACCTATCCGCAATTATTGCGGAACGTGCCAGTAGTAGACCGCGATCGCCGTTTAGGATGGAAAGATTGCCAACCCATATTAAAAAGCGATCGCTCTTGCTGAAGCTGGGATGGGTGATTCTGGTAGGATTTTAGTTCGCGCCTCTGGCACAGAACCAGTAATCAGAGTTATGGTTGAAGCTGCTAATACAGACCTCTTGCTAACCACTTGACAAATAAATTAGTTTCCCAAGTTCAGCAACATCTGATGGAGTAATGTATCTCGATCCTTCCTAAGTAGAGCAAGTATTACAGGCATTCTGCATCCTGCCTCTTTCAAGGTCGGTTGATTCAGTTCTTGCTTGAAAAAACCGCTTGTCATTGACAAACGGTTTTCTAGTTATTCCCCTTAAAAGGGAATTTATTTGTTGCGCCAAGATGCTAAGTTACAGCGTATTGCAGGTAAATGAAGTACACGGGTAGAGGCACAACATGTTGTGCCCCTACGATGATCTGTACCTCACCAAATTGCAATCTGCTGTATTTATTAGCATCTTGGCGCGAAATTTTTTAGAGATTAAACAAGTCTCAAATCAGGATAATTTGCCAGTACATCATCAGATGTCAGGGTATCATTTTCAGCTTGCGGAGTCCAAAGTACTTCAATTGCTAGAAGTTTTTCGCTAGGGATACTACCAATTTGGCGCAGAGCTTGACGCAAATCATCAGCACTGTTAATTGCTGTGGGGATTTCAAACTTACCTAATGTCGCCGCTAGCAAGGTGACGATAATATATTCACCAGGGCCTTCAGTAAATAAGCGGGTGGGATTGTCGAGTTCACCAGCCGGAGGTAGAGCATCTTTAGCAAGGGCTGCTTTTAGCTGGTTGTTGACATTAGAAAGAGTTTCTTCGCTAAACTTGCTGCGTTCTGCCAGTGACAGCCGATTAAACTGACTTTCAGCTGAATTTAAACTGGCTTGTTGAGTGCCACCACCTGCATATACAAAGTATTCTGGATGGCGGAGTAAAGCTAGGCTGGCTTCTTGCAGAATTTCTGCTCTCCCCTGTGGGGTGTTAGTATCAGCAGTTTCAGCAATGTGGTTGAGTTCATTTTGCAATTCGCGGGCTTGAGCTAACAAACCTACTTGCAAACGTGTTACAGAAACAGAAGAGTTACTGCTGTAATCTGCTTCTGGAGTTTCACCGCCAGAGACGCGGCGGAAAGTTTGCACTAAGAAATTAGCGATCGCAAAGAAGATTAAGATGCTAAATAGACCACCAAATCCTCCCCCAATCCCCCAAAAAGGAATTAGGAAGGGAAAGCCAAAACCGCCACCAAAACCACCGCCAGGATAGTATCCGCCTCCACCAGGAGGTGAGTATGTGCGTGGTGCATAGGTGCGGCTGGAAGGCGCTCTAAATGAGCCACCACCGATACGGCCTCCACTACGGGCTGCTAATGCTCCATCGGCGTGACTAAAAGCCAAAGCTAACACCAAGCTTAGGGCTAAGAAGGTTTTGAACAGTGGTTTGATGATTTGTTGTAGTTTTTTACGCATAGTACAATCGCTTGGAAAAGTGAATTTTTTATGATTTCTCCCCATACTGGTAGGAGTTTTGCGGTATGTCGCTAACGCCAGTCCGTAACAAGCAAGCTTTGTAGCATTCACTTTTAAAGGCTACATATCCAATCTACCGCGTCTTATCTGGTGTAGGCAGTGATCGCAGGAGGGATTTCTCGACTGGGGAACCGTACCTTAAGATATGTTCACAATTACAGAAATTTGCGAACGGGCAATTGTTGCTACGTTTTAGACTCGGCACTTCTAGACTACAGTCTTGCATTATACAGATTATTGCAATTTTCCATGATTATTCTGATTAATTTTTTAACACTTCACCCTACTGCTTTGGTCAGAAGATGAGATGATATTTCATGGATTTTAGTATTTAAAATTACATAAAATAACTTTTATACTTATATAACAAAAGACTTCAAATTGACTATAATCCTTGCTAGAATTACTAAGCAGACATCGATAGCCATAAAATACTTATTCAAGCTTTTGGCGTTTTGGGACATATAGAATATCCTGGATAAGATATTCTATTGAACGTAAGTAAATGTCGTAATTTTGGCAACAGTTCTTCACTAAGTAATTTGACTACAAGTGCTAGATTTAATTGTTCATCATGTACAGAAATTTTCAATTAGTGAGCAATTTGCAGCAAAAATAAAATCAATACTATAAAAACAATCTTCCCGGCTAATCTCCTCAAATAAGCTTCAAATTTGTCTACCACATTCGTTTTAAAAGAAATAAAATAATAATTATGGCTTTGATCGTAATCCTAATTGTAAATAAATTAAAAATTATTTGAAGTAAATTTATTACTTTGATTATGGAACATATTTCTCAACTAACAGCAAAAATTAGAGATAAAGCTGCATACCCAGATATCCTAGTCATCAGCCGGATATTCCGGCCGAAAGAAGTTGTAATTGGGGAATATATCTACAATCGCTGTCTTCAAGACCCAGAAAGAGTTATTGTGCTGGCGGCTAGTTGCTCAGGAGATAAAGTATTTGATGAAGGTCAACAGTTTCCCGTGTATCGCTGGTCTTATCCTAAATACGGGCGTAGTGGCTTTATGGGAAGCATTCTGAAGCCTTTTGTCAATATCGTCTGCTCATTTGTCCTAGCAATCAAACTCTATTTTCGTTATCACTACCGTTATATAGAGTGGGGCCACGGTTACGACTTTCCTTCACTGTTGCTATTGAGCTATTTTTTACCTATTCGTTTTTTTATCTATCTGCACGGAAATGATTTTCTTTGTACTTTACACAATCCCGTGTTGCGATCGCTATTTAAATTAACACTTCATAGAGCCGAAGGTATTGTTTGTAACAGTTCTTATACAGAAGATTATCTCAGAACTGCTTTCCGATTAGATACTCCTACCCACGTTATTAATCCAGTAATCAGACCAGAAAGGTTTGGTAATAATGTAGAAAGTCCCAGCAGCCTTGATGATTTACGGGTTCGTGTGCGTCAGGCGTATAACATTCCTGAATCAGCAATAGTTATTCTCTCCATCGGAAAGCTAGTAAAACATAAAGGTTTCGACAGAGTGATTGAGAACATCCCACTATTGCTAACTTTTGGGGTGGATGTCCACTATATAATCTGCGGTCAAGGGTCAAGTGAATCGGAACTGAAATCTCTGGCGCATCGTTTGCGGGTAGATAAGCGCGTCCACTTTGCTGGATATGTGCTGGAGCGAGAATTAGCAGGTTATTATGCAGCTTGTGATATATTTGCCATGCTGACTTTATTGGATACTAAACCTAACAATATGGAAGGTTTTGGTATGGTTTATTTAGAAGCAAGTTACTTTGGTAAGCCGATAATTGCTCCTCGTTTAGGTGGTGTTGTAGATATAGTTCAGCATGAAGAAAATGGGATACTGGTTAATCCCGATTCTGGTTATGAAGTGTTTCAAGCTTTCAATCGGTTGTGCAAAGACCAGCAGCTACGCGAACAACTCGGCCGCAAAGGTAAAGAATTAGCCAAGCGGAGAACCCTTCACCGATCGCTTTACAAATCAGAGGGAAGAAACGCGATTTTGTGAGATGAACAGAGATAGAGTAGGCTAGCACATCTGTGCTAGCTTCCACAAATGAGCAAGATTGCAGTGTAGGATCTCGTTTGTGATTCTATTAAATGTGCAATGAAAAATATCTTGTTTCGTATATGGCAATCTCTTCGGCATTACCGAATACAAGTTGTTATATTTACAATCATTGGATGTGTTGCTGTTAGCTTTGGGACAATGCATGTTCTGGCTCAACCGGCTTCAACCTCATCTGAACGTCCTGCTGTGAAAGCGCCAAATTTCGGGCGACACTTTCAAGAATTCGAGCGTGAAGGCTCAATCTTGATTTACGACTCCAAAAACAACCGCATCTATGAACATAATCCTAAACGTAATGCAACTGCGCTCGCACCAGCTTCGACATTCAAAATTTTTAACGCGCTAGTGGCTTTAGAAACAGGTGTAGTTCCTGATGATGTGGCGGTTCTCACTTGGGATGGCATTCACCGAGATATTGATGCTTGGAATCATGATACGAATTTGCGTCAAGCCTTTAAAGATTCAACTGTTTGGTTTTATCAAGTACTAGCACGTAGGGCTGGATATGAACGGATGCAGCAGTTTATTAATAAAGTAGGTTACGGGAACCGTCAGATTGGAACAGCCGCAGACATTGATCGTTTTTGGCTAGAACAGCAGCTACTGCAAATTACACCTCAAGAGCAAATTAAGTTTTTGCAACGTTTGTATCAAGGCGATTTGCCTTTCTCCCAACGGACAATAAATCTTGTCAAAGACATTATGATCCGCGAACAAACTCCAGATTACACACTTCGGGGAAAGACGGGATGGTTAACGAGTAGCAAACCACAAGTTGGTTGGTTCGTAGGTTATTTAGAGCAAAACAAAAACGTGTACTTTTTTGCAACAACCCTTGATATGTATAAACCAGAAGATGCACGCGCCCGCATTGAGATTACACGCCGCAGCCTCAAAGATTTGGGCTTGCTGGCTCATATTAGCTAACCACCACCAACAATAGTTACCACTTCTAAGCGATCGCCTGGTTGCACTTTTGTATCTGTCCAAAACTGGCGGTGTAAAATTTCGCCATTATATTCTACAGCCACCAAGCGGGGGTTAAAACCCAGTTTTTGGAGCAAATCGGGTAAAGAAGTTTGAAACAAACAGCTATGGGTTTCCCCATTTAGCTGAATTTTAATCTCATTAGACATAAATGTAGGAATTGGGAATGGGGAATGGGGAATTGGGAATTGGTTACAGAAATGACTAATGACTCTTTTAAAATTCTGGTTTAATGCGATTGAGTTGAGAGAGCAAATATTGGGTTACTAGGGTAGGCTGTTCGGCTTGCATGAGCGATCGCACCACCGCCACCCGTTTGGCTCCAGCATCGATTACATCATTGATATTATTGGCATCGATTCCCCCAATGGCAAACCAGGGAATTGAGCAATTTTTGACTGCATAGCTGACATATTCTAAACCTGCTGCTACCTTACCTAGTTTCGTAGGAGTTTCATAAACTGGCCCCACGCCAATATAATCTACACTTTCAGCAATTGCTGCTTGCATTTCTTCTTTATTTGTGGTAGACATACCTATCAAGCGCTGTGAACCGAGTAATTGCCGAGCAACAGCAATAGGCATATCTTGTTGTCCTAGATGCACTCCATCTGCATCGACAGCTAAAGCCAGATCCACGCGATCGTTAACAATGAATAAAGCACCGTAGATGTGGCATAACTGCCGAAGTTTTCTTGCTTGTTCCAGACGCAAAGAATCATCGGTGGTTTTGTCGCGGTATTGTAAAAGCGTTAATCCGCCTTTGAGTGCAGCTTCGACGTTATTCAACAAATTTTCACTAGGGGAAGTAACCAGATACAAACGCGATCGCCACAACAATTGATGGCGCTGATGACCCATTAAACTACTTTCTAGGGTATAAACCTGATAACGCATCTGCTTACAAGCTTTAGCCATATTTGGCAGGGTTAGCTTGCTGTATTCTTCCAACACCCGCAAGGCTTCTTCGACACGGCAAAAGTTAGCCTGCAATACCGATTTTATACTAGCTCGTTCTTCTTCTTGCGGATGGGTTAACTCAGTCCCCGGATCGCCTGGTGTATCTCGCGCCGCCCGTAATTCTGGGGTATGCCACCTGGCTAATTCTTGTCGCAGGCGCTTGCATTCAAGAGTTAACTGGACATTATTCAAGCCAAAGCGACACCATTCTTCAATAATTCGCAAGCCTTCACGAGCGCGATCTAAATTAGCATCTAAAATGCGGTAGACAACAAGTTGTACTTGCTCTTTTTGGCTGTATGGCTCGACCATTACAACAACCCCATTAGTGCTTTCATCAAAATGTGAATTATCATAAATCCTAGTAACCATAAGTTAATTAATTTGCTTTTTTTACTTAATTTTTGCAGAATCTACGCAAAAAGACGTAGGAGTGAGAGTTACGATAAATTATCCCATGTTCCTATAAGCAGTAATAAGGGTAGTTTGAGGCTACAGTTTTGCACTAAGGTTAGTCAAGTATTTTAGGGTAAATGACAAGCTTACAAAGGACTAGCCGAAAGAGATATATCAGAAAATCTACAATAGGCAAATTAAACTGAGACTGCATAGATACTATTTAGTTAGAGAGTAATTGTTGAACAGGCACAATATCGTTTATTACCCTGTATTAAAAATCGCCAATCGGTCAATATGTGAGTAATATTATCGACATAATACTCTCTAAGAGGATAAGAATTTATTGTAACTTCTCAGGAGTAGTGTTAAATATGATTCACTGTCGGGTGTTCTATAAGTACCGTAAAGTAGATATTATGCTTGCAAAACGGAAGTTTCTCGAATCAGCAAACCTGTTATTTTTTAGTTTATCAGTATTATCTTTTACCGTAGGCATGGGAGCGGCAAGTATGGCGTTCCTGGGTAGCGCGTTAGCGGAGCTCGCCGTAGGCATCGCTCAAATTCCATTGACACCAAATTCAGCACCTCAAGGTGAAACCAAAAATTCTCAGGCTAACGTGCTATTTGTCAATCCCAATGCTGGAAATGACAGCACAGGCAATGGCAGTGAATCTGCTCCGGTGAAAACGATTACTCAAGCTTTACGATTAGCTAACGCCAATACTGTAATTATGCTCTCCACGGGTACTTATAGCGCCGAGACAGGAGAGGAATTCCCCCTAATGCTGAAACCAGGTGTTTCAATTCAAGGCAACCCTAGTAATCAAGGTAAGGATATTATCATTCAGGGAGGTGGTGATTACCTGAGCCGCAGCTTTGCCGGTCAAAATGTCACAATTGTGGGAGCAACCCAAGCTTTGCTGACTGGGGTAACAGTGACGAACCCTAATCGCCGGGGTTACGGTTTATGGATTGAATCTAGCGATCCGGTAATCGTAGAAAATACATTTACTGGCAGTACCCAAGATGGGATTTCTGTCAGTGGTAATGCTGCACCCACTATTAGCAAGAATTACTTCGATCGCAATGGAGCCAATGGCATCACAATTGCCGGGAATTCCAGTCCCCAAGTGAAGGAGAATGTCTTTCACGAAACGGGTTTTGGCATTAATATTGCTCAAAATGCCGCTCCTATAATTATAAGCAATCAAATTCAGAACAATAGATCGGGAATTATCGTGCAAGCAAAAGCCCGCCCGATTTTACGGAATAATATTATTCAAGATAATAAAGAAGATGGTTTAGTTGCGATCGCTCAAGCTATGCCAGATTTGGGTAGTGCATCTGAACCTGGAGGTAATAAATTTCAAAATAATGCCCGCTACGATATTAACGCCAGCGCTACTAAACAGGTGATTTCGGCTGCTGGTAATAACCTGGTGAGCGATCGCATCACGGGCAAAGTAGATATTAACGGGACAATAGCACTAGCAACTCAAAATTCTCAACCTGCTCCGGTTCCCAACAATGTCTTACGAGAAATACCACCAACTGGGGAAATTACCTTCTCGGCTCCCGAAATATCTGAAACTACCAATCATCAACCAGCGCCATTACCCAGCAACACCATTTCACCCAGTAATCCTGTTCCTGGACAATTAAACAGTCAACTGCTGCCATTGTTGCCTGCGAACATACCACTTTCGGCATCCATCTCCAATCAACAGCCATCCACTTATAGAGTTGCTAGATTTCCTACTCCTAGCAGCTTGTCGGCTAGACAAAACACTCAAGTTGCAACTTCCAGTCCAGCACAACCGACTAATACACCACAGTTAAATTATGTGCAGATTGCTCCTAATACCATTGAGTTTACTGCCCCTGAGTACCCATCCAATTCAGTTGTCAGCACGAGGAATCAAAGACAGCAGCCATTACCAATAGTAGAAGCTACTGCCCCAAATGCTTCAGCACTTTTACCACTTCCTCATAGCAATATCCCCATTAGTAATATTCCCAATATACAAACAAGTTCTGCAAGTATTCCTGATGGCGGTAACTCTGCGACACAGTTCGGTATCCGTTATCGCGTAGTTGTTCCCCTCGCAACTGACAGGGATAAAGATTTAGTGCGATCGCTTGTTCCTGGTGCGTTTCCCACTGTTTGGCAAGGACAAAGAGTTATGCAAGCAGGAGTATTTAGCAGCGAATACAACGCTAACCAAATGCTCAGAACCCTCTCTAGTAAAGGTTTAAGAGCCATTATGGAGCCGTTGAATTGAGTAAGGAATTGGGCATCCCTTTCGCTATGAAGATGCACTTACAGCAGTTTGCGAACAAACCAGCCACAAAAAGAGCTATCTAATAGGCTCAAAAAATAAACCACAATGATTAAACCAATTAAGAGCATTTTCATCAGTAATAGCATTAACAGCCATAGTGATGATTTCATCAAGAGCGTCAGATGTGCAAGCCTTAGCAGAACGAAGAATTTGTTTTAATTTTGACCAACATAACTCGATTGGTGATAAATCAGGGGAGTATGGAGGCAAAAACTTAACTGTCTTCTCCAACAGATTCTATTAAAGATTTTGCAGTTTTAGCATAATGTACAGGTAAATTATCCATGACTACAATAGCTCCAATCCACAACTGCGGTAGTAATATTTGCTCAATAAAAACTAAAAAACTATCACTGTTCAAACTACCGCAGAAAGTCATAGTGGCAATTAAGCCTTCATCGGTCATAGCTCCAATTAAGGTGATGTTTTTGCCTTTATTTCCTGGACGGTCATCATAAACTATAATTCCACCTTCACCTCTGCCATAGTGTCGTGTCATGGCCAGATTTATACCTGTTTCATCAATGAATACGAGGTTTTTGATATCTATAGTGACAAGCTTTCGCCGAAATTCATAGCGCAATTTTTGTACTCTTTCTGTACCTTGCTCAGTCGCTACTAAGCTTTTTTTTTACGGTTTAATTTTAAGCGATTAAGAGTGCGAGATAAACTTGATATACTAACTTTTATTCCTCTTCGGTCTTTCATTGCTTCTTGAATTTCTCGCAAATATATATCACTTTGCTCTGTCACCATTATTTTTAAGAATTCTTGATCTTTATCTTTAACCTTCGAGCGGCGATCTCGAGACAATTTGATGAGAGCGATTAGCGTTCACTAGTTTTGAAATTTATCAGTGAGGGTTTTGTATTGAGATAGTTGGGTGGGGCGATAGCCGAAGGCTTAAGCTTCGCTTATCGCAAAGATCATCGAGTTGAGTTGTTAAGCTAGCCAGCAAAAAACAATTCAATGTCACGTCTAGACTGCTGTATGTGATTGCGGTTTAACGTTCCGCTTCACCCGACGCTAATAACCTCTCGAACTTGCCAACAGCCTTGATACGGTCGGGTGCAAGCGGGTTGTTGGGCAGCAGTTGGAGTGTTACGGTTGTCACTTGCTTTGGAAGCAATTGGGTTGGCTGCTCACCGACAATCACAGAACGTATTTAGCCAAATGCGCCTTAAGACGCTCGATGTCATGCTCAATGCCACCTTGCTTCAGTACGTCGTGACAAGAGAAAGAAGGAAGGATTTCTACGCCACAGAACTTGTAATTTGCGGTGTTGAACATGAAAAAATCGTCCACCGATTTGCCCGCAAACAGGAACTGCCTCTCGTCGTTGAAGGCTTCAGCAGGGGCGTTCCAAGTCAGAGAGAGCATATATTTTTTGCCTTGCATTAGGCCGCCTGTCCCGTACTGTTTTGTGGGGTCGCTGCGTGTCCGACCGTCATTTGCTACCATCTTCTGCTGAAGAAGTCCAGCATTGAAAACTTCGTCTACGTACTTTTTATAAATCCAAGGATTTCCGAACCAGTAGACCGGTGACTGAGTGATGATGACATCAGCCCAAAGATGCTTTTCAACTTCTTCGTCAATGTCGTAGCCGTTTTTAATCTCTGTTAATCGGACTTCATGTCCGTTCTGTTCTAACTCTTCTCTAATGACTGGAGTTTAGACTAGGCTATGCAAAACGACCCAGCACTGCTGAGTTAATCAGAGACTTAGCGAAATGATGAATAATCTTTAGTATTAAACC
>NZ_JBALDL010000055.1:0-48810 GCF_036917465.1 Nostoc sp.
GATGGCATTAACGGACAACCAGGAACCAACGGACATGATGGGGTTGATGGTCATCCAGGGAATGATGGCATTAACGGACAACCAGGAACCAACGGGCGCGATGGTGTTGATGGTCATCCAGGGAATGACGGCATTAACGGACAACCAGGAACCAACGGACGCGATGGTATTGATGGCAAAGATGGAGTTGATGGAAAAGACGCAAAAGTGGAATATTCAACTATTAATGTTCAAATTTTTGATACTTGTGATCCTGATACTAAAAAACCTAAATTTAAGACCAAAGCTATTCAGGTTATTCAAGGAACTGAGGCGCTCGAATCATTGAAATTTGAAAGACTGGCTGAAATTGACGGGCAACAATGTAGTGGAACTGAATATTACGCAGCAGTGCCTGAATGGTGGCAAGTGCGGATTGAAGCGGGTAGACCACAGATGATATTTATGTTTGCGGAAGACTTGGGTGAAGGTAATTTTGATTCAGCTAAATACCCAATAACAGTCCCTCATCCGATTGTTAAGCATTATGAAACCTCACCTTTACCTTCATATCAGAAAGGTCAATATGAAGGGATTGTTATTCTTAAAGATAATTCCAAAATCATTATTAATGCTATCTCTAACGAGGAAGCAGAAAGGGTACTAACCGCCATCAAGCAAATAGTAATACCTGAGTTCCTAGAAGGATCAATACAGAAAATCTCACCCCGAAGAGGAGTGGAACTTCTTACTATCACAGTGTATCCCAAACGTGTAGAGTATTTCTCGACAGGCTTAAAAAAAACTAAATCCGATTGGGTAGATGTTTTTAAGTAAATTTACTAAACAGATGAGGACTGAAGATTGATTTATACGGAATTTATAAGAGCAGTATAGAACCTTATAGGCTTTGGCGAGGCTTAAGGGGTCGCATAGAGCAACATAAATTGCGTAAGCTCTTGAAAGCTTATGTATCAACGCTTTTTAATCAAAAGTTGGATTAGATTAGCAATATCTTTTCAACCAGAATTATTGCTTTATGGCTAAAAAGCATAAACGCTTTGGGGCGCTACACAAAACCCTCAAAGATACGAATTATTCAGCGACTAGCGGCGCGGCAGGCGAGTATCTTAAGTACTTGCAAGGTACAAATAAGTTAGTTGTTGCTCGTAAACTTGACTCGAAATACCTTGTTAGGTTTAATGTTGGTGTTATTCCCTTTGATATTGAGCCAAGTAGTACCAGTGGTGCTATTAATGCTTATCAAGGAACTATCACGGTTGTTGCAAATAATATTTTGACAAAGTTTGCTGCGACAGCAACCGATGCTTTGTTGGGGATTGAAAGAGACCTAACTAAAACCAAAGAACAAGCAGGATTTTACCCTGCCTTGGCTCACATTGCAGTTATTCCATCAACCACCACTGATAAAACCGCCAAAACTTCTGGCATCACAAAACGAGCCTATAAAGCGTATCCGACGCGGACAGGTGGTGTGCCTTATGGTCGGACTACAACAACAGTAAAAGACCCTAGCGGGGCAGCAATTACTGATGTCACGAAGGAGACTGAGGAAGACTCACGGGGGTACATTATGACTGCCCTCAAAGGCATAACCGCAAATAATTTTAAGTGCATTGGTGTCAGCTTTACGCCGGAATTGCATCCAGAGGCAGGTTTCTTTGGTGTTGCCAAGCCAACAGGGACAGGCGTTCCAACAGACATTCCAGCAAATTAGTAAATGCTACAAGAACTTGTACAACTTCAGCGATCTGTTGGGGAATGTTTTCATCTTTTTATCCCCAACGATCCTTTTTTAGAAATGCAGCAAGCAATCAGCAATTCAATGCTTGTTGAATCGGCTGTAAAACTGATGATTTCTGGTGCAATTTCTCCTGAAGACTTGCTGGAGATGGTCGAGCCTGCAATCGAAAACATGGACGACTACATTGAAGAAGTTGAAGAAAACTTGATAGAAATTCATCTAGCTTAAGGCTTGGCATGGGCAATCCAGTTTTACAGCTTGGGAATTCAGCCAATTGGGATTTATTCTATAGCACTACTGTTGCGGCAGTAACTAGTAGCAATGGAGAATCTTATACTCCAATTCCTACTATTACTGTTCCCACTCTTTTAGATAGTCACATTCTGGCAATCTCTGTTAGTTGCTCTAACAGTAAACCAACTTGGTATTTCGGTGGTTTTTTAAATCAGCGAATTAATTTAGGTTTAACTGTTGGTGGACTTCCAGACTCAGACGCAGTGCAAAAGCGCAGAGTCTATCTTAATCGTCTGACTCTGATTATTTTTCCTAAGCTAGTTGATACTTATGCTGTCACTTTTGATGTACCGAAATGGTTCCAGGATGTAACTTTTACCCTCTTTGAGTACACCGGAACTGAAAGCGACTCGACAGACGATTTGGTTAATCAAATTATCAATGTAGACCTTCCACGAATCGAAAGCAAGATTGATGCTTTGTCTCATTAGGATATTTTTTACAGTAACATTCCTGTGAATGTTGCTATAAAAGTCTATTCTCGGAGAATTTTATGCGGATAAGTGTTTCTACTGTTTTTCAAATTATATCCCTGTTTGTTCAAGATGTTTTAGCGTACGAAGCCAAACAAGCTGCTTCTAACCCTACTCAGCCTTTAGCAACTTCACAAACAGAAACGCCTACTACCTCTACCCAAACTCCAGTTCAATAAATACAGGAGCGATTGCAGAAGTAAATTTTAATTACTTCTGCAATTGAAATACAAAATGGTTCTTCATGATTATGTTGCTCTTATTGTTGGCATTATTGCAATCTTTTCTGCTCTTTACAAATTCGTAATAGAGCCAAGCATAGATAATAAGATTTCTAATTTACAAACAAGTGGCTTTCTTTTAATTGATAATTTAAAAGATAAACTTGGTGAAAGAATCACTGTCATAGACAGAAAAGTCGATATCCACTTGCAAGATTATGCTAACTATAAAGAAGCTAATCTTTTACACTTCAACGGCTTAAATGAAAAAATTACTCATAGTTGGAATAAAACAAAAGAACTATTTCATGAAGAGAAAGCCGATAGAAAAGAAGTTCATGCAATGCTTCAAAAGCAGAATGAACTAATACTTCAGAAGCAGCATGACCTTCAAATCCGTGAGTAATTTATGATTATTGTCGCGTGGGGATTCACTCTTCAATTGCAAATCCCCTACAAACTCGTTTTATAGGGGATATAACTAATACATTGTTTGTTTAATTTCTCAGCCTTGAACTATTGGCAAACTTTATTAGCCACAGCTCCACTCCCAACAAATGCTGCTTTTCCACACTCCGATCCGTTTTTAAAAATTTTAATTTCCACTGTACCCTGATTAACTGTTCCGCCTGCCGCAGAAATTAGGGTATTTTTTGGAGCAGAAAAACTAACTTTATAAGGAAGTATCTCTGTTACCTTTTCTGCTCTTGAAGGTGTACTGGGAGTTTTAGAGCCAACAACATAGCTTCCAAATAGCTTGCTTCCCTTAGTTCCAGTCCACTGAACCTCATAATTGTCTAAGCCACTGAAAGAATTCAAATTACTCAAAGGGGTACACGCTGCTAATGAAATGCCTACAAATACTAGGCTTAAAAATCTTTTCATCTTGGTGAAAATAATAGGTATAAGCCTAACCTACCCAGTTGCCCTTTAATTCTTGCTGGGGATTCACTCTAGCGATTTGAGAGTTTAAAAACTTGAGTGCATATTTTCAGATGCCCTTGTATAGCCTCGTCCCAAGTGGGGTACAGATTCTTTTTTCCGTCCATTACCCCACCCATGACTAATGTCTCAAATACCATCGGTTGAGATTCAAAGTTGCAACTGCCAGAGTTTAAGTCTATGCCGACGAATCTGGTTGAAATGATACAATCCCTAAGTTCATTGATCATAACTGTGGTGCTAGCCGACATTATCCACAAAGACCACTCCATGAAAGACCCAACAGGAACAGGGGTCTGCCCTTCTAGCTTGTAAAACTGGCTAGTCATAATCTCCATTTTGTCACTTGAGGCTGCTGAGTATTATTGATTTCATTTATAAAAATTTATAAAAAGTCTATATTATCGAATTTCTCTTTTATCGATAACATGGATTTTTGCTTATCTCCATTTTGTCACTTGCACTCTGCTAAATGCCTTAATTGCGTTTGGCATTTAGGGCAATTTGTGATCAGCGATGAGGCTTCACCAAAACTAATTTCAGCACCACAAAGGGCAACCACGTAAGCTTCACCGTTCCAGCCACCAGAAACATAATGCGTGGTCGGTGGACCTTGGTAAAAATCACAGTGTTCAGCCCAATTAACGCCTGAGTTAAACTGCCCTTCTAAAAAATCAGTATTAGGAGAAGCACAGAACGGTTCCCACGAACCGCCAACGATATCCTCACTGGCATGGGCGCAGTTACGGCAGTAGTTAGTCATAATTCCTATTTCGTCACTAAATTGTCATAAATGACCTTAAAACTTTTGTGGCCCCATGCCCAACTGAAAAGGGACACGTCCTCAATTGCCTTTTTATCTATCTCTTTCTTGATCAAATCTAATTCTTCCAAGGAAAGAACTATTTTTATCTCAAGTGTTTGATCCAAGATTTTTAATTCTGCTTGGGTGGTCATAATTCCCTTTTTGTCACTTAGAGTCTAAAAGCCTTATTTTAACTGCCCAGTGGACACGCCAGACATTCCACTGGGCAGTAGGCGTTTTTATTTAAATTAGTCAAAGCTTCAGTGGTGTTTATCCTTGAAAATTGCGGCTTTTGGAGCGCACCGTCAACTCGATTTAGTCAAGAATTAGTCAAGGGTAAATTTGTGAGGCTGTGAAAGGTGGGTGACGAGGGAATCGAACCCGCAACCAATAGATTAAGAGTCTACTGCTCTACCGTTGAGCTAGTCACCCACACGAGAAATCATCATAGCAGACTTCTAGCAATTTAGCTAGTGCCGCGCTAAAAAACGAATTAAAGGGGGAATTTGATGGTGAAGGTGGTTTGACCGGCTCCACTCTCTACATAAATTGAGCCACCTAAATGTTTGACCATTTTCTGGACTAATGCTAATTCCAGTCCTGTGCCGCTATGTTTCCAAGGATCGTGTTTGGAAGGGTGATAGAAAGGCTCAAATATCCGTGAGAGTTCGTTGCTGGTAAGCTCTAGTCCAGAATTGCTAATATTAAGCTCTACTGCGTCCCCTCTTAGATGAGCAGAGACTGTGACAGACTTACCTGCTGGGGTATATTTGCAGACATGGCTGAGTAGTTCGGTGATAATCCTCTCCATATCTGTGATATCTGTCTCTAAAAGCGGGAGTTCACCATCGACACTTAGGTTTAACTGCTGTTGCTGGCAGTTGGTGAGTTCTCGAAAAGACTCGACAATGGGTTTAAGCCAGCTTTGTAAGTCAATGGCAATCAAAGTCGGGGGTTCTGGTTCGGCTTCGAGATATGTGAGTGTGAGTAAATCGTTAATTAACTTGCTTTCTCGCGCACACTCGTTATGCAGTATCTGCAAGAGTTGTGGAACTATTTCTATCTCTAATATCTCTGCTGGTGTGAGGACACTTTCGAGGGTTTGGACTGCAAGGCTGATGCTAGTTATGGGTGTCCGCAGTTCTTGGGAGAGGTTTCTCAGAAATTGGTTTTTGAGCCGATCGCAATTTTCTAATTCTTTAACTTGTGTCTGGGTTTGTTGGTAAAGTTGAGCTTGACGAATTGCGATCGCACATTCATTGGCAACCTGCTGCACTAATTCAATTTCAAATTCATCAAATGCCTCTTGTGATGGTCTTGTCAACCAAAGATTTCCTAAAATTCCTTGGGTATCGAAAATGGGACAAGCCATCTGGGACATAACCAACAGGTTGAGTTGCCATCCGGGATCAATTTCCAAAAATTGCAAAGGTTGTTTTTGCAGCAAGGACTGATAAACTTCTAGACGGTCTGCAATTTGTCTAGTCGATCCTTGATACTGGGGTAGGTTAATGCTGTACTCGTAGGCAATAGTTACCAGGGTTTGGCACTGGCTGTAGAGTTCAATTTGGCAACGTTCAAGGTTGAGTAACTCGGTTAATTCCTGAGTTACTGTCTGCAACACCTGAGTTTCATCTAGACTGTCGCGGATTTGTTCTGTCATCCGTCGCACTAAGGCTTCAAAGTTTCGTACCTGCTGCAACTGATTTTTCTGCTTCTGTTTTTGCAACTCCAACTTGGCATGGAGATCCTTGATCTGCTGACGAAATTCGGCTTGTTGCACAGCAATGCCGATTTGAGTTGCCAACTGTTTGAGTAAGTCCGTTTCAGTTTGCTGCCATTGACGCGATTCCTGGCAATGCTGGGCAATCAATAGCCCCCACATATCTTGCTCTTGGAAAATCGGCACGACTAGATTAGCTCTGTGCAAAGATGCCAGAAAATCTATATGGCAAGGATCTAAGCCGGCTGCATAGATATCTTCAACAACTTGAATGCAACCTCGCCTGTAGTGTTCTGAATGTTTGCCATTCAAGCAGGGATCGCTGATGGTTTTTCCCAACAGGGGATCGCTCACAATCACAGTTGATTCGGCAACGATTACCCCACTGCCATCAGCCTGGAAGCGATAAATTAGAATGCGATCGCAATTTAAGAACTGTCGCAGTTCAATTGTTGTCTGATGCAGAATTGTCTCTAATTCTACAGATTGGTGAATTCGGGCGGCGATCGCTTCTAGCAATCTTTCCCGTTCAATCTGGAGTCCCACTGCTTCTTGAGCTTGCTTCACAGGAGTGATATTGCTACTAGTACCAATCAGTCGATAAATCCGGGAGTTGGCATCCCTTAACGGCGTGAGAGTTGTACTCCACCAAGTCGGAACTCCCTGGAATTGCAAACATTGTTCGTAGGAAATAGTTTTGCCAAATAGCACACAATCAGCGTAATGCTGACGCACCCTAGTAGCATCGATGGGGGAAAGAATATCTTCTGGTTTTTTGCCCCGGAGATCGTCTGAGCGAATGCCTATCCACCGCTCATGAGTGGGATTAAGTGCCACATACTGAAAATCTCCATCATCTAGAACATCTACTACAAATATTGATGCCTGCACAGAATCGTACATGCTCAGTAGAAACTGCTCACTACTACTGTTCTCATCTACTTGTGTGCCGAAGATAATTTGAGGAGGAGATAATTTTGTCAACTCCATAGTTGATTCTGCTGGATTTATATTCATGCGAGAGTCCCTTTCTGGTATGACTGACTCTTCTAGGCGCTCTCTTCTCTTTACGCTTGTAGTAGATGCACTTTAGCGCCTATAGCAAAGTATTGTCAGCTATTGCTCATGGAAATTTTGATCTTTCTCTACTTCTTGTCAGAAATCTAGGAAAGCTAATAGAAGTCAGCTTAACAAATCCTGCTTTTTGAAGGCGAAAACATATTTGCAGGTTAGGGCAAACTTAGGAGATTGTGATTTTTTGACGGTTTTTCAGGATTTTTGCATACATCTAAGTGCAATCATCAGTATATATCAAATAATTTGATAATTCTTAATAACTTTTTGTTTAGGAACAAGAATTAAATAACATACAGTTTATGTCCCTAGCTTACCTCACCCTCAATCCCTCTCCTTTATAAGGAGAGGGAAGCTAGAGACAGGACGAAGTTTTGGATTTTATTTAATCCCCAATATTCCGAGAAAACAAGCAGGGAAGTAGGAACTTACAATCGCAATTTATGAGCATTCATTCCCGTGAGAATACCAACCAGCAGCCAAGTGATAGCTAGTCCGATGACTTCGCCTAAGAATAACTGCGTTAAGCGGTGCAAAATCATTCCCACAACAGAACCTACGGGAACAGCAACAGCCCAACTTGCCGAAGAGACAAATATCCATCGCCACGCCATCGCCTGAGGAATTGCCAACCATTGCGCTAATCCGATCCCCAAGCCGCCAAGTGCGCCATAAATCGCTCCCGACAGGATTCTCAGGGGAAGAATCTGAGTGCTAGGTACTATCCAACCCACAGCACCAATCCCGATGGCGGTGATGATACTCGAACCCAAAAGACTTGACAAAATCCACCTGATGCAGAATACAGGTTCTTTGAGAAGACAACCTTGAAAAAGTGCGATCGCAATTGAGCCGATAGCCGCCTCCACTACCCCAACATCTGGCTTCTCGCCAACTTCAACAAAGAATAAACTCAATAAAAAACCGCCACAAGTAGCGACAGTCCACAGCCATGTAAAGCTAAATCTAGTATTTTCCGGCGCGAATGACATTGAGGGTACTAGGGACTGGGGACTCGGAACATGGGAGAATGACAAATGACAATATCAAAGTTTCTTTGGTTTGAATAGTCTGACAGTTCTAGTATTAAACATCTCAAAAAAAGCTTTGCGTCGCTGTTGGGGCGATTCTGGTACAATGTAACCCCACAGACTCTCCCAATAGAAAAAGGAGATGCCATCAAAGTTGCGATCGCGCACAGCTTGAACCTGTTCTCTAACTTGTGCCATTTTCACAGGATTACGCACGGTTCCTGTAGATATCCCAATTCCGACAGGAATTAGACTTTGAGCCAATTTTATCGATGGTTGCTCCAGTTGAGCGATAAAAGAGCTTTGATCGTTTCGATATACTTGCAAAATTAACTCATCAACTAAACCTTTTTTTACCCAATTTTCCCAATCTTGTAAATAGTACTTGTAGGCAAAAGCTTGATAGTTGGGAGATAGAGATATTTTTGCTTTGGGCTTAACCGCCTTCACAGCCTGATATATTTCTGCCATAAAATCGGTAATTTTGTCTGCCCGCCAACGCATCCATTCTGAGTCAAAAGGGTTGATAGGGGGGCTTTTACCTTGATGCTCTTGCTGGTACAATTCAATAGTGAAGCGATCGTAACCAAACTGTACTGGCATTCCAAAATGGTCATCAATTTGAATACCATCCACATCGTAATCTCTGACTACTTCTAAAATTAGCCCTTGAATAAACTCTTGCACTTGTGGATGTAAGGGATTCAACCAAGCCAGCTTATTTACTAAACTATTATCAATTTCTTCTGGTGGTGCATCTTGGATAGACTTTATACCTTCTTGTCCAATCGTCAACCAGTCAGGATAATGCCTTGCTAATTGTGAATAATGCGGTGTCATAAACCCGTATTCAAACCAAGGGATGACTCTCAAATCTTTCTTTTTAGCAAGCGTTACTATCTTTGTTAAAACATCTTGTCCACCGTGCATAAACTTGAGAAAAGGTTGAGTATCCGAGCCTGTAGTCATTTTAGCTACAGTACTTTTATAAAAAGTATGTCCTCGGTTCCAAACCACAGGATAAATTGTATTAAAGTTGAGAGCCGATAATTGGCTGATAGCACGGTTAATCCCCCAGGGGACAAATAGCACACCACTAGCAACATTAGTGAGCCAAACGCCGCGAATTTCTGTAGTTAAAGGACTTATTTTTTGGGAATAAACTGGGAGTGAAGAGAGTGAATAGACTGTTAAAATAACTGCTAATCCCAAACACAGTAAGTAAGAAATACAACGGCGAACAACCCGATTCATTTGTAAGCGTGACCTAGTGCGATCGGAATATATATAACTACAAAATAAAGTTATAATCCTCCGGGTTATATAAACAAATGATGATTTTACGCCAACGTATAAATTAATAAATGTGCCTTAACGGACAATTATTACTATTTTTAATTCTGTGAAATACATGAAACCATGATGTGTGTTGTTTTCCAACGTTAGCTCACCCCTTAAATTCTCGTTCCTAATCAGAGACTAGGAACGAAAGGAAACTCCTAACTCATGTACAGATGCGATTTATCGCGTCTCTTCTAAAATCTTTCCACACCTTCAAATTGCTTGATAGCTGATGCATTTGCTGCTTCACCACAAGTTCGTGGTGTGGGAAATATCTTTTCAGGATTTGCTAACCCTTTAGGATTAAAAACTTGCCGCACCCATTGCATAGTTTCTAAATCGACTTGGCTAAACATCTGTGGCATATAGCACCTTTTCTCTGCGCCGATGCCATGTTCACCAGAAATACTACCACCAACTTGGACGCAAAGCTTGAGAATTTTTCCACCCATTTCTTCTACTTGTTCCAATTCTCCAGGCACAGAATTATCATAAAGAATTAGCGGATGAAGATTGCCATCGCCAGCATGAAATACATTAGCAACACGATAACCATATTGTTCACTTAATGCCTCAATTTCATGCAACACATAAGGCAACTGAGTCCGGGGAATTACACCATCTTGCACATAATAATCTGGACTTAAATGCCCAGCCGCAGCAAAAGCAGCTTTCCGTCCTTTCCATAATTTCAATCGGGTTTCTGGATCACTCGCAGAAGTAACATTACGCGCCCCATTCTTTTTACAAATTTCAGTAACTCGTTGCTTATTTCCTGTAACTTCCACTTCTAAACCGTCAATTTCGATTAGTAAAATAGCAGTAGCATCGCGGGGATAACAATTTGTGGCGACAACATCTTCAACTGCATTGATGCTGAAGTTATCCATCATTTCCATCCCACCGGGAATAATTCCAGCGCTGATGATGTCAGAAACAGTTGCTCCCGCAGCTTCAATACTTGTAAAATCTGCTAACAGCACACAAATTGATTCTGCACTTTTGAGAATTCGCAAAGTAATTTCTGTAGCAATTCCTAAAGTGCCTTCAGAACCAACAAATACACCTGTTAAATCATAACCAGGCATTTCTGGAATTTGTCCGCCTAAATCGACAATTTCCCCTTCTGGCGTGACAATTTTTAATCCTAAAACGTGGTTAGTGGTGACACCGTATTTGAGACAATGTACGCCACCAGAATTTTCAGCAATATTGCCCCCAATAGAGCAGATAATTTGACTAGATGGATCGGGAGCGTAGTAAAAACCAGCACCACTAACGGCTTGTGTTACCCAACTATTAATCACCCCTGGTTGAACAATTGCGCGTTGATTGTCCAAATCAATGTTGAGGATTTGGCGCATTAAGGAAGTGACAATTAAAATAGAATCTTCCACTGGTAAAGCGCCGCCAGATAGACCAGTACCAGAACCGCGTGCGATGAAGGGTATAGAATATTGGTTGCATATTTTCACAATTTCCGCAACTTGTTCTGTAGTTCTGGGTAACACCACCACAGCCGGACGTTGGCGATAGCCAGTTAAACCATCGCATTCATAGGTGATGAGTTCTTCGCGGCGTTGTACTACGCCATTTTTGCCAAGGACAGCCTCGAATGCTTTGATAATGGGTTTCCAGTTGCGTTGTTTTTTATCTTGGGTAAGCATAAAGTTCAAAGTAGATAACTATAAGTTTCTCAGAGTGAAAATTATTTCTTTAAATAAATTTCAAACCAGATTGAGAGATTGCAATTTTGATTGGAGGTATTTTGCTAAACCAACTGCGTGATATAAAAGCAAGACTGCATTCATGCTCTACTATCATATAAAAGTTCAGAAATAAACCTTCCCATTTTGTCAATAATGTATCCTTCTCTTTCCCCAGTTTCAACCAATGCCTTATAAGTTTGCCACTGTACCTGCATCGCATAATATTTGGAGCCTTGACATCCCAATGTATGACGTTGTTCTGATGGACAAACACTAGTATTTCTAGTACTTCGCATAGCATTTCCATCACATAAGCTTCACTTAGTGCTTGCCAAAAATGATTTCTTTACCTAAGTCTTGTCCGTCAATAAATTCTTGGATGAGATAAAATACACTGTTTTGCTCAAAATAGGCAAACATTTTAGGAATTTGGTTGTGGCTTTGTCTAAGTCTATATAGTATTTTCCCTTCTTTCTCAAACAGGCGGACAATTTCTGGTTGTATTGCTTGGAGTTTCAGTCGCTTAACAACACATTTCGGCTTGGGGATGATGGGTATATCTAAATCTTCAGCTAGATAGGTTTTGCCAAATCCCCCTACTCCCAATTGTTGAATAATTTTGTAACGCTGCCGCAATATTTGTCCAATCATCGTGCTGATGCTACATACCTTCTTCTTTATATTTTGACACGACTTACGCAATTATTGTGAGTAAACGAGTACGCATCCTTCGGTCTCTATCAATTAATCTAGAAATAACGCTCTTAAATACTGGATAAAATCATGGTTCAGCAAGTTCTAATTAATGATGATGATGATTACTATGTACCAGATGCTAACCAGCTAATCACTGAAAATGATACACCTGTGGATAATTTTGCATCTGCTAAACAACAACGCCTTTTAGTGAGTTCTCTTTATAGTTCTCTACAAACCCAGACTCTTTTAGCTGAAGCTAATGTAGGCATTTACTACACAGACCTTCAGCCGCCCATTGTCCCTGATGTTTTTCTCAGCTTAGATGTCCAAGTACCTGAAAAGTGGTGGGAAAAACAAAATCGTTGTTATACAGCACTTACGGTAGCTATGAGGTACATCCTCAAAGCTGAAAGCTGTGATAGAAGAGGGGCAAGAGGAAAACTGTATTGCATAATAGCCGGAAGCGCTGTATGGTTTGGCGTTTTGGCAAACCTCCCGAAGTTGTCCTTGAAATTGTCTCTAATAAAGAAGGTGATGAACTGGGCAAAAAGTTGAAAATTTATGAACACATGCGGGCTAGTTACTACATCGTATATGACCCAAATCAGCAATTAGCATAAAAAATACTGCATGTTTATGAACTTAGGGGAACACGCTACTTTGAAACTTCAGAAACTTGGTTAGAACAAGTTGGTTTAGGTATAACTCTATGGGAAGGTAAATTTGAAGGCAAACAGGATACTTGGTTACGCTGGTGCTACCAAGATGGTACTGTTTTGCTGACTGGAGATGAACGCGCCGAACAAGAGCGACAACGTGCTGAACAAGCTGAACAACGCACCAAAATTTTAGCAGAACGGCTACGAGCTATGGGCATTGATCCCGAAACTATCTAATACACTCATGTAAGAACGCGAAGATATTTGCGTCTTTACATCGGCAAAAAATATCACTAATTAGCGCAATTTGTAAACTCATTTATTCTGTGCCAAACCTTATCTAATAAATCAGGATTGTTCGCATCAAACCATTCAATTTGGGGATATGCTCGAAACCAAGTACGTTGTCGCTTGGCAAATTGTCGTGTATGCAAAACTATTAATTCTTTCGCTTCATTTAAGGAAATATCACCAGCCAAGTATTGCTTGATTTCTTGATAACCCAAAGTATTCAACAAAGACAAATCAGCGCCATATTTTTGACAAAGATATTCTACCTCAGCAACTAAACCATCTGCTATCATTTGCTCAGTACGCTGTTTAATCCGATTCCCCAACTTTTCAACATCGCAATCCAAACCTATTTGCAAAATCGGATAATTTGGTGGATTCTCTCCTTGTTGTTCGGAGATTGGATATCCAGTAACATAGTATACCTCCAATGCTCTTAAAGTTCGTACTGAATCATTAGCATGAATTTTTTCTGCTGCAACGGGGTCAACTTGTTGTAACATTGCGTGGAGTTGTGGTTGACCGAGAGATTCAAGTTGCGATCGCAATTCCATTTGTGGTGCAACTCTCGGAATCTTCAGGCCTTGGATAATAGAACGGATATATAAACCCGTGCCACCAACTAGTAAAAGTGGCGTAACATTAACAGAAGCAATTAAGGCTTGTGTTTGTTGCTGATAGTCTGCTACTGTCATCGTGTCTGTGGGATCGCAGATATCTATTAAGTAGTGCGGCACTAATTTTTGTTGTGCCAGAGTTGGTTTAGCCGTCCCAATATCAAATTCACGGTAAACTTGACGAGAATCGGCACTAAGAATTACAGAACCCAACCGCATCGCCAAAGCTAAAGCCAAACCCGACTTACCCGTTGCCGTCGCCCCACAAATCACAATTAATTTAGTCATTTGTCATTTGTCATTTGTGATTAGTTTTCTTCCTTTGCTCCCCTACCACTCTTGCACGGTAGTCCAACCCTAGTATAAACTTCTCTAGAAAATGCCCTACAGACGCTAGCAGGGCTTTTGTGTTACAATTTTGGAGTGTTTTTGCTTTTATTTATTTTTAGGCGAGTTTAACCCCACGCATCAGGAGAGTTTACATGACGAGCAGTTACAGTGCCGATCAGATTCAAGTTCTGGAAGGTCTGGAAGCCGTCCGCAAAAGACCAGGAATGTACATCGGTACCACTGGGCCGCGAGGACTCCACCATTTAGTTTACGAGGTGGTGGACAATTCAGTTGATGAGGCTTTGGCAGGTCATTGCACTCATATAGAGGTGGACATCAACGCTGACGGTTCCGTGACTGTAACAGATGATGGTCGCGGTATTCCCGTTGATACTCACTCGCGCACCGGAAAATCGGCTTTGGAAACCGTCATGACGGTACTGCACGCCGGTGGTAAGTTTGGCGGCGGTGGCTATAAGGTTTCTGGAGGATTGCACGGGGTTGGTATTTCTGTTGTTAATGCCCTATCTGAGGTTGTAGAAGTTACAGTTTGGCGAGATAAAAAGGTTTATCTCCAACGCTATGAAAGGGGTATCCCAGTTACTGAACTGCAAGCAAAGCCTTACAAAGAAGCTAGAACTGGAACTTCTGTTACTTTTAAACCAGATACCCAAATCTTCACTGTTAGCATTGAGTTTGATTACATCACTTTATCAGGTCGCCTACGGGAATTGGCGTATCTGAATGCTGGTGTCAAAATTACCTTTACTGACCACCGTCTGGAGTTACTAAAAAGCGATACACCGAAAGTAGAATCCTACAATTACAAGGGTGGCATTAAAGAATATATCGCGTACATGAACCGCGAAAAGCAGCCATTGCATGAAGAAATTATCTATGTGCAAGGGGAACGCAACAATGTCCAAGTGGAAGTTTCCTTGCAATGGTGTACTGATGCTTATACGGATAATGTACTAGGTTTTGCTAACAATATTCGCACGGTAGATGGTGGTACGCACTTAGAAGGATTAAAGGCAGTTCTAACTCGGACATTAAATGCGATCGCTCGTAAGCGCAATAAAATTAAAGAGAATGAAACTAACCTCAGTGGCGAACATGTCCGCGAAGGTTTGACTGCGGTAATTTCCGTTAAAGTCCCAGATCCAGAATTTGAAGGACAAACCAAAACCAAACTCGGTAACACTGAAGTTCGAGGAATTGTTGATTCTTTGGTGGGAGAAGTCCTCACTGAGTATCTAGAATTTCATCCTGCGATCGCTGATTCAATTTTAGATAAAGCTATCCAAGCTTTCAAAGCCGCAGAAGCAGCGCGTCATGCACGCGAATTAGTTCGGCGCAAATCTGTACTAGAATCTTCGCCATTACCCGGTAAATTGGCAGATTGCAGTTCTCGTGACCCTAGCGAATCTGAGATATTCATTGTCGAAGGCGACTCAGCCGGCGGAAGTGCGAAACAAGGACGCGATCGCCGCACTCAAGCGATCTTGCCTCTACGTGGTAAAATCCTCAACATTGAAAAAACCGATGACGCTAAAATTTATAAAAATAACGAAGTTCAATCGTTAATTACAGCCCTCGGTTTAGGTGTCAAAGGTGATGAATTCGATTCTACCCAACTGCGCTATCACCGGATAGTTATCATGACGGATGCTGACGTAGATGGAGCGCACATTCGGACTTTGTTGTTAACATTCTTCTATCGATATCAGCGAGCGCTCATTGAACAAGGCTTTATTTATATTGCTTGTCCTCCACTGTTTAAAGTAGAACGGGGACGTAATCATGAGTACTGCTATAGCGATCGCGAAAAAAATCAAGCGATCGCCAAATTCCCCGCTAACGCCAACTACACCATCCAACGCTTCAAAGGTTTGGGTGAAATGATGCCGCAACAACTCTGGGATACCACCATGAACCCAGAAAGCCGCAAAATGAAGCAAGTCGAAATTGAGGATGCTGCCGAAGCCGATCGCATCTTTACAATTTTAATGGGCGATCGGGTCGCACCCAGACGAGAATTTATCGAAACTTATGGTTCTAAACTCAACTTCACTGATTTAGATATTTAAGATCAATTCCCTAGCACTACTTTCAATACAGTTCGGTTAACGTTCTAATCTTTTGAAGATCCCCCCAACCGCCTTAAAAAGGGGGAATTTTAACCCACTTTTACCCCCTTTTTAAGGGTGTCGCCGCAGGCGGGGGGATCTTAACCTAACCGTATTGGCACTACTCTAATAATTTGTGACATTGGTAATGAGTGATACGTTTTCACCCATTACCTTTTTTATATCCGAAATTGATATAAAAAATACTTCTTATAAATTTTTTGTCCACGGCATAATAAATATTGCTTATCCTCATTTCTCCCTGTCCTCTGTGGTTTGTTATTCCGTAACTCTTGGATAAATCTAAGTTATTTAATATTCATATAATTTGCTTATTGTCAAGATTTTACAAAAATTCAATATTCTAGTGTTAGCCAAACTACCAACTTTGTTGGAAAGTTAGTTAAGACAATATTCTTTGCACTGATTAGCTAATTAATTTTGTCTACCAACTAGAAATACATTTGTTAACCTTTAAGAAAATAACTGAATATTATCTATTAAAGAAGAATTAATAAGTATTTTAAGGATTTTTCATCATCAGATGATAGAAACTTACTGAAACAAAAGTATTTAAAATTACAATTAATTTACGGGATCAAGCATTGTAACTAAAATCATCAGGTAATGTTTTGGGTTCTCTGAGTTTGGGTAATGGCTACTGGAAACACACACCATCTGGCTGAAAACTTGTTAATATCTTCATGTACTACCCAAGCAATAGCGATTGTATCGTATGTATCTAATGAAGTTTTGTCTGAAATAGGACTATACTGGCAAGTTCACAGGACAAATTATTTTTTAATTGATTAAAATATCCTTGTATACAATAAGAAGAGTTTGTCAAGTTTCATAGGGCTGAAATCGCCACAGTGCGCTAACGTGTGAATAAGGCCGAATTAGTTAAACCTAAATTGATCAACTATCAAGTCGATTCTGCCACAGCCTCAACTCCCCAGTTAAGGTAATTGTAAGCAGAAGGTTAACTATCTAAAGGCAAGCACCACCACCCTGGTTGTATTTACCCAATCGAAAGACTAGCTTTAATCTCAGGAATGCGTAATTTATGAAGGAAATGTAAAAATGGGTAGATTAATACTTGTCGTCTGAGTTAACATACAATGCACTTTCTCTAAGTAATTAATGTTGTGTAAAATACATGAGATCGGGCAGGAGCAAGCGTACTTACTCTGTAATGTAATAAGAGCGTCACTCGAATTCCGAAAAGTGGAGAAAAAATTTTAGGGCATAACTCCCGTTTTTAATGTCTTTTTGGTAATAGTGGCTAACAATTGCTGTAAGAGTTCATGATTAATACACAAAAAGAGTGCAATTTCTGTGAAACAGGCTACAATCGGAAGAGTCTTTATAGGAAAATCTGCCAGCATTCTGAACTCATTAGTATAGAGTGGCAAATTTTTTGAAAAAGACGAGTATTTTTTTGACCAGTTAGTTGAAAGCAGTATGTGATAGCAACACATATAAACATTTACTAAGGTGAGCAAATCACTTTTAGACATGGCTTAGACTAAACTAAAAAAACCTCCAACCGGAGGTGCAAAACGTCCGAAAATATTTCTGGCAAATCTGCCAAAAAGCTTATTTTCGGTTGACAATTGGCTCGTTTAAAAGAGCAACAAACACATCTTGAGTAATTGATTCTGCAAGGAGCATGAGGAACGCGGCATGAACCAGGCTAACAACGTACTCGAAAGCATATATCAGCCTGAACTAGAAATAATGAATCAGCCTGAGCTCGAGTTAGAAGAACTCTTAATAGATGATGAAGAGGACTTGCTTATCATCGATGAAGGTGACGATGAATTTTTAGAGCCTCAGACTGATGAGGACGACGCAAAGTCTGGAAAAGCCGCTAAATCGCGTCGTCGGACACAAAGCAAGAAAAAGCATTACACAGAAGATTCCATTCGGCTTTACTTGCAAGAAATTGGTAGAATTCGGCTGTTGCGGGCAGACGAAGAAATCGAATTGGCGCGGAAAATCGCCGATTTACTGGAATTAGAGAGAGTGCGGGAAAGACTCTCAGAACAGTTGGATCGCGATCCTCGAGATAGTGAATGGGCAGAAGCAGTCCAACTGCCCTTACCAGCTTTTCGTTATCGCCTGCATGTTGGTCGCAGAGCGAAAGACAAAATGGTGCAATCTAACCTCCGTCTTGTGGTTTCAATTGCTAAGAAGTACATGAATCGTGGTTTGTCGTTCCAAGACTTAATTCAGGAAGGCAGTCTCGGTTTGATTCGTGCCGCTGAAAAGTTTGACCACGAAAAAGGCTATAAGTTCTCCACTTATGCTACATGGTGGATTCGTCAAGCAATTACCCGCGCGATCGCAGATCAATCCCGCACAATTCGTCTTCCAGTTCACCTTTACGAAACCATCTCTCGGATTAAGAAAACTACCAAGTTACTGTCTCAAGAAATGGGTCGCAAACCCACCGAGGAAGAAATCGCTACTCGCATGGAAATGACCATTGAGAAGTTGCGGTTTATTGCTAAATCCGCCCAGTTGCCTATTTCACTAGAAACGCCTATTGGTAAAGAAGAAGATTCTCGATTGGGCGATTTTATTGAATCCGATGGTGAAACACCAGAAGACCAAGTTTCCAAAAATCTTCTGCGCGAAGACTTGGAAAAAGTCCTCGATAGTCTCAGCCCCCGCGAACGCGATGTCCTCAGACTGCGTTACGGCTTGGACGATGGTCGGATGAAGACCCTTGAGGAAATCGGACAGATTTTCAACGTCACCCGCGAACGGATTCGTCAAATTGAGGCGAAGGCACTTCGTAAGTTACGCCACCCAAATCGTAACAGCGTTCTCAAGGAATATATTCGGTAGTAATTGTCATTGATCATTGGTCATTAGTAAATAAACAAAGGACAAATGACAAACTGACTAATGACAAACAAATAAAAAACCTGGTAGTGAATTAGCACTCCAGGTTTTTTTATTTATAGGTCATCTTAGATATTAAAAATTATAGGATGCCCCAAAAATGTAGGAAGCCTTGACCAGAGAAAAATTCAACCAAAATAGCTGCTGAAAAGCCAATCATTGCCAAACGACCGTTCCAAACTTCTGCTTGTGGGGTAAAGCCCCAACGCCAAGCGTTGCGATCTTCAATTACAGGAGTGGTTACTTTTGTTGTGCTTACATTTGTCATGGTTTGGACTCCAAACTTAATTTTTAAGGTTTATTGCCTTATGTAAACTAATATAACAAATATTTTCAGAAAGGCAACATCTTTTATACTTTTGTTTCCATAGCTTGACATAAATAGATATAGCTATTTATACAGATTAAAACATCAGCCTTCAGTAAGATTTACTGAGGTAGAAGAAATGTTATTTAGACTTTTACAATCATAGACAACATTTTACTTATTGAGATAAGTTATCAAATGATTTGTTTGGATAACTACATTTTCCGTAGAGCTTGTTATTTAAGAATTAAAATTTATTGATAATTTATGGAGATATAGCGGTTCCCATTCAGATACGGTACAACATCATATCGTGAGGTATAAGGAAGGGTACAGCAATGCTGTCCCCCTACGGGTATACCTCACTCAAACGAGAACCGCTATATTGAGAGTCAAAAATACTTAGGAAGCTGCCCAGATCCCCGACTTCTTCAAGAAGTCGGGGATCTAAATCCAGTTTACGATCGCACTTCGGCGACAGTGATAATTTTTTCATCGCGGTTGAGTTGGATGATGCTTTCACCTTTCACATCTCTACCTAAAATCGGCACGGTTTCCACAGGTATCCGCACCACCCGTTCCTTATTCGTCACTAAAGCGACCTCGCAGGATGCGTTGGCGTAGCCCGCCGTTCGCGTAGCGTCTCGCAGAGAAGGCTTCGCTATAACCATACCAGCTAAATTATCAGTTTTGCTGGCAAATTTCAGCGCTTGCGTCCCCAAATCGCCACGATTAGCTGCTCTTAACTGGCTTGCAGCCATCCGCTTGGCATATCCTTCTTGAGTAACTAGCAACAATTGGTCATCTTTGCCGACAGTGACACAGCCAACCATTTGCTGATTTTTCAATAATCGGAATGCTTGTAAACCCATTGCTGCGCGACCCATAATCGGTAATTGTTCATCATTGGCTGCAAAGCGCAACACTCGCCCACCGGAACTAGCTAAAATCAGATGCGCTCCTGGGGTGATGAATTGAGTAAATGACAATTCATCATCATCTTTGAGCTTCAAAATGGTGATTCCACGCCGCGTTAAGTTTGTGAATTCTCCCAAAGACAGACGCTTAATTCTTCCCTGTTTTGTCAAGAGAATCATCTGCTGAGTTTCGAGATTTTCGGGAAGCAAAAAGCGACTGACCACACCCTCTTGAGCGCCTTGAGCAGTATTACTGAGCATAGTAATCAAAGGTTTTCCCCGTGGAGAACGCCCAGTAGTTGGCGGAATTTCTCCCACATTTACAGGATAAACTTTGCCACCACTGGTTAGGATTAGCAAGTCTTTTTGGGTGTCAGTCAACACAGTTTGGATAATAAAGTCGTTATCGTGCAAACCATTTTCAGCTTTTGACTTTCTCCCAGATGGTTGGGTGCGGCGAACATAACCCCGTTGGGTAAATTCTAAAATTGCTTCTTCTGACGGTTCAGAAGATTTCAGATTTTCCTCTTCCTCCTCTGCGCCTCTGCTCCTCTGCTCCTCTGCCTTAGACTTTTGTTCTTCTCCGATTTTTGTCCGTCGGGGATCGCTGTACTTGCGCTTTAGCGATCGCAATTCTTTTTTCAGCGCCTTGAGTAATTCGCGGCGATCGTTGAGTAATTGTTCCAGCAAACTAATTTGTTCGCTTACCTGCTCAAATTCTTGCTGCAAATTTTGCTGTTCTAAACTGGTGAGGCGACGCAACGGCATAGCCAAAATTGCATCTCCTTGTACCTCACTCAAATCTAGTTGGCTACAAAGATTTATTTTTGCCGTACTCCCATCGGGAGCTTGCCGTAAAATTTCAATTACCCGATCCAAATTAGATAGGGCTTTGAGTAAACCTTCTACCAAATGCACACGACTTTGAGCTTTCCCCAATTCGTAATTGTAGCGACGGTTCAGCGTCTCTTCCCGGAAACTCAAAAACTCTTGCAACAGTTGACGCAAACTTAACTGGCGGGGTTGTCCATTTACGATCGCTAGGAGAATTGCTCCAAACGTCATTTGCAAAGCAGTTTGGTGATACAAATGCTGAAGAACTTCTTGGGGATTGGTATCGCGTTTGAGTTCAATTACTACTCGCATCCCTTCGCGATCGCTTTCATCCCGAAGATCGGAAATTCCTTGCAAACGACCTTGATTTACTAAGTCCGCCACCTTCTCAATCCAGCCGGCCTTATTCACTTGATAAGGCAATTCTGTAATGATAATGGCCGTTCGTCGCTTGCTTCCCCTCGCGGCTGGAATTTCTTCCAGAATTGCAACTCCCCGCAGCAGAATTCCACCTTTACCTGTGGTGTATGCTTCCCGAATTCCCGTCTCACCAATTATTTCTCCACCTGTGGGAAAGTCTGGCCCTGGAATTAACTCGAATAACTTTTCATCTGGCAAATCTGGGTTGTCGATTAAAGCGATTAACCCATCGACAATTTCCCCCAAGTTATGCGGTGGAACATTTGTCGCCATCCCCACAGCAATGCCCGAACAACCATTGAGCAACAGAAACGGCAATTGAGCCGGTAAAACCGTTGGTTCTTGCTGAGAATTATCGAAGTTCCCCACAAATTCCACAGTTTCTTCGCCGATTTCTGTCAGCATTCCCTCATGACTGATGGGTGCGAGGCGCGTTTCTGTGTAACGCATCGCTGCTGGTGGGTCATTATCGACGCTACCAAAGTTACCATGTCCTGCTAGCAAAGGATAGCGGCTAGAAAAATCTTGCACTAGCCTGACCAAAGCATCGTAAACTGATTGGTCGCCGTGGGGATGGTATTTACCCAACACATCACCCACTACACGAGCACATTTTCGATAAGGTCTATCTGGTACTAAACCGAGTTCGTGCATTGCATACAAAATGCGGCGATGCACTGGTTTTAAGCCATCACGCACGTCTGGTAGCGCTCGCCCGACAATCACGCTCATGGCATATTCGAGATAAGACCGTTGCATCTCGGTGTGCAGGGCTGTTGGAATTACCTGTCCCGTTGAGAGAAGGTTTAACTGTTTTGCCATGAGTTTTTTCCCTGAAATTTAACTATACAAAAGCTGGCGTAACTCAATATTGCAGCAACCACAGCATAACGGATGAAATGGGATTCCTAACAAAATATTGATAGTCATAGAAGAAAAAGCAGTAGTATCATCCTTGATGATAAGGATGTACATAGACTATTAAAAAGAAAACAGATAGCAAGTAGCTGCTTTAATCGAATGATAATTTGCTGCCCACTTAATTTGAATCCACTTCATAGCCAGGATACTTGCCATGACTGCATTTGCTCATTTTTAATTTTGAATTGCGTAATCTCCTCACTTCTAGCTCTATTACTAAAATTCTCATGAAAACTGTTTTAATTGTCGAAGACGATCTAATTAATGCTCGCGTTTTTTCCAAGATTTTGTCCAAGCGCGGCGGCTTGGGAGTGAAACATACAGAAAATGTCGAAGAAGTAATAAAAATTGCCCAATCAGGAGAAGCCGATCTGATTTTGATGGATGTTTCTCTATCTAGAAGTGTTTACCAAGGTAAATCTGTTGATGGAATCAAGATTACACAAATATTAAAATCCGATCCAAAAACAGCAAAGTTACCTGTTATTTTGGTGACGGCACATGCTATGGAAGGCGATCGCGAGAATTTTCTTAAGCAAAGCGGTGCTGATGGCTACATTTCTAAGCCAGTTGTTGACCATCAGCAGTTTGTTGACCAAATCATTGCACTTCTACCCACAGACGACCAGTGAGAATTGACGACTTATTTCAGGAATACTCGCCCAAAAAGGTTTTTGGGCGAGTATTTCCTGTATTTAGTTAGTATAGATGTACTACGAAAAGGTGCTGTTAAGCAAGGGGTAATCAGAAAGTTATGAGTTATGAGTTATGAGTTATGAGTTGAAATATTCAATTTAGGACTTACATAAGACTATACACAGTAGGGGCAATTGATGAATTGCCCCTACCTGAAAATAAGGGTTTTTACCATTATTTGCGTAAGTTCTGTAACTCCTAACTCCTAACTCCTCTCTTAATTATTGAGTAGGCTGTTTTTCAGGCGCTGACGATGAGTTTTCTCGTTGCTGTAGGGCTGCTTGAATACGAGGTAATTCTAAGAATTTTTTCGTATCAGACAGGAGGCGATCGCCCCAAAGATTTTCTTTGAGAAAATTCAAACTAGCATAGCGCTGATCGATACGGAGTGCAGCTTCTCCCAAGTTTAATGCTTGTTGGCTATCGCCTTGAGTGTACAGTGCCACTGCCAAAGCTAACAAAGGTTCTGCGGCTTGCTTATCAAGGCTGACAGCAGATTTCCATCGCTTAATTGCTTCGGGTGTATTACCCTGTTCATAGTTGATTAAGCCAATGTTGTTAAGCGCCGGCCAGAATTTTTTATCTTGAGAGACTGCTTTATCGTACTGTGCGATCGCATCTGGCAATCGACCCAGCAGATAGTAAGCATTACCCAAATCAAATAATCCCTCTGGATCGTTGGGTTTTAACTTCAAACCGTCTTGGTAATTGACAACAGCTGCTTGGTAATTTTTCTGCTGAAAATTAGCTGAACCCAAAGCAAACAAAATATCTCCATTTTTGGGGTTGATAGATTGCGCTTTTTTCAGACTAGCGATCGCCCCGTCATACTCTTTGGTTTGTAGTTGCAATCCACCTAAGAGTAACCAAACTTTATCATTCTTCGGAGCCAGTTGACTAGCCAGCCGCGCTCGTGGCAAAGCTAATTCTACCTGTTGAAACTGAGCTAGTTGAGCCGCCTCTTGTGCCAGACTCAACCCCTGCTTCTCTAACTTTGCCCCGTCTAGTTGCAGTGTATGGGGTATCAATGCCTGCGCGTTAGCGGCTTTTGGCATACTCCACAAACTACAGATCATTAGAAAAGAAATTAAACGAACATGTTTAGGCACATTACCGCCTTTAAGCCACTAATCAAAGAATCTTTCAGCTAGCTTAAACGATCTCCGCTCTTGACGGCAGTAAAATCTTGCAAAGAAAGGCAGGAGGCAAGAAGTATTAGCAAAAACTTTTATTGGCTGAAAAGCTTGGGTTTATACTGTCTCATTCAATAGTTCTTGACATCCGTATCACAATGGTATTATATTAATAAATAAGTAATAACTTACTTATTTATGGCTCGTATATCTAGAATTACCAATCAGCAAATCTTAGAAGCGGCTCGTCAAGTTTTCTTACAACAAGGATTTGGTGCTTCAACCTTAGAAATTGCTCAACAGGCTGGGATTTCTGAAGCTTCAATTTTCAAACGATTCTCAACGAAAGAAGAATTATTTTTTGCAGCGATGGGAATTCCAGAAAAACCCCTGTGGGTGAACGAGTTGGAATCTCTTTGTGGGGAAGGCGATCTTAAAGAAAACCTCATAAATATCTGCCTCAAGATTATGGAATTCTATACCGAGGTGCTGCCTCAGATTATGATGCTGCGATCGCGAGGCAATGCGCTTCCAGAACCTGGAGATAAAGAACCAAGACCCATAGGAGATGTCAAAGCACTGACCGCTTTTTTAGAGGATGAAATAAACCAAAATCGGCTTCGCCCTTGCGATCCCCAGACAGTGGCTCATATCTTACTAGGATCGCTGATGAACTATGTTTTTTTGGAGCAAATTTCGTCTCAAGTCAGTATAAAAACGGATAATTTACCAACAATAACTTACTTAAATTCTGAAGATCGTGCCACAGAAGTATCAACATTTATCCAAAATTTTGTGGATATTGTTTGGCAAGGAATTGCACCAATACAGGATTAAATTTAAAAAGATTGGATATTGGATATTGGGTATTAATTATTTTCTCCGATCTGCACATAAAAAACTGATGACTTTGGTCATACATAAGTCTGGAATTACTTATGACTTTGGTCATACATTGGTTTAAAATTTTTGATCGATAATTATTATGTATGAATTTATACGATGAGGGAAAGATTGCACACCTTAATACCAAAACAAAAGCAACTGTCCAAAATTGCTGAATCTGAACCTAAGCAAAATAGAACTTTAATCTAAATAAGGATTTAATTCGATGTTGAAACCAAACCGTATATCAATAGCCTTAGCTACTGCTGCCCTGATAATTGTTCCTACTCTCTTGAATGCCCCTGCAAGCGCCCAGACAAAAGTCTACTCTGTTGCTCAGAACAATCAAGATTGGGATCGCGATCGTGACGGTAGACGCGACTATAGACAAGATGGAAATGGAGATAGGGGGAATTTGAACCGCGATCGCAACGATAGAGGCAACTATAGAGAAGATAGAAACCCTGGAGACAGAAGTAATTGGAACCGCAACGGCAGATCCTATCCTGGAGAAGTCAGAAACTCTAGAGATCGGGATAATCGGAACCGTGACAACCAATCCTATAGCAGAGTTGTCAGACTTGGTAATGGTGACATCAGATATCCCAACGGGCAAATTATTCCTGCTAGATCCATAGCCAGACTTCGTAATCAAGGTTACTTCAGACTTCCCAACGGAGACATTCTTCTTCCTAGTCAGGAAATTGTTCCTGCTGGGAGATTAGTTAGAGTGCGTGATGATTATTTCAGACTTCCTAGTGGACTGGTACTGCAAATAAACCTTTAAAACACTCGTAACTCAAAATAATTGTCAGTATAAAGGCTACCAGGCTATAGTTTTAGCCATGAACTACCCGCTTGGTAGCCGTTCCTTATAGAAAAAGTGGATATGAAGATTGATACACCAAATACCGTAGATTCATCAGTTTCGTTTCCAGAGGTAAAGAAAAAAAAGGGCAGACGTAATTGGCTCTCTTGGTTAATTGCTCTTTGTCTTTTGGGTGGAGTTGGCTATGCAGTTTATTACCAAGTAGGGGTTGTTTCCCGACAACAAGCGGGTCGTCGGGTGCTGACAAAAACTGTAGAAAGGCAGAGCTTGACAATCACAGTTTCAGCGAACGGAACAGTGAAACCTGAGCGTTCAATCAACCTCAGCCCAAAAAACTCAGGCATTTTGAAAAGACTGCTGGCGAAAGAAGGAGATATCGTCAAACAAGGGCAGATTCTCGCTTACATGGATGATTCCAACCTGCGGGGGCAACTAGTCTCTGCTCAAGGACAATTGGCACAAGCCGAGGCGAATTTGCAAAAGGCGATCGCCGGGAATCGTCCTCAAGATATTGCTCAAGCTCAGGGATCGTTAGACGAAGCCGAAGCGAATCTACAAAAAGTACAAGTAGGTAATCGCTCTCAAGATATTGCCCAAGCACAGGCACGCTTGCAAAGCGCTCAAGCCACCCTTCGCCAAGCAGAAGATGATTTGGTTCGTAATCAACAGCTTTACAACGCAGGCGGTATATCCCTTCAGACTCTTAACCAAAAACGTGCTACTCGTGACAGCGCCCAAGCTAGTGTAAATGAAGCACAGCAAGCACTAGGGCTGCAAAAAGCCGGGTCACGTCCAGAAGACATCGAGCAAGCAAGAGCCGTAGTGAAGCAGAGACAGCAAGCTTTGGCACTTGCCAAAGCCGGAACGCGCCAAGAAGATATTGACGCAAACCGCGCCCAGGTAACATCTGCTCGTGGTTCGCTGCAAAACATCCAAGCCCAAATCAATGACACGATTATTCGCGCCCCCTTTGATGCTGTCGTGACAAAGAAGTATGCCGATCCAGGTGCTTTCGTAACACCCACAACTGCTAGTAGTGAAGTAGCTTCTTCATCATCATCTTCAATCTTGTCTCTGGCTTCAACAAATGAAGTTGTTGCAAGTTTGGCTGAAACAAATATTTCCAAAATCCGCCTTGGTCAAAAAGTCTCAATTCAAGCAGATGCCTATCCAGGGAGAACCTTTGAAGGAAAAGTTAGGCAAATTGCTGCCCAAGCAATAGTAGAGCAAAACGTCACCAGTTTTGAAGTAAGAGTATCACTTTCAGACCCCCAAAGGCTACTGCGGTCTGGGATGAATGTGGCAGCAGATTTTCAAGTCGGTCAAGTTGAAAATGCTTTAGTAGTGCCAACCGCCTCGGTGGTGCGTCAAGAAAATGCCACAGGTGTATTTGTGGCTGGAGCAGATAACAAACCTGTGTTTACTCGCATCGAGACTGGCGTTACTGCGAATAACTTTACTGAAGTTAAGTCTGGATTGACAGGAAACGAGAGAGTATTGCTCAGTTTCCCACCAGGATCGCGTCCGCAATCAACACCACGAGGAGGAGTTATCCCTGGTCTAGGCGGTGGCGGTGGCAGTGGTAGTGGTAGTGGCGGTGGTGGAAGAGGAGCCGGTGGCGGCGGAGGTAATTCAGGCGGCGGTTCTGCCGGTGGTCGTTCAGGCGGTGGTTCCCCTTAAAGTGAGTTTTAAATAAAACCTTATGTTTAAGATATTTAAGGGCTTTTACAAAGCTAAGAAAACCCGCACAGTATCGTTGCTGGAAATCTTGACAATGGCAGCAGAGACTCTGTGGAGTAATAAATTACGCACAGGTTTAACTATGTTAGGCGTGATTATTGGGATTTCTTCAGTTATTGCGATTACTTCTGTCGGTCAGGGAGTGCAAAAGGGGGTTGAGCAACAAATACAAGCATTGGGTACAGATGTGATCCAAATCTTGGCGGGTGCGGCAAGAAGCGGGAATGTCCGTCAAGGAGTAGGTTCTAGCAGCACCTTGACCTGGGAAGATGCAAAGGCGATCGCTACACAAGCACCATCAGCACAGATGGTTTCTGCTTATCTCCAACGCAGCGCCCAAGTTGTATATGCAGGGCAGAATACCTCAACAACCATTTATGGCACAGATTTGAATTACCCAGAAGTCAGAAATACTCACCCCCAGCAAGGTAGATATTTTACTCAAGAAGAACTAGATATTGCTGCACAGGTAGCTATTCTTGGCCCCACAGTTCAAAGCACGCTCTTTGGACAGGGTGCAAATCCGCTCGGCGAGAAAATTCGCATTCAGGGAGAGGCTTATGAAGTAATTGGGGTGATGGAAGCTAAAGGTTCTCAGGGGCCGATGGATCGAGATGACCAAGTTTTCATTCCTCTAACTAGTATGTCAAAGAGACTGGTTGGGAACAACGCCCTGGTAGGCGTTTCTGTGAATGGAATTTTAGTTAAAGGGGCTAATCAGGAGCAGTTAGAAGCGGCTCAGTTTCAAGTTACCAATCTCTTACGGCTGCGTCACAATATTTATCCACCGCAAGCCGATGATTTTCGACTGACTAATCAAGCTGATATTGTGAGTACCTTCACTAGTATTGTGGGTTTATTTACAGTCATGGTGGTAGCGATCGCTGGAATTTCGTTAGTGGTTGGCGGAATTGGGATTGCCAATATTATGCTAGTTTCCGTGGTTGAACGGACGCGAGAAATCGGGATTCGTAAAGCTGTAGGAGCCACCAATTCAGCAATCCTGAATCAATTTTTAGCCGAAGCGATCGTGATTTCCATTGTCGGTGGAGGTATTGGGATGGCGACTGGGGTTTTATTAGCCTTTACCGCTTCAAGCGTTTTCAAATTTCCCTTTGTAATTTCTTTATTGTCGATTATTGCTGGGTTTGGACTCTCGTTAAGCGTTGGCTTACTTGCTGGGGTCATTCCAGCACGGAACGCATCTAAATTAGATCCAATCAACGCTTTAAGAAGCGACTAGATAATTCGTAATTCGTAATTCGTAATTCGTAATTAATATGCCAACGATGATTTGGATGGAATCTATTACTAAAACTTACTATTTGGGAGAAGTTAGTGTTCCGATTCTTAAGGGAATTGAACTCTCTATTGAGGAGGGGGAATATGTCTCGATTATGGGTGCATCAGGTTCGGGAAAATCCACACTGATGAATATTTTGGGATGTCTGGATCGTCCGACAACTGGAGATTATATTTTTGAAGGGAGAAATCTAACGACTTTTGATGATGATGAATTAGCCTATATCCGCAACCAAAGGATAGGTTTTGTTTTCCAACAATTTAACCTATTGGCGCGGGCGACAGCGCTGGAAAATGTTATGTTACCAATGGTTTATGCTAACTTAACCAAACCAAAACGCCGTGAAAGGGCATTAGAAGCTCTAGAAAAAGTGGGATTACAGACACGTATATCTAACCGTCCTAGTCAACTTTCTGGAGGACAACAACAACGAGTAGCGATCGCTCGGGCTTTGGTCAACCGGCCTGCATTAGTTTTGGCAGATGAGCCAACAGGAGCTTTAGATACTGAAACTTCTCGTGAGGTGATGAATTTGCTAACAGAACTTAATGACCAAGGCATCACAATCGTGATTGTCACTCATGAACCAGATATCGCTGCTCAAACCAAAAGGATTATTCGAGTTCAGGATGGCTTGATTGTCGGCTAATTTGTTAATATCAACCCTTAGAAGGAGAATTTAAGATTTAAATCTCTGTAGGTCAATCAAAATGAAAACTTTTGATTGCAGCCTCAAAGAAACCTAATTAATGACTACAGCTAGATTATGAATTTCAGGTTATTACTCGTGCATTCTACCTGGGTTAGCGTCACGTTCGCTATTCTTTTCCCAACTTTAGCAAGTGCAGCAACTCCCCCAAAACCGCAGAATGCCTCAAGCACTGTACAGGTTCCTGATTACCTTAACCCTAATCCCAATCCTCTGCAATTTCCTACCAAACCAGAGGAAGTAAGGATTCAGGGAACTGTATCAATCACTTTGGCACAAGCTTTAGAACTAGCACGACGCAACAATCGAGACTTACAGGTAGCCATATTACAGCTAGAACGTAGTCGTTCATCGCTACGCGAGTCTCAAGCTGCCTTGTTTCCTACGCTTAGTATTAACAGTAATATAACTAATAGTGGCAATGGTTTTGCTAAGAATCCATCTCAAGCCAGCACCTCTTTTAATGGTTCAGCACAACTGAATTACAACCTGTATACCTCCGGTAATCGCCAAGCGACAATCCAAGCAGCTAAAGAACAACTACGTGTAGATGAATTGAATGTTGAAACTCAGTCTTCGACAATTAGTTTAAATGCCACGACTCAATACTACGATTTGCAACAAGCAAATGAACAAGTAAGAATTAATCAGGCTGCTGTGAAAAATGCTCAGGCTAGTTTGCGGGATACTCAAGCGAGAGAACAGGCTGGAGTAGGTACGCGGTTCGATGTGCTGCAAGCTCAGGTGAATTTAGCAAACGCTCAACAAGAACTGACTAATGCTATCTCTCAGCAGCGAATTGCCCGTCGTCAACTTGCCACCACATTAAGTTTGTCACAGTCAGTTGATATCACTGCCGCAGATCCTGTACAGTTAGCGGGGCTTTGGCCGCAGACGCTAGAAGAAAGTATTGTCAGAGCGTTTCAAAATCGTCCAGAATTGCAACAGCAATTAGCACAACGAAATATTTACGAGCAACAGCGTCGTCAGGCACTTTCACAGCTAGGGCCACAAATTAATTTGGCAAGTAGCTACAGCCTACTAGATCGCTATAACGATGGCGTTAGTGTTACTGATGGCTATTCAGTAGCACTCCAAGGAACTCTAAGTTTGTTTGATGGAGGAGCAGCAAGAGCAAAGGCGGCTCAGTCGAGAGCTAATATTGCGATCGCAGAGTCTCAATTTGGTAGTCAGCGCGACCAAATTCGCTTTAATGTAGAACAGTACTATTCTCAATTGCAATCCAATTTAAATAATGTGCAGACTTCTAGCGTGGCTTTAAATCAAGCTAAAGAAGCTCTGACTTTAGCAAGGTTGAGATTCCAAGCAGGTGTGGGCACTCAAACAGAAGTGATCTCTGCTGAAAATGACTTGACAAGAGCAGAAGGTAATCGAGTCACAGCTATTTTGGATTACAATCGCGCTTTAGCTAATTTGCAAAGATCGGTAACTTCCAGAGCTTCACGCTAGTAACGCTTTGCGTAATTCGTAATTCGTAATTACCATTGCGTAAGGGTTTTAGACATTTCATAAGGGTGGTTTATTTCCACCGTGCTGTGCTAGGGTTCAATCATGAAAGAAAAGTTTGCTTAGATCCTTAATACATCTAAGCTGAGAACAACTAGGGTACAGTAATTACCGCTACCGGGCAATGGGCTTTATTCAGAATTGCATCTACTCTATGACCGAAGAAAACGCGACCCGTAACCATGCGGATATTACTTCCGAGAATAATTAGGTCAACTTCCTGAGTTTGGGCAAACTTAAGGATTTCCTTTTCTGGGCTGCTTCCTTGAAGAATATAGGTTTTGACATTAGCACCTAGATTGCGGCCAATTTCTGCTTGCTGTTCGAGCAGATCGCGAGCAATTTCCTTCACTGGAGTGAGCGATCGCTGCTCGTAAAGAATATACTCAACCTGTGGCAAATTAATCACATTCACGATCATTACTAATGCCCCTGTCTGAGCAGCGATCGTACTTGCCATCTCTACAGCATTTTTGCTATATTCTGTCCCTACTGTTGGCACCAGAATCTTTGTCAGCTTTTGTTGACCGATTTTGCATATCTCGCCTTTGGGGTGGGGTAGGTGCGACTTTACCACCATCGTTGCACATGGCGCTTCTTGTACTACCCGGTCTACAAGCAAATTAAACAATGTTTTCTGAGGGCGTATCTGTTCAGAACTTCCCAATACGATCAAGTCATAGTTTTTGTTCGCTTCATTCAGAATTACTTCCGCTTTACTACGTCCCGACTCCGTTTTTGTTTGCAGGATGGTATCAGCAGGTAGTTGCATTTCCTCAACAACAGAAGCTAGAGCTTCCTCGGCGGCGGTATCTTTAACCTGGGTTGCCGTCCGGCGGGCTTTTTTTTGGGGCTGCTTGTCACTCAGGGCATATAGAGATGTCACTTCTATGGAGTTTTGGTGAGCCATGTAACCAACTAATTGCGCCGCAAGTTGGATGTTGGGGCCACCGCTAGTAGGTATTAAGACACGCTGAATCTGCTTGATAAAGCTGCGGCTATCCTGTTCTTCTTGTTCCAAACGTTGCGCTTCTTCGTCACTCATCACCACGTTCGACAAACACCAGCGCAAAAGGGGTGGAGCCATTAGCGAAGTGACGATCGCCACCATCACAATAATCGAGTACATCTGGGGATTCAGCACTCCCAAAGATAAACCAATGGTGGCAACGACAATTTCCATCGCCCCGCGAGCATTCATCCCCGAACCCATTGCCAAACCTTCCCAATGACTCAACCCGCCGACGCGAGAACCAATATAAGCACCTGTAAATTTGCCAACACAGGCGACAGCGAGAACAATCAAGCCAAATAGGAGCGTTTGGGGGACTAACAGAGTTCCCAAGTCAACTTTCAAGCCAGCTGAAGCAAAGAAAATTGGCGCTAGAAAGGATGCTGTAAAGACTTCTAATAGATGTCCAGCTTCATTACTAAAGCGGCGAGATTGACCTGCCAGAATCCCCAGCACGAAAGCACCTAATGCAGCTTCTAAACCTAATGCGTGGGTAAGGGCTGCTGCCGAAAGCGAAAGAATCAGCACAGCCGATATACTAGCGGAGATGCCGCCAACGTAGTCATCAACCCACCGTAAAATCTGATCTACAATGGTACGTCCAATTGTGAATGCGATCGCTAAAAACAATATAGCTGCACTCACGGAATGAAAAATTGTCCCAAAGTCAAATTTGCCACTACTAGCTAAACCTGAAACCACAGAAAGTAAAATCCAGCCGATGGTGTCGTCAGTCATCCCAGCCGCTAAGGTGACTTGACCAATGTCACGGCGAATCAAGTTTAAATCCATCAGCACCTTAGCAATCACTGGTACTGCCGAAATACTCATTGCTGTAGCGATGAACAGACTGAATACTAGTCGTTTTTCTGGGTTGGCTAAAAAACTATCTGGCAACAGCCACCCCAATCCAAATCCGGTGATAAATGGGATGATAATTCCGCCCAGTGAAATCAACAGAGCCGTTTTACCCTTACGAAGAATCAGCTTGAGATCCGTTTCCAGCCCAGTCACAATCAGCAAAAATAACACACCTAACCAAGAAATCACCGAAAGTAAATTAGACTGTTCTTGACTTTTGGGAAAGATGTGTGCATGTAAGTCTGGAAGGAGTAAACCAAATAGAGAAGGGCCAAGCACCACACCTGCCAGTAATTCCCCAACAACAGGCGGGAGATTAATCCGCCGCATCAACTCACCTAATCCCCGCGCTACCAGAAGCAATAGTGACAGTTGCACCAGCACCAACAACAGCTCATGATGACCGAGAGGTTTAATTACACCGTCACCTGCTACTTTCTGTGCAGCGAGTATAGGGACTAACATCAAGGGCAGGTTTTGCATAGTGTCCAAAGATGAGATTACAAATTTTTAAACGGCCTGTTCAAGTAAATCCTGAAAATGTTTACTTCCACATCGGCCTATGAGATTAAACTGTCATTATCATTAGACATCTAGTAAAAATGATGTAGGCACAATTCATGAATTGTCCTGTCCCTACCAAGTATTTCGGGCAAAGCCTAATTAATTTCACCAGATGGCTATGTATTGACGGCAATAACGATCGGGCGCGATCGCCTAAAGTTGTCAGTTCATGAACACTGCTTTGCTCATCAACTTATTTTCGAGCGCGAACAAAGAACTTTGTAGTATCTTCCCAAACGCCTTGCTCGGTTGCTAATTTTTCAATTTCAGCTTGGTACTCAACTTGCAACTGATTTAATTGTTCTTGTGATAGTTTTGACAACAGAGGATTGCCTTTAAAATTTATACTAATTACTGTCTCAGATAATCTGCTATCTCTAAGATGCCGATAACGTCCTGATGGCTCAATTTTAATTTCGACATCTCTAAAACCTGCCTGATTAAGCAAATTTCGACATTTTTCTGGAGTCCCCAGTGGTTCAAGGATATGTGGTAACGATCTGCCTAAAACTTTAGCAAAGATCCTCTGCTGAAGAGATGCCATAAAAGCAGTTTCAGGAGGACAGGTAAATGCTACAAACCCTCCTGTTTTCAAGAAGCCATACCACTTTTTCAAAATAGCAAGAATATCAGGAAAAAGTACAATCGCCTCACAGCAAAAGACAACATCAAAACTACTATCGCTAAAGTTGAAAAATTCTGCATCTGCCTCAATCAACTCGATATTTGGTAATTTTGCGGCTGCGATCTTAAGTTTTGCTTGATGCAACATTTCAGGGGTCATATCAATCCCAATCACATAGCCATCTGAACCAACTTTTTCAGCGGCGGGTATTGCAACTAAACCTGTCCCAGTCGCTACATCAAGGATTTTTTGTCCAGAATCTAGGGTAACGAATTCAAGTAGAATCTTCGCGTCTAGAGGATGACGAGTATCTTTTTCATGGTCATAAGTAGTTTTATTACCATAAAATTCTTTTAGTTGCTGCTTATAACTATCCAAATCAGTCATAACCAAATGTCAAATTTTCTCCACTTTATAGTAACTTTTATTGTGATGCTGAGTTGTGTACTCTTGAACCCAACTCTGACAGCACAAGCCGCATCTTCGTCTACCACAGTTTACGAACAACGGATAATTCATAGTCCAGATGGTATCGGCAAATATTACATGGGGCGCGAAATTGCCCAAGTTATGGGATACACAGGCGCTGGCTGGCTAGAACGTCCCAACCGAGAGGGAGAGGAACAGCCAAGTAAGGTAGTCAGCCTCCTCAATCTGAAACCTAATGACGTAGTGGCGGATATTGGTGCTGGTACAGGTTACTTTAGCTTTCGCATTGCACCGTTATTAACAACAGGTAAAGTGTTAGCTGTTGATGTTCAGCGAGAAATGTTGGAAATAATTGAGTTGTTCAAAAAAGAGAAAAATATCACTAATGTTGAACCTGTTCTGGCAACCCTTAGCAACCCCGACTTACCATCTGAAAGTATCGATTTGGCCTTGATGGTAGATGCTTACCATGAACTTGAGTATCCCCAAGAAGTGATGCAAGGAATTGTAAAATCCCTGAAACCAGGTGGTAAGGTGGTGCTGGTTGAATATCGGGGTGAAAATCCCTTTATTATGATTAAACATCTACACAAGATGACTCAAAAGCAAGTCCGTAAAGAGATGCAAGCTGTTGGTTTAGTTTGGCAGGAAACTAAAAATTTGTTACCTCAACAGCATTTAATGGTATTTAAGAAACCTGATTCTAGCGATATTTTGACAAGATGAGGCTTGGAAAGTACATCACAATAAAAATATGAACCAAGCCATAATAAAGTAAAACTCTTTGCCAGAGACGAAAATCATGGTCAAGCTATCACTCAAACAGCAAATTCCTTTTTTGGAGAATGGCGATCGCCTCACTCGCTACGAATTTGAACGTCGCTATCAAGCAATGCCCCGTCATCAAAAGGCAGAATTAATTGAAGGAGTTGTATACTTGGCATCCCCATTACGCTTTGAAAGTCATGCTGAACCACATGGTCATCTAATAGGTTGGTTGTGGACTTACCAAATTGCCACTCCTGGTGTGAGATTGGGAATTGAGCCAACAGTCCGTTTAGATCGAGACAATGAACCGCAACCTGATGGAGTGCTATTAATCACACCAACATCTCAAGGACAATCTCGTTTAAGCGATGATGATTACATCGAAGGTGCGCCAGAACTCGTAATAGAGATAGCAGCTAGCAGTGTTGCTATTGATTTACATGATAAGAAAAAAGTCTATGGTCGTAATGGGGTGAAAGAATATATTGTTTGGCAAATATTTGAAAACAAATTAGATTGGTTTCACCTGCAACAAGGAGAATATGTATCTTTAGAAGTAGACGCAGATGGAATTATCAAGAGTCAAGTATTTCCTGGTTTGTGGTTATCAATGTCAGATTTACTTGCTGGGAATATGCAGCAAGTATTAGCTGTGTTGCAATTGGGATTAGATTTGCCAGAACATCAAATATTTGTGCAGCAGTTGTCTGATGAAGATAGTTAGTCAGAATTCAGAAGTCAGAATAGTTAAAAAATCAGGAAAACGTTTGATAAGCCGATCGTCTTGTAATTTACACATTGTGATTTATTCAAATTATTGTAGTGCGGGCATCCTGCCCGCGTCGAGCGTGCAAATTAAATGCAGAACAGCTTAACTATTTTGACATCAGTCGATTTTTTGGGAAATGAGACTGGCGTTTTTGGTTGCACTATCCCAAACAATCCAGCTAAGAGAATTATCTAAATCATCGGGGCTATTTGAAACTTTAAAATATAGCTTTTCTTCACCCTTTCTTTCAAGAGCAAAGTCGGCATTTTGAGCGTAAACGACTATAAAACCTTTATCTCGTAAACAATACATCGCCCAAGCTTTCAATGATTGCTTGTATGGTTCGTGTGGAATTGGCGGTTTTGCGATCGCGTCTTCAATTACTTTAAATATTTGTGTGAGTTTTGCGGTCATAGTAGAGATTTTTGTTATTACTCTTAAGTTAACTAGCTTCTGGATCGCAACGAATTTCAATCATAAAGCCATCTGGATCGTAAAAATACACACCTCTACCAGTAGGACGAGTGACGGGGCCATAAGCGATCGCTATTTTATTTTCCCCGATCACTGTCACCGCGCGATCGAATAACTGCGGCTCGATGTCAAAAGCCAGATGGTAGGCTCTGGTGAATGTCTTCTCTGGATTGGGATCTGGTGGTGATAATTCTGGTTCCCCAAATAAATCGAGTATCGTACCATCTGGGGTGATGAAGTTGGCTACTTTCCCAGATGCAACAAGTTCCACTAGGGTTGCGGGTACTTCGTCGCCTGTGAGTTCGTGCAAACCCAAAATTGTGCCATAAAAGTAGCGGGAAGCTTGCATATCCTGGACGTTAAGGGCAATATGATGTACTTTACGCAGATTTCCTGGCGCAAGGACACTGTTCGCAGATTGAGTGCTAGATAGCATAGTGGAACAAAATCTCAATACTTTAGATAGAAGCTGAACTTTTGATTTAAAGTTTACTATTCCTAATAAAAATCTATCATGCCATTTGATTATTCTTTAGACTTTAAAAATATTGATTTTCGCCAACATCGTGAGTTATATCGTGTTGGCAAGGGTGAGCAGGGTGTACTTTTGGTTGAACCATACAAATCAGAAATTCTTCCCTACTGGCGCTTTAAAACTCCTGATATTGCTAGAGAATCGAGTGCAAAAATCTACGATATGTTTCTTGATTATCTAGAACAAGATGATTTTATCGGCGCGGATATGGCACGAAAATTTATCCAAATGGGTTATACTCGTTCTCGCCGTTATGCCAATCATAAAAGCGGCAGAAAATATAAACAAAATTCGGAAACTTCAGATTCTAAAAAAGAGATTCTTCCCTACGAAGAAGATCCAGTTAAAGCGGAATCAGCAGCAATATTTAAAGCTAAGTGGATACAAGCAAAGACAAATAAGAAATACCAAGAGCTTTTAGCCAAGCATAAACAGATGTATGAGAGCAACTGAACTATGTAACTAAATATACCTAGTTACTGGAAATCGGCGCTACATAAACGTATAATACCAAGAGTTTGGGCGTTTTATAGGTCAGGCTCCTTTTTCATCAAGATCCCTATCCAGTCTGAGGTTAATAACTCCTGTGCCTTTACCCTGCTAGCGATCGCTCCTAATTTAGCCACCTTTGCAAATGTTCACAAGGAAGGTTTTACTGACAGTGTTATTTAGATAGTTTTATTCTTTGAAAATCGCTTGCTTACCCAGTTAAAAGAAGCTATCTCTGAATGCGAGTTGGTATCATTGTGCAAAACTACTCTAATCTGGTAGCGATCGAGTTACGATCTTGTCACACCCCTTTTTTGATTTGAGAAGTCCTATTCCAGAATTTTCTGGTTAAAATAGTATATCTGTTCTACTCAAACTCCCAAAGCAACACTCCTTAAAACCATATATTTAGAGGCATTAGAGGCAGAAATGGCTATCAACACCGATACTTCCGGCAAGCAAAAAGCGCTGACAATGGTGCTAAATCAGATTGAGCGCAGCTTTGGTAAAGGAGCAATCATGCGCCTGGGTGATGCTACCCGGATGCGGGTGGAAACAATTTCTAGTGGAGCGCTCACCTTAGATTTAGCGTTGGGCGGTGGTTTACCCAAGGGGCGGGTAATTGAAATTTATGGGCCAGAAAGTTCTGGTAAGACTACAGTAGCCTTACATGCCCTCGCCGAAGTGCAAAGAAATGGCGGTATTGCTGCTTTTGTTGATGCTGAACACGCCCTTGATCCCACTTATGCTGCGGCATTGGGTGTAGATATTGACAATTTGCTGATTTCCCAACCAGACACTGGCGAATCAGCTTTGGAAATTGTCGATCAGCTTGTTCGCTCTGCTGCGGTTGATATTGTAGTCATTGACTCCGTAGCAGCACTAGTTCCCCGCGCTGAAATTGAAGGCGATATGGGTGATATTCACGTTGGTTTACAAGCGCGGTTGATGAGCCAAGCCCTGCGTAAGATTACGGGCAATATTGGTAAATCTGGTTGTACAGTAATTTTCATTAACCAGTTGCGACAAAAAATCGGTGTTACTTACGGTAGCCCAGAAACTACTACTGGCGGTAACGCATTGAAATTCTACGCTTCGGTGCGCTTGGATATTCGCCGGATTCAAACCTTGAAAAAAGGTACAGAAGAATTTGGTAATCGCGTTAAAGTCAAAGTCGCCAAAAATAAAGTAGCGCCGCCCTTCAGAATAGCGGAATTCGACATTATTTTTGGCAAAGGAATTTCTACCTTGGGTTGTATTGTAGACTTGGCAGAAGAAACTTCCATTATTGTCCGCAAGGGGGCTTGGTATAGTTACAACGGCGATAATATCTCCCAAGGACGAGACAACGCCATTAAGTATCTAGAAGAAAAACCTGAATTTGCTGAGGAAATTAAGAAACTGGTGCGTGAGAAGCTAGATAAAGGCGCTGTTGTTTCTGCTAACTCCGTAGCTAAAGTCAGTGAAGAAGATGAAGAGGAAGAAACTGATTTAGAGCCAGAAGAATAAGGAACGTAGATTTATTAATTAGATAGGCATTACTAATTTGTAATTAGGTTATGTATGGAGAGAAGAGCTAAAATGCAATCTTCTCCCATGCTATTCATCATTATGGCGCTCGGCAAAGGCGTTAATTTCATTCACTAACCATGCTTTCTCTTTGTCGCTCAAAAATAGTCCAAACTTGATTTTCGTTGAGGCGATCGCTAAAGTACAAAACGAGTTGAGATTTTTTACGAAAGAAAACTGGTGCTGTATTGGAGTCAAACTTGCCTGAAGTTTGGCGTTTCTCCCCATCGGTAGCGGTAGTAGCTGGAAAGTCAAAAATCCTAAAGAGTATGTCATCTGAATATTCAACAACGGCTGAATTTCAATCTGAGTCCGAAAAGGACTGCTAAAGAGCAAACTTTGAGCCGCATAGGGGCAAATGCCTAAAGCTAAGGGGAAAAAGCCAGAGATCAAGACAATAAGGTGAAATATTAGCTCCCATTCAGGGTTAATCTCAAGGGCAGGTTCTAGTACCTCAACAATCAAAGCATAAACAATCCAAAAGATGAAGACATATCCAAACATCGGTGATAAACCTAACCACAAACTCTGAGGGCTATTGAGGAGTGAGGGAGGAATATTAACGATCATTTTGTCAGTTGTTGTGGTTAATTGAATTTTGCTTTGTTTTGGTCGTTTATAAGTGGCTGTACGCGGCGGGAGTGGTTGCTTTCCTTGCAAGACAGCTAACGCTTCTACAGCCGAGGGGAATCGGACTGTACTGATTGGTTCAATCATTCGCTCTAACCAAGCAGTAAAGCCTTTGGGCAATTGGACAAGACTATGAAAGTCGATGGCAAGTTGATGGTGTGGTAAATCTGCGGGGGATGTGCCTGTTAGCAAAAATAACAATGTTGTCCCCAGTCCATACAAGTCGGTAGATAACACCGCCTGTCCACGAAATTGTTCGGGAGCCATATAGCCAAAAGTTCCTACTACAGTACTGCCACCAGTTACAGTGTTGTGATAGGTATCTTGAACTGCTCCAAAATCTACCAGAAAAATCTGCCCATTGTCGTGGCGGATAAGATTTTGTGGTTTAATGTCTCGATGAATTACAGGTGGAGTCAAGTGCTGCAAATACACCAAAATTTCCAGCACTTGAGTAGCAATAACCTGTACTTCCTCAACACTTGGTTTCCAGCCTTGATTAACTAGCTCAAAGAGAGATTGTCCTGCGGCTAGTTCTTGCACCAAATAGAAAGTGCGATCGCCATCTGTCTCTATTTGAAAGTAATTCAAATATTGCGGAATCCCTGGATAGTTGAGATGAGCAAGAATTTTCGCTTCTCGTTCAAATAATTCCAGCATTTTCCAATCTTTGATGCGATGCAAGGAAAGCACTTTCAGCGCCACAGGTTGATTAGTTTGCAAATCCTCAGCCGCATAAGTAATACCCATACCACCATGTCCTAAAACATGGCGAATTTGATACCGTCCTGCGATCGTATCACCCCAGTTATGTAACGGGTTCATCCTTACTTCCTATTTATTATTTTGGTTCTTGAGTTCTTGCTGCCAATCACGAAGGCGCTCAGAATCAGACTCACGATTGGCGATCGCACCTTTTTCTAACAGCATGAGAGCAATTTTGACTTCATAACGCATGGTTGCTATATCTAATGCTGTGTTGCCATTACTATCTTTAGCGTTGATATCAACACCATTCTTAATCAAAAATTCGGCAACTTCCTGTTGACTGTTGAAAATGACTTGATTACAGCACTTACCGAAGTTATCAGGTACACTAATTGATCGAATTATCGTTGATCTGGGATAAGAAAGTTCGTAGTCAGGAATGAAGTGCTGATTTTATAAGCACGTTTTGTGCTTACTACAAACTTTTCATTACTAGCTTGACAGACTACTAATAGCATCCCAAGTATGTGTACCTCATAGCAGGAGCAAGTGCTGTAAGTATCGGTTTTTCCTCGTACAAGCGTCCATTAGTGTTTTTACTAAAAAGTTTGGCGTTGGGACTTGCACCATATTTCAATAGCAGTTTCATGAATTCTAGGTCATTGTCAAGTGCTGCTTTATATAGAATTGGCTCGCCTGACTCTACAACGTTCGGATCGGCTCCATACTGAAGCAGTAGTTCTGCATTTGCAAGAGAAGAGACACAAAATAATAAAGGCCATTGACTACCCGCACCCCAAGGAAACCTTCGGTAGTACTTAATGCGAAGATTCGGGTTGCCGCCTTGCTGAAGATATTTTTGGATAACACCGATATTCTCACAAATACCGCGCGGTGCTAGACCAAAAGTACTAAATACTTTCCACTTGAAAGAATTACTTAGGCAAACTGCTGCAAATGTCCCGATAATTAAGGCGTTCACAGCATTACGAGGCAATATCTTGCTGCTTATCTGCACAGCTTTTGCTGGTTGTCTTAAGGCTAACAAAGCTGCTTCGGCTGAGGGAAAGCGATCCTTAACATCAGGTTCTAAAAGTTTCTCTAACCAATCGGCAAAAGCATCAGAAATTTGAATGCGATCGCCTACGGTGGGGCGCAGTTCACTGCGAAAATCCACAGATAAACCATTCTGGGGTAATTCTGCTGGCGATCGGTGAGTCAATAAGAATAATAATGTTGCTCCCAAGCCGTACAAATCTGTTGCTGGTACCGCTTGCCCAAGAAACTGTTCGGGAGCCATATAACCATAAGTACCAACAATTGTACTACCCCGCATGAATGTGCTGTAGTAAGTATCTCGCACTGCACCGAAGTCTACTAAATACAATGAACCGTCTTCATGGCGAATGATATTTTGCGGTTTAATATCACGATGAACGATCGGCGGATCTAACCGTTGGAGATAAACCAGAATCGCCAATATCTGTCGAGCAATTCGCTTAAGAGTTGTTTCATCGCCACGCCATCCTTGTTCTACCCATGCAGCCAAGGATTGCCCTTTTGCTAATTCCTGCACAATATAAAATCGGCGATCGCTTTGTGTATCGATATGAAAATAGTTGAGATAACGCGGTATTCCTCGACGATCGAGCTTTTCTAGTACCTTCGCCTCGCGTTCAAATAACGCCAACACTTTCCAGTCTTGTGTTTGCTCCAGAGATATAACTTTTATTGCTACGATCAAACTAGGCTGCGTCATATCTTCGGCAGCATAGGTGATACCGCTATTTCCTTCACCCAAAATGTTAATAATGCGATAGCGATCGCTGTGAGGCTGCTTTGTAGGATCAACGATCGCATCACCTGGTTGATGCAATAACCCAGCCATGATGCTTCCTATTTACTTAATTCTGATTACAGTATTCCCAAAATCAAGCAGGTAAAGCACTCTTAATTTTTGCAGATATTCTTTAATTTCCGATTTTTTCGCTGGGATTGTAGGGTTTTTGTCTACTAAAAAAACGGTCTAAAATTTCCGATTTTTGTTCTGAACTAAAGTTATCATACCAATCTTCAAATTTATCAACTAGTCCAGAATTTCTCAAAATCTTTAAATTGTCATTTTGTTTTTCAATTAGAGGTTTTTGTCTGTCACGAAGACAAGTAAGTATTTCTGCCTGAGTATCACTCTTGCGATGCACCAGATGCATTAATAACTCCATTGCTACACTTGGCAACATACGGTGAGTAGAAGTCATAAAAAAATCAAAATTCATGTTGCCTACACGGATGCGATCGCCATCTTTGAGCTTGATCAACCCAAAAGCGCGATCGCCATTCACAAAGGAGCCATTGGTACTGTTGAAGTCTATAAAGTAAAACCCTTGATCGTTAATATATTGAATAGCCGCATGGCGACGAGACATATAATTGTCAGCAATGCAAATACCACTGTTGCGATTACGCCCTATTGTCCATATCCTCTGTGGCTGTCGTAAACTTTGAGTCTGATTGTCACACAAGTTAGTCATCAAATAAACGGTATTAGTATCCACTACACCATGTACGTAACATAACTTCATCTTCTTAAACAACGGTTGAGATAGATTTTCTTGTTGAAGAATTTCATCTAGAAGGCTGCTGTGATGCTCATACAACTTGAGGAATACCTGATATAAACTTAATCTCCGTTCTATTTCCGTTTGTGCAAAGTCAGTCATGATACCTAAACCTTGTATTACCTGATTTCGGTTGTAAATATTCTGCTTCAGCCTACAATCAGGGATAATTAACTAATTTTTCACTTTTCGCTGTAATCTTAAAATTTGCGTGGCTTTAGAGCTTTATATTTTACAGCTTTTAAGTGCCAGATCCCCTATTGTTTATAGCAATAAAAAGCATGGAAATATCTATGAAAAATTATTATGATGCTTTATTGTTTATTGTAAATAATCATTTATTATTTTTAACAGATCCTTATTATAAAGATTTAATTAAAAATTGCCAACTAGCTGTGTATTTTTTCTAGCTCGTCGGTTATTTCTTAACATTTTCTAGAGCGGTCGCTATTGCTAGGCTCAACTATAACAATCCTGAATTATTTGCGCTCAACAAAATCCCCGATAACTTTTACCAAGTCGGGGATGTATGGATTGCAATTCTCACAAACCAAATAGAATTGCTAGATCCTAATTACTTGGTCAATTCTGAATAAATTTGAGTTTTATCAATAAAAACCAGGTTTGATTTATCAAACTAATAAAAAATCCAAGCTTTGTAAGCTTGATAAAATAATATAGTTAAACTTAAGATTTTATTCTCACTAACTTTGTTCAAAAGTAGGAAAGTAGTCTAAGAGCCAGAGCAAGGGACTGGCTCCAAAACCGCAACTTTCAATTTACAATAAACCTCGTTTACCATTGGGGCGAATGGTCATCCAGTTTGTTTTTGCTAATGCTAGCTGCTCATCAGAAATTTTGGCACTGGTAAGATTAGCACCACACAAATTAGCTCCTCGAAGGTTAGCATTGCTGAGATAAGCATTATTGAGGTCTGCACCTCGCAAGTCTGCCCCTTCTAAATCAGCATGGTTAAAGTATGCTTTGCTCAAATTAGCATCCTTGAGATTTGCTTTAGTAAGACTGGCTCTACCAAAGTCACTATTGTGAAGATTAGCTCCCTGAAGATTAGTTTTTTGCAATTGAGTGGAATGGAAATTTGTTTCTGATAAGTCAGCACCTTGTAGGTTCAGCAAATTTAAATTGTGGAGAGCAAAATCCCGTCTTCCCTTCTGATAGGCGGTTAACAAACTTTGGGTATCTAACTTACGCTCAACTTTAGAATTTTGACCTTGCGAACTATTACTGTTGCTGTTAGCAAAAGTCGTTGATTTGGCTATCCCAGAACCCTGGTGCGATCCAGCCGCTTCTGCTGTCTTAGCTCGTCTGGCACGAATTGCTGCCGCTACCTGTGCGACTCCTGAACTGGTAGCAGCGACAGAAGAATTGTTACATAAAACAGCAGAATTTTCTAAATGGTTGTGTGTTCGCTCTTTAGAGCCAGTATCTGATTTAATTAATAAACCCTTTGCTAAACTTTCTAAGTATGGTTCTATTTGCAAGGCTCTGAGGACTTCTGCCGCCGACTGATAGCGACTACGTACAGACACGTCTAACATTTTTCGCAATACATTGCTCAAGTGATCGCTCACTTGCACAAGTTGCTCCCACATCATCTCGCCAGTGTTGGGATTGTAATCTAAGTCTTTGGGAGTTTTGGTAGTAAGTAAATAAATACATGTGACCCCCAGTGCATAAATATCACTGGCGTAGACTGGACGCATAGCCATTTGTTCTGGAGGGGCAAAACCAGGAGTACCAATAGCATAAGCGGTTAATGCTGTCTGTCCTGATGGACTTGTCGTACTTTGGCTGATTTGGTCTTTGACGGCACCAAAGTCGATGAGTACCATTCTGGAATCTTGAGTACGGCGAATTAAGTTAGCTGGTTTGATATCACGGTGAATCACCTTTTGCTCATGGATGTATTGGAGTAGTGGCAAAACTTCGCTCAAAAATTGCTTGACTCCAGTTTCACTTAAGATGCCGTTAAGTTTGACCTCCTCCTGCAAAGTATCACCACTGATGTACTCTTGAATTAAGTAAAATTGCTCATGATCTTCAAAATAGTCTAATAATCTTGGTACTTGGGGATGATTGCCAATCTTACCTAGAGTTTTAGCTTCTCGTTCGAAGAGTTCTCTGGCCATCTGTAAAACGTGTGGGGCGCTTCCTGATGGGCGTAATTGTTTGATTACGCAACTTGGTTCTCCTGGTAAGCCTTGATCGTTAGCTAAGAAGGTTGCTCCAAAGCCACCTTGACCTAATGGTTTGATCACCTGATAGCGATCGCGCAACAGTAGTTGCGAGCCACAAGACTGACACCTTTGGCTATATACCAAATTTTCTGGATTGGGACAGATAGGATTTAAGCAGTAGCTCATGCACTGTCAACTCGCTGCACGAATAATCACGGGGAGCATTACACTCTTTCTCAATTATTTAGATATTAATCAACTGTTACCAGGTAATTTTTGCTGGAAATCCTTTAAAGAGTTCCTAAAGGTTACTTAGTCTTACGTAAATTGCTTGCCTAAACAAGATTATTTCTTCTACTGGCACTAATAACTAATTCCAAAATTCTAAATTTGTGTTATTAAGCAGTGACTAATGTCAGTTGCTGTACTTGGGGGGATGCACCAATTGCTTCATTTGGGGAGATTCCAGACGCTAGTGAGTTCGCTAACGCTTTTAGCATCTCCCCTGGTGAAAAGACCGCCTTGGCTCCCCATCGCCCTTGGTGTCTCCCCTCCCCTTGTCTACGAGACGCTACACGAAGGAAGAAGACCGCACTAACTACCTTACAGAAAATCGCTGTAGGATTTTGGATACCCTAATTTGGAAGCAATTTAGAATCGTCTCCTGTTAGTTTCCATTAATCCTTAAGAGACTTTTAGCTGGCTTTCATGTTCACACTAATCAACTGTTCGATAAGTGCAAAAACATCACTACGGCTGAGTTTTTCTTTACCATTAGCAAGAGCGTCAAGAGTACCATTAGCCAAGGTTAAGGGAATTTGGCAAAAATCTAAAGCTGGACCGGTAGGAAGATTTTTGGTATAAGCTTCAGCCAAGGCTAGATTACGCCGTGCATACTCTTGCATATCTGCCGCACTCCAACCTTCTGGGAAGAAGTCTACCCCACGCCCCAAATCTTCAGTATGATTACGCAGAATATTAACCGCTTGTAAACTTCGACCAAACCCAATAGCCTGAGTACGGTTCGTTGGTGTTCCATCGTACCAAGTCCATAAGTCAGAAAGTAATAATCCCACTGCACCTGCAACCCCAAAGGTATAACGATCCAAATCAGATTCTGTGTAAATCTTCCAATTGGTTTCTGCCCAATAAGCCATGCGGTCTGCCATTGCAGCAGTAGCATCCCAAATTCGAGGTGCAATGGTTTCTGGTGCTAGCAGTGACCATTCCCTAATTCTTATGGTGACTTCTTCTAAGGTATTCTCATAGCCACTAAATCCGGCAAAGAAAGCATCGACTGCGAAGCCATCAACACCTGCCTGTAATGTCAGACTAATTGTTCTCAACAGCTTTGCTTTAGTAGCATTATCTAGCCCAGGATGATCCTCAATTTCATCAATGGCACGCATACACAAATATGCTGATGCTACTGCTTCTTGCAATCCCGGCGGTAAAAGATTAATTGGAATATAAAAAGTTCGACTAGTCTCTTTGAGGATTTGCAATGCATCTCTACGTAAATCCATGTTTTCACTCCCCGCTTGATTTTTGCACCACATGAAGTTTGCAGTTTTTTGATGATACTGGATATAGTTTTGACTAAACTTTAAAAACTATAGACTATAAGATACGCTGCTATTTCATCTAAAAATTAATAGTTTTTGGTGTTGCGATTAACAAAACTCTCAAATTTATCAAATTTTAACCTACTATATAGGCTTTTGGTTGCAAAAATTTGAAAGGAGTTGTTTAAGATAGCTTTCATGATTTTCTAGTGCAGATACCAATACTTATGCTAATATTTGGTCGATTAACGCGAAATTTTTCCATGAGCAAACATCTGTTTTAGGGATTTGAAAGTGTTTTAAGTCTGCGTTAATCTGATTAACAAAGTGTAATCATTGTATATATCAAGACAATACAGGGAAGGCTGGTAACGGATAAAGTAACTATACGTACCTTTAAATCTAAACGATGGCTTGTCGAAGAGTTAGAGGAAGTTAAATTGGACATCGAGGGCTGTCATACCTGAGTTAGGCATCGCCTAAGCTTGCTCGGTTATCGTTGGAGCCTCCTTGCTATTCAAGGTGACATAAAGTGACCATAATCCAGAACAAGAAGTTCCCATATATTTATTTACGAGATTGATAATACAAAAGTAGTCTGTTAGCCCACCCGACAAAATATTTGTGAATATTTGACCAAATACTTCGCAGCGTGTAAGCCCTTAAATTTATTACCAAATCAAGGGTTTAAGACCCCTACGTCTACACGTAGTATCAGTTGAGTTGGGGTTTAAATCCCCGACTCCAACTGTCTTTAATTTTGAAGTAATGAGTAATAAGTAACTGGCAAAAGTCGGAAGTGCGATCGCAATGGAACAGTCTAGTTTAATTGCTTCTTTGGAAAAACAAACTGAGCAGATGCAAGAGGCGAACCGGATGAAAGATGAATTTCTGGGGATATTGTCTCACGAATTGCGATCGCCCCTCAATGGAATTCTGGGCTGGGCGCAACTTCTACAACGAACCAAGCTGAGTGAAAGCCAAATGGCTAGAGCTACCGAGACAATTGAGCGCAATGCCAAAGCACAAACCCAACTAATTGAAGATTTACTGGATATATCACGGATGATTAGAGGCAAGTTACACCTCAATGTCCATACTTGTAACTTTGTTCCGATGATTGAGTCGAGCCTAGAGACTGTTAGCCTAGCCGCCCAATCCAAGGAAATCGATTTAAGATTTTCCATCATTTCCTCAAAAGAAACCCCAAATTCAGATTTAGGATTAGGATTTAATATTGAAAATCTAGATTTTCCAGAAGCACAATCCCAAAGTAATCAACACTTAGTAGACAGCAAACTTGGCGAAAATTTCCAATTCTTAGTTTCCGGTGATTTCGAGCGTTTGCAGCAAATCATCTGGAATATGCTATACTTGTATCCGTGAATTTACCACCACAGTCCTCGAACAGTGCCAAGCGGAAGTCAAAGCAGTAGCATCAGTTCCAGAAACATTGCAGGTAATTGCACAGTGGAAACCAGATGTTTTAGTTACCGACATTGGTATGCCTGATGAGGATGGTTATTCTTTGATCCGCAGAGTGCGTTAGCGAAGCTCACCGCAGGCATCGCAACCACCAGAACTATGGGAAAATATTCCCGCAGCAGCGTTGACAGCTTATGCCAGAGCAGAGGATCGAATGCGAGCATACAAGAAGGTTATCAGCTACATTTACCCAAACCTATTGACTGGAGTTTAGACTAGGCTATGCAAAACGACCCAGCACTGCTGAGTTAATCAGAGACTTAGCGAAATGATGAATAATCTTTAGTATTAAACC
>NZ_JBALDL010000056.1:0-54655 GCF_036917465.1 Nostoc sp.
CTGCCAAGTTCAAAGGTCGGACTGCCAAGTTCAAAGGTCGGACTGCCAAGTTCAAAGGTCGGACTGCCAAGTTCAAAGGTCGGACTGCCAAGTTCAAAGGTCGGACTGCCAAGTTCTCTGCTCAAAAACTTGGCTTCGATCGCTAAAGTAATAATAAACCCTGAATACCGAGAGAGTCCCCAATCCCCAATCCCCAATCCCCAGTCCCCACTCCCCACTCACCTTATTTCCTCAGTTTTACTTTATGGAGCAATTCATCTTTAATCCGGTTGAGAATTGAAGTTTCATCCAGGTTTGCCAAAATGCGATTAATCACTGCTTTCGGCCCATCAGGCCCCCAAGTCGCACCGTTGGCTAAATAAACTTTGGTAACTTGTCCAATACCGTAAGAAGAAACACCAGCGACTCCCCCTTGGGTCAGCGCAACTGATATGTAAGGGCCAAGGGCAACACCTGCGGTAGCTGTTGCAGAGATCCCAAGTAAAGTTTTCAATCCACTCAAGCCCAAATTTGCCAGTAGTTCACTAGCACCAATTCCGCCCATACTCAGGGCGATTTTTTGTAGCAGTTGTACGGCTCCGGCTTCGGTCATAGAGAAGCCATAGAGCTTAGATAAACCCAAAATCAGAGCAATATCAATAACCACACTACTCAGAATATCTACCACAGTTACAGGATTAAGTGCGATCGCTAATGCCTTAGTCATCACAGCCTTCCAAATCAACTGATTAGCATTTTGTTCCCGAATCATCAGTTTTCGTTCTATCAACTGCTCATTTACAACGTCCGCATAAAGCATGGTATTAAGAGCAACCAAGGCTTTACCCTCACGATGTAAAATCTCCAAGATTTTCAGCTTCAGTTCCTCTACTTGGGCGTTTCCTGTACGCAACTGTATGCCTCTAGTACCATCAGGGCGACGAATTGCCGTTTTCAGCAATGGCGATGCCGCAGCCATGACAATTTCTAAAGGTGTGAGTAATTCCCGCACCCTTTCATCCCGGATTTTGTGATAAATTGCCATTCTGTCTGCTTCTGGATACTGGTCTACTTTGTTAAACACCAGCACGATCGGTTTACCTGCTTCGCGCAACTGAGAAAGAGCGGCGTATTCTAACTTCGTCATGTCCCCAGAGATCACAAACAGAATCAAATCTGCTTGTTTGGCAATCTGTTCAGCTAAAGCGGCACGGGTTGCACCATCAACTTCGTCTAACCCAGGAGTATCAATTAATTCCACCTGCGATTGACCTACACCAGGGAGAGTAACCCGGAAAGTCCGTTCAGTTTCTCCAATCGCTTCCTCACTAATACTCCAATTAACAGTTTGTGCAATCTGGGTGACACCGTGCAGCGGCCCTGTTTCAAATACTGTTTGTCCAACCAAAGAATTGAGTAACGAAGACTTACCACGTCCTACCATGCCAAAAGCCGCAATTTGCACCACCATCCGGTCTAACTTCCCCAACATGGTTTCCAAATCAGCAATTTCCGTTTCCAATCCGGTTTTTTCTTGGGGGGTAAGGTCGAGATTGACTACCAAGTTTCGCAGCGCCGTTTGTGCTTGTTTATAATTCAGTTCTGTCTGAATGTCTTCAAAACTGAAAATAGCATTATCTAGTTCTTCCTCCCAACTAGGAGAATTTGCTTCAGTGTTAGCAGAATCGCTTTGATGAGGTTCAGGCACAGGCAATATCGAAGTCATATTAATTTTAGATTTTAGATTTTAGATTTTAAATTTTAGATTTTTAAATTTTAGATACAGTTCATTTACTATCCTAGTTATTTTTATGAGGGGTTTAGCGAGATGATGCAGACAAAGAAGACAAGGGGAATTAAATATGCCCAATGCCCAATGCCCAATTTATAGACTAATGGCTAACAAAAAGTCATAAACTGAAAAATGCATCTAAATAGCACGTTAGAATCTTGACTAAATTACCTGTGCGGAAAATCGTTATTGCCGGCAACTGGAAAATGTTCAAAACCCAGGCAGAAACCCAGGAGTTTTTACAAGGATTTCTGCCCCACTTAGAGGAAACCCCCCAAGGGCGAGAAGTGATATTATGCCCTCCTTTCACTGATTTAAGTGTTTTGTCCAAGACTTTGCACGGTAGCCTCATCCAACTGGGCGCACAAAATATCCATTGGGAAGAATTTGGAGCCTATACGGGTGAAATTTCTGGCCCAATGCTGAGAGAAAGTGGTGTGCGCTTTGTGATTGTCGGTCATAGTGAACGACGGCAATACTTTGGTGAAACGGACGCAACCGTTAATCTGCGCCTCCGAACTGCTCAAAGGTTTGGTTTGACTCCAATTCTCTGTGTTGGCGAAACTAAACAACAACGAGATGCAGGAGAAACCGAATCACTGATTGCTCTCCAACTTGACAAAGGTTTGGTAGATATAGATCAGAATAATTTGGTGATTGCTTATGAGCCAATTTGGGCAATTGGCACTGGTGAAACTTGTGAAGCGGTGGAAGCTAATCGAATAATTGGCTTAATTCGGAGCCAGTTGAGTAATCCAAATGTATCAATTCAATATGGTGGCTCAGTCAAGCCAAATAATATTGATGAAATCATGGCTCAACCAGAAATCGATGGCGTTTTAGTGGGAGGAGCAAGTTTAGAACCTGAAAGTTTCGCTCGGATTGTGAATTTTCATTTAGTGTAATATGCCTTCTTTTCGTTCCCATGCTTTGCATGGGAATGCCTAATGTAGTATTTATGCCAAGCAACTTAATAATTCGAGAACGCTGTTTCGAGTGGGGACAGCAAACTTATTTAATGGGTATTTTGAATATAACGCCTGATAGTTTTAGTGATGGGGGTGAGTTTAACACTACCTCTGCTGCTTTAGTACAGGCGCAAGCACTGGTAGCGGCTGGTGCTGACATGATCGATGTGGGCGGCCAATCAACGAGGCCAGGGGCAAAACAAATAACTCTGACTGAGGAACTTGAGCGGGTGTTATCGGTGCTACAGGTGCTAAGACCAGAAATTTCAGTCCCGATTTCTGTAGATACAACCCGTGCGGCTGTAGCCAGGGCATCTGTAGAAGCTGGAGCAGATATTATTAATGATATTTCTGGCGGCACTTTTGACTCAGAAATGTTGCCAACAGTTGCAGAGTTAAGTGTGCCGATTATTTTAATGCACATCCGGGGGACACCACAGACGATGCAAAAACAGACTGATTATCAAGATTTGCTCAAAGACATTTCTAATTTTTTGGCTCGACAAATTGAGGTAGCAACTGCTGCGGGCATTGACCGGGATAAAATTATTATCGATCCTGGTGTTGGTTTTGCTAAGAACTATGAGCAAAATTTAGAAATTTTTCGCGGCTTGCGATCGCTAACGACACTCAACTGCCCTATCTTGGTAGGAGCATCTCGTAAAAGTTTCATTGGTCGCATTTTAAATCAACCAGATCCCAAAGCACGAGTTTGGGGAACGGCAGCAGCTTGTTGTGCTGCTATTTTCAATGGCGCTGATATCCTTCGAGTTCACGATGTTCAAGAAATGCGGGATGTTTCCCTAGTAGCCGATGCCCTACTGAGACAAACAGCACACCTTGACTCTTAAGTATTACCATTTTCGTGTTTTTTGCCGTTACCTTCTGTAATTGCCGACTCAGCTATCAATTCCTGAAACATTTCTGTTGAGTTAGCTGGGTCTACAAAGACAATTTTGGCATTACTGCTCTCACCAAGTTTTTGGCTGGCATCTACGTAATCTTGAGCCACAAGATACCGCAAAATATCTCTACTATCGGGATTGGAACGGAGAGCTTGAGAAATGATTTGCACTGAAGCCATAGTTCCTTCTGCTTTCTTAATAGCAGCTTCTTTTTCCCCTTCTGCTTCGGTAATCACCGCCCGTTTTTTGATTACAGCCGCTTGCTCCTCTTCCCTAGACTTTCGTACACTCTCAGGTAGGGTAATTCTCTGAAGGTCTAACCGCATAATCTCAACTCCCCAATCTGCCGTTATACCATTTAACTCGAATAAGAGGGCTGAGTGCATCTCTAGTCTAGAGACATTGGTCTGCTCCAGGGTGTTCTGGGCAATGACTTCCCGGAGCGTTGTTGTAGCCACCTGTGTCAGCGCCCCTTGCAGATCCTCAATAGCATAAAAGCTTTTCTCAATATCTTTAATACGCCAGTACACAACAGCGTCCACTTCCACAGAAATATTATCTTGGGTGATCACCTCTTGAGGCTTAATGTCTAAAATTTGCTCTCGTGTAGTATCTTCCATCACAACCTGATCTACCAAGGGAACAATAAAGTTCAGCCCTGGTTTAAGTTTCCGATGATACCGCCCCAAGCGTTCGACTAGGGCTTCATTACCTTGATTAATCAGTTTTGCAGAACCTAATGCATAACCTATAAGGGCTAAAACTATAGCAATAATTGGCTCCATGTATGCTCCTATTTAGCTTTCGGGAGAATTTAGTGTCAAAGATATGCTACTAGCTTGTCATATCTTTAGAGTTTAATGTTTTAAGCCTGTAATTTTATGAACGCTAGCAGCGATGTCGAGTCGCTGCGCGTCTTGTACATATTTTGTAAGTAAAACTATTTTGCGGAATGCGTAGAAGCTCTGCTTCTTGTCGTTAGACATCGCTATTAAAGCATCTCGATCGCACCCTGGCAAGGATTAATTCATGTAATCAACATTACTTGTACTGATATCTTCAGACAGGCTCTAATTACATGCAGTATATTCACTGAAATTTAATTAATAGGACTTACGCAAAACTACACGCGGTAGGGGCAATTCATGAATTGCCCCTACCTGAGAATAAGCGGTTGGGCTATTTTTTACGTAAGTACTGAACTTAACGAACGTAAAATCTCGTAGTTATTTAAAAACCTAAGACTCAGAATTATTAATGGTGCGGCTATTACAAACATTCATCGCCTTTTCTACTCCCTGCTTGAGGCTTAGTTCAATACACTCAACCACGAACTGAAGTACAAATGACATCTGCTGATTTTCGGCGGCGGAAAATCGCCCCAGAACGTGGGAGACAGTATCAGAATCATCGTTATTAACTGCAACTTTGGGTTTTCCAATACCGATTCGCAAACGGGGAAAGTTTTGGGTACTAAGATGTGCGATCGCGCTTTTCATGCCGTTATGTCCCCCAGCCGAACCAGATAAACGCAGCCGAGTTTTTCCCAAGGGCAAATCCATATCGTCATAAATTATCAGCACTGACTCAGGCGGCAATTTATACCAACTTGTCACCGCTTGGATTGCTTGCCCTGAGCGATTCATATAAGTTAACGGCTTTAGTAAGCGAATCTTACCTCCACCTGGGGCGATACCCTCGCCATACTCACCCTGAAACTTGCGGTTTTCTCCCAAGGAAATGCGCCAAGAACGGCAAAGAGTTTCCACAGCAGCAAAGCCGATATTATGGCGAGTTTGGTCGTACTTGCTTTCTGGATTCCCCAACCCGACAATTAGCTGGGGAATCACCAAAGCTGGTTGCGTAGAAGCTTCTGTCATTTTGCCTACAGTCAATTGATATGCAGCATTCTTCTAGTACTCTGTCTGATTAATTTTGATGAGTTTGTAGTAAGCACTTAAGTGCTTAAAAAAATCCAGGACTTTAGTCCTTACTACGAACTTGACAGATTACTAGCTAGGTTGAGAAGAACTAGTAGTATCCTGCTCCGATTTAGCAGGGTAGATTTGCTTAGGTTCCAATTCAGCAGTAGTCTTGACAGCTTCTTCTAACTGTTCTGCTTCTTTTTGAAACTCGGTTTGAAACTCCTTAGAAGCTTCTTGAAAACTACGAATTGTTTTGCCCACACTCCGACCAATTTCTGGTAGCTTCTTTGGGCCAAAGATTAACAGCGCTACCACCATAATTACACCCATTTCTGGCAGACCGATACCAAATATATTCATTTTTGTCTCCTGTAAACTATAGAACCACTACAGAAACCCATATATTATAAGAATACTCAATGGTTAGTGTGGACTGAGCATTAACAAAAAAACCCGGAAGAACCGGGTGTAACTTAACTTGTTATCCAAATTTGATAGCGGTATATGTGTTAGCGTCCTAAACTCCGCCAATCAACATTTACATCCTGAATTAACAGTGATCTATTGTAAAGTTGCAGAATAATTAGGAGAAATACCAAAAATAGCGCCATAAAAACAGCCATCACAGGGGTAGTACCCCAACCTGGAGCCACTTTTCCATACTCAGAGTTAAGTGGTTTTAGGATATCTCCCAACCTAGTCCTTTGTGCCATAGTTCACCTAATATTACTTGCCAAAGCTTTTTTTAATCTTCTGTAATATTCTATAAGAATAGCACTCATCATCTATCTCTCAATTATGGAACCCGCAATAGTTCTTAGCATTTCTATGGCTGCCGTGGTGGTTGTCATCACTGTACTGTCGATTTATACCTCCTTTGGCCCTCCTAGCAAGCAATTGAACGATCCATTTGATGACCACGAAGATTAAAAATTGGTCATTGGTTTGTGGTTTGTGGTTTGTGGAAAACCACAACTGGTTACTGATACAGCAATAGTGGCTTACTCCAGTCTGGGATTAATCTCTGGGATTACCTTGAAACTAGCGATTTTCCAAGGCTGGATTGTTAATATTTGTTGCTGAGATGAGAATTCAGTGGTAGAAGAACGCTCTAACAAATCTACTGTATCTCCTAGATACAATCCTAAATCAGTTTGCAAAGATAACTCGGCTGTTTCTCCGTGACATTCATAACACCGCAGAATTAACTGTTGTGCGTCATCTTCGGATGGCTTCAAGGCCATCAAGATTAAATTTTCAGATGATAAATCTAGGAAACTCACCCCCAACCCATCTTTACCAGCAGAGAGGAGAGGATTTTCAGGTGGGTTTTCATTAATAGGATTCAATATGACTTGTAACGGTATATTCAATTCATAGCCACGCCGTACCGTATGGGCTGATTCCCAGCTATCAGTATGAGGATACAAAGTATATGTAAACTCATGAAAACCTTTATCAGCCTCTGAGTCTGGCCAATTAGGACTGCGTAAGAGTGTCAAACGGAGTTGATTTGGTTTGCTGTCGTAACCATATTTACAATCATTCAACAAACTAACTCCGTAAATACCCTCCTGTGTTTCTGTTGTCAAATCAGCCCAACGCAAAGCGGGGACTTCCCATTTTGCTTGTTCTGCGGGGGTTTGTAATTTAGTTGAACGGCGAATAGCACCACAGGGAATTTCATAAGTAGCAAAATCTGCTTCGATATTAAGAGGAAAAGCAGCTTTCACCAATACATGATTTTCTTGCCAATTGACAGTAGTAGCTATCTTCAGCAGAGACGAACCAACTTGCAGAATATAGTCTTGACAAAATTCCGATTCACCCAACTGACGCACCACGCGCACACGACTTTGTACTGGCCCTTGTTGTAACCATTGAATAGATTGAAGATTTGTTGAGGGTAAGGGATGTTGAGCGTAATTGGGGTCTATATTCCAAGCATCCCAATATTGACCGCTATCTTTAAAAGCTTGTAGTTGATTCCCCACACCACTCAAAACTTCTCGTCGATCAGTTTTATCAAAAACACTTGATAAATCTCCCGTATCAGGATCGATGACAACTCGTAAGAATTCATTTTCTAAAATCCAGTCTGGGAGGAGTGGGGGAGATGGGGGAGATGAGGGGGATGAGGGGGAAAGCCAAAATATGCGGTAGCCTACGGGTGGTATTTCGCTGGCGAGAAATAGTAGGGTTGATGGTTCAGATAATTGGGAGACAAGCTGGTTTCCTGAAGTATCGTAAATCTGCCATTTCTCTGGTGTGGGTAAGGCTAGAGAGACTACCTCCGAACGCTGCCAATTGAGAGAATTGAAAACGAAAATAGGCAAACTATCTGGTTTTGGTGGTTCTGATCGGGTAATGTGAGATGCGATCGCAAAAAGTGATTCTTGTAATATCTTCGTTCCGACTTGTTCCACTTGCTGCCACTGGGGTAATGCATCTGTGTAAACCTGAGTAATTGAAGAACCAGGTAAGATATCGTGAAACTGTTGAAATAACACTTGTTTCCAAGCTGCTTCGATTTCCGCTTTAGGATATGTCAAGCCACAGCTTACGGTTGCCAAGGTAGCAAATAATTCAGCTTCATATAATAAATTTTCACAACGACGATTCCAACGTTTTTGATCTGCGTGGGTAGTGTAGCAACCGCGATGGAATTCTAAGTATAGTTCGTCATTCCAAGTAGGGAAGGAATGGGAGGATGGGAGAGAATTATCACTACTGATAGAAGCGCTGAATCGCGTCTCTGCGATTTGCTGTAAATACTTTTCAGCCGTTATGAATTCTAAATTTGGGAAGAAAGGCGACTTTTGCCAGCGTTGGGCGATTTCTAACATATCACGAGTGGGGCCGCCACCGTGGTCGCCGACACCAGGAAGCCAGAGTGATTGTGATAAACCAGTTTGGGATTGCCATTCCAGAGCATAAGATGCCATTTTAACAGGGTCAATGCTTTCACCGATGGGTGCAGACATCAAACTAAAGACTTCGCTACCATCAGGCGATCGCCACCAAAAAGCCCCATAATCAAATTTAGTAGTATCATTCCACCGCAACTTCTGAGTAACAAAATACTCAATTCCGGCATTAGCGAAAAACTGCGGTAAAGTTGCACAGAAGCCAAAAGAATCTGGAACCCATACTATAGTTGAAAGCTGGCCAAACTTTTCCTGAATATAGCGTTGACCATACAATAGTTGACGGACTATTGATTCGCCAGAAATTAAATTGAGTTCCGGTTCCACCCACATCCCGCCGACAACTTCCCAACGTCCAGCAGCTACCTGTGCTTGAATCGCCTGAAACAAATCTGGGCGATGTTCCTCAATCCAAGCAAAAAGTGCGGGAGTGGAATGGCAGAAAATTAACTCAGGAAAATCTTCTTGCAACTTCAGAACCGACTCAAACGTCTTTTGCGCCGCATTCCAAGTTTCACTCACAGGCCATAACCATGCTAAATCTAAGTGAGCATGACCCAATAAGTAAATTTTAGATTTTTGATCCCCCCAACCCCCCTTTTTAAGGGGGGCTAAAATGTCCGATTGAGTTAAATTTTGGCGTAGCGACAAAAACGATCTTACTAACTCTTCCTCCGTGTCCTCTGCGCCTTGGCGGTTCGTAACCTCCCCCACCATCATCGCCAAAACATCCAACTTCTCCGGCGCAAACCTTTCTAAATAAAGTTGCACCACAGCTAATTCATCAGCAACAAAACCCGGATCGGGATTATTATCAATAGTAGACTCATAAACTAGGAGCGATCGCACTAAAGCACCATCACAATGTACCGGACTCACTAACCGTAAAGCCACAATAAACTCTTCCCCTGGTGTCACCCCCTGACTGAGAAGCACTCTAGGCGAACAATCAAATAAATCACCCTCCAGCACCAACTCGCCATTCACATAAATCTCGGCAGAATCTGCCCACCAAAGCAGGGACAACCGCAAAGATAACCCAGCTAAAGGATAACCCTGTAAATCTTGGGGTACTACCAATTTTTGCACTAGCCATAGCACTTTTTTCCCGCCTGTCCAAGCGATATGTTCTTTAGCATTCAACTGAACAGGTTGCCAATGAGACAAATTATCAGCCACAACATCAGTAATAATCAGGTCAGATTCCTGGTATAGCCAACTAGACTGAACATTAACTTGACAAAAAGAGCGCAGTTGCTCAATTGCTTGTGAGATGATTTTGGTATGAGATTGAGAGACAGTCGGGGTCATATATTCGCTAAGATTAGGTGTTGGTTGTTTTTATTGTTTGGCGCGAGTCTCACAACTTAACAAGACTTGAACTAAAAAATTACTACTATGTCTTCTGGTTCCTCTGGTCGTTATCAAAGCAGACTATTTAACTTTGTCCACCAGCAATCTCGGCGGGTGACACAACAGTGGGAACACACCTTCCGGCATTTACAAGTTGCCACTAAGTGGGGTGTGGAGGTACTACTTTACCCAGTGTATCTACTGTTTCAGTCATCTGAATCATCTGGCAAAACGCTACAGACCAAAGAACCACAAACTAGACTAAAGTTACAACCAAATGATACCGATTTCCAGCCCGAAACTCCAAATGCTGACAGTCCTATTCAAAAAGTACTAGAAGCCGCTAATTTTCTGTTGTCAGATGAAACCGTCTCTACTCCTGAAAAAACACCTGAACCTTTCAATGCTTTGGCTTTATTGGGAGTTTTACGGCTGAAATTCGTTAATAATAATTTCACAAATAACCTAAGCCTGACTCAAGCCTCAACGATTACAGAAAATAAAGCGGAAATTCTCAACCCTTCACACTTAGAAAGTTTCCTTGTTCCGCATTTTCCAGTAGTACGAGGTATTGCTACAAATTTGAGCAATCGTAGTTTAGTGCTTGTTAGTATCGACAATGAAATTCTAGATGTTTTGACACCCCAGCAGCAAGCAAAATTAGAAAATAGAATTATTAACGAAGTTGCTAATTACTGGCAATCGTGGCAGTCGATTATAGCTAAAAAAGAAACAGAGCTATTACCACAAATTGACCGTTTATTGGCAAAACTTACTGACGGTAATACAACTAAAATTCCAGTTTTATCTGAGGGGATATCAAAGGATTTACTTAATACAGAGAGATTATTAGCATTTCTAGATATAGCTGTTGCTAAATTGGAATCAAATGCTTTAGTACCTGTGCAAGAACGTAGCCAGGAAATTGTTCAAGTTGCCCAAACTCAGTTAAACATATTTCTTTATGGCAAAGAGCAATTAGCGGCTAGGCGAGAAATAGCAACCACTGTTGATGGATTGGAAACTCATACACTAAATATTCAGGCTTTGATTGAAGCGGCACTTAATTACTTTTTTGGCGTTGGTAATAAAAGAACACTTGAGCCAACAGCTAATGATGAGCAATTGCCAGATAAACTATTCTCATCAAGCTTTAGAAAAGCTTTGCCAAAAAGCTCTGTGATAAATAACCAGGATTTAGGTATTGATCCTTGGCTAACATGGAATGATTTATTTGGGGATACTGAAACCGTTGCTGACAAATCAGTTAGAATTTCTCAAATTCAAAATCCTGCTTTAGCTGCAAGTTTATCAGCAGGGCCTTTTCCACAAAAGAATTTAATTGTAAAACAGCCTAAAATCGGATCTGGTTTGCTGCAAAGAAAACAAGCAACTAGTAATCTTGCTTCCAGCCAAAAAACATCTAGAAAAATTGCTTCTGCAAAACAAACCCAAGCCGGCATTTCTAAGACTAAAAGCAAGAGTGGTAAAGGGGAATTGCAACAGCAGTTTCATCAACAAAGCAGCCAAGTTGAAGCACAACCAGACTGGATAGAAACTAAAGCAACTTCAACAGGCTATGAGAAACATCCCTTAGAACAAATTCTAGAATGGGTTGATTATGGTATGCTCTGGTTAGAAGAAAGATTTGTAAGAATTTTTCAGTCTTTACGACAACTATGGCAGGGGAAATAATACTAGTTCGTAATCTAAGACAGCAGATTTAATCCTGGTTTACAGCTTTATATCTGTAACCTAGTTTTGGAAAATTGGTATAAGCTAGAAGATATTTTTTAATAACCTATTATAATATTCAGAATTATTCAGAATTCAAGAGCCAGAATAATTAAAGCCTCCTTGCGGGAAGATTACTTTGGTGTGAGCGTTTTGTCGAATATTTTAAAATATTCGGCTACAGTCAATGTGAAAGAATCAGGATAAAATTTGATGAATCAATATATGAATCACGATAATGACTGAAAATGTTTTAAATAAATGTCCTATTTGTGGTAATGAAGGAATCCATATCCGTTCATTGTCTAGAAACAATATTATGAGCGAATTAGAAGATTATTTTGCCGAAAAGCCTCCAGAAAAAATTGAAATAATAAACTATGAGATACAGCAATGTAAAAATTGCTCACTTGAATATGCTTTCCCTTTGAAAGCAGGTAGCCAGTCATTTTACCAATGGGTTACTACTAGAGTAGGTTATTATCCAGAATCTAGATGGGAATGGTTGCCTGTAATTGAACAAATAAATCAGCAAGAAAAACAGAATTTGATTTCTATCTTAGATGTCGGCTGTGGAGGAGGTAACTTTCTTGAAATTGCCAAAAAACTTTCAAATACTCGTATAGTTGGCTTGGATACAACTCCAGGATCTGTTAAAAAATGTCAGGCTAGAGGATTTGAAGTTTACTGTGAAACAATTGAGAGTTTTTACAATAAATTTTCTCATGAAAGGTTTAACTATATATTGTCTTTTCATTGCTTAGAACATATTAGTCAACCAAAGGAGTTTATTGCGTCAATGTTTTCCGTTCTTAAACCGATGGGTAGCATATTTATCAGCACTCCTTATTCACCTATGTCGGTTGAGTCAGACTGGTTTGATATATTAAATCACCCACCACATCATCTGCTACGCTGGAGTAAAAAATCTTACGAAGAACTAGCACATCAATTGGGTTGTGAGATAAAATTTTATATGCCACCTGCAAACTCTGTAATAGCAAGAGCAACAAACAATTTTAGTTTATCTAAATTTGGAAAAAATCAAACAGTATCTAAGTTGAAGTTATTCCAAGAAATTATAAAAAACCCGACTTTATTTTTGAAAATATTCTTTGAGCAATTAAGGCGCGATCGAGTTAATAGAAGTGTTGCCGCAGATATTGTATTAGTGGAATTAAAGCTCTGCTCAAAAATCAAATAGAATTTCTCTTCTTTGTTCTGAAAAATACGTAAAAAATTAACCAGATGATTAACACCGATCGCATCGTATCTCGTAAAGAAGGCAGATTTCCAGGTGTTGGAGGACTTGACCTGTATTACCAAAGCTGGCATCCAGAGGGTAAAGTACGGGCAATATTAGCGATTGTGCATGGACTTGGAGCGCACAGCGATCGCTACAGTAATGTAATTCAGCATTTGATACCCAAACAATATGCTATCTATGGCTTAGACTTGCGTGGTCATGGACGCTCACCAGGTCAGCAAGGCTATATCAATGCTTGGAGTGAGTTTCGAGAAGATTTGGGAGCCTTTTTAGAGTTAATTCAGACTCAGAATCCTGGATGCCCAATTTTTCTTTTGGGTCATAGTTTAGGCGGGGTGATTGTCTTAGATTATATTCTGCGTTATCCCCAACAAGCATCAGTTTTGCAAGGTGCGATCGCTCTTGCGCCAACCTTGGGGAAAGTTGGGATTTCACCGATTCGAGTGCTTTTAGGAAAAATGCTCTCACGGGTGTGGCCGCGTTTTACCCTGAATACAGGTATTGACATCAGTGCTGGTTCACGAGATCCGCAGGTTTTAGCCGCGATCGCTCATGATACACTGCGACATACCCTAGCTACTGCCCGTCTAGCTACAGAATTTTTTGCAACACTTGATTGGATTAATGCTAAGGCAGGTGATTGGCAATTACCATTGTTGATTCTCCACGGTAGTGCAGATCGAGTGGCTTTACCTGCGGGAAGTGAAATTTTTTATCAACGGGTAAATTATACAGATAAGCTGAGAATTGAGTATCCAGGAGCCTATCATGAAATTCAGCGTGACCTCAATTATCGAGAGGTAATGGCTGATTTGGAAAATTGGTTAGAGCGACATCTATCACCTGAAACAGCGCAGTTAAGAAGGGGAAGTGGTGAGTTAGAGTTTCCTAATTCTTAGGTTTTAGTATCGCATCTACTTCTATCAAACAGGCGATCGCATATTAAGCAGAGTCAGTTATCTGAAAAATATGTTGCTGAGGATAGAGAGTTTTTGCTAACCAAGATAGGCTCTCCCTTTATTCCTCCACGAGTAAGAGTACAAATCTTATAAAGGTTTTCGCACTCAAAGATTGCCATAACTAGCTCTTTTCCGGTTTGATAAGAGGATGGTAAGGGTTTACCTACCTCGCATTCCATATCAATTTCGCGATCGCGCCACTGTAACTTCCAAATACGCTTTTCGGCTATTGGTGCTTTGAGTGACTTAGCGATCGCACTATACACCTGCTCTGCTTTGATATCATCCTTGGCTGCTGGCACAAAAAACTTCATAGGCTGAGGTTACAAGTAACGTGAGTTTACATTAGCACCAACGTAACGTAGTTACCAAGGCAATCTGCTCCCATCCCAAGAGAAAAACTGCCCACTATCGCTTTCTTGAAGCTGTTCAATCACAGCCAATAATTGGCTAACAGTGCGTTCCACTGAGAATAATTTTTCCGCAGGTACATTTTTCTGGAAAGGACGGGAAAGGCGCGTATCAGTTGTACCAGGATGTAATGTCACTATTAATGCTTTCGGACAACTTCTTTTATACTCAATGGCCGCAGTTCTCATGAACATATTAAGTGCTGCTTTAGAAGCACGATAGCCATACCACCCACCAAGTTGATTATCGCCAATACTGCCCAATTTAGCAGAAATACTAGCAAACACACTGCGTTCTCTATGACGCAATAAAGGCAATAAATGTTTAGCTAGCAAGATAGCACCAATACTATTTATCTGAAAGTAGCGCAGCAAGTTTTCTGAATTAATTTCTCTTAAGCTTTTTTCAGGTTGCAAAGTCTCTTCATGCAACAGTCCTACACAGTTGACTACTAAATGCAGTTTGTCAACTTGATTACGTATTTTTTGAACAGCTTCAACAATCTGTAACTCATCAGTAATATCCATCTCCAAACAAATTAACTTGTCAGAGTGTTTATCTACTAAAGATAGTAACTCTTCAGCAGCATTTTTTTGGCGATATGTAGCATAAATTTTAGCTATTTTTTCATCTTGAAGCAACTTTTTTGCAAAACCTAAGCCAATGCCTTGGTTAGCTCCGACAATTAATGTATTTACAGGATTAATTTCATCAATAAAAGACATATTAATATTAGGTTACTTGTGGAAATATTTCATATTCGTAGCGAGAAACAAAATAAGCACCAACTTGTCTGTGGCTATGATAACAGAAACCAAAGCCTTCATATACTGCTCTCAGGCGCGGACGAGAAGCATCGCAAGCTAGCCATAAAATAACAAATCTGAAACTATCACCGTATCTTGTATGTTTGCTTGGCGGATTGAGATGTACATTTAGTTGGTAATTTTAGATTAGTTAAATAGGGGGTAAAAATATTAGGTTTTGCTTCGCTTCACACAACCTATGCAAATTAGCAAAAGTCGAATATTTTTGGTTTATTTACCAATACAGAACTTGCTAAAAATCCGATCCAAAACTGATTCTGTAACTTCTTCACCAGTAATTTCTCCTAGCGCCTGGATTGCACCGCGTAAATCAATTGTCCAAAAATCAAGGGGTAGTTGCTGGGCAATTGTTGCTTGTACTTGTTCCAAAGAAATTTTAGCTTGAGTTAAGGCTGCTGCTTGCCTTTGGTTAATGGCTAAATCCATATCGGCAGCTTGGACTTTCCCGGTGTTAACTATCTCTAAAATTGCTATTTCTAAAGCATCAATACCTTGATTCTGGGCGGCTGCTGTGAAAATTTTATATCTGGAATTTGGCATTTTAGATTCAAGACTTTTTCTTTCAATTTCTTCTACTAAATCGATTTTATTAATAACTAAAATTAATGGACGGTGTTGCACTTGTTCGTAAATTTCTCCATCGCCTTCCGTCCAACCGGCTGAAGCGTCGATGGTAAGCAAAACTAAATCAGCTGCATTGGCGGCACGGCGCGATCGCTCTACGCCAATTTTTTCCACTTGATCTGTTGTTTCCCGAATCCCGGCTGTATCTAGCACTTGTACGGGAATTCCCCCGACAACTAGCTGGGATTCCACCACATCGCGGGTTGTACCAGGTAAGTCTGTGACGATCGCGCGCTCGCTCTGGCTCCAAGCGTTCAATAAGCTCGACTTACCCACATTTGGCCGCCCAACAATTGCCACTTTTAAACCTGTGCGTAACAACTCACCTTTATCTTTGGTTGCCAATAATCTAGTTATTTCCACAGCAATTTTCTCGATTTCTGATATTATTGCTTTATCATCCAAAGGTGGTAAGTCTTCCTCAAAGTCAATTCGAGCTTCGATTTCTGCCAAAATATCTAAACAGTTAGCGCGTAACTGCCGGATCGGATGAGCTAATTTTCCCTGTAAACCAGATAAAGCAGTTTGGGCAGCTTGAGGCGATTTAGCTCCCACTAAATCAGCAATACCTTCGGCTTGAGTTAAATCCAATCGCCCATTTAAAAAGGCGCGGAGTGTGAATTCTCCGGGTTGAGCTAGTCTAGCACCATTTTCTAAACACAGTTGTAATACTTGCTGCACTGCCATAATTCCCCCGTGGCAATGGAATTCCACCACATCTTCACGGGTGTAAGAACGGGGTGCTTTCATGATCAGCAATAGGGCTTCATCTACCAACTGTCGCGTTTGGGGATGACGAATGTAACCGTAGAGAATCTGGTGAGTTTCCCAAACTTGTCGCCCTGGTGCGTGAAAAAGAGTTTGGGCTAGAGCCATTGCTTGAGAACCAGACACCCGCACAATACCAACACTACCCTGTTGGGGGACAATAGCAGTTGCGATCGCAGCTATAGTTCCAGTAGTAGCAAAGACTTCTGACATGAGCGCCCTTTATAAGATAGTTAGAGACGCGATTAATCGCGTCTGTACAGGAGTAAAAATCATAACTCCTAACTCATAACTCATAACTCATAACTCATAACTTTCTAATAGGATAGCAACTGGCAAGGTAAAATTTAGCTAGAGGTTAGTGCCTGATAGTAAAGAGTTAGGGGTGAATATTAGAAATCACAACTTTATAACTCATAAGTTTTAGAGAGAGGAATTTACTGTGGAGCAAAAGATTAACTGCGCTGTAGCCTGTGTTAACGGGTGTGTTTTAGAAGATAAATGCCCCAACGTCGAGTTTAGAGAGGCGGCTGCAAAATTTATTGAAGAGACTCCCCTAGACAAAATGTTGGAATTGGCACAAGAACGTCTGCGGAAAAAAATGACGGAACCGCCAAAATGGGTTTTTCCTGAAGATCCATAACATTACTGTTAACAGGCTATAAGCAAGACAGCGAGAAGCTTAAATAGTATCTGGATCTATATTTAATTCTCGCAGTTTTGCTGCCAGGCGATCGCTACGTTGCTTTTCGTGTTCAGCACGTTGCTTTTCATGTTCAGCAACTTCTTGTGGTGTAGAAATTACCTCTCCACTAGGAGTAACAAAGCGCAACTTTTCTTGATAAACACCTAAATATAAACCTAGCTGTTGACTCCACAACCAGCCTTGGGGATTTGGTTGCAACGGTTGATATTCACCATCAAGTAAATGGAACCCTGCAAATTCTAACGTTTCTGGATCAAACCAGAAATAATCTGGTGTACGAAAAATATCTTGGTAAATTTGTTTTTTTAGTCCCTTGTCAGTGTCGCCTGTGCTATCTGAGAGAATTTCTATAATTAGATTAGGATATTTACCATTTTCTTCCCAGACAACCCAACTTTTCCGGGGTTTGCGTTCAGTCCCCAATACTACAAAAAAATCTGGCCCCCGGAAGTTCTCTGATTTGCGCTGGCGTGGGCTGTAGTAGATGGTGAGATTACCCGATGCATAAAAGTCGTTGCGATTTCGCCACAACCACTCTAAGCATTGAATTAGCAGAGTCATTTGTAGTCGATGTAAGTCAGTTTCCAAAGGCGGTTCGTCACTATATAAATCCCCTGGGGGAAATATACCATCTTCTGGAGTTTCTAAATCTTGGGCTATAGACATGGCAGCAAGTGTCTAGGTACTTTAAGTGTGGAGGGCTAAATAGCATCTGGATCTATATTTAATTCTGGCAGTTTTGCCGCCAAGCGATCGCTACTTTGATGACAACCTCACAACCAAGTCTCAATTAAGGATTTATGCCTTGGCGATCGCTTCTGACTAATATTCTGCTAATTATGCTTCGCAGATAGGTTTTGCAACTTATCTGATAAATTGAGTAATCGTTACTGTGCAATTGTTGGCTATGCCACACCAAAAGATTTAGTATTTTGCCTGAACTGCAAGGTCATCCATTTGTTTGATTGCATTCCAATCAATCGCAGCAACCCACAAATTTTCTTCAGTTGAATACTGTACCATTCCCTCTACTTCTAAATCCTCACTGTATAATGTAAGCAATTTTCCGTCTTGCAATTCAATGTTTTGACAAGCTAGGTCTTCAACTGTGCCAATACAGTTTAGACGTAGGCGACCCTGATTATCAGCATTATGAAAATCAGCAAAGATTCTAGGCATATTCATAAGCTTTCTGTAATAACTATTGTTCTCTTGCTGGATTCGGATATGTGGGCGTAAGAAGATTGCTAATCTGTTCAGGAGTCAAGCCACTTAAGGTAGCATGATGTGGGCTTCTTCCTGATGTTCGGATTACATCTCCTTCTGTTTTGCGAACCTCACCTACTGTTGTAACACCAACCTGCCCATGAGGAATATTTACTGCCAGTTCTTTTACAGATAATCCTAAAGCACATTCTACAGAAATCCCAGTAATTCCGCAGGGGTGAGTTCCCATTGCACGCCTAATATCTTCTGGACGATTGCGACCTCCTCGAACCACTAATGCTTCGTTTGGAATTCTCTGCGCTAACTGAGCGTAAGGTGAATCGCCAGACTCTTCAACTAAGCGCTGAAGGTCATTAAAGTATTTCTGTAGTCTTTCTTCTTTAGTACGTTGCTTGATAGCTTCCAGTATTTGATCTTTCTTCTCACTACTACTTAGTTCGGAAGCAGAGATTTCTATGAACAGAAGATATTCTTCAATCGGATTCTTTAGATTCTCCCAATTCTCGATCATGCTTGTTAATATTTAGTTTTTTAAATTAAAAATCCTTGTTGGCGATCTTGTTTAAATATCTAACCCAACAACCATTAACTCAGGCGGATGTTCAACATTAAACTGGTAATATATCTCCCTTTTTTCCTGTGCTGGAAGAGTTAACTGCCATTCTAAAATGCCCATTTCACCCAGTTGAATTTGTGGATTACTGCGGCTGAGGCGCACTTTAATTTGCTCGTTGCGGCTAACTGGCAATTGTTCAGTTACTTTCAGATTTACTTCTTTATCAAGTAAGTTCGTAATTATCAACCGATAACTATAAGTAATCCGGCGCTGATTGCTAATCAATCTTTTGTCAACCAGACGTTCAACTAAATCTCGCTCAATTTTTAAACCTTCATCTATTCCTAAATTTAGTTTAAATTCTTGTCCGGGTGCAATATTCTCTAACTGAGTTGTGCCAATAAAAACATTGTTGCGGAAAATATTCGCTTTACCAGGTAACAAAGTCGCACCGTTGGGATTATTTTTCACATTTGCTTGCAGATAAGCAAAACTTACCAAACGCGGCATTGCCAGATAATCAAAGTTACAAGGATAATCGTCATTAAAGATTGTCGTTTTATGAGGTGCGCCATCACTGGGAATGTTACCACCACTATTTAATTTAAAGGTAACTACACTCCCTTCTTTGGATACTTCTGCTGTAACAGTTTCTGCTTGAATTAGAACATCCTCTACATCTTCATCTTCTTCCTGCCAATCTGCTCTCGCGGCAGCAGCAGGTGGATCTGGTATGCTAGGCAGCAGTGGTGGCTGGGCAGCAAATCGTCGTCGCGTTGCTAGTTGTGGACGTGGCGCATCAATATACCAGGGATCAAGTTTGGGTGGGAGAGTACCTAATCCTGGTTTAGCCGTAGAAAGGGTGAGATTTGCACCAATCCAATCTTCGCCACTGCTTTGAGTGATTTCTGCCAGGTAGCCCAAATGGACAATATCGCTGTTAGTACTGAAGCGCAAGTCATAAAGTGGAGTCCAACTAGCACGATTTACGATGTAAGACACTTCTAATTCAAATTCGCCTTCACCTGCGACTTCAACACCTACAACTATGCTTAAACTCTCTTTGGGATGGGGTGTTTGAATTTTTTGTAATGAGGCGCGGAGTACTTGTAGTTCTTTGTCTAATTCTTGCTGTTGGGTTTTGCACTCTCCAGATGCGATCGCATATTCACTATACTGGCTTCCGAGAAAGTTCAAAAAATCTAAAGTTTCGCTCAGGCTGAGATTTTTCCGAGACAAACTTTGGGCAAAGGGTTCTTCTGTTTTTTCACGTAACCCAGCGATAAAACTAGACTGCAATGCTAAAGCATCGACTTGGGCTTGTAAATGGCGTTTTTCTGCCTCTAACTGCTCAATTTGCCTTGTCAAATGTGCGACTCGCTCCGCTACAGGTTCAGTGGTGTAGATGCGATCGCTACTCACCCCCATCAAACGCACTTCCACAGTGCCTGCACCACTAACCCTGACAGACTCGGTTTCTAGAGTCTCTGGCACTGAGGTAATTACTAATTCCTGTTCAATTCCTGTTAAATCAACTACACCCCGTCGTGTAACCAATGCTCTGTCAGCATACACTGTAACAGCTACAATCTCGCTTTGTACTGTTTTGCGCCAAGATGGTATTTCCGGGTTAACCATTGCCAGTTTTCCCCCATTTTTAATTGATTCTGCTGGTTAATTGTCAATGTTTCCCGGTCTAACAGTCAACCCCTTTAGGGAATTCGTAATTCGTAAGTATCAATTATGAATTATTTTACCCGTTAATTAGTTCAAGTTTACTAGAAGTGGTATCAGTGTTTTGATCTACAAAATTCCTTGCAGCAGCGAGAAGATAGTCATAATAGGCGCGAGCGACGATAGATAGCTGCTTCCCGGCTGGGTAAACCATGTACCAATTTCGCTGAATGGGGAAGTGTTGGACATCTAAAATGCTAAAATCTGAGACATCTGATAGTAAAGTATGACGAGATAAAACCGAAATTCCTAAACCACCTGCGATCGCTTGCTTGATTGCTTCGTTACTTCCCAATTCCAGTTTTACTTTTACTGTTACCCCTTGTTCTTCAAATAAGCTTTGGACGGCGCGACGAGTTCCTGAACCTGGTTCTCGCATAATAAAAGGTTGGTTTGACAGGCGTTGGATCGGAATATTTTTTTCCTTAGATAACGGATGATTAATCGGTGCAAAGACTATCAAAGGATTTTCTAAAAATGCTTCACAATTCACATCCATATTGTCTGGAACTTGACTCATAATATATAAGTCGTCCAGATTCTGACTCATCCGTTCCAAAATTTGTTCGTGATTCGTTACTTGCAGAGAGATATCAATCCCTGGATAAAGTTCGCAAAACGGCCCTAACAAACGTGGGATAAAATATTTTGCTGTTGTAATCACTGCCAAGCGTAATTGTCCCTGTTTTAGCCCTTTTAAATCTGCCACCTTCATTTCATACTGGGCTATATTTTCAAAAATCTGCCGACAAGTGGCAAATAATTCTCGTCCTGCCTCGGTGAGATACAACCGCTTCCCCACTTGCTCAAATAATGGCAACCCTACCGATTTTGTGAGTTGCTTAATCTGCATAGAAACGGTAGGTTGAGTGAGAAACAATTCCTCAGCAGCGCGAGTAAAGCTACTGTGTCGTGCCGCAGCCTCGAAAACCTTTAACTGGTGCAGCGTCGCTTGTTTCAAATGTGCTTCTCCTCTATATAGCTATTCATCTATATAAAACTAGTATTACTGAACAGTTGCAAAAGGTATAGCGATACTCATAGAAATTTACGAGTTTTATTATAGATAAAACTCTATTACTTCTATTAAAATAAAGGTATTTTATTTATGGATTTAAGAAGCTATTATCAAAACAACAAGAAAAGCGTAAGATCCCTTTCACTTCTTCCTGATGAATGATGATTTTCTCAAATTCTTCTATCATCATTCATCATTCCATAATTCTTCTACAATTTTTGTCGGTAGCTTGGTTAAATCTGGTAATCTTAATACTTCTATTTCGGCAACTTGTTCTTTAATGTTGACTGGCAAGTTTAAAGGCTGCTGTGTTTCTATCCAGCAACTTGCTAATGGTAAGGTTTGCTCCATTTCGTCTAGTGGTCGGGGAATTACCATCACTGCATTTAACTCTCCAATCCGTTCTGCTTCAAACATTCCCGCTTCCACTGCTACCGCCACATTTGCTACGGAACCACGAATAATGGCTGTACACAAACCCCCACCGATTTTTTCGTAGGCTGCTAAATGAACATCAGCAGCTTTGAGCATGGCATCACACGCGCCTACCATCGCTGGAAATCCTCGCGTTTCTACCAAACCAATTGCTTGATTACTCAGACGGCTAGAATTGCCCTCCTCCATCAATTTAGTAAAACGGGTTGTGATGGGAAGTACTATATCTAGGTTTGGATAAGGGCGGGGAATCACTAAGCTAGAAACCAACTGACCAAACTGTTCAGCCGTTTGCACACCCGATTCTACAGCCAGACGCACGTCAGCAATGCCACCCCGCACGATCGCAGTACAATAACCGCCACCAATTTTTTCATACCCAACTAGATGGACTCCTGCTGATTTCAGCATCATATCCGCCGTCCCAACTATTGCTGGAAAGCTGCGGGTAGAAACTAAACCCAAAGCAGTATCCTGGAAGGTCTCTCGATGACTCGTTCCTTCGATACCTTTGAGAGACCGTTGATTAGATGTTTCCATGTGAACTTTCCTAGATAATCACAAAGCCGACAACTTACAATTAACACTTACTCGAACTAATCGTCATTTTGGTCGCTCAAGGATTGTCTATGAGGAAACAATGTAGTCAACAGTCTGCTTATGCTCCCTTGTCCATAAATTTGAGTCCCGAAACCGTTAGGGGATTCTGTAGTTAGCTGATTGTTGGGGTCTGAGTCAGGTTTTGTCGGCTCTTGAACGGCTTCTTGCAAGGGGGATTCAGCATCCTTATCGGGTTCCTCCACTGGAGGAGGCTGGCTTTCAGGAGTGGCTGGAGATTTAAAATAAGAAATCGACTTATTTTGTTTAAAATCCACAAAAGCCGCAGCTGAGAATTTAGTTGAGGAACTTACCTTTTCCTTAACTCCTCCTGAGCCATTTTCTTCTTCGTTCGGCGGTGGCGCACTTGTAGCCGTGGGGTTATTTGTAGATGGTTCCGGCTGGTTTGTTTGAGCAATTTGCCGACTGGTGTCTCCTAAAACCGAACCAGATGCAACTACTTGTCCAGGTTCAACTGAATAGTTAAAAACTGTTGTTGCTGAACCAATGCAAGCATTTGCTCCAATTGTGCCTTTGCCAATCATCAAAAAACCGGCTCCCAGATTTGCCCCTGCTTCTACCTCTAGAGTTCCTTCATGGACTTGGAGAATTGCTCCCATCCCAATACATACCCCTGGGCCAATTACGATCTTGCTGTTTTCAGCCGCTTGGAGGATGACCCCAGGTGCAAGTACTGCGCTTGGATGAATAGTCACCTCACCACTAATATAAGAATCAAAATTATTGCTGAGGCGCAGTGACAGCACAGACATGGAAGTTTTAACCTCGGAAGCCGGAATGGGGATGAAGAGCGGGGGAGGCAGGGGAGCAGGGAAAGAAGAATTATTGATTAATGCCCAATGCCCAATGCCCAATGCCCCACTTACTGCTATGGTCTTTGAATGATCGTTTCTAATACCCGACGCTTGGCTTTGGGGTCAATTCCAATTAGGCGCACATATTCGCCTTGGTATTCGCCAAGGTGTCCTTCTACGGCTGCGATCGCTTCTCTTTCTGAGGAGGCTTGAATTTGACCGGTACTAGTCCAAGAACCAGTACGGAACCGCCGTTGGTCTACGTGCTCAAGGCTAATTTTAGAGCCGCCAGCCAATAATTGTCGGAGTTGCTGTACAACTTCACTACTCAACCGGGTACTGGTAGCTGTAGCTGTTGGTGTTGCTGTTGCAGAAGGCGCACTGCTAGTAAATGATTTATGACTGCCAGAGGACGCTGGTTGACCATTTGGTCTTTGGATGATCGTTTCTAATACCCGACGCTTGGCTTTGGGGTCAATTCCAATTAAGCGCACATATTCGCCTTGGTATTCGCCAAGGTGTCCTTCTATAGCTGCGATCGCTTCTCTTTCTGAGGAGGCTTGAATTTGACCAGTACTAGTCCAGGAACCTGTACGGAACCGTCGTTCGTCTACGTGTTCAAGGCTAATCTTATACCCACCAGCCAATAATTGCCGTAGTTGGTCTCCTACTTCAGCACTCAACTTAGTACTAGTAGCTGTTGCCGTAGCACTTCCATAGCTTCCGCTAGAGCTTCCACTACTAAATGATGATTTTTGGCTACTAGAGATGGCTGATTGACCATTTGGACGTTGAATAATGGTTTCTAATACCCGCCGTTTAGCTTTGGTATCAATGCCGATTAAACGTACATACTCACCTGGATGGTTGGCGATACATTCTTCCAAGGCAGAGATTACTTGATTGGTGGAAGTTCCTTCAATTGGCTTGCAACTAGTCCAAGAACCTGTGCGGAAGCGCCGTTCATCTACGTGTTCCATACCAATTTTGTAACCACCCGCCAACAGTTGGCGGATTTGCTCTAGAATGTCGCTACTGACTTTGCCATTGCTAGAACTGTTACCGTTACTATTACCTTTGCTGTAGCTGCCATTGCTATGACTACTATTAGGAGCTTTAAAGCTGGTAGGTGGTTTAGCATCATCATCCGGGCGTTGGATGATGTTTTCTAACACACGTCGTCTATCTTTATCAATACCAAATATTCGGACATATTCGCCGCTATGGTCACTTACACAGCTTTCTAACGCTGCGATCGCTTCACCGAGGGATCTTGGTTCAATTGGTTGGCAACTAGTCCAAGAACCCGTGCGGAACCGTCTCTGGTCTACGTGTTCTGTACCAATTTTATACCCTTGTTCCAATAGATAGCGTAACTGATCTATTGTTTCTGCACCCAAGCTATTGCTCGCCACTTCACTACTCCTTTCCAACTCTAAAACAGTAATACCATTACCTGTATAAGATTTAGCATTTTCATCCCGGATGGGTGCTATACATTTGCTATCCGCAGCACAAAGATAACCAGCCCGTAGCGCCTGATTAATCCCAACCACATGATGAGCAAATTCCTTATCTTGATCTTGCACATCTGGCAAGCGGTCAGCTTGCTGTTGGCTAGTAATTATCGCTCCCGAAGGTACATATTTACCTGGGGGAATTTCTACGTCTTGAATCAAAGCGTGCATCATCACGATGCAACCTGCGCCTACCCTGGCATTAAACACTGTAGAGCGAAAGCCAATGAAGGAATTATCGCCTACATAAGCTGGCCCGTGAATTAGAGCCATGTGGGTAATGCAAGCATTTTTACCTACCCATACCGAGTATTTCTCTTGGTCATCGCCAATTACTCGACCTTGCTCTAACCCATGAATGACTACACCATCTTGAATATTGGTGTTTTCACCAATATAAAAAGGTGTGCCTTCATCCGCTCTAATCGTAGTCCCCGGAGCAACGATTACATTTGCACCTATTCGTACATCCCCAATCACATTGGAGAATGAATGTACAAAAGCAGTTTTATGGATGTCGGGTTCAGCTAAATTCCTTGACCACGGAGTTGGGGGTGCTGCCGTGCTGCGGACTGCCATTGCGAGATTCCTCCTATATTGTCATAAGTCATTTGTCCGTTGTCATTTGTCCGTTGTCATTTGTCCTTTTGTAAATGACTAATGACTAATGACTAATGACCAATGACTAATGACCAATGACTATCGATATTGATCTTTTTTGCTGTAAATCATGCGATCTTCAACATAAATTGTATCTATGATCGCTACGACCACTGCATCTAGTGGTCGCTGTTCGTTGCCAATAACCTGACGAGCAACACTGCCACGACTTACAAGTACCCACTCATCTACACCTGCTCCCACACTATCTGCTGCTACCTCATATTGTGGGAGGATGTTTCCCTCTTCATCTACAAATTGTAACAACAGTAGTTTCACACCTCTGAGACTTGGATCTTTTTGGGTGCTAACTACTGTGCCGCGAACTTTGGCGACTTGCATTAAAAATTACGGTCTTCTACCAAAAGGACGAATTGCGTTCACATTTTCCCGGAATTGTTCTACGTCTTCTGTATAACGAATTGGTAGGACATATTCCAAGTTTTCGTGAGGACGAGCAATGATGTGAGTAGACAGCACTTGTCCACCGTTGACTCGCTTCACTGATTCAACACCTGCGGCTACAGAAGCTTGCACTTCCGAAACGTCACCCCGAACAATTACGGTAACTCGACCACTGCCGATTTTTTCATAGCCTACTAGAGTTACACGAGCAGCTTTCACCATCGCATCAGCAGCTTCCACTACTGCTGGAAAGCCCAGCGTTTCAACCATTCCCACTGCAATTGACATTAGTTTTAATCCCTATTTAAAGTTTTTAGCTTTGGACAAAAGTGATGCTCAAAAAAGCAAAGAGCGTTAATTACTTTTTTTAAACAGCTTTTAGGTACGGAACTGTTCCACAGCTTCTGTGTAACGAATCGGCAAGACGTATTCTAGGTTCTCGTGAGGACGAGCAATGATGTGAGTGGATAAAACTTCACCACCAAAGACTCTTTTCGCGGCTTCAACCCCAGCAGCTACAGAAGCTTGCACTTCCGATACATCTCCCCGAACTATCACGGTGACGCGAGCGCTACCAATTTTTTCATACCCTACTAAAGTGACACGGGCGGCTTTCACCATCGCATCAGCAGCTTCAACAACTGCTGGAAAGCCTTTCGTTTCAATCATTCCAACTGCAATTGGCATCGCAGAACTCCTACAAAATTAATGCAATCTGTACTGTCGTCTGAATTTTTTGACGGGGAGAGCCTGATCTTATAGCTAAGAAAACACTTCCAATTTAAGCATAGGAAAGCTTGGCGTTCCTGGCAATATAAATTACTATAATAGTTTATGATAAGAAAGTTTTAAAAAACTTAACAAATATTTATCCGGGCATTCTGAGCAATTAAAGTTTACTGATTACTTGAGCAGCCACTTATGCTTTATAATTTCTTTATCACATTTACAAAACGAGATTCATAACCAAGGTTAATTCTATCTGGGGAGGGAAGATCGGCGGCTGTATCTTTTGCTGTATATATCTTTCTTCTGATTTTGCGGTATGCACAACGACTAGGTGAAAAGTATATAATATTTTCATATATATCGTATAAAGTACTCTGTTGCAAGTAGAAATACAAATGTAAAAACAGAGGTAAGGTTAAGGCAAGTAAATGCTTTTGCGTATGTAAAGTTATATTTTATCGAAGTTTATTAGGGGAAACTCAAGTAAGAATACTTTTGATAATTTAGTTGAAACAATAATAAAAAAATGTTGATATTTTAGAAGATTAATTATTTTAAATAAATAATTGTCTGAAAGATTTTTTAAAATAAAGGTTGAGTCTTCAAGGTAAATTTAAATGGATCAATTTCTATTTTCAACAAGTTGGTTTGTGCCTTTATATAGCTTATTAGGCGCAGTTTTAACGTTGCCCTGGGGAATAGGAATAATTCGGCGAACAGGGCCAAGACCTGCGGCATACATCAACTTTTTGACAACTGTTGTGGCTTTTGTCCATAGTCTGTTTGTATTTAAAAATATCTGGGATAGAGAACCAGAAAAGTTACTCGTGCCGTGGTTCAAAGCTGCTGATTTAGACTTATCTTTTACCTTGGAACTCTCAGCAGTCAGTATTGGGGCAACAGTTTTAATTACAGGTTTAAGCTTACTGGCACAAGTTTACGCTCTGGGTTACATGGAAAAAGACTGGTCGCTGGCGCGTTTTTTTGGGCTGATGGGATTTTTTGAAGCAGCGTTGAGTGGTCTAGCAATCAGTGATTCTTTGTTTGTCAGCTATGCCCTTTTGGAAGTTTTGACGCTTTCAACTTATTTGCTGGTGGGATTCTGGTATGCTCAACCGCTAGTAGTGACGGCGGCGCGAGATGCATTTTGGACTAAACGGGTAGGAGACTTGTTGCTGCTGATGGCTGTGGTGACGCTTTCTACTTTAGCCGGGAGTTTGAACTTCTCGGATTTATATGAGTGGGCGCAAACAGCTAATTTAAGCCCAGTCACATCAACCTTGCTGGGGTTGGCGTTAATTGCTGGCCCGGCGGGGAAATGCGCTCAATTTCCCCTGCACCTGTGGTTAGATGAGGCGATGGAAGGGCCAAACCCGGCTTCGGTAATGCGAAACTCGCTGGTAGTGGCTGGCGGTGCTTATTTACTGTATAAATTTCAACCATTGTTAGCACTATCGCCAGTTGCCTTAAATGCCTTGGTAATTATGGGTACGGTAACGGCAATTGGGGCGACATTAGTATCTATAGCTCAAATTGATATTAAGCGATCGCTATCTCATTCCACCAGTGCATACATGGGGTTAGTGTTTTTGGCGGTGGGGTTACAGCAAGGGGGTGTAGGCTTGATGTTGCTGTTAACTCATGCGATCGCTAAAGCATTATTATTTATGAGTTCCGGTTCAGTCATCTTAACTACCCAAAGCCAAGACCTAACAGAAATGGGTGGACTTTGGTCGCGGATGCCAGCCACCACCACCGCCTTTATTGTTGGTTCGGCAGGGATGGTGACAGTGCTACCATTAGGAGGCTTCTGGGCAATGCTAGCATGGGCTGACGGTTTCGTGAATATTAGCCCTTGGGTGATTGGCGTTTTATTATTAGTCAATTGCTTGACAGCATTGAACTTAACTAGAGTATTCAGATTAGTCTTCTGGGGGAAACCGCAACAAAAGACCCGTCGGACACCGGAAGTTGGTTGGCAAATGGCCTTACCGATGGTGACTCTTACAGTTTTGACTCTGCTTTTGCCTTTGATGTTACAGCAATGGTACTTACTACCAAATTGGGAAAGTATTAATTGGTATGTAGCATTAGCGTTATTTGCTTCTACAGTGCTGGGAGTAGTTATCGGATCTACAGTTTATCTGCACAAAGCTTGGTCAAGATCGAGATTTTTAGCGTGGAGATTTGTGCAAGACTTATTAGGTTATGATTTTTATATTGACCGACTTTATCTCCTAACGGTAGTGAGTGCAGTCGCACTCCTATCTAAAATTTCTGCTTGGAGCGATCGCTATTTAGTCGATGGTCTAGTAAACTTGGTTGGATTTGCGACAATTCTGGGCGGACAAACTTTAAAGTACAGCATTTCTGGGCAATCTCAGGGCTATATGTTGACCATCCTAGCAGTTGTCAGCGTCCTGGTTTTCTTCATCGGCTGGTCATCGGGTTTACTAGATAAATTGCCTTTTTAAATAGGTTGGCATCAATAAAGTTAATTAGTGGGGGTTGTCATTTGTCATTGGTCATTTGTCATTGGGAAACTCTTCCCAATTCCCCATTCTCAATTCCCCATTCCCAATTCTCCACTTGCTTATGCTTAGTGTTTTAATTCTAGTGCCGTTAATCGGTGCGGCTTTAATTGGTTTCTCGCCCTCTGGGATCAATGGGAAATTTGCCCGTGGGGTAGCTTTAGTCTTTGCCACTATCGCTTTCTTGTGGACAATCGTACTAGCAATTCAGTTCCATCCAGGGGAAACCACTCAACAATTTGCCGAGTCTGTCCCTTGGATAGATGTCTTAGGTTTAAACTATAACCTGGGAATCGATGGTTTATCTTTGCCTCTGCTGGTTTTGAATGGACTCTTAACTTCTATTGCCATCTACAGCAGCGATGAATCTCTTCAGCGTCCTAAATTTTATTATTCTTTGATATTATTATTAAGCGCTGGGGTAACTGGAGCTTTTCTGGCACAGGATTTACTGTTATTTGTCCTGTTTTACGAATTGGAACTAATTCCTCTGTATCTATTGATAGCTATTTGGGGTGGGGAAAAGCGGGGTTATGCGGCTACCAAATTTCTCATTTATACCGCCGTTTCTGGAATCTTGGTTTTAGCAAGTTTCCTCGGCATGGTTTGGCTGAGTGGTTCCTCTAACTTTGCACTAGCAACCTTAAACACTACGACTTTACCTTTAGCGACACAGCTTTTACTGCTAGCGGGGATTTTGATTGGTTTCGGGATTAAAATTCCCTTAGTTCCCTTCCATACTTGGTTGCCAGATGCTCACGTTGAAGCTTCCACACCAATTTCTCTGCTATTGGCTGGGGTGCTGTTGAAGTTGGGAACTTACGGCTTACTACGGTTTGGCATGAACTTGTTACCAGAAGCTTGGGCTTATCTGGCTCCTTGGTTAGCGACTTGGGCAGTGATAAGTGTACTGTATGGTGCATCCTGCGCGATCGCTCAAACTGATATGAAAAAAATGGTAGCATACAGTTCCATTGGACACATGGGCTATGTGCTGTTAGCAACGGCGGCGGCTACACCATTAAGCGTATTGGGTGCTGTTATGCAGATGATTAGCCACGGCTTGATTTCCGCCATGCTGTTTTTGCTGGTAGGGGTTGTGTATAACAAAGCCGGCAGCCGAGATTTAGATGTTCTCCAAGGATTGTTGAATCCAGAAAGGGGTATGCCCGTAATTGGTAGCCTCATGGTTTTGGGAGTTATGGCTAGCGCAGGGATACCAGGAATGGTTGGGTTTATTTCCGAATTCATCATTTTCCGGGGCAGTTTCCCAGTTTTTCCAGTGCAAACCCTACTATCAATGCTTGGTACCGGTTTAACTGCGGTTTACTTCCTAATACTCCTCGACCGCGCCTTTTTTGGCCGCTTGTCTGCACAAGTTACTAACTTACCACGTGTCTATTGGAGCGATCGCATCCCGGCTGCAATTTTAGCTGTGCTGATTGTGATTTTCGGCATTCAACCCGCTTGGTTAGCACGCTGGACTGAACCAACAATTACAGCAATGGTGAATAGCCAAAACGTAGTGGTAGCAGTGTCCTTAGATAAAGCAATGGGGACTAGGGATTAGGGTCTTTTAAAAAGCAAGGGAAACAAGCAGCAGAGGAGTAAATATCCATGCCCCATGCCCCATGCCCAATGCCCCATGCCCAATGCCCTAATCCCTATACTTTTTGGAGAGATGATAATGGTAACTATTAAAAAGAAAGCTGCTCACAATCCTTTAGCTGAGTATATTGAACGTCTGCAAAAAGGAGAAGCACTACTCCCTGATAGTCCAGAAAATGTACTAGAAGTTGTTGGTATTCTTAAAAGCTATGGTGTAGTTTTAGATGCTTATTCGAATAATCTTAACTATATTGCCGAGCATCAGTTTTTAATATTTTTCCCATTTTTTAAATATTTTAATGGGGAAGTTTCTTTTCAAAAATTACTCCGTCATTGGTGGCACGATCGCATTAATTTTGAATATGCCGAATATTGCATGAAAGCCATGATGTGGCACGGTGGCGGCGGACTAGATACGTATTTAGATACAACAGAATTTAAAGAAAGAGCGCAAGCTGTTATCGCTGCAAAGTTTAAAAATAATCCCTTAGTTCCCGGTATTAACCAACTATTTCCAGATTTCTTAACAGAATACTTGCGTGTCTCTGCTTACTACACAGGTTTAGGTCAATTCTGGCGAGTAATGGCTGATATGTTCCTCAGCTTATCAGACCTCTACGACCAAGGTGAAATTAAATCGATTCCCGAAGTTGTAGACCACATTAAAACAGTGTTAGTGGCAAATGCGTCAAACCCAATTACCTACGCCGTCAAAATTCGAGGTGAAGTCTATGAAATCATTCCTAAAAGCGTTGGTTTGACATTCTTAGCAGATACAGCAATACCTTATGTAGAAGCAGTCTTTTTTCGGGGAACTCCTTTCCACGGTACAGTTTCATACAACGCCCAAGGTTATCAAATTCCTCCAGATCAAACGCGATTTCAATATGGCGCATTGTATGCCGATCCTTTACCTATCGGCGGGGCGGGTATTCCTCCCACCTTGTTGATGCAAGATATGCGTCATTATCTTCCAGAGTATTTGCACGAAATATATCGTTGCAGCCTCCGGGGTGAAGATGATTTGCGAGTCCAAATTTGCATGAGTTTCCAAAAATCGATGTTTTGTGTTACCACAGCAACGATTTTGGGACTGATGCCTCATCCTTTGGATACTAAAGATCCAAATGAAGAGAAAAATAATCGAGTTTATTTAGAGAAGTGGATGAGTCGGTTAGAAACTTCGCAGTTGCTGAATGTGAATAAATAAGTAAAGATTAGGCTTCTGGTTCAATGCCGAGCGATACCAGAGGCTTTACGCTACATTCAACAAATTGGAGAAGTGCTGATCAAAGTACACGAAAATCGATTGATTGATCGAGATGTGCATCCAGGAAATATCTTTTGCGGGTGCGAGAAGGACAACCGGAAGCTGTGCTGATCGATTTTGGTTTAGCTTTGGATTTTGACCATATATTAACCACATCTCGAACTAAAGAAACTTCTGAGAGATTTACACCCCCTGAGCTTTACGCTCAACATACTAAGCCAACTGGGGCATATAGCGATATTTATTCTTTAGCAGCAACTCTTTATGTACTTGTTACTGGAAAAACACCAGTCAGTGCATTGAAACGCAAGGTAGACAATGCTCCTTTAATCGCTCCCAAAGATATCAATCCTCAGATTAGCGATCGCACCAACCGCGCAATTTTAACAGGGATGAAACTAGATCCTCTAGAAAACTAGTCAAAAAACAAAGTCCCCGGCTTTTCTAAAAAGTCGGAGATTTTTTTGTGGCAATCCCCTATAAAGTTTCCGTTATTCGGATTTAGATTTATCAAGAACTCGGCGCAAGTTCTCCATTAATTCGGATTTAACCCAATGGGTAATTGCTTTAACTGTGATTTCGCTAATTTATCAGGTGCGATCGCTCCATTTTCTGTAATGATGGCTGTAATCAACTCAGCCGGAGTCACATCAAAAGCTGGGTTGTAAAAATCTACACCTTCAGGTGTGAGAATAGTATCACCAACTTGATAAATTTCTGTTGGATCGCGTTCTTCAATGGGAATTTTGCTGCCATCGGCTAATTCAAAATCAACGGTGGAAAGGGGTGCAGCCACAAAGAAGGGGATATTATGAGCTTTAGCTGCGATCGCAACACCATAAGTACCAATTTTATTAGCAGTGTCGCCATTAGCAGCAATGCGATCAGCACCCACAACTACAGCATGAATCAAACCCTGTTTCATGCAATGGGCTGCCATATTATCAGTAATTAATGTCACTGGAATACCTTCTTGCACACATTCCCAAGTCGTAAGTTTTGCGCCTTGTAAGCGGGGACGGGTTTCGTCGGCAAATAAACGTTCTAAACGTCCTTCCCTCCAAGCGGAACGCACAACACCCAAGGCTGTACCGTAACCAGCTGTAGCTAGCGCCCCAGCATTACAGTGAGTAAGCAGTGTCAGCTTTTCTGGGGTAGTAGGTAAAACTGCTAAACCATTGTCACCGATCGCCTGACAGGTTTGCAAATCTTCAATATTAATTGCTTGGGCTGTTTGGAAAAGGCTTTGCTTAATCCCTTCTACCGTTCCCAGGGTTTCGTAGGCGACTTTGAGCATCCGGCTAATTGCCCAAAATAAATTTACTGCCGTCGGACGAGTAGAACGCAATAACTGGGCTACTTTATCTAAGTTTTGCAAAAATTCGGTGCGATCGCTAGTTTTAATTTCCCTTGCGCCAAGATACATTCCATAAGCCGCCGCTACACCAATTGCCGGCGCACCTCGCACAATCATCGTTTTAATCGCCCGCGCCATATCTTCACTGTGGTGGATTTCCACAAATGTATATTCGTTGGGTAAGCGCGTTTGATCGATTAGTGACACTGAATCGTTATCGTTGTGCCAAATAACTGGATAAACATGGTTTGTGGAAAGTGTCATAGGAAAAGGTAGTTAGTGGATAAGCAATATTTTTTACTTTAATTCACCTTGATGGCGAATGATTTAGGATTGCTATAGTTAGTCAAAAGGTATCTGAAGAAGGCAAGTTTTTAGTCTTCACTGAACCGGATTAGATTTTAAGCAACTTCTTTAGGTGACATTTTAATTTCTACTTTTCGATTTAAAGTTTTATAAGCGATCGCCCACACCTAAGTTACAAGTGTGGGCGATTCATTTGACAAAGAATTAACTAGACGACAGCAGATACTTGCTGCTTAAAGAAAGCTGACAAAACTCTCTCTGCTATTTGATCGCTAGTTAAACCGAGTTCTCTTTTAGATTCATCGGGTTCAGCATGATCTACTAATACATCTGGGACACCAAATCGCTTGACAGGAACGAGAATCTCTGCATCCATTAAAGCTTCAGCGATCGCACTACCAAAGCCACCCATGATACAGCCTTCTTCTAAGGTGATGACGCGGCCGATTTTCTTAGCTAAAGGCAAAATCAACTCCGTATCCAAGGGCTTAACGAAACGCGCATTAATCACAGTCGCTTCAATACCGTGTTCGCTGAGAATTTCGGCAGCCTGCATTCCTGGATAGACCATTGTGCCATAAGCGACAATTAACACGTCATCGCCAGTGCGGAGAATTTCGCTTTTACCAATTTCCAAAGGTTCCCAACCTTCTTCCATCAAGGGGACACCGTAGCCATTGCCACGAGGGTAACGCATAGCGATCGGGCCGCTGGTATGGTTAATGCCAGTTACTACCATGCGTTGCAGTTCTGCTTCGTCTTTCGGTGCCATGATTACAATGTTGGGAATGCAACGCAGATAAGCGATGTCATACATCCCTTGGTGGGTGGGGCCATCAGCACCGACAATTCCCGCGCGATCTAAGCAGAAAAATACTGGCAGGTTTTGGATGCAGACATCGTGAATTATCTGGTCATAAGCGCGTTGCAGGAAGGTAGAATAAATAACGGCTACGGGGCGCATCCCTTGAGTTGCAAGTCCTGCGGCTAGGGTGATTGCGTGTTGTTCAGCAATGCCGACATCAACATATTGATTGGGCAGTTTGGCTTGAAGTTTATCTAAGCCTGTTCCCGTTGCCATAGCCGCAGTAATCCCAACGATTTTGGGGTTTTGTTCGGCAAGTTTCACCAGAGTGTGAGAAAAGACTTTGGCATAAGCTGGAGGTTTGGGTTTGGTGGAAGGAATAGCTTTGCCAGTTGCAACGTTGAAGGGGCTTTGGGCATGGTAGCCAACTTGATCTAGTTCGGCAATTTCATAACCTTTACCCTTAATTGTGGCTACGTGTACCAAAACTGGCCCTAGTATCTGATGTGCTTGCTGGAAGGTAGCAATCAACTCTTCGAGATTATGCCCATCTACTGGCCCGATGTAGGTAAAGCCAAGTTCTTCAAAAACTGCCCCTACCTTGGGAACAGCCAAACGTTTCATACCTTCTTTAATGCGTCCGAGTTCGGGAGAGAGAGACTCACCCACGAAGGGAATTTGCTTAAATTGTTCCTCAAGATTATCTTTAATAAATTGCACCGGTTGACTGAGGCGCATTTTGTTGAGATAGCGGGGAATCGCGCCGACGTTACGAGAGATAGACATGTCGTTGTCGTTGAGAACAACCAATAGGTTAGTTTTCGGCATGTGTCCCGCATGGTTGATGGCTTCTAAAGCCATACCCCCAGTCAGCGCCCCATCCCCAATCACAGCGACGGCTTTAAATTTTTCGCCTTTCAAATCTCGCGCTAAAGCCATGCCCAATGCTGCGGAAATACTTGTAGAAGCATGTCCAGCCCCGAAATGGTCAAACTTGTTTTCACCGAGTTTGAGATAACCTGCAACTCCGTCCTTTTGTCTGAGGGTGTGGAAGCGATCGTAACGTCCTGTAAGGAGTTTGTGGGGATAAGCCTGGTGTCCGACATCCCAAATCACTTTATCCCGATCTAAGTCTAGCGTCTGGTAAAGTCCTAGTGTTAATTCTACAACACCCAACCCTGGCCCCAAGTGTCCACCATTAACTGCTACGGTTTGGAGATGCTTATCTCGAATCTGACGGGCAATCTGTTGTAGTTGGCGAACAGATAAACCGTGCAACTGATTAGGATGGGTGATTTCGCTCAGATGCATATTATAGTGTTTTCCTCTCTAATTCCACGTTTTCAGTATTTTGATTTTCCCACGGTCGGGTTGTCCTGATAATCACACTCTTACATTGTTACTAAGTTGTAGCGGAAAGTATAACTTCGTAATTAATAATGGTGAAAAATTTGTTAACCATTAACAATTTGTCAAAAGGAGGTTGCAATTACATAAAGTCACAGCATATTTGTCAATAAGTAATGCCACTTAAATACACTCTAGTATTTGTATATAAAATCAAACTTTCAGAAGCATGTTGCGGAAATTCCTGAAGTGGAACACTCAGTTTTCTCTTTTTAAGCAATTTTAAAAAAGATAGGACTTACGCAAAATTGTCTCAAAAGCCTGATTTGTCGTAGCGGTAATTCATAAATTACCGCTACTTCAGAACTTTTTTTTGCGTAAGTTCTGAAAGAGTTAAATATCTCATTTCCAGCTAGATGTTCAGGATAATTGCTGGCAAATATCTTTGTTAATTTTCTCTGCGATCGCTAGTTCTTATAGATGCTAATAATTTTCGTAAACACAAGATCCCCGACTTCTCAAAGAAGTCGGGGATCTTGTGTTTAGATTTGAACGAAATCAAATAGGATTACTATTTACCAAAAGCGTCCTTGATGCTATCAACAGTACGTTCAACAGCGTTCTTTGTGTTGTCTACTGCTTTCTGTGTGCGATCTGCATCTTCGTTTGCTCTTTTCTGAATTGTAGCCGCATCTTTCTTGGCTTTGCGTTCGATAAAACTACCACTGTCTGTTGCTTGATCAACTTTACTGGCGTTGCTCTTGGCAGCTTCTTTAACTTTATCTTTCGTATCTTCGATGAAATTCTTGGCTCGTCCAGCATCTTTACTGGTTTTTTCTTGAACTTGATCGCCCGCGTCTTTTGATGCGATCAAGGTTCCAGCAGGATCGGCCATTGCTGAGGTGTTCGAGAAAAATGCACCTTGCCAAACAAAAGCGATCGCTAACATACAAAGCAGTGTTGTAGCCATCCAGCTTTTGATGTTGGAAAGCTGTTTTGTCAAATAATTTAATTTCATGCAATACAGTCTCATCTGATTTAGCATACTATTTTTACTTTATTTAGCTGATTCACTATATCGATCCCTAGATAGAATTTTTTGCGTCATTAGTTATAAAATAAGTTCACTATTTTGATAGATTGAATTTTGAGTAAAGATTTTTTTGGTAGGAATTAAGATTGAATTAAACAAGTTACAGATTTTAGACATGGGCGTAGACGCGTAGCCGCTTGTCGTTAGACATCGCGCTTGCAGAAAGTCAGCGATCGCTTCCATCGGGCGGTTACGCCATCGCAACTGACTTTTTACGATTGGGACGCTTGCGTTCTGATTTCTTCTTCAGTCCAATTGCTTGGGCTTGATCGCTATCCGATCCATATTGTCCGCGCACAACTTCTTTCATGGCCAATACAGCATTATGAAATTCCCATTCTGCTAATCGCGCAGCATCAGCAGCAGCACGGTATAAAGCTAGTTTTTCAGTTTCGGCTTGTTGCTGCGCCAACATCGTTTGATAAACTTGCTGTAAATTTGCTACAGACGCATCAGTGCGGGTTGTATTGTATGTGCTGATGGTTTGCAAACCGTGTAATGAGGTTATATCTTGACTAATTAATTGAGAAGGTAAACGGCGTGTTTTATCTTGGGCGGGCATATATGGATACTGATACAAGGTACTTTATTAATGTACCCATTTAAACAATAAAATTAACAGTAAGGGCGCATATTTGTACGCCCCGGAGATAGAAAGGTTTTTAGATAAAACAAAGTTAGAGAAAACGTAAGTTAATTTTTGCAAGTCAAAACAATGGCATTGCAAGTCAAAACAATGCCATTGCAAGTCAAAACAATCGCATTGCAAGTCAAAACAATGCCATTGCAAGTCGAAACAATGCCATTGCAAGTCGAAACAATGCCATTGCAAGTCGAAACAATGCCATTGCAAGCCGAAACAATGCCATTGTTAGTCAAAACAATCGCATTGCAGGAGGTTGCATTAGATAGCGTGGCTATCGAAATTACAGAAAATGAACAGAGTACCCTAGCATTACGCTGACATCAATTGTTGAATGCGCTGTGGCTCCTCTCCTAGCCAGTCTGGATTTTGAGCAGTGCTATCAAATATTGATGAGGTTTTGAAAGGCTCAAACTCGCCGCGTGATGCTGCTTGTGCTGTTTTTGCTAAGAGCGATCGCACTTGCTCGTCATTCATGGGCTGGAATGTCCGTACTGCTTCAAAGGCTTGGTCTAAAATCTCCATGCTGTCAATTCCAGTAATTACAACTGATGTCGGGAGATTCAAAGCATAGTGTAAACACTCTATTGGTGTTACAGTATTTGACCGTAAAAGAATACCGTTTGCCATACTTTTCATTCCCAGAACGCCGATGTTTTGTTTTACTAGTTCTGGCACAACCAGCTTTTCAAAGCTCCGGTAGTGGGCATCCATGACATTGAGCGGCATCTGCACTGTATCAAATTTAAACCCTTGAGCGGCGGCAACTTCCAACATGTGGAGATGAACATGGGGATCTTTATGCCCAGTAAAACCAATGTATCGGAGTTTGCCAGCTTCCCGTGCTTCAATTAAGGCAGCATTCGCTCCTTCTTCATCAAAAACTCGATGCGGATCTTCGTACCGAATAATTTCGTGGTGCTGAACCAGATCGATGCAATCCACTTGCAGACGTTGAAGTGATTCGTCTAACTGTTTTGCTGCTGCTTTTTTAGAGCGTCCATCGATTTTCGTCATCAGGAAAACTTTATCACGGTAGCGATCGCGCAGAGCTTTTCCCATCCGAATCTCGCTGACTCCATCGTTGTAATCCCAACTGTTATCCATAAAATTGATGCCGCGATCGATCGCTGTTCTAACAATTCGGATCGCCAGTTGCTCATCAACGTGTTTTAAAGCAATGTGCCAACCACCCAATCCAATCGCAGAAACTCTCTCTCCTGTACTACCAAGAACTCGGTATGACATTTCTGAATTTGGCGTAGTTCCTGACATCTGTTCTCCAAGTCTTTCAGCTATTACTTAAGTACATATAGCTGTGTGCCAATTCAAAATGCAAGGGAAAGTTGACAATATCTTGCTGAAGATATAGTTTTGAACCGATTGGGAAAAGACTGAAGAAGCCAAAATACGGATGGCAATTTGGAATGTGTGAGGTAAGGATAGGACTTAGGCCAATACGGTTTGGTTAAGATTATTTGATAAAAATAACAGATATCAAATCCGCGATAAATCGCAGTCAGGACGAAGGACTGATTATTGTAAAGACGGCGATTTATCGCGTCTCTTGCCTTAACCGAACAATATTGGTTTTGAGCTTTGCCTTTATGTGTTTGAAACAATTAGAAACCGTATATAGCGGTTCTCAATTGCACGAAATACAGACCTAACCCCCTGCCCCTTCTCTACTAGCGTTGGGGAGTAAGATTCAAAGCCTCTCCCCTACAAGGCTACGGTGTACACACAACTCTTATAGAGTTGCCCCAGAGCCTTTTGATCCCCCCAACCCCCCTTAAAAAGGGGGGCAAAAGTCTCTTAAAGTCCCCCTTTTTAAGGGGAGCCACTGCGGTCTTGGGGTCTCCCTAAGTGAAGCAAGTGGCGTGGATTTAGGGGGATCTCCAACGATTTTGGGTCTGTACAGAGATGTGTGTACACCGTAGCCTACAAGGGGAGAGGTTTGGAGAGAGGTCAAAGTGTATTGCTTCCATTCGAGAAGCCCTATAGATTACGGAGACGGAACCGCTACTCGATTGCCGGGAACAATCTGTGGCTGATAAGAAAACACTTCTCGGCTACGGGGATTTACGGTCACTTTGAGCCAATTAACATCGTTAGTGCCGTTCGCCGCATTGTCACCAAATGTCTCGACACGAGTGAAGTTCTCAATGCGTCTACCTTGAGCATCCAGAAATGGTTTGTCAATGCGGTAGTAGTGCGAGTCGCCGTATACATAGGCAATGGGTTTACGAAAAGCGATCGCCTCATCGCGGAACGCTAGTAAAAAGTCCTGGAAGCCATCAGGCTGACCATCGGTTTGCGCCAGTGTCTTCGGATCGCGTAAAGGCGCTCTGGTTCCGTCGGTCAGATCCCACCCTGGATCGGCTTGGGAGATAAACATAACTGCCACTGAATTGCGTACCTTTGCCACTTGAAAGGTCTTTTTCATCCATGCAATATTAGCCGTGTTTCTTGCTGCGTACTCATCTGGGTCAGGTGCAGTATCGCATAGGTTGTTGCAAGAACCCTGGATATTGAGTGTCGCATAAGTAACCTTTCCGACTGTCCATCGGCGGTTCTCAACACATGGTGTCGCACCAGTTGCACCAAGACACAGTGGTCTTGTCTGTACCTCTTGGGCTAGGCGACGCTGCCCAAGGGAAAAATTCGTGTTAAAGAATACCTGACGCTCGTAGTCGAGGCGTTCGCGTGAGTTGAATCCACCGTTTGAGGGGCGATCGCAGTCAGTCCAATCGTTATCGCCTGGGGTGAAGGCTGCTGGTGCTTTCAAGGAGTTAAAGAAGCCGAGCGCCTGGGTGTAGAGTTCATTACTGCACGTGGTAGGTGTTACCGAACCAGGCGTAGAGTTGCCCCCCTTCAAGTCGCCGTCGTGGACAGTGAAGGCCAGGTTTTGCGCGTTCATATCAGCGATGAGATTCGGGACTCCCTTTGTCGCCTGGATATCTGAGTAGGGTAGATCCCCCCAAAGTCCGATAGCGTATGTCTCGTTTTCGCCCTCGTATTCGTACTCGTACTTCCTCTCGCCAGCAGTCGCTAAACCGATTGTAGAACTTGCCAGAAAGGGCACAGTCAGCGCCAGTAAACATATTTTACGCAGCAAACGCGCAGTGGTGATGTGTTGAAACACTGAGTACCCAAACTTTGCCATTACCTATATCCTCGATTATTCTTTGGCTTCGGGAGCGTATTTTGGTAAATTAGCCCCTGCTCACGCCATTTCAGTTAGGAAATTAGATTAACGGATTGCTGAGGATAGATAGGTTATGGATGGGTTAATAGTTCGTTTTTTTACATGTTTGTATAGCTGCGAATTATATGAGTTCTGGCTGTGCTGCGCTGCTATATTTATTTACCGCTATAAAAAAAGGCAATTTCTTTTTCTTTTAGGGGTGCGAAACCAGCATCTACAAGTAATTGGTCGAGTTCTGGTTGGGGAATGTGTTTTGCACCAATTCGCACAATGCGCGAGCGCATAGTATTAGATACGCCACTGCGCTGTCTATTACCTTCTAGCGCCATGACTTTACCATAAAGTTCTAATTTGGCAGGCGGAATGGGAGAACCATCAAAATCAATTCCCTGTGCGATCGCTTCATCAATAGCGTCAGCACCCGTGGTAGTTGGATTCCCTGGGTTAGTTTCAGTAGGCATAGTGATTTGCTCTTAAGGCTATGGGTAGATTTTACCAGCCTTACTGACACCTTTTTCCTGCCGAGATTAATCACGAACTTGCCGCGTCACCAAACCCCCAACAAACCCGCCTAAAATAGTTCCCGTCCATAATCCTGTTGTGCTACCTTGCCATATTGCTCCTGGTGTCATCCAAGCGTTGCACATCTCTTTGAAACCCCAAGGTTGATTTTGGCACTTTTGACTATGCAGCATTATGGTGATTTGCCCACTGATGTAAGCACCAAAAAAACCTGATGACAGCGCCAAAAAAGTGCAAACTAAAACTCTGTTTTTAATCATTGGGCATTGGGCATTGGGCATTGGGCATAAGAGGTAGAGGAGCAGAGGGGAAAAACTTACTGTAACTTCACTCTAGGGAACTCCAAGAAATAAATTATCCAATTTCATCGAATCAAAACAACTTACTCTCCCCCTGCCCCCTGCCCCATTCACCCTGTATTTCTCATCCCAGCTGCAATCCCATTAATAGTTAACAATGCTCCTCGGAGTAACTCCCCTTTGCTGTAACGAGAATGGATGACTCCAGAAGTAGCATTACTATTCATAGATTGGCGTAGACGTTTGAGCAGGGAAACTTGGATAAATCCCAAGGGGACAATTGTGCCATTACGTAACTGTACAGATCGCTGCAAAACAGGATCGCCATCTAACAGTCGATTGTGATCGGTGATTTTCAACACCAAATCTCTTGTGAGATAGAACTCGCTGGCAATTTGCTCAAAAACCTTAGCAAAACGAAGTTGATCTTCTGGTTTTGACAATTCCTGAACGTAGTGATGTGCCATTTGCATATCTACTTTTGCCAAAGTCATCTCGGCTTTAGAAATCACCATTTTGAAAAAGGGCCACTTAATGTAAAAGTAGCGGAGCAATTTCAAATGTTCTTCTGGTTCTTCGTCCAAAAATTCTTGGACAGCTGTGCCAACGCCATACCAGGAAGGAAGTAAAATGCGGGTTTGTGTCCAGCTAAATACCCAAGGAATAGCTCGTAGACTACTTAAATCTTTTTTACCAGATGGACGGCGGGCTGGACGGGAACTGATTTGTAGCTGGCTAATTTCTTCAATGGGAGTTACTTCGTGGAAGAAGTCAACAAAATCAGGCTGTTCGTAGATTAAAGCCCGATAATGTTGACGCGATCGCGCTGCTAATTCTTCCATAATCTCATTCCAGGGTTCAATGTCATCAAACCCTGTCCGCAGCAGGCTAGCTTGAATTACGGCAGTGGTAATGGTTTCCATGTGGTATAATGCCAAGTCCAACAAGGAATATTTAGAAGCCAAAACTTCTCCTTGTTCGGTAATCTTGATTCGCCCATTGATACTATGACCGGGTTGAGCTAAAATCGCCTCGTAAGCAGGGCCGCCACCCCGCCCCACAGAACCGCCGCGTCCGTGGAAAATCCGCAAACTTAGATCGTAGTTTTCTGCTATTTCTTGCAGTGATTTTTGGGCTTTATGAATTTCCCAGTTGCTACTTAAAAAACCAGAATCTTTGTTGCTGTCAGAATACCCCAGCATTACTTCTTGTAAGTTCACGGGGAGAGGGGAGGCAGGGGGGGATGAATTTTCATCGACATCTTCTGCCTTTATCTGTTCGTAGCCGCCGGCTAACAAAGCCCGATATAAGGGGAGTTCAAACAGTTTTCGCATGACGCTTCGGGAGCGTTGTAAGTCTTCTACTGTTTCAAATAGGGGGACAACTTGAATGGTTCCCACGGCTATGGCGGGGTCAAAAAGTCTGGCTTCTTTGGCTAACAGTAAGACTTCTAGTACGTCGCTTACGTCGCGGCACATGCTGATAATGTAAGTTTTGCAGATGTTGAGGCCAAATTCTTGTTGGAGCGATCGCACGACGCGAAAAGTTTCAATTACATCGTTGGTTTTTTCCGAAAATGGCAATTCTGCCGGAATTAACGGCCGACGAGTTTGTAGTTCTCCTGTAAGCCAAGCAACTTTTTGCTCCTCAGAGAGTTCGTTGTAAGGCTGAGGTAATATTTGCAGGTATTCCAGGATCTCATTCAGCGCATCGGCGTGGCGGGATGATTCTTGACGAATATCTAGTTGTGTCAAGTTAAAACCGAAAATTTCTACCTGACAGATGAGATTTTCTAATTCTCGACAGCTTAAACCTGTTTCTGTCAAGTTGCGCTGAATCATCCGCAGTTCTGCTAAAAAATCGTCTCCTGAACTATACAGGGGACTATCTTGATTTTTTGGCGTTTCTCGATTGTACAAAGCAAGATTGCGATCGCGAGTATTTTCGAGCCGTTTCAGTACATAAGCTAGTTTGAGCCGATAGGGTTCTTGTCGATAACGCAACGCCAGTGAGTCGTACACTTCACTCAACTGGGATTGATCTAACTCTAGAGATTCCAGCAAATCTGGCAAGACATCACTCCAGTGCATCGACACACTCAATAATTCAATCAGATTTTTCACTGACTGAATATATCTCCCCAGCACCATTTTGCGTTGATAGCAAGCTGTTTGCCAGGTGACTTCTGGTGTAACTGATGGGTTTCCATCCCTATCTGAGCCTACCCAGGAGCCGAAAGAGCAAAAGTTTTTACTCGGTGGTTCTAGCCAAGGAAAGGTACTAGATAGAGTGTGTTTGAAACGTTTATAAAGTTGGGGAATGCCATCAAATAAAACTTCTTGGAAGTAGTGCAGGGCATAATCTACTTCATCTAACACTGTAGGTTTAAACTGGTGAAGTTCGTCGGTGCGCCACCAAAGGCGAATTTCTTCGAGCAATTGTTCGCGGACATCTGCTGCTTCCCAAGGATATGCTCCTGGTGTATTACCAGAATGGTTTTCCAAAGCATCCAGCTTTTGCAAAAGTTGCACCACCTGACGCTGCTTATCGCGGATAGTATGACGAACAATTTCCGTCGGGTGCGCTGTGAAAACTAAACGCACATCAAGATGAGCAATTAGACGTTGAATTTGCTGGGGTGGTACATTCAATTTGAATAAATAGGGAAACAAAGCAGCGAAAGTCCCTTGTGGTTTGACTTGCGCTTTTTCTAGATAATTTTTTCTCAGGAAGACTGTTGCTATTCCCTTACTAACCGGCGCATCATCTTCCCTTTGATTAGACGAATAGTTGGCATTGGATGGTGTTACTGGCTCTATAGCCTCTGTATCTGCCTCATAGCGACTCAGTTGCTGCCGTTGCTCGTATTCTTGCTCAATGATGTTAATCAGCTGAAAATACAGAGCGAAAGCCCGAGCCGCGCGGATTGCTTCGTTGATATTTAGTTGTTCAATTAATTTGACGGCTGAAGATGCTTGGTCATTTCTTGCCTGTCCTTCTGGCGAACACAAATCGCGCAGTTGCCGCAATAAGTCTACCATGTTTTGACCGCATTCTTGCCGGAGAACTGACTCCCACAATTCTTCCACTACCTGGAGACGATGACGCAAAAATAATTCCGACACCGGGTATATATCCGCAGTTTGAGACGAAGAGTATAAAAGGGAACCCATATTCTCTATCTTGTAAAGCTAATAACTGTTTACGCTTCTAGGTTTTCTACTGAATGCTCATCGGGTTATTCCTGAGCAAATAATTTTTTGGTGTATATTTTCTAAGTTTGATCGGTTTCACTATCCTCTGGGAAGTCGAGAATGGGTAGGCGATCGCCTCGAAACAATTCTTCGCTGGCTTCCCCTATGCTTTCTAGTGCCTTTACGGTAGTTTTTCCGGTAATGAGCAACAGTAATATAGACGCTGTACCTACTTGTAAAAGGAACGATTTAGGAATGGTAAATAAATCGAGATGGGATGGCGGGTTAGTTGCGGGTTCTTGGTTGGCAGGAGTCATTGCTAATTTTTGGTTATGGGAATATGAGTCAAAAGGAGTTTGGAGAGACGCAATGAATCGCGTCTGTACAAGAGTGAGGAGTTAAGATGACTCCAAGCATAAAAGGATCGAGTTGAAATGAGATAAGCTTGTTGTCTATTTCGTCCATCAGGCGCAGTAGAGACGAGTCCGGGATTAAAGGACAAGTCATCAGCTACTCATATAGAATTATTCTGACTTCTGACTTCTGACTTCTGACTCCCTATTAGTAAAATAAACGCAAAACTCAATATTAGTCAGACTTGCAACCTGTACAAGACTATCTTGGCCGATTTTGTGAGCTACGAAGGTAACAAAATTGTTAAAAAAAAACGTCAGAGTGTGATAAACAGATGGTTCTAGTTTACAAGTGCAGGCACTATCCCCCAACAATCGCTGACTGTAAAGTTAAGTTCCCATGAAAACAGTATTACCAGATCGCCAGCAATCCTTAGTCCAATGGGTAAGCCAAGCCACAGGGATTAACACTTTCGGGGTGAAAGTCCGGTTACGGGGAAATGACCTTCATATTCTTTGTGAAGGTACAGAATGTCCACAGCGTTGGCGTACTTTGTCTGATTTGCTGCAAGCACTACAGCAAACAAACTTAGATACTCTCACAAGCAGCGAACAAACCTCAATATATCAAGTATTTGTCTATGGCCGAAGAAAAGGGGAACAGCGCCCTAAATGGTGCCATCGGGTTTACTTGAATCAAATAGATAAGCATCTGGAGCAGGTAGAGCAAGCCTTGCTAGCAGACTCGCAAAAATTAAAACAATCGGCTGGGGCGCTAATTGTCTCTAACGAAAGTTTGGCACGTCAAGGGAACCCAGAGGCGATCGCCAGATATCTCAGCGAAACTCTGAGTACTTTGGGTGTATCGGTACAGGCAAAGATTAAGCCATATAAATCAAATAATTCTCAGGGGGAAGAAAATCGCCTGTGGATATTTTGCCAATCGAGCTATAGTCCTGATGCATCTTTGCTTGCGGAACCAATAGCACAAAAGTTGCGTTATCTCAAGCTTTCCGGCTACCAAGATGCTGTAATTGTTTCCCAAGTAAGGGGTGAAACTGCCCCTGATTGGCTGCTGCGGGTTGATTTGACACCAGCAGAGGTAATGCTCAAAGAATGGGCGCGCTGGGGAGATATCCAAGCGATCGCGCGATTATTAACTGAGGTATTGTCAGAGTTAAAAGTTGCTGTCCAAGTTTCTCTGAAAGAATCAACCCTACATATTTTTTGTACACCAGCTTTTGATCCTTTAGGAACTGCCCCAATCCCCGACAAAGCGGTGTGCTTAGAGGCGATTTTACCCCAGTTAGAAGCGATCGCACCTCAAGGCATTCTTGCCGCCACTATATACGGACAAAAAGCAGGCGACACACAACCCACTTGGATTGATTGGCTAGCTTTACCCGCCACAACCCATCCCGCCTTTGCCCCATCACCCCTAGATTTGGCCAATACTGGCGATGAACCAGCGATCGTATTTTTACTGGAGCGTATACTCAATCCTGATTTGGATTGGCGTTTATTGACAGGTGGAATTCGCGTCCTTTTGCTGAACAAAAATGATTTACTGCACATCTTATGTGATGCGCCTGTTTGTCCAGCGCGTCAACAAGTAGCAAGTAAAATTACGCAGTTTATCCGCCATTTGAAAATTCCCGGTATTATGGGAATACGTGTATACGGTCGCCGGGCTGGGAATAAAGAACCTTTTTGGAACTATGGCGTTGATCTCGAACATCGCCAACGTTTAGTACCAGAAGCAACCCCAGAATTCGCTGCTACTTCTAAATACATTGACGATCTCGTAACCTCTGAGACTAGTGAGCCAATTTTGCGCCCCGATTTAACCACACAAGAAGTTCAAAGTTTTGTAACAGAAGTAGCGCGAGATTGGATAGCAACGACTAGTGCAACCGCGAAAAAATTCTTGTTAAAAAGCCAGCTATTTACCGAAAGCCACCAGTCAGCAGAACAAAATCCTGACGATCAAGGACTTAAGATTGCTCTAGTTTGGGGGATGCTTGGATTATTACTCACTCTCCAAACTGATTGGGTATTGGGTCGAATTATTGCACAGACTAAACCGAGCTTGCCCAAAGTGGCCAGTGTTTTACCTTCACCATCTGGACAAAAGGCATCTTTAACATCTGGGAAAACTCAAACCGAGAAAACGCCATTTTTTAGCAGCACTTCTAAAACAAAATCTCCTGCAAATCAGAGTTCTGTATTTAATGCCTCTGAGTTTACGCAAAGTGATGAGACTCCGATAAATAATTTGGCAGCCGCACCACTGAAGGAAAAAGCAACCGCAACAGCTATTCTTTTAGCAGCGCGATCGCAGATGCCAAGTTTCAATGTTAGGCAGTTAGATGAGCAACTGGCACTCTATAAACAGCGTTTGGCTATAAATGGTACACCGCCAGATGTATTGGTTATTGGTTCCTCCCGCGCCCTCAGAGGAGTAGATCCAGGAGAACTTTCTAAAGCTTTAGCGACTCAAGGTTATCCAAATATTGACGTATTTAACTTTGGAATCAATGGTGCTACTGCACAAGTTGTAGACTTTCTGCTTCGCCACGTACTGGAACCATCAGAACTGCCTAAAATAATTGTTTGGGCAGATGGGGCCCGTGCTTTCAACGGTGGACGCGAAGATATTACCTTTAAATCCATTGCTGCATCAGCTGGTTATAAACAAGCATTCCAAAAAGCGCCAACGACTGCAAATAGCAGCGATTCAACCGAAAACCAGGAAATTTCCGGTGAACAGAAAGTAAAAGAAGAAAAACAGGAGATTAGCCCATATCAAGCTGTCAACGATTCATTAAATCAGGCTCTAGCATCTCTTTCTGGTAGCTATGCAAACCGCGATCAAATAAAAAGTTTATTGCAAAAACAACTGCTTATATTTGGTAACAATCAAACAGTTGCATCACAAAAACAGCAAACAGACGGAACCTCAGATGAGAGTACTTCCCAGCAAGCAGTTGATTTTGATGGCTTTCTAGCTTTGTCAATCCGCTTCAATCCTGCTAGATACTATCAAAAACATTCTAGAGTTCCCGGAAATTACGACAACGACTATAAATCTTTTCAAATAGAAGGACAGCAAGATACTGCTTTCCAAGAAGTGCTTCAGTTTACCCAGTCTCAAAAAATTTCCTTAGTGTTTGTCAACATGCCTCTCACGGCAGATTATTTAGATCCAGTGCGTACAGGATATGAGCAAGAATTTCAGCAATATATGTTGCGTCAAGCGACTAATCCCAACTTTATCTATCGAGATTTGAGCCAAAGGTGGCCAAAAGCCAATGACTACTTTTCCGATCCCAGCCACCTCAACCGCTTTGGAGCATACGAAGTTTCCAAAAAACTGGCTAACGATCCCATGATTCCTTGGCCAGTGAAGTAAGGATAGGGAGACAGGGGAGCAGGGGAAGATGAAGGAAATAAGAGAAAAGAGTTAATTTTAATTCTGTCCAATACCCCATGCCCCTGTTTGGCCAATGTCCCATGCCCAATGCCCCATGCCCAATAACAAATGACAAATGACTAAAAAATGAACTTTATATCAATTTTCTATGGGCTATTCTTGCTGAGTGTTTTAGGGATTTACTGGTCTTTAGCACAAGAAAAATTACGATTATGGACGCTGCTAATTGCTAGTTTAGTTTTCTATTCATCTTTGCATATCCAGTACATACCATTGCTATTAGCATTGACGTTTATCAATTTCCGTGTGGGGCTGGAGATTGGTAAAAATACATCACCAGGAAAGCATTCCCTTGACTGGCAAATCTCTAATGAAGAGTGGCAATTTGCTCAAGGTGATTGGAATCGTCGTCGTCTAAAAGTTTTGTGGCTAGGTATAACTCTCAATGTTTTACTATTATTAGCTTTTAAGTATTTTACCCCTTTATTTAAGTTTGTTTTCAATATCCAAACAAACTCACCAGATAGCTCTTTTAAATTGATTGCACCTTTGGGTATTTCATTTTTTACCTTTGAATGCATTGCTTATTTAATAGATGTCTATCGCGGTGCGCCTGCTAGCGATCAGTTTCTCAAATTTGCCACCTATAAATTATTCTTTGCAAAACTGATTTCCGGCCCAATTACGCGCTACCACAACTTAGCAAATCAATTCAATACGCTAGACTTTCCCAGTGCCGATAGAGTAGCACAGGCGCTATGGTTAATTGCTAGAGGCGCAGTCAAGAAAGGTATTTTTGCAGACCATCTGGGAATTTTTGTCGATTTATGTTTTGGTAACTTACAACGGGCGGGTAGTACCGATCTCTGGTTAGCGACATTCGCCTACGGCTTGCAGTTATATCTAGATTTCAACGGTTATGTAGATATTGCCCGTGGCAGTGCTTTGCTTTTCGGCTTAGTTTTACCTGAAAATTTTGACTTTCCCTACTTTAGCACCAGTATTGGAGAATTTTGGCGGCGCTGGCATATCACTCTAGGAGATTGGCTAAGAAACTATGTCTACTTTCCTTTGGGTGGTTCGCGTCAGGGTTTAGTCCGTACCTGCTGGAATTTATTTACTGTGATGCTAATAGCTGGTATCTGGCACGGTGCTGCTTTGGGTTATGTAGTTTGGGGCATATTCCACGGGTTAGCCTTGGTGATTCATCGACTTACAGATGCAATGAGCGATCGCTTTGAAAATCTGGAGCAATTCTGGCAAAATCCTTTAGGTATCTTCTTTGGTTGGTTCTTAACCCAACTCATGGTTTTTACCTCTTGGATTTGGTTTCGTCTACCTAATCTCGAAGACTCTTCTTTGGTAATTCGACACCTTTGGGGTTATCCTGCTGATGCCCAGTTTGCTCAAAAAGTCTATGTGGATGCCTTAAATATCAGCCAATACCAACTCACTTGGGTACTTCTAATTTTAGCTGCTCTTATGGCTGTAGTCTATGCCTTCAACCGAATGCTGAAGTTAGAGTTTAACTGGCCTATTAAGCTTGTCTTTGTTCCCATCTGTTTCTACGCTGTTTGGTTATTAGCTCCTGAAGGCAGTTTGCCCTACATCTACTTTGATTTTTAAGTTTCTAAGTAAGTGGGTCAAATTAAATATCAAACCTCACCCTGCCTCCGGCTTCCCTCTCCGATACTTTGGAGAGGGATTGAGGGTGAGGTTTGATCTTATATTTAATTACGCCTACCTACTTACAAACAATTACAGCAACATAAGATAACGTACAACTTATTATTTCGTTACAAATTAGTTGGGGTTATTTGTAAAAGAATGTAAAGACAATAAACTAGGCGATCGCATAGTTGAAAACTATAGCTTAATATCTCTGGAAAAGCCTCAATTACTTACTTTGATAGCTATTAACCATCTAAGGAAAACTTTACATTTTGATGGGCTTGTTAAAGAAATTTATTACACAATATTAAGTCAAAGCTCCTGTCCAAGTAATTTCATGTAGACTCTAATTCAATAGGCAAAAACAATATTTGCTTGTTCCATTTTTAACAAAAAATAGCACTTATAAAATAATGACCACAACCTTACAACGGCGCTCCGACGCTAACGTATGGGATCGCTTTTGCGAGTGGATTACCAGCACTGACAACCGGATCTACATCGGTTGGTTTGGTGTCCTAATGATCCCAACCCTACTAGCTGCTACTGCTTGCTTCGTAATCGCATTTATCGCAGCACCTCCAGTAGACATTGATGGTATCCGCGAACCAGTCGCAGGTTCTTTAATCTACGGAAATAACATCATCTCTGGTGCAGTTGTTCCTTCCTCCAACGCTATTGGCTTGCACTTCTACCCAATTTGGGAAGCTGCTTCCCTAGATGAGTGGTTGTACAACGGTGGCCCTTACCAGTTGGTAGTTTTCCACTTCTTGATCGGTTGCGCTTGCTACCTTGGTCGTCAGTGGGAACTTTCTTACCGCTTAGGTATGCGCCCTTGGATCTGCGTAGCTTACAGCGCACCTTTGGCTTCTGCTTGTGCAGTATTCTTGATCTACCCTATCGGTCAAGGTTCTTTCTCTGATGGTATGCCTTTGGGTATCTCTGGAACCTTCAACTTCATGATTGTGTTCCAAGCAGAACATAACATCTTGATGCACCCCTTCCACATGTTAGGTGTGGCTGGTGTATTCGGCGGTTCCTTGTTCTCTGCGATGCACGGTTCTCTAGTAACTTCTTCCTTGGTGCGTGAAACCACCGAAACCGAGTCCCTTAACTACGGTTACAAATTCGGTCAAGAAGAAGAAACCTACAACATCGTTGCAGCCCACGGCTACTTCGGTCGTTTAATCTTCCAATACGCTTCATTCAACAACAGCCGTTCACTGCACTTCTTCTTAGCAGCTTGGCCTGTTATCGGTATCTGGTTCACCGCTTTGGGTATCAGCACGATGGCGTTTAACCTGAACGGTTTCAACTTCAACCAATCAATCATTGACTCTCAAGGTCGCTCCATCAGCACCTGGGCAGACGTAATCAACCGCGCTAACTTGGGTATGGAAGTAATGCACGAGCGTAACGCTCACAACTTCCCCCTAGACTTAGCTGCTGGTAAAGTTACTCCTGTAGCAATGACTGCTCCTGCTATCAACGGTTAATTCTGAAGATTTAGCTAAATAAGAAACGCCTCCCAGAAATGGGGGGCGTTTTTTGTTCTAGGTGAATTAGTTTTTTTCTAGTTTAGTTTATAGCGATCGCTCTTAATAGCAGAATTACCGGAGTTTGAGACAGTTATACAATAAAAGCAAAGACGTTGAGGTTAAACTAACCTAATGCGTGTACCTGAAACAAACCCAAAGATACCAAACCCTTTGCCTTCACCAAGCCTCTACGAAACTGATTTTTATGCTTGGACACAGGAACAAGTTACTTTACTTCGTAATGAGCAGTGGAGTCAGATTGATCTGCAAAATCTAATTGAGGAGATTCAATCTTTGGGTAAACAGCAACGTCAAGAACTGCGAAACCGTCTGAGTGTGTTGATTGGACATTTACTAAAATGGCAATACCAGTCGCAACGCCGTAGTCGTAGCTGGTTAGCAACACTTCGTATTCAACGCTTAGATATTGCTGAACTACTTGAAGACAATCCTAGCCTAAAGCCTTACCTTGAAGAAGCACTTTGCAAAGCCTACCTTAAAGGTGTCGAATTAGCTGTTGGAGAAACAGATTTGTCCAAGCGAACCTTTCCGGTAGAGTGTCCCTACAGTTTGGCAGAGATTGTGGACTATGATTTTTACCCTGGTGAACCAAGCAAGTTAGTGGATGAATCAGAGCAGTAATTTGAAATTAAAGTAAATCTTCTTCAGATAGCTGGGCTATTTTCATCAAGGCTTTCAAGGTTCCAACTTTCAAATTTTGATTGCGGTGAACAGGAATTGACAGGATTTTTTGTACTTCCGGGTTTTCATAAATATGATGACTGCCAGTAATTCTTTGCAAAACCCAACCTTTTTGTTCCACAATCTTACAAAGTTGCTTGCCAGAAATCGATTTCATACAGCAATTTCGACAACTTGATCTGTTGACTCAATTGCATTACGACTGTTTGCAACTTCAAGCCAACCTTCAATAGCATCTTTTAAATTAGTCATCACTTCTTCTATGGTGTCTCCTTCGGTAATACAACCAGGAAGCGCGGGAACCTCTGCCCAATAACCGCCTTCTTCTGCTGGATGAATAATTGCTCTAATTTTCATAAGCCTGTTGAGCTAGTTTGTGAGAATATGCTAACAACCATAACTGTTTGCTCTTAACTGTGGCTATTCAAATTAATGTTGTCCACTTCAATAGAGTGTTAATCTATGCTAACTGACTGCCTATACTTCTCTTTAAAGTTCAAGCAGACCCAGCAGATTATAATCATTTATTCTTCCTTTTTTAAAATCTAAATATTCTTGATATGTTTTGAGATCGTGTTGCTCAACATCTCTAACAAATCTTTTTTCTCACTGTTAATTGTTGAATTAGTTTTCTTCACCAACTGTTTCTAACCGACTTCCAAACTTGTCACACCAAACACACGATTAATAGGTAAGCTAGGCATTCCTTTGGTATACATCCGAGCAGTTTGAGAGATTGGCTGTAATCCATAATGTTGAACTAAAGCGATCGCTTGTAAGTTGATATCTGGCACATCAATAAAGACTGGAACATCAGGATTTTGTGCAAGCAAGGCAAGAAATAGGGCTTCAGCAATTTTCTCATCATTGGCAAACAACGGCCCAATCCTTAAACCTGTATAAGCAGGGCGGATAACTCCATAACCAGTAAGATACCCATCTTTGAGAACCCCTAATGCAGCACTTCCTGGTTGCTCAATCCAATGTCGCAGAAACAGCGATCGCTCAGAGGGAAAAAGTTGGCAATCGTAAGCCAGTAATTTCTCAAAAGGTACTGTTCTTAGTTCAACAATACCAGGAGGCACAATACCTTTGCCAACCCCTTGATAACGAATATGGTTGTAAGCAATTTGGAAACCAGACTTTTTGTAATTATCTTGTTGAGCTATTACGCCATCTAAACCGATGTTACGGTCAGTAGATAGATAAGCGATCGCCTGATTCCAAATTTGTATACCCAATCCAAGCCCACGATACTGCGGCTTCACAATGTAAAAACCAAGAAAGCCGAAATAGCGATCGTAAGCTACGGCAGAAACACACCCTACAGGCTCACCGTTCAACTCACCCAAGAAAAAACCGCGCTCGTCAGTTTGATAAAAAGATTGAGCATCATACCTGCCTGGATTCCAGCCTTCGGCTGCTGCCCAAGTAATCGCCAAGTCCACTTCCGATCTGTTCATTGGGCGAAGGATGAAGTTGTCTGTGGTCATAACATATTTTTACTGCTGGGCTGTCAATTATTTAAAGTCGCTTTGGCAACCATAATGATAACTCTTAACATTTTTATACTAGACCTCTTGCATAAATCAAAAATATAAGAACCTCACCTTGCTAAGGCTAGGGTGTACACACATCTTTGTACAAACCCAAAATCGTTGGAGATCCCCCTAAATCCCCCGATAAATTGGGGGACTTTAAGAGACTTTTGCCCCCCTTTTGAAGGGGGGTTGGGGGGATCAAAAGCCTATGAGGCCACTCTCAAAGACTTGTGTGTACACCGTAGCCTTGCTAAGGGGAGGGTTGGGGGTGGATGTTAGGGACTTTTGCAATAGGTCTACTTAATAAGCTGTTCCACATTTAGTTTGCAATAGCAGCATTACCTTTATTTTTTATTTTTCTTCCCCATTTAATTATTAACTCTCCCTGATTTAACA
>NZ_JBALDL010000057.1:0-59379 GCF_036917465.1 Nostoc sp.
AGCTTAGTTATCTTTATTTTCTTAGACGCAATACACTTGCTGTATATTTGCTTTCAAACTATAATATTTTCAAGGTTCGGTATCCCAGAAAGCGTCGCTTTTCAACGCTCCGCTTCCGGCACTTATTCAATATACCGAACACAACTCCTCATGTCAACTATTTTCTCCAAAAATATTTGGACTAGTTTTTCTGTCACTATCAAAGCCTTTGAGAGCAAGAGTTTAAGGCTATAGTATTTCTGGAAGTCGTAAAGGAAACAATAAAATTGTGAACAGTTCTGGTGTTTTACCGCCTTGGCTGGTTTTAGATCCTCTTTTGCGTGGCTGGTTGTTGGAGGATATTGGTAGGGGCGATCGCACTACAAATGCCCTACTAATAGAAGATGTGACGCTAGGCTCTGCTAAATGGATCGCTAAAGCTTCTGGGATTATTGCTGGTTTAACAGTTGCTGCTAGGGTGTTTCAGATGTTGAATGAAAAGGTCAGCTTTGTGGCGTTGGCGACTGAAGGTGCTTGGTGTGAGCCGGGACAGGTAGTAGCCGAAATTCATGGTTCGCTGGATGCGCTGCTGATGGGGGAACGGGTTGCGCTAAATTTGGCTATGCGCTTGAGTGGGATTGCTACGCTCACTAATATATATGTAGAGAAAATTGCTGATTTACCTGCTCAGTTGGTGGATACGCGTAAAACTACACCAGGGCTGAGACTGTTGGAAAAGTATGCGACTACTTTGGGTGGGGCGATTAATCACCGCATGGGGTTGGACGATGCGGTGATGATTAAGGATAATCACATTGCTGCGGGTGGGGGAATTGGAGAAGTTGTTACTCGTATTCGTTCTCAGATTCCTTATCCCTTGACTATAGAAGTGGAGACGGAAAGTTTAGAACAAGTGAAAGAAGCTTTGCAGCATAAGGCGGACATTATTATGTTGGACAATATGCCGTTGGAAATGATGCGTGAGGCGGTACAGTTGATTCGGCAGCAGGATAGCCGGGTAAAAATTGAAGCTTCGGGAAATGTGACTTTAGAGACGATTCGCTATGTGGCAGACACGGGTGTTGACTACATTTCTAGCAGTGCGCCGATTACTCAGTCGAAGTGGCTGGATTTGAGTATGAGAATTCCGCTTTAATTCTCAAGTTTTAAGTATAATTTTATGAATACGTAAAATAAAATACATAAAGGTCAAGACCGCTACCATCCGAACCTAGCTCAATCACCATCATCAAGGATTGCGCTAAGTAGGTGGGCGTGAGATAAGCAAAATGTGTAAAAATAAATAAATAAATACGGTGAATGAAATAAGTTAGGTATAAAAAATGCCAGCGCGTCTTAGAGTATTTCTGAACCAGGAAGAAGATAGAACTTTATTTGAGTTAAGGACTCTTCAACGGTGTCACAGAAAGTAAAAGATCGAGCCTAAGTAGTGAGGTTAAATTTTCGTGGATGGTATGTAGAAAAAATAGTAGCCCATTTTAATTGGGCAGACCAAACAGTAAGAGAGACGCTTCATAAATGGGATAAAAAAGGTTTAGGGGGATTATGGGATGCGTCAGGTAGAGGAGGAATCACAAAGTGGAAAGAAGAGGATATTGTTTATTTAGAAGAATGCCTTAAAAACGAACCCCGCACATATAATAGTCGTCAATTATCAATAAAGCTATAAAAAGAAAAAAATATTAAGTTGAGTCCCGACAGAATTAGAAGAGTACTCAAAAAAAGGGGATTTATTGGAAACGAGCAAGAATTAGTCATAGAAAAAAGCAAGATCCTGTAACACGAGAGATTAAACAAGGCGAGCTAGAAATGCTTGAAATAGCAGCCGCAGCCGGAGAGATAGACCTAAAATATTTAGATAAATTAGGGTTTTGTATGTGGTGTTCACCCGGTTATACATATTATCCAGTGGGAGAACAAAAGCGATTAGAACAAACGAAAAGACGTGGAAGAAGATTGAGTATTATTGGTTTATTTCAACCGTTAGTAAGTTTTATTTATGGCTTAGTTATTGGCAGTATCAATAGTAAATCTTATATCAAAATGATGGAAAATGAGGCGATTCTTGCAGAACAAGAACTCAAGGGTAATGGACGAATACGAGTCATAGTTCAAGATAACGGTTCTATACATAAATCTCTTGAAGTACGAGAATATTGGACTAAGTGGGAAAGTTTAGGATTATATATTTTCTTTCTCCCTAAATATTGTTCGGAGATGAATAGAATTGAACGCTTTGTGGCAAAAACTTAAAAAACACGAAATTTCTGGACAGATGTTTGATGATGAAATAGACCTAGCTTATGCAGTTATTGATGGAATAGATGCCAGAGGGGAACGAAATAATTACCGTACAGAACGTTTTCAATTTGACAATCATTCTTCTTAACATTGCTTTACACATTTATGTTTTCCTCCGCCCACCTACTTAATCGTTATTTCTTAAGCTTTGTGGTAGATATCGAACCTATTAATATTGATGCTAAAAACCAAAGCATTGGTATTGATTTGGGGCTAAAAACTTATGCGGTAATGATCAATGGCGAGAAAGCCGAAAGCCCAAATTATTCGCAGCTGGATTGAAAAGTCCGCAAACTTCAGAAAAAGTTAGCGCGGTAACAGAAAAAGTGTGACTGGATTTATTGAAGTTGTAGAATGGGTGTACATCCTGAAGTATCTACAAGAGTAGCGACACGACTCAAAAAGCAAAAAGGAATATGCGCTCACTGCGGTAACTACTTCACAGATGGAGATTCGATTGAAATTGACCATATCGTTCCTACATCAATTGGTGGGCGGAACTCATACGCTAATTGGCAACTACTCCATCAACATTGCCACGATAAAAAGACTGCCTTTGATGGTTCTCGGTAACAAAACGTAGCTGAAATACTGCTAAACCTAAGCCACTTGTAGAACCAGATTTTTTTTTAGTCTGGGAAAACGATATGTTGGTAATGACGTACTAATGACAACAGCCGTTTTACTGAGGAGCGGAATGATGGGAAACTATCACGTTCCGTTTTGCGCCACGACTCTAAACGAACGCAGAGACAGGGTAAGACGACAACGGTCGCGCTAGTCGATGAAGAGTAATAATCCGACAAAATTGTTGTTAGAAAATAACCAATGAGGCCATCAGGGTCTTCTGAAACCCTTAGCTGAGTTTCATAAAGAGCAACGATACGCATAAAATTTTCCTGAGAATACGATCTTAAAATAAATAATGCTGGTGGTACACGATGAGGAAGGCTGTGATCCACTCAAAAGTGGGATTTGCAAGCGTCCTTACAGCACTTCCGGCTATTATGAAGCACAATTTTACCCATATCCCTTTTTTATCCGAACTTTTGAGACTGTGTGTGTACCTCATAGCAGACGGAAGTGCTGTATCTTTATCTTAGGAATAAGAATTAAATAACATACAGTTAATGTCCCTGGCTTACCTCACACTCAATCCCTCTCCTTATAAAAGAGAGGGAAGTTAGAGACAGAATAAAGTTTTGCATTTTATTTAATCCACGTTCTTTAACAACAAGTACCTTTGCAGATCGCAATTTTTCATGGGGTTTGAAGCGATCGCGTCACAGTGCATAAATCCAAAATCAAAACAGCCACAACCAAACAGGGAGAGTAACTAACAATACTATAGTCCCAGCAGCTAAGGCAGTTACTGCCAGATCGCGATCGAGATTGAATGTCTCAGCAATTACCAGTGTGCCGAAAGCTGGAGGCATGGCTATTTGTAGCACGATTATCTTTACTATGGGGCTAGTTAATCCAAACAGTGGTAGTATGCTACCCAATATCAAGGGAACTAGTAGCATTTTGATTCCCAAGCTTATCCCTACTTGTGGTAAGCTACGCCAAGATTTGAGCAGGGCTAATCGCATTCCAATTAACACCAGAGATAAAGCTACACTACTCCAAGCAAATTTCTCTAGCCAGAATTCCGCGAGTATGGGAATTGTCACTTGCCGAAAGAGTAAGCCAAATCCAAAACCCCATAGGGCAGGATTAATTAAGATAGATTTAGCAATCTGCCAATTATTTTGGACACCACTGCCAAAACGCGCTGCTATTAATACACCCAAGGCATAAGTTCCTGGGAATGAACCTAGTAAATCGTAAAATAGCGCCCAAGAAAAATATTCTTTGCCTACCATTGCTAGAGTGATGGGAAAGCCAAGATAACCCGTATTACCCAACATTGCTGCTAATATCAAGCTAGCCTGAGTTTGTGGTTGGGGGACGGTTTTTCTAAAATAGGTTTGTCCTTTAATGGCTAACCAAGCTAAAAATGCTCCTAGTAAAATAGCTAGGTAAGCGAAGGCAGGTGCAATCCAAATCTGCCCCGATAAGCTAGATTGACGCAAAAACGATACTATGCTTATGGGTACTCCCACCCAAAAAAGGAACTGTCCTAAACGTGTAGGAACTGTCACAGGTAGTTTGCGTCCCAGAATAAAACCTACCAGGACTAATCCTCCCAGCTTGGCGTATAGTTCTAAAAGGTTTGTCAAGATTGCGCCTAAGAACCACAGATGTAAAATGCTACCTGTTACGTTTACTTTTGTCCAGTGCAAAATCTGTTATGGCTATCCCACAAAAACAGGAGTTTACCCTTGAATAAGGCAGGGTTTTCTGGAAAACCGCAAAACTCATCGAATGACCTTGGTGATGATATTCCAGTGGCTGTACGCGATACCCCTATTGCACCACCGAAAATGTGGTTGCAACCCCAAATTTTGATGATTGGGGGAGTGGCAGGATTTATCCTGCTGGTTTTAATTAGCGGTTTTTTGTTTTTCGTGACCGCACCCAAAAAAACCGCCGATTTTCAAACTTTACCAGCTACTTCTAATCCTCCGACTCCAACACCATCTAATAATTCTAGCGATACTATATTAGGGCATTTTCCATATCCAGAAGCGCCTCAGTCAGAATTAGTAACTATCTCCGCAAATAGGGGGATTAGAATGCGAAAAGCTGCTGCCCAAAAGTTTGAGGAGATGGTAGCCGCCGCGCAGAGTGGCGGTGTAATTTTAGTACCAATTTCTGGTTTTCGCTCAGTCAAAGACCAAGAGCAGTTATTTTTTGGTGTTAGTGCCCAGCGAAATCAAACGCCAGCAGAACGAGCCGCCCTCAGCGCTCCTCCTGGTCATAGCGAACATCACACAGGTTATGCTGTGGATGTTGGAGACGGAAGAGTACCAGCAACTAATCTCCAAACTAACTTTGACAATACCAAGGCTTATCAGTGGCTGCAAGCAAATGCAGCGCGTTTCAGCTTTGAAATGTCATTTCCTAAAGATAATGTTCAAGGTGTGAGTTATGAGCCTTGGCACTGGCGTTTTGTTGGCGATCGCAACAGCTTAGAAATGTTCTACAAAGCCAGAAATTTGAAACCCGCTAAGATATCACCATAGGATTGGTCATTTGTCATTTGTATCAATAACTTACTTCGATTTTCGCACGGCAATTCAAGAGAACCACGATGTTTTCGTAGGGGTGGGATAGGTTAACCCAAAATCTAAAATTGGCAGAGTTTAGGAGAGAGGAGTACTTGGGCGATTTGCACTTCTGGGAATGCGTAGGCGCAGCCCGCCGTAGGCATCGCCTCTGACCTTATCCTCTCACCTGTAACCCTGTACTTATATCAGCATTATTTTCTAAAAAGTCGTTATCTTTAAGAATTTCATAGAGATTAATGTCTTTTTCTAGCAAGCAAGCGTGTCCGCAATGGGGCAGCACCACAATCTTGTTATTTGGTAAGATATTTCCTATCCGCTTGACTTCAGTTACAGAAGGCAAAAGGCGATCGCTACCACCGGCAATCAACAAAACTGGTTGAGTTAAGCGACTTAACTGTTCTTCATCAACTTCAAACTCTCGCAGTAAAGACAACCGCCAAAGAACGGTTTCTGCTGGTACAGAACGCATAGTTTTCAGCAGTTCATGGCGATCGCTCCGAGAAATCCGGGGCAAAGATGCCAGAAACGGCAGCAACCCCAGTGCGCCAATGTCATAAAATCCTGATGGCACTAAGTAAGTTAGCTGGGATGCCCAACTCAACCAAGGGCGAAGATGAAAGGACGAAGCTGGGTTAATTAAGATGGTTCGCTTAAATAAATGCGGCGCTTGAATAGCTACTTTCATTGCCAAGCAACCACCAAAGGACTCACCACACAAGTAAACTGGTCTTTGAGAGCTTTTTTCTAATTCAGCGTCGATCAAGTCCAATACACTCTTAGTTAGAACATCCCAAGTGTTAAGGTCTTGACGGGGGATCGCCAAAGAACGGACATCAAAGCCAGTTTCTAATCCAGCAGTTTGCGATCGCAATAATTGACCTGTTCCATCCATTCCTGGCAAATATACCAATAGCGGATACTCTGGCTGTACTCGTTCAGGTGTCAGGAAACAGGGGTTTAGCTCAACTTCAGAGATAGTCATTGGTCATTGGTCATTAGTCATTGGTCATTAGTCAATGGTATAAAATTTTTGGACTGCTGATTGTTTCGACAATCCCAAATCCAAGTTGCGTTTGCAGCGCACCCAAGGGCTAATCGAATGGCTTTAATAGCAACCTTGACGCAGTAAATTGCTAATTTCGCCATGACAGTGTTCTGTCAGTTCAGCGACAACAGTTCTAGCTTGTTTCCCGTGATATTTTTTTTGATGTTGGGGTGTAATCCAGTAAGGGCGACCAATTAACACCGCAACCCGATGATAAATTACCAAAGGATGCCAACCAGCTTGATTAAATAAAGGTTCTGAAGGGTCAAATAAGCTCAAAAGCCTTAAAGGAAAACCATTGGTGTTTACCTCTTCTAAGGATGCGATCGCGATCGGCAAAATAGCTAAATCTTGCACATCAGCCCGCAATGCTAAATGGGCAAATCCCCGTTGAAACTCACCTACCTGGTTTGGTTGAGTAAATTTCACCATTGGTTCAGTCCCTTCTGGAAAGACTCCCACCATCTGTTTAGACTGCAATAGCACTTGCGACTGCGAAAAAAAGCTTCGTTGGCGGTTTTGAGTTTCCTCCAAAGGAAAACACCCCAATTGACCGGTGACAATCTCCCGCATTACTGGCACTTGTCCCATATAGTGATGGCAAGCAAAGCGAATCGGACTCGATAACGCTGCCATTAAAATCGGTGCATCCATGAAGCTGCGGTGATTGCTGACTACCAAAACGCTAGCATCTTGGGGAATACGATCCTCATAATAGCGAAACATTTGGGTTGAGAGTGCCGCCACCAAAGCGCGAGAAATCTCTAGGGGGCTATTTCGACTCATACCTAATCAATATATTTTCCAGTAAATATGGGGGTTTGTCTTAACTTAATTTTTACATTTCTTTACTACTGGCATGACCATCTTAAGATAGAAATCTCTGCTCCACAAAACTAGCTAAATTTTCTGCATTTGGCATTCTGTATTCTCGATCACAATATTTTCTAATAGAAAGTATTCAAAAGAATTATGATTAGTTAATTTTTCTCTTGTAGGGAAAAATGAGTTTAATAGATGCATATTACAAAACAATTTTTGACCTGATAAGTTTGCTACTATTAAAGTGTTATTGGAAAAAATGGAAATATTATTGTACAATGGCGTGGTTTTGCTGATAAGAATAAGTTTAATAAGTTAATTTTTATTTTGTATGAATCTAGTGAATAAAACAGAAAATACATTTGCACTGACAACACCGCTATATTATGTAAACGATGTTCCCCATATAGGCAGTGCTTATACGACGATCGCAGCAGATGTAGTAGGGCGATTTCACAGACTACTAGGAAATCAGGTATTACTAATTACAGGTACAGATGAACACGGGCAAAAAATTCAGCGATCGGCAGAAAGTTTAGGCAAAGCGCCACAAGAGTTTTGCGATGAAATTGTCCCTAGTTTCGTTAGTTTGTGGCAGTTACTAGACATTCAATACGATCGCTTTAGTCGCACAACTGCACCTCGTCATGAAGCGATCGTCAAAGAATTCTTTGAGCGAGTCTGGGAATCTGGTGATATCTATCAGGGACAACAACAAGGTTGGTATTGCGTATCCTGTGAAGAATTTAAAGAAGAACGGGATCTCCTAGAAGGACACCGTTGCCCGATTCATATTAACAAAGAAGTTGAGTGGAGAGACGAGCAAAACTATTTTTTCCGCTTATCCAAATATCAAACTAAGCTGACAGAATTTTATCAATCTAAACCCGATTTTATTCAACCAGAAAGTCGGCGAAATGAAGTCCTCAGCTTTGTAAATCAAGGACTGCAAGACTTTTCCATTTCGCGGGTAAATCTAGATTGGGGTTTTCCTGTACCAGTTGATCCCAAGCACACCCTTTATGTCTGGTTTGACGCGCTGCTAGGTTATGTCACAGCATTACTCGAACCCGATGCAGAACCGACTTTAGCCAATGCTTTAGAAACTTGGTGGCCAATCAACCTACACCTAATTGGTAAAGATATTTTGCGCTTCCATGCAGTTTATTGGCCGGCAATGTTGTTGTCGGCTGGCTTACCTTTGCCAGAAAGAGTATTTGGGCATGGCTTTTTGACTAAAGATGGTCAAAAGATGGGCAAAAGTCTGGGTAACACCCTTGATCCTGTGGCGTTAGTTCAACGCTATGGTAGTGATGCCGTTCGTTATTACTTCCTTAAGGAAATCGAATTTGGCAAGGATGGAGATTTTAATGAAGTAAGGTTCATTAATGTTCTGAATGCAGATTTGGCAAATGATTTAGGTAATTTGCTCAACCGCACCTTGAGCATGGTGAAAAAATACTGCGTTGACAATAACGTTCCATCAATCGGCAATGAAGGAATTCCTGACGAAAATCCTTTGAAAACAATTGGTTTACGTCTAGGGGAACAGGTGAAACAAGCATATAAAGAGCTAGCTTTCAGTCAAGCCTGTGGTGCCATCCTTTCGCTAGCACAAGCCAGTAATAAGTTTATTGATGAACAAGCTCCTTGGACATTATATAAACAGGGACAACAAGAGTCTGTGGAAAAAGTTCTCTACGCAGTTTTAGAATCAGTTAGACTGACAGCTTATCTGCTTTCCCCAATTATTCCAAACATTAGTAGCGATATTTATCAGCAACTGGGCTTTGGAATAGACTTCAACGATCAAATACAAAGTTCACTTACCGCTCCTTTTGCCACCCATGCGACATGGGGGATACTATCTAGTAAACAACAGTTGGGTACATTCCAACCAGTTTTTAAGCGAATAGAACCCCTAAAAAACGATTAGTCCTTATCAAACTCTGATTTTGTTCAATCTCTTATTCTCTCAAAAAATTTATCGGGGTTTAATTTATATTAGCCCCGGGACATTATCATAAGCCGCTGTGACTAGCATCTAAAAGTTCGTAATTTGTATCAAAAATAACAGGGATAAAAATCGAGGTATCACAATGATGTTGAATAATTTTGAAACCGATTCAATATTTACGCCAGAACAAGTTTTGGAGAATCGGGGCAGGGTGGCCATATTTATTGACGGCTCAAATCTATTTTACGCTGCATTGCAACTAGGGATTGAAATCGATTACACGAAGCTGTTGTGTCGATTAACAGGAGGTTCTAGACTCCTGCGGTCTTTTTTCTACACTGGTGTAGACCGGACAAACGAGAAGCAACAGGGATTTTTGCTGTGGATGCGTCGCAATGGCTATCGAGTCATTGCTAAGGATTTAGTCCAGCTACCGGATGGCTCTAAAAAAGCTAACCTGGATGTAGAAATAGCTGTAGACATGATGGCGCTAGTAGATTCTTATGATACCGCAGTTTTAGTGAGCGGTGATGGGGATTTGGCTTATGCGGTCAATTCAGTTAGCTATCGCGGCGTGCGGGTAGAAGTGGTAAGTTTGCGTTCGATGACCAGTGACAGCTTAATTAATGTAAGCGATCGCTACATTGATTTAGAAGCCATCAAAGAAGACATTCAAAAAACCCCTCGCCAAAGCTATCCATATCGGCCGTTATCCGGTATCGGCTTTTTGGAAGACCCAAGAACTAGTGATGGACACCTAGAAATCCAAGAATAATGGCCTATCAATTTCATAAAAGAGGGAGACAGGGGGAGAGAAAAATTCAAAATTACTCCCTCGCTCCCTCCTTCCTTTTTTTCCCTTTGATTTTTTTCTTGATATTTGGTTTAGTCGGTTGTGGGGGAAAATCCCCCCCAGCTTCTCAAGAAAATCCTGCGGCTTCATCTAAGCAAGGTACCGATTTAACCTTCTTTGATGTCATCCTAGAACAAGCAGATGAAGTAGGGCGACCTATTTGGAGAGTCAGGGCTAAAACCGCAAAATACACCAAAGATAAACAAATTGGTCAAGCTGAAAGTCCTTATGGTGAACTATATCAAGATGGTAAAGTAGTTTATCAAATTAAGGCAGATATCGCAGATATTGAACAAGATGGGAAGCAGTTGTTTCTTAAAGGTAAGATATTTGCCACAGACCCTAAGAATGGTGTTGTATTGCAAGGTAATGAATTAGAATGGCGACCCAAAGAAGATTTGTTGATTGTCCGCAACCAGGTTAACGGTACTCACAAACAACTACAAGCTGTAGCGCAAGAAGCGCGAGTTAAAACCCGCGAACAACGGATGGAATTTTCTGGACGAGTAGTAGCAAATTCCACTGATCCCCAATTACAAGTAAGAACCGAGCATTTAATCTGGAATATTAAAGAACAAAAACTAATTGGCGATCGCCCTTTACAAATTGACCGCTACAAAGATAATAAAATTAGCGATCGCGGTAAAGGGAATTCTGCCGAAGTCAATTTAAAAACAAAAATTGCCACTATTAAACAGAATGCTCAATTAGATTTACTAGACCCACCAGTACAAATAACTAGTAACTCTATGACCTGGAATATGAATGCAGAAACTGTTACTACAAATTCGCCTGTGCGGATGTTCCAGCGTGTTGATAATCTTACCGTAACTGCCAATCAAGGTGAAATGAAAATTCCACAAAAAACGGTTTATTTAACAGGTAACGTCAACGCCATTGGTCAGCGTCGCCAGTCTTTGAAATCTAATACATTAACTTGGTATTTAGACAATAAGTTACTTGAAGCTCAGGGAAATGTAGTTTATCGGCAAGTTGACCCACCGTTAAATTTTACAGGTGAAACAGCCGTTGGTAATCTGCAAACAGAAAATATCGTTGTCAAAGGTGGCAGTTCTAGTGGTAGGGTAGTGACAGAAATTATTCCCCAAGACAAAGCCAATCGTTAGTAGTAGAGGGGGAATGTGGAAGTAGGGGGAGAAGAGGGAGTGAGGGAGTCAGAAACAAGAATTATTAACAATTCAAAATTCAAAAATAACCAATTCCCAATGCCCAATGCCCCAACCATAAATTTTGGGTTGGTCGACTACTAGGCTAGGATCTTAGTATTACAAGTCCTTTGATAACTCATGAATGGATCAAACCGATTAGGTAAGGAATCCTTGCCAATATCCCAGCCAGTAGAAGATTCCCTGCATCACGATGCAGACCACGAGCATACAGATCGTACTCATGGGACTGGAGAGCCTGCTCATCCTCACATCCATAGCGAAGAGTCATTACGGCGAATTGTCAACCGATTATCGCGGATAGAAGGACATGTTCGTGGTATTAAGACAATGGTGCAGCAAAATAGCCCTTGTCCTGATGTACTACTGCAAATTGCCGCAGTGCGAGGCGCATTGGATAAGGTAGCGCGAATTGTTTTGGATGAGCATTTAACTGAATGTATTGCTAGAGCTGCACAAGAGGGTAATATTGACGTTGAAATTAAACAGTTAAAAGCTGCTTTAGATCGATTTTTACCTTAAAAATTAGAAAAATCAAAAATTAAGTAGCACAACAAGACATTTTGTAGAGATGCAATATTTGGTGTATTAACTCAGGCAAAGGGTTATTTATGCCAAAATTAATACAAGTGTTTTATATTCATAAGTGATGGTCTGTTCAGTTCCAAAGGAATTAAACAGTATCGTTTCATACTATTAAAAGCTAAAAAAAAGGATTATCAGGACTAAAGTCCCGACTACGAACTTTAATTTATTTGCGCCTACTTACTTACTCATAAAAAATATATCAGCTTTGATTTTCAATATGTACCATAAAAATGACTTTAAAACAATATAAAATTAACTATTGTTTAAATATAAATGGTAACAAGCCTATAATTATTTTTTTACACGGCTTCATGGGAAATATTCATGAATTTGATGAAGCCATAAAATTACTACTTGAAGATTTTTCTTATCTCACTCTTGACTTGCCAGGACATGGTAAAACCGAAATTTTAGGAGGTGATGAATACTATACAATGGAATCCACTGCTCAAGCAATAATCAATTTATTAGATGAATTCAAAATAGATAAATGCTACTTAATTGGTTATTCAATGGGCGGAAGGTTAGCTTTATACCTAACTCTACATTTCCCAGAACGTTTTATTAAAGTTGTATTAGAATCAGCTTCTCCAGGTTTAGCAACAGAAGCAGAACGATTAGAACGAGTTAGGCGTGATGCTCAAATAGCTAGAAAAATCAGCAGAAGCATTATTCAAACCGATTTTGCTACTTTTTTGTCAAATTGGTACAATCAACCAATTTTTGGTTATATAAAAAATCATCCAGAATACGATCGCATGATAGAAAATCGCTTGCAAAACAATCCGCAGGAATTAGATAAATCATTGCGCTTCATGGGGACTGGATGCCAACCTTCTTTATGGGAAAAGCTACGAGATAATAAAATTCATATACTCTTACTAGCTGGTGAATATGATGAAAAATTTATATCTATTAATACAGAAATGGCTCAATTATGTGAATTTGCACAGCTAAAAATAATTAAAAATGCTGGACATAATATTCACTTTGAAAATACCTTGACATTTGTAGAAAATATAAAATATTTTCTGTCTACAGCAAGTTAAAAATTAAGATAATCTTACGGCTTCTTTACTGGCTTGCTAGAAGGGGTTGGCGATGGTGTCAACTTCGGGGCTATTGGTTGATTAGCTGTGCTTAATTCCTCTTTCAACATTTTCTGATAAACTTTAGGCAAAGAGCTACTAACAGAATTAGTTTCTAGACCATATCCTAGACTTGTCCAAGTCGGAGAGAGTCGCCGCAAAACATCATTTAACTTTCCCTGACGCAACAGTTGAGAAAGATCGGTTCCCCAAACTTTAGAATCACTTAACCAACGGTAAACTACTATATCTTGATACTCTGCTTCAAAACTATAAGCAGTCCAAAACATCATCTGCATTGGCTTTGGGTGATAACGCGGGGCTAAACGATACCAAGTAATGTTGATAATTTGATATCTCCCAGCAGCTGTAGAACAATTACCTGTGTTGGGGCCTGTGACAATTGTGACGCATATCTCAGGATGTCGGCTAAAGTCGTTAACTTGCTGTCCACCATATAATAGCGAATAGGGACGGTTCCCACTGGCTTCACTTGCGGAGATGGTTCGCATTAAAGCACGGATATAGGGGTCGCCCTGTTTCATCACCAAAGGCGGCTGTTTATCTGCAAAGATGGGATCGGAAGGCGATCGCAAGTCTCCAATATACCATTGCAACAAATACACAAAGCCAAGAAGCGCAGCTATTGGCCCAATAAGTTTTTCAACACCTTTGAATTCAAAGCCTTTCAGAGTCCGACTCCTTCAAATTCGCTCTCTTTACTAACAAAAATCATCGACGAACTTATTCCAGTAAAGTTCATACCTGATTGTTAGTTATATGGTATCCGTTATTCCTGAGTGATGTAAATCAGAACTATATCAACTCATGCCCTATAAGTATGGAGCAGAAGATGCAATTATAATACGGATAGATTAAGAAAAAGTTGAACTGTAAAAATAGATATATCAAATGTTGTTTAGGATTTGACGATTCTATAACGATTACATTACGTGGATTATATGTCTGAACTCACAGATGAACTCGATTATATTTGGGGTTGGCTACAATCAACGAGTCTCGAATTTGTTGATTGCTACAATCAGGGCTTAACTCGTCAACAAGTTGATGAGATTGTCAAAGTTATCCCATTCAAATTATCTGATGAAATTTATGAACTTTATCAATGGCGAAATGGAATAGCTGACCTTGGTTTTAACAATTATCATCCACTGGTTGAATTCTTATTTCCAGATCAATTATTTAGTAATTCGCCCACTTCATTCTGTACTTTACAAGACTCGATTTCAAATTATCATGATTTATGGCAACTTGAGCAATCGACTATGATAAATAAGCCGTATGATAGTTATAAAGGATGGGATCAAAAATGGTTTCCTATTGCCTCATTTGAGAATAAAAGAATTCTATATATAGTTGGCGATCTCGAACCATCTCCAATTTATCTTGTCGATTATATTTTTCTTGATAATCCATTAAGAGTTTATAAAAGTCTCATAAGTATGATATCTGTAATTGCAGAATGTTGTGAGTTTGGTTTATATCAAATTATTCCAGATGAATACGGTGAAGAAGAAGATATGATAATACGGATAGATGAAGACAAACTTGAACTTGAAAAAGAGATATATCGAAAATATAACTCATAGTTATAGGTACCCTGAAATAACCGAGATATTTATTCTGTTATTTAGAACTTTGACGATTACATAACTATTTTTTCACTTCTGGCAAAAAACTCATCCAATAAAATCATATTAGTTGTTATTGAGGATCGGGCTAAAACTTAAGGCGATCGCTTTTTGTTGATGAAGGAGAAAGAGCTACGCCTACCTATGTTATAATTAGATAGTTAATTTTCTGAGCGATTAGCTATGACAACAGAAATATTAAAATCTGTTGAACCTACCCTTTACGAAGAAGATTATTATTTATGGGTAGAAACAACACTTAAACAATTAGAAAATAAAGATATTGAAAATATTGATTGGCAACATTTATCAGAAGAAATCGAAGCTTTGGGAAATGAACAAAGACGAAAAGTAGAAAGTTACTTAAAACAATTATTAATTCATCTTTTACTTTATCGTTATTGGGAAACTGAAAAAGAAAATTGTCAACGAGGCTGGCAAATAGAAATAACTAATTTCCGTGATGAGCTAGAATTTTCTTTTCGTTCCAAAACACTTTATAATTATTCTCTTAACTGTTTAGGTGCAGTTTATATTAAAGCCAGAAGACAAGCAATTCAAAAAACAGGTTTAACGCCTGAGATTTTCCCAGAACAATGCCCTTTTACTCCCGAAGATATTTTCAATAGTGAGTACTTCCCAGAATAAAAGTGATTTTGTATAGCTGTTTGTGGAAATGAAGGCAATAAAAGAGCGATCGCTTGTCTATCGTGAATGAATGTAGGATTAAAGCGCCGTATAAGCAATGCGCTTTAACCCTATATTTTAGATGTGGAATGGAGCGATCGCTTCATAAAGTGAAATCAAGGGCGTTCAATTTAGATGAAGCAAGCTACTCGACAAAGTGCGCTCGTTTTGACGAATAAAACCCTTTAGGATATCAGCACTGTTGAAATAGCTCCTGAAAGCTTTTTGAGGCTGCTTCAGGTTTAGCAACAATTTCGACAATTTTATTGCGTGCATCCGCTTCAAACAGCGCCTCAACAGCAACTTGGGCAACTTTTTGCCTGGGGATGCTACCGTCAAACAATGTATCAGCGCTCTGCATCACGATCGCGTCGAGGTTATCTTCGTTCTTTAACCCACCAGGTCGCACAATCGTATAAGTCAGACCACTTTTCTGGATATACTCTTCAGCTTGCTTTTTCCACACCAAAATCAGCCAAAACAAGTTCAGTGGATGGAAGAACTGCGAACTACACAAAGAGGAAACTAAAACAAGATGCTCAATCCCCTTTGCTTTGGCAGCTTCTACTAAATTTTTAGTCCCTTCAAAATCTACTTTATAGGGGCCAGTGGGGTCAAAACTAGGTTTTGCACCAGTTGCAACCAACAAAACTGTGCTATCTCCCAACGCAGCATTTAAACTTTCTGGTTGTAACACATCGCCTACAACCAACTCGGCTTCAGGAGACAGAATACCCCTAGCTTTCTCAATATCCCGCACCAAAGCTCGGACGGGAATATTCCGCGCTATCAACTCTTGCACAATCCGGCGACCTGTTTCACCGGTTGCCCCTGCTACAAATGCTTTCATGAGAAATGTTATCCTGGGAAACTATTGTGTGCTTGTTCAGTTCTTTATTTTAGTAATTCTATGGAGGTGATAGCAGATTAATGAGGTTTTGGTCAAAATGGGATATTGATGTGAAATGACCCAGGCACGTGGGGAACTATTAATATAGACGAACGCCAAAATATACAGTAATGCATTTATGCTTTCAAGACAAGGCGAATATAAATCCTGGGAAATAACAGAAGCAGTTTTACCTGTAGAATCCAGCCAAGAAGAAGCTAAGGAAACATTAACAGAGGCAAATGTAGCGACGATTACAAAATTTTATGGTCGCTATCAAGATTTTATGGAAATGCCTGCTCCATCTGATAAGGTTGCTGAGTATCTTAATACTCACGCCTCATGGTTTTCTCGTTGCGCTGAACCTATGAAGGTGCAATTACTTGGGGAAAATGGCTACGCTCTAGTAATTGGTTGTTTTGGTGCTTTTGGTTATGAAGTAGAACCGAAAATTGGTTTGGAATTGTTGCCCCCAGAGGAGGGTATTTACCGCATCCGTACAATACCCATTCCTGATTACCAGCCGCCTGGTTATGACGTAGATTATAAGGCATCTCTACAGTTAATAGAAAACGATGTTTGCACTAGCGGCGAGGTTACAAGAGTTGAATGGGAATTAGATTTAGTAGTTGATTTGCACTTTCCCCGGTTTATTCAGCGATTACCCAAATCTATAATTCAATCTACAGGCGATCGCTTACTTAACCAAATCGTCCGCCAAGTCTCCCGCCGCTTAACTCGCAAAGTTCAGCAAGATTTTCAGAAATCTTTGGAAATACCCCTTCCCGCTAATTCTAAACAAAAACGCTGAGTCAACAGTCCTTTGTAATTGCTCATACACTAATGACAGAGCGCAAAGTCTGAGCGGAGGTCTCCTCCGAGCCTCCTTCTCCTGTCGGAGACGCTGCGCGAACGGAGGAGCTACGCTAACAGAACTTTGTAAGAGAGGACAAATGACAAAGAACTAAGCTTTAGTAAGAATTTTTTGGACAATTTGCACGCCAGTAACAGCCTGCCAAGCAAAAAGTCCCAAAAGGGTGAAATTTAGCAAAATATGAGTTGCACGCGCCCAATTTGCCCCTTTCTGCATATAAGGTGACAAAGCAGCAGAAAATGCAATCAGACCCGCCATTCCCAATCCTGCCAGCAGGTGAGGACTGACAAATAACTTTTGATTATTGATGTAAGTGACAGCCATCCCACCAATCGTACCTGCTACCATCAAAGCTAAGAGTATAGACCCGATTTGGTAGTGTCTGAGGTTATATCTACCTTTAATCAGTTCCTTCTTTTCTTCCCCCTGAGCATTTCTGGTACGCTGTACTTGCAGCCCCAAGTAGGCAGCATAAATTGAAAGTACTAATAGTGCCCACATAAGCACCGGATGGAAGAAGCTCAACCAATATTTCACGGACGCAGAAAGTTCCAGACTCATAGTGTTCTCGCCTAATTATTAAATCTTCATAAAAATTAGCATAACTCTATTCTCTGTGCTTAAAGTTGCACAAATTTAATAAATTTGGGAATGGGGAATTGGGCATTGGGCATTGGGCATTGGGCATTGATTACTTCTTATCTGCTCCCTGCTCCCTGCCCCCTTTCCACTCCCTTCCCATCCTATTTTCGTTTCCCCTCTTGCCAAAGTGCATAAACAATCTCAGACTGAGTTTTGAGGGTAGACGAACAAAACCCCTGTGTGGGATCTCATTCATGACTGAAAACAACGATACTTTGCTACTAAAAGCTGCTAAAAGTGGTGATATCAAGGGACTGTGTGCGCTACTGGCTGCTGGTGCGAGGGTAGACGCTTGCGATCGCCAAGGCACGACGACGTTAATGTTTGCTGCCAATTTAGGCTACACCGAAATAGTGCGATCGCTCTTGGATGCTGGTGCAAATATCAACTTGCCCAGAAAACTCTATGGTTTGACGGCTTTGATGTTGGCGGCTAGTGCCAAACAACTTGACATTTTGCAGCTTTTGCTATCCAAAGGGGCTGATGTCAATGCCACTAATGAAGATGGCAGCACAGCTTTAATGGCAGCAGTCCTCAAAGGTCATATCGATGTAGTGCGAATCTTATTGGCTGCTGGTGCCAAGGTGAAGATCGCCGATAAAGATGATGATACTGCTTTGAAACTCGCCATTAAACAGGGAAACATAGAAGTTTTACAAGCAATTCTCCAAACTGGTGTTGATGTCAATATCCCAGATCAAGAGGGTGAGACACTTTTAACATTAGCGGCAGACTTGGGGCATCTGGAGGTTGTGGAAGCACTGCTAGCAGCAGGGGCTAACGTAAATGTGAAAAACGCCGATGGTGGAACTGCATTATCCGCAGCAGCAGCAGGTGGACACAGTGCGATCGCAGCAGCTTTACTAGATCGAGGTGCTGAAATTAATCTCCAAGACCAAGATGGTGAAACTGCCCTACATCTTGCCGTTGTGGAAGGCTACATTGATGTCGTGCAAGTATTACTTAATAGGGGTACAAATGTCCAAATTAAAAACCGCCTGGGTGATACGTCACTGCTTGTAGCAGCCTTGCAGGGACATAGCAAAATTGTCGAGGCACTGCTGCGTTCTGGGGCAGATATTAATGGAAAAAATCTTGGTGAAGTACCTTTGACATTGGCTGCATCACAAGGACATACCCAAACAGTGAAAGTGTTGCTAGACTATGGTGCTGATGCCGACAGTCTAGGGGATGATGGTAAAACTGCTTTGATCAAAGCAACCGAACGTAAGCACACAGAAATCGTACATTTGCTGCTAGCAAAAGGGGCAGATGTGAATTTTCAAGACTCAGCGAGGGCAACATCATTGATGTGGGCTGCATCAGGTGGTTATGGCGAAATTGTGCAGTTATTACTCCAAGCTGGGGCTGATCTAAATTTGAAAAACCGAGGTGGTTATACTGCTTTGATGATTGCAGAATTTAATGGTTATAAGAATATAGTGCGGAGTCTGCAAAAAGCTGGGGCGCAAGAATAGCCATTTAATTTGGAATTTTCAACTAAAATCTTTTTAAAAATATGTTGACAAATCTAACAATTAGGTAAAACTACATGATAATAAGGGTTTTGGCTATTGTTTGCCTAAGTTCTAAAATCATTAAATCAAGTTTATTAACTTAAATACCAAGGGAGTTCAAAAGAACGAAATCTCAATCTGAAAAACAAATAAAACAAAACTCCGTCGTAGCTGTTGTGAACTTACTACGGCGGAGAAAAGAAGAATTAAAACGCCAAGAAGGAACAGGCTAAATGCTTGCGTGACAAGGATAGAAAGAAAGCAAAAATGAAGAAGTAAATTTACTTTTTACTTTTTTCCTTGTACATTTTACCTTTTACCTGTTCTCCCCCTTGACGTTTCCTACTGTGCTAGATGTGCAAAATATATAGTTTTTATTTGAACGGAAATGTATTCTAAGGATCATTTTTTATATATGATCCGAAAAGCTAAATACAAACAAGTCCTGAAAAAAGGTTGATGTCTAACTATTTGGGCGATCGCGACGGAAATTTTAAGAAAAAATAAATTAAAAATTAAATTTAGTGCCTGAATACCAAGTTACCGAACCACTCTTAGGTTAGGGTTCTAGGTACGAACTATAAGATTTGCAGAACAACTAGTGTCATATCATCAGTGTTTTGCTTATCAGCACCGATGAACTGCTGAACTTGGTCAAATAGGTAATCGACAATTTCCTCTGGCCCATTGCAGTACTTGCAAGCCGTATTGAAGCCAGCGACAAAATTATCTTCATCGAAGCGATCGCCACCAGCCGCCGCCGCATCGGTCAAACCATCTGTATAGTAAATAAGTGTATCACCAGGCTCTAACTGTACCTGAGCATCTTCATATTGGCTGTTAGCATCCAAGCCGATTAGCATTCCTAGAGTATCTAAACGGCTAACCGTTTTCGTGGCTGCGTGCCACCATAAGGGAGGATTGTGTGCCGCATTGCTATAAGACAAAATTCGGCTATGGGGATTATATTCTGAGTAAAATAGGGTTACAAAGCGGTGGGAATTTTCTAAATCCGCATACATAACTCTATTCAAGTTTTGCAGAATTCTTGCTGGGGAATTACCATGTAACACTTCTCCCCGTAGCATTCCCCGCATCATCGTCATAATCAGCCCAGCAGGGACACCTTTGCCCATAACATCTCCAATCACCAAACCCCAGCGACTAGTTTCTGTATCGCCTTTAGTCTTTGAGCGAATCTTATTCTGATTGGTAGCAATAAAATCGTAGTAGTCTCCGCCGACGCGATTAGCAGGTTTACAACGTGCTGCTAAAACTGCACCAGGGATTGTGGGGCATTGACGTGGTAGAAGTCGCCGTTGAATTTCTGCGCCAATTTCTAGTTCTTGATCTAAGCGTTCTTTTTTTCTTAGTTCTACAGCTAGTTCATCGTTTTCGATCGCTACTGCTGTTTGATCTGCAACTAATCTAACTAACTTTTGCCTAGTTTCTGTCCAACTATATTCTGGATCGCGGCTCAATACATAGAGCCATCCCCTCTCTGTATGCTTCACCAGAATCGCCGTACCAAATATTTGTACATCTGGCCCCAAATAACGATGCATTTGGTCATCCAACATCCCCGTCGCATTGGCTAGAGGGGCAGTATTTGGCAAGAGTGTGATTTGACTGCTGGCTATTTCTAGCGCTTTGCGGATATTCTTGCGCTGTCCACTATCTTGCCAATGTAACTGTTCTAACCTGACTTGACCATTAGGTTTGTAAAGAAACAAGGCGCTGCCGTCTGCATCTGTCACTCTTGTTGCCATTAGCGGGATCAGTTCCAAAAACTGATTCAAATTATTGAAACTTCTCAGGGCAAATCCTAAAGAACTGAGCAAATCTTGAATTTTGTTCTGTTCCCGGTGCAACCTTGCCACAAGTTCTTTGAGTGCTACGACTGGTGTGACATCCGTCGTGGCACTACTATTGTTTTCAGTGGGTTGAGAGGGCAGTTGAGACACAGGCACAGGTACTATTGCACTTTATATTGGCAGATTTTAGATTACTTATTAGCTTTTTGGCTTTGGTATTGCTAAACCATATTTAGACAAGACTTGTCAGTTTAGCAAGAGTATAAAGACGTAACAGGCAACTTTTATCAGTATTTTATTTGCTTATTGTATTTTTGATGCAATATTAGTCATTTCAAATCATGTATTTTTAGTTAAAATCTAACCCGTAAAAATTACTAATTTCGGTGATAGTTCCAGAAAGCTTTTCCTTTTTTCATAACTTAATTCCCAAAGCATATCTCTCAAGTCATAAAAATACTTTATTAAAAGAATAATTTATAACGCTTTTAGGTGACTCTTTGGGCATAGGCAACTAGGAAAATAGAAGTTTTTTGAGTGAAAATCTTTATAAGCACTTAAATCGAGCTTGGTTTGGTAAAAAACAGACTTAGATTTATTCCCAAAGCTGAAAATATGTAAATAAGTCTTTAAATACTTAATTTGTATACCATAGTTGCTGCGATCATTGCCAATGATGACACTGAATCTAGAAAAAAAATCTTCCAAGAACTTGAAACCAAAAATCAAAAACGGTGTGGTTATTTAATCATCAGAATTCAAACCTCTGGATTACCTACAAAAATATTTGTAGATATTTTCGCAAGTTGGATCTGAAAATACACCAGGGGGTGTTAAGCGGCCTACTTACACGAATTCGCTTTTTGAGTCGACAGTAGACGATTTTCCGAAGTTCTGATGGTCGGAAGCCGTCCTTTTGGCAGGTGCTAGGCAAACAAATGATGCTCGTACTCCCACTTTTAAGTAAGTTACGTGCAGTTTTCACAACTCGCTAATGCAGCCGTTTCAATTTGCCATAGCCAATAATAAACTAACTGCGGAGGTCAAACAAAACATCCCGCAGTACTGGAGCTAACGCAAGTGATCCGGATTGTCCGTGAGCTTGCACTTAATTATTACTCCTTCTCTCTTAGCGTACTTGGCGTACTTGGCGGTTCGTTTAATAATTAAGTGCATCTTCAGAGCGAATAGGTATGACTCCAAAATTACTCACTGCTCAGACTGCTGTCCATCCCACAATAGTTGTAATAGTTGTATTTATGGGGGTGAACATCTAGCCTACCCTTTAAATTGCTACAAAATGCAAGTTTATAGGTGTTTGTGTGTAACAACCAAATGTCCGTGCTGCTATACACAAAAGCCATTTAGGGCGTGAGAAAAGGGCATTAGCTTGAAATTTTAGCAAAAGTCACCCATGTATTATGACAAACTTATGATTTTAGAACTTGGACTATTTCTAGTTAGCTCAAGTGATAATACCAGAACGCATATCACTAAATTTATCAGTTTGTCAAGAAAAAATCTTAACTCCCAATTGTTCAATTAGCCACTCAAAAGAGCTTCGACAAACTCATAGCTCGAAAAGGGGCGTAGGTCTTCAATTCCTTCACCAGCACCAATAAAACGAATTGGTAAACCTAGCTGTTGCACAACGGCCAGGGCAACACCGCCTTTAGCAGTGCCATCTAGTTTAGTTAAGACAACGCCACTTAATTGGGCAGCTTGGGAGAAAACTTCGGCTTGCCGTAGCCCATTTTGCCCTAAAGTGGCATCTAGAACCAATAGCGATTCTACTTTGGCATTTGGGGCTTTTTTGTCGATAATGCGCCGGATTTTACCGAGTTCGTCCATTAAATTTTTCTTGTTTTGCAGTCGCCCAGCTGTATCTACCAGAAGTAATTCTGTTTGCCGCGATTGGGCAGCTGCGATCGCATCAAACACAACTGCTGCCGGATCTGTATTTTTCCCAGGATTGGCAATTACTTCTACACCACTTCTACTACCCCAAACCTTCACCTGTTCGACGGCGGCGGCGCGGAAGGTGTCTGCTGCCCCAATCAAGCATTTATAACCAGATTTTTGCCCCAGGTGGGCAATTTTACCGATAGTGGTGGTTTTACCGGCACCATTCACCCCAGTGATTAACCAAATATTCAAGGTTTCTTTTTCTAGGGTAAAGCTAGTTTTATTCGATGCAATGCTTGGTGCATCCAGCATATCCCGGAGAATTTTTTTCAGATAAGCGATCGCTTCTTCCGGTGCTGTAACTTCTTCTCGAAGTTTTATTTGTAGGGCATTTATAATAAAATCTGTCGCCTCTACACCGACATCAGCTTGCAGGAGCAATGCCTCAATTTCTGTTACAGCAGCTTGGTTAAGTGGCCCTTGACCAACGATTGCCTTCAGTTGGTTGAGAATACTCCGGCGAGTTTTGTCTAATCCTTGCCGGAGCTTTTTCAGCCAGGTAATCTCTTCAATAGAAACGTCTTCTGGATTTCTACCTTGAGCGGCTAAAACTTTCGCTGACCAAACAAAGCCATCATCAAATACTAGTCCGGGAATTTCCTCTTTGATCTCTGTTGTCGCCGCTATTGACTGTACTACTTCTGGTTCTGGGACTTCAATGGCGGTGGCTATTAATTGATCCAATTTTGCTTGCCGTTCTGCCGCCGCCCGTTCTAAAAAGGATAAGTTAGCTGGTGCTGTTGGCTGCGTTACCTCTAGCGTAGGTGTTTGTTCAACTTCACTTTTTGTTATTTCTGGGCTTTCGACATCTGCTTCAACAATTGCAATTACTGAAGACTCTTCTGTAATTTCTTCCTCAGTAGCAGTTTGGATAATTTCTGGCTGTACTGTTTCTAGGGTTGGACTAACAGGTTCTTCAGTTGCTACTGATTCAGTGATTTCCGCAATTGCCGTTTCTACAGTTTCAGGTTCTGATAAGGCATTTTCTGAATCAGGTGGGGTTTCGACTACCTCAACCTGTTGTTTTTGCTGAATATTTTTATAAGCAGCTTTCGCAAACGCCAACAAGTCTGCTGTTGTGTCTGGTGCAGTTTCAGCCGTTGAGATTTCGGCTGGCTCTGGTTGGGGTTTTTGTGCAGGAATTTCTTCCTGTTTTTTATCAGAGGGAGTCTCAGAGGAATCGTTATATTGACGGCGGAACCAATTAAAAACCATTGCAGCAGTATTAGTTATATGAGTTATAAGTTATAAGTTATGAGTTTAATTTAACTTTGCACTTTTTCTTGGGGTGAAAACTCCCTGGTTATCCTCACCTTTCAACACCAGTTTGAGGAGAATCGGTACAACACCAAGTTCTACTCCGTTCGAGCAAGGTATCCCATTAGAGGAAGTTCCGCTTGGAGGAAGCCGCAGAAGCGGCTATAGATTTATCTCCATAGCAGTATAGGAATTACGAATTACAAATTACGTTACTATGCTGTTTTTTTCTGCTCAGTGACTCGGCGCAAAACACCGTTAATAAACCGATGACCGTCGTCTCCACTGTAGCGTTTGGCTAGCTCCACAGCTTCGTTAATGGCAATGCTGTCTGGAACTCCTAAGAACTTCATTTCTGCCACAGCGATTTGCAGGATATCGCGGTCAATTTGGGCGAGGCGATTTACTTGCCAATCGACTAAGGCAGTAGAAAGGAGTTCATCTATAATGTGTCGATTTTCGTTGACGGTGATCACAAGCTCTTTAGCGTAATTACGGACTCCCTTATCCTGATTAGCTAGCTGAATCAATTCGGGGAAATCAACTGCTGTACCCAACTGATTGATTGCTGTTTGGGTGCAAGCGATCGCTTCTTGAAGCATTGCTCTGGCAGAATCGAGGTCTGATGCGCGAGTTTGGCTACTTAAGATGCGATCGTTACTGCGTTGCAGTTCCCCTGCGGCATTATCGAGGGTATCTTGCACTTCTGAAGTCAGGGTGCGTACTGCTCCTAACACCAACTTGGATACTAGTTGATCGTCTGGTAATGTATCTAATTTTTTGGGGTTGACTGGCAATTGGCTAAGGCTTAAAAGTGCCAATTCACGAGCAATTTGCTGCGGTTTACGAGGTTGCATAAAAGTCTGGGGTGATTGTGCGAGAACTGATGAACTACGCTGGGCAAACTTATAATTGTATCAATTTTCGCACAGTCAAACAATAACATTACGCATTTGCTTGTGACTTTGCCAGATTGATTTTAAGTTTCTTCAACGTGAATAACCTGCTGGTTGATTTCGTCGTGTTTCACTTCTATTGTGGATTCTTGTGGGAAAACCAAATGTGTATTAGGGGCGACAATACCACCGGATACAACTATTTTAAAAGCGTCTTCAATGGACATAGAGAGATTTACCACCTCGTCTTCAGGAACAACTGCGTACCATCCGGTAGTTGGATTCGGGGTGGTGGGGATAAAAACACTTAGCACGGGGCGAGACATCTGGGCTTGGATATCACTGCTGATTGCACCAGTGACAAAAGCGATCGCCCAAATTCCTCGGCGGGGATACTCTACCAAAATTACCCGGCGAAACTTGCCATTAGAATCTTTTAGTATTGTTTCTAAAAGCTGTTTGAGAGTTTTGTATACCTGTCCTGCTAAAGGAATTGCCTGTAAAAACCGCTCACCAAAATCTAATAACCACCGCCCAGCAATATTACGAGCCATCAAGCCCATCAATAAAATACACAGAAGTGGCACAGCTAATCCTACTAGTAAATTCAGTAAATTTACTAGAATTGGGTTTAACCCATCAAAGGGATTCAGTTGTTTGGGAATTTGAGTGAGGAAGTTGATTACCCAATTAGCAATGGTAATAGTCAGCCAGATAGTGGTTGCTAGGGGAATTACTACCAACAAACCAGCAATCAGGTCGTTTTTTAAGTCCTGTTTTAGGCGATCGATTACCAAGCCCCGATTCTCCTGTTTTAAGCTAGAGGAACTTTTGTTATTGGTATCCATACCAGCAAATTCGTCAAATAGCAAAGGCTTTACTTGAAGCAACTTCTGCCGCAAGTAACTATCTAAAAGGCTAGCAGCTTCCCTGCTACAGCAAAAACACGTACTTGTTGCTGTAAATCAGCTATTTTCCTACAAGCATACACATAGATATGAACTAATCCGATGGCGGCGGGTTATTCTCAGACTTGTAAATGATTATTGCAAGTCATTAGGTATTACTAATCTATCGCGCTCAATCAAAAGCTGCTCATGATTGTGAAAGTACCACCAGGTGAACTGAGGAATTATTTTATATGGTCAGTCACTGACTTTTGATCGGGAGCGGCTTTTATGAAAATTGTCTGTTAAAAATATTAATTTATTATGGTGGTTTTGTTTAAATGTCAAAAGCGATAGGGTAGCACAGCTAGCTGTGCTACCCTAAGTCTAAAAATTCTGATTTTGCGATCGCTACTCGTCGATTTTACTGGTAATCCTTCTAACTTGCAGTCTCTATTTATGCCATATCAGCCTGTGTAGTTTCCGAATCCGCGCCTTGTAACTGTTGTGGATTCTCTTGTGCCAGAATTGTTGTTACATCTAAATTTGGTTTTGGTAGATACTTCATTTCCCAGACTTTAAGCAAAATCAAGTATTCGTAGAATGCTTGCAATGTACACCAGGCAAGTCCAGCGTGTCCATCTAAACATCCGCCTAACATAAAATACATATATAAAAAGCGTAGCAACGGTCTAGCAGGTAAACGCAAAGACAAATCTTTCAAAGCGCGGCGTTTTTCGACTTCCGATTTGCCAAAGAATAAATCTTGCCAGTTGACCTTTCCCTGTTCTAGCTGATACAACGTTTCTTGAGCTTCATCTGTAGAATAACGGTTATGCTTATCAATCCAACGGCTCAAACCTTTGCTACAAGTGTAGTGGGGGTATGTTTCTTTTAAAAAGCTAGTTGCACCCTCACAAACTTCCCGCTCAGTATGACCGTAGTCTGTAAACCAGACTTTACCGTGGCGGAAGAGACGCATTTGGTAACGCGGATACTGTGTGCTGTAACGAATCCAACGATTCATGAACATGACACGTTCAGCCACATAGTAACCGATGTAATCTTGATTTTGACTGGCTTTTTCGCATTCCGCGAAAAGTTCTGGTGTCATGCGCTCATCAGCTTCGAGAATATAAACCCATTCGTGCTTAGGGGGGATAGATTCTAACATCCAGGTGCGTTGGCGACCGTGGCTTTCAAAAGCGTGTTGGACAACGCGGATGGGATAGCTACTGGCAATTGCCACAGTGCGATCGCTACTGCATGAATCCACAACAATGATGTCATCCGATAGCATCGCTGATTCGATACAAGCAGCAATATCTAGTTCTTCGTTATATGTCAGTATGTAAATTGAGAACATTACCCAAGTTTTATAGCGATTTTTTATTGTTATTAGCTATTAAGCGCATGGCAGTATAACCGTTCATAATTTTTTCGATCCGTCTTACTGCCATGCCAATAGTAGATTAGCGGGCGGTAGCTCTAGGTTTACCACCTTGTACAGCACCCCTACCTTTTAAGCCTGTCCAGCCGATAATAATGTAACCAATGGATAACAGCAAACTGCTAATCCCAATCCGCAGTCCAGACTTCCAAGCAGTATCTTTAGCTTGTTGCTGTGTATCTTCTCTGCGCTGGCGAACTTGGCTCAATTGTTGAGTTCGCAGCGTCTGAATATCTGTTTGTTGTTCGATAGCTTTGTCAAGTGCTTGAGGATCTGTTTTAGCCTTTTTCAGTAATTCTTTGATATTTGGAGGAATTTGAGAGCTATCAAGCGCTTGCTTATATTTTTGATCGTCCTTGAGGATTTCACTAAACTGAGCTTTGGTTTGGGTTCGCAGTTGATCTAGTTGAGCTTTTCCTTGCTCAGTATTCAGTTGTGCTTGCAATTGCGATAACCGATTGTTCAGTTGAGCTTCGGCCTGATCTGCTTCTTGGGCGATTCGATTGAGTGTTTGAGTCTTAGCCTGATTGACGTTATTGAGGTGCAGGGGAAAAATCAGCAAGAACATCAACCCTAAAATACTTGAGAGAATCACGGCGGGAAATCTTAAATCGATCCCTTGGGGGCGATCGCTTCCTGCATCAGCATTTTCGATCCAATAGGCAGCAAACAGCAGCCCTAGTCCTACTAGAGGAACAATCCCCCGATCGACTAACGCTGTTGCCAAGTTAATTTGCCATACCCGATCGGTTGGTTGAAAGGGTAACAATAGAATCAAAAAGTCCACAAAAAAGGACAAAATGCAGATTATTCCAACTACCTTAACTGTAAGGGCAGTACTCACGGAAGTAAAACGGTTAACCATAGTTTTTCAAACTGGCGGTGAATACGAATGATTTTCATATTTCAAGTTACTTGAATATTGTGCCAATCACCGTGACTGTTGTGTAAAAAGACAAAGCAGATTCAATACTGGTAAAAGCTATCTGCCTCTTGGTTTTCAACTAGGCCACAGTAACATTTGTTATGTACAGTGTCTTCAGGAAATTCTTGGTATTTTAAGATACTCATTATTTAGATCCCCGACTTCTTGAAGAAGTCGGGGATCTGGGCAGCAACTTTTATTTTTTACCCTATTTCCCTCATCTCCCCCGCAAGGGCTTGTTCCCAAATCGGCAGATCCTCTGGTCGGTCAATATCAGCTAAAGACGACAAGTTTATGTATGATACATGAAGTTTCTGGGCAATATCCACGGTTTTCTGGAATACTTGAGCAGTTCCCCACTCAATGTTAATGAATAACTCCCGGATGGGTTGGCGCAAACCAATTAGGTAATATCCACCGTCGATCGCAGGCCCAAGTACAAGGTCAAAAGTGTGTAATTTTTCAAAGGCTGTCGCTAAAATCTGGGCATTCACTCCAGGACAATCTGTACCGATGATAATTACTTTTTCTGCACCAGATTGAAAAGCATCGAAAAGCGATCGCGCCATCCGCGAACCTAAATCCCCTTCACCTTGAGACTGGTAAACCAAATCTAACCCCAGCCAGTCTTGCATCAGTTGCAAATCGCCACCCGCAAATCGCACTTCCACAGATATGGCAATGGCTTTTTGCAATTCTTGAACCTGAAATATTGTATGTTCAGTCATCTCCCGTTGAAGATTGGCAGCACCAATATTTCCTAAAGCAGGTATCAATCGGGTTTTTGTCTTACCTGGTTCTGGATAGCGACTAAAAATAATCAGGTGCTGTTTTGGGCTTGCTGGTAAGTTCAGCACAAAATACCTTGTTTGAATCAACTAAAAATATCTTAATAGCAATACTTGTCACTTTCGTTGGCTGTAGCATTTTCTTTGCCCGTTCGCATAGCCCCCAAAAGTGTAGAAATATACACACAACGTCTAGCTTTCCCAGCATTCAAGCTGTAGAAGGTTATCTGTCCTAATCCAGCGATTGTACACTGATTTCCAATTTCAGAGATAGGACAACCCTGGTAATTAAATAAAACTCGCCATATTTGCTGTGAAGGATGTTTACGTAAAGTTGTTTCCTTTTTTCCTTTATTGTTTTCCTCTTGATCAATGCGCGTATTTGGCTCAAGGTTATGCCATAAGCTGTCATTGTTTTTAACAACATCAGGAATGAATTGTTCTGCTTCTGCTTGATGAACTGACCATTGAATGATATCGTTTTGGATGCGAAAGCTAGCTTGCCAAGTCAATTTTTTCTTGGTGGCTTGACCTTGGGCTTGGCGCATAGCAAGGTAAACTTGGTTTTGTGCAGTGTTGAGGCGGCGAGTCTCCACAAAAGCTAGCCAGTTGGGTATTCCTAACGTGGCTAATATACCAATTAATAAGACAACCACTAAAATTTCTGGTAGAGTAAAACCACTACTGGAGTCTTTATTAAAAACATTTCTTGTATTAACTATAGACGGTAAATACACCCGTATATCCATTTTTTATTCTGATTTTTTTCAGCTATTTAACTGTTGAGCAATATTTTGTTTTTTTGGTTTTTTACTTCGCCTTGCTTAGTAAGACTGTATAGCAAGATAGGGACTATAATAATTATGAGAATTTTCAATAATAGTTTGGAGGTGAAATTTATATTTTTAAGTCTTGAAGGATCGTTAAGAAAATAATTCCACAAAAATATAGCAGATGCTAAACCTTTTTGTCGATTCAACGGTTTTTGTAAGGCTTTACATGTCAGGTATTTGTATAAATTTGCTAGGCTTATATTCCAACTATTCTTAAGTGTAGAAGGTTTGTCTTTATAGGCTTTTTTAAGCACTTGTAAGCAGTATTTTTCCTGCTTGATAAGATTGGAAGAAACGGAATTACCACTCATACGGTACAATATCTGTACAGATGGTACACAGATAAAATCAAACTTAGAGGCTAATCGTAGCCACATATCCCAATCCTGAGCCGCATTTAGAGACTCGTCAAAGCCACCCAATGTAATTAAAGCTTTTCTACAAATCAAGGGATTGGAACCATTCTCTAGAAAATTATTTAGTAACAAATTTTCATAAATATTTCCTTTAATATTGACGCGCTTACCTGAAAGTATAAATTCGCCATTTTTATCAATATAATCAGTCCAACTATAAGCTACTTTTGCTGTAATGTTTTCTTGCAAAGCCTTCAATTGAGATTGAAGTTTATCACGTGTCCACAGATCATCCGCATCTAAGAAACTAACAAATTCTCCAACTGCACGCTGTAGACCTCGGTTGCGGCTAACGTTTCCGCCAGCATTAGGAAAAGAAAATACTTGGATTCGGGAGTCTGGGATTTGTGTAATAAGTTTTAAAGTTGAGTCTTGGGAACCGTCATTAATTATAATTAATTCTAGATTCCTAAAAGTTTGATTTAGAACAGATTGAATTGTATAGCCAATAGTTTTTTCGCTATTATAAGCAGGTATAATTACAGATATTTTTGGTGATTTAGAGCTTGATTCAATCATTATTAACAGGCTAATTTAATTTTTTAACCCTCTGCCCAAATTAGATTTTAAGTAGTAAATAGGACTCATCATACTAGCCAGGTAAAACTCTATCTCAAAAAGAGCAATTAGATTAGTTTTAAATTGCCCTCTATACTGAATTAAGTGCTGTAATACTCGACGTAAATTACCTAAAATAGTTTTCAAAAAAACTATTGGTTTTTGCCAATTTTTAGTATTTATTAAGCGTAGCTGGAAAATACACAAGCCACAACCACGCGCCAGCGTTAGTAGGTAATCTCTTTCTAATCGCCAATGCGGTATTTGATGATAAGTATGCATAGTAGGGTTATACCAAATTTGCCAGCCTGCGTAATGTATATAAAGCAATGGTTCATAGTCATCACCCTGCACCAAAATACCAGGCAATTTACCGCTTAAAGTTGGTCGTTGTGGTACATTTTCACACCATACTTGTTTCCTGACAACAAGCGCCGCTCCAGGAGGAAGTCTTAAATTTTCTGCATCAAATAAATGTGGATTTGATCCATGTTCTCTGATAGCTAAAAAAGCTTGAATTCTTTCAAAATTTTCTGGTGGCTTTACTTCAAAATCTCCATGAATTTGACCACTCCAAGCACCCGCTTGAGGATGCTCTAATCCAAAGATATATGCTTGGGCTAACCAATCAGCAGCAGGTAAGTTATCATCATCTAAAAACGCTATTAGCTCACCTCTTGCCTCACGTACTGCCCGTAATCGTGCAAAAGCGGCTCCCTGCTCAGATTCTAAAAAATATCTTAAACGACAATTTCCATCATATATTTTTTGATAGTTCTGAATGATTTCAGATGTGTTATCAGAACTATTGTTATCTACAATAATAATTTCCCAGTGAAGTTGTTCTACTCCTATCTGGTTTAAGAGTTTATCTAAGATTTTAGGTAAGCGAGTTGCTCCATTGTATGCAGGAATAGCTACGCTAACATCTAAATTTTCAACTGCTAATTCAGCCATAATACTTAAATATTTTGATAAATTATTTTTTTAAATACCCGTTTTTCCAAAGATAGAAAGGGCTAATGAAACTACTTAAAAAAAGTTCCATTTCGCAAGCAACTACCAAATCTTGTTTTAACTTAGTTCGATATTTGAGTAGGTGTAAAATAATTTTACGCAGGTCATTTATCATATAAGATAAAAGAGCTACTGGCCTATATATCTGTTTTATGTTAACCATTCTAGTTACATAACGGCTAAGTCCAATTCCTCGAAAAAATGGAATTAAATAATCTTTTTGTAAACGAAATTTGGGAATTTTGTGAGAAATTTCCATTTCTGGGTTATACCAAATTTCCCATCCTGATTTTTGGATGTAAGACAACATTTCTAAGTCTTCACTGGTAAGCATATTACCTTTAACTCTACCAGTTAAAATACATTTATCTGGTACACTTTCTAACCAAGCTTGTTTACGGATAACAAGTCCAGCAGACGGTGGTAGTAATTTTTTAGCTGCTTCATATAATAGTGGCAAATTACCTCGCTCTGTAATTGCTAAGAATGGGGCAATTCGCTGGAAGTTTTCTGGTGGTTCTACTTCCCAATCAGGATGAATTTGGCTGCCATAAGCTCCCGCCTTTGGGTATTTTTCACCAAAAGTATAAGCTGCTGATACCCAATTTGAGACTGGGTAGTTGTCATCATCTAGAAAACCTATGAATCTACCTTCTGCTTCTGCTACTGCCCTTTTTCGGGCATAAGCTGCTCCCTGTTGTGCTTCAAAGCAATACTTTAGAGGGTAAGGAGACTGCCAATTTTTTTGATAGGTTTGAACAACTTTAGCTGTGTTATCAGTGCTGTTATTGTCTACAACTATAATTTCCCAAGAAAAATTTTCGGTGTGAAGTTGGTTTTGTAATCGTTCTAGTAGTTCAGGCAAACGACTTTCACCGTTATAAGTTGGGATAGCTACAGTAAAGTCAAGGCAATTGTTCATTGCTCTAAAGTTATATTTCTAAGTGTGATGCTCTTTATAGTATGCTCAAGTGATGAAGATACGACAAAATGTTACAATTTTTCCTTGTAGTTAATAATCAGTCAAATATATAAAACCAGATATAATGCTACCTCCCTATCAATTTTGCTATCTCTACCTCTATTTTATATACCGTATTTTTAGGGATCTTTTGTATTTTATTGATACAAGTGTATTTAATTGCAGTCACCATCTTTTTTCCTAAAAGTTGCGCCCAAGAGAGTGTCCACAATGAGGCATCGTTTTAAGCTATTAGAGGATGATCCAGAAGCCAGCACAATTTTTAAACCTGGTGCATCTGTTGAACCTGCCGCGATTGTACCAAAGTAGGCATTTGGTAGAGTACCGAGATAGTCAAAGGTAATAGTGTGTGGTTGAGTAGAAGCGTATGGTGTAGACTTAGTGTCGGATATAGTGCCAATTTTGTTTGGAGTATCAATGTTAGTACTCAACACCACTGAGCCGGCTGGAATTTGCAAATCTCCGCCCAAGCTTTGCCAGCTATTGTCAGTTAAGGCAATACCAGAGGAACTGCTGGGATAAACAGCAACTTTTATTACATTGGTGCTATTAGTTGTAAAACTGACACTGTAGCTAAGTTTGGTCTTTTTAGCTGCTTGCTGTGCTTGCTGTATGGAGGCTAAAACAGCATCTTGAGCTTTATTCAAGCGTTGTCGGTTCACAAAGGAAAACCAGCTAGGAACTGCGATCGCTGATAAAATTCCGATTATTAGTACCACTACAAGCATTTCTATTAAGGTAAAGCCAGAATCCTGTTGAGGATGAAATCGCTCCTTGGTATCTTTATTACACATCTTGGTGTGTAATAACTTTAAAGTTAGGTTGCCCATAATGCCCCACTATTAGTTGTGCTGTGTATATCAAGTTTATTTAGTAAATAAATATCCACGTCCCTGTACGCGGCGGTTTGCTGTCGGAAAGTAGGTTTGGTTATTTTGAGAGTAATCAAAATTGCTATTTTGCAACCGAGCTAGTGCATTACCTCGTAAAAACACCTGTGCTGTTGTGTTGGGAACATCAATGCAAGCATAAAAGCCCATGAGACTAACTGGGCTAAGTATTCCAGTGGGGCAAGTAGGATTTGTTGCAATAGAGGTTTGATCGATAAAATCGACTAATACTACAGGTTGTTGAGTGTAAGTTGTCGAGGCTGTAGCTTTCCATGAATTCATTTTGTTAGTTAGACCTGTTGCTCCTGCTAGATTCAGGTTAAAACGCTGAAAACCTGCATCGGGGCAGTGGCTGGTGTCGATATATATGTCATTTGAATAACCAGTACAATTTCCAGCAGTACCAGTAGTAGTACCACTAGCAGCCAGAACTCCATCACTAATTTCAAATCTGGCAATACGAGCCGCTTTTGACCAAGTAGTACTACTATCTTTGATTAAATAGTAGGCAACTAGTGAGTAAACAAAAGTGTCATCTATTTTGTTTGCTGGAGTGCTGCCTGTAGTGCTGCTGGAAAGTGTAATCGCACCTGAGAGAAACTTGCGTTTCCAAAACACCAGAATTGGTTGACAAGTAGAAGAACTAGTACAAACACCAGCTGGTTTAACAGGCGGTATTTGGTCTTGAATTCCTGAGCTTGCTGCTACACTATTTGAATTAGTAGTGAGTGCAGTTTTATCATATATGTAGATAGCTTGTTGTAAATCATTGGTAATGTAATCAAGTGCTGTCTGGATTTCTTGTTCAGAATTTGCTTTGGCTTGCTCCTTTTGATCTGTGGTGAGAATATTAACCATGAATCCTAGTAGTGGTGTAAGCACGAGGAATGCCAGCAATAAGGCTACTAAAAGTTCTATCAGGGTAAAGCCATTAACTTGCTGAACAAACTTAGAGTGTTTCAGCTGAATGCTGAGAAAAAATCTGAGTACATTCTTCATAACTACGGTCTGCCCCTTAGAGGATGTTTTAAAAGTATTGGGCGAATATAATATCACTACTACATAACCAAAGTCCACCTCCGTGGACTAATACAAATTCAAAGATTTGTTAACCCTGCGGAGGCAGGTTTTGTCTGTGTAGCCCCGACTTCTAATCGCCCAGGCGAATACAATTCGCTATAGCGGTTCTCACTTCAGTGAGGTACAAGAACCCCACCCCCAACCCCCTCCCCGCAAGCGAAGAGGGGCTATGATGTACTTTATGTCATTAGGAAACGCTATAGTAAACATTGAAAAGTCAGCTTAAAAGCTGACTGCACAGGATTAATTACAAGTGTTGTTACTAGGAAGAGGAGTGGTAGGAGTGGTAGGAGGAATATAAATTGCAAGACGCTGACACAGAGCATTGAAGGAAGTATTTTTAGAAGCAATTACAGTGGTCATTTCCACTAGTGGGGATTGGGTATTGCCTAAACTCCCAGTGAAAGGGTTTTGTTTTTTATTGCTACTACTGTCGCTAGCGTTGACAGGTTTAGTAAAGTTAATATCTGACCGATAAACTCGAATTCCTAAACCGTAACCATCGATTGGTAGACCTGTTGCAGTATTAATTGGGGTACTTCCTGCTCCTATAATTTTTACAGCCTGAATGTAAAATAGGGTACTTGGACAGATTGGGGTAGTTGGGGCAGTAATAGTTAGGTTGTTGTTTGCGTCTTTTGTCACGCAATATAACGATGTTGATGTTGATGCTGTAGGAACTGGCATATTTGTGGTGGTAAGTAAATTGTCAGCTAAACTCCTGGTTGCATCGGTTGATTGAAGCAATGTAATAGTGGTAGCAGGGGTTGTCACTGCTCCGGTTTTCACACCATCAATGAAAGTTCTGGCAGCTTGTGTGGCTAGTTCCACGCGTTTTGATTGGACGCGAGTTGCTGTTGCAATCACGATTGTAGGTGCGATCGCTGCCAGTAAAATAGCAACCACGATTATTGCTACCAGTGACTCAATGATCGTGAAACCAGCTTCACCAGATGGGTGACTTACTTGCTGTTGTTTGTGCTTAATCATAGTTACTCACCAGTTTCTAAGAATTAAAGATTAACTACAGCCAGAGGTAGGACGTTGATCGGCATCGATGGCATAACTACTGTCTGAGGCTTTTTTGGCACATAACAACTTTTGCACCCATGTATCATCTCGACCAACTTCCCGGAAGTACTCATTGGGTTTGTTATTTGGCGTTATCGCTAACTTTTGCGAAAATGCGTCTGGTGATTGTGAGAGCAAGCCGACATCATAACCCCACTGCCGCTTGGGAGGCTGGTAATAAGGTACTTGACCACTAGCATTATTGATCGGATATGCTGTCAGAGATGAGCCATTTAAGTATGCTACAAGTGGTGCAGTAGCATAGGCACTACGAGTTCTTTGGATAAAAGAGCCGTTAATTTTAGCTATATAAGCATTGCTTGAGGCACCAGTTGGGTTCCAATTTTCCAAGAGGCGGACAAAGTTGTGTAAACCACCATTGTCTTCTCTAGGACGAGCTGGGGTGTCTCCCCCTGCTGCGACTAAGTTAAAGGTGGTACCAGCACTTGCTGCTTGTTGCAGCCAGTAAGAATCCTGTTGACTGCCAGGGCCTATTTGTGTTAATGAATTTTCATCACTAGTGCTGAAAGCAACCCTAATTTGTAACACTGGCGATAAAGCTGGTTGATCGCTTGTACCTAAGCCTAGAGTAAACTGTGGCGGGTAAGTATTGTCATTAGGAGTAGGAGTAAAAGGATTAGTACTAGGATTGGCTGTTCGGAACCATAGAGCATTAGCTTTGGTATCTGGTCTTTTAGTACTATCAGTATGAAAACTACCCAGTGGAAATGAAGTTATTTTCCCGCCCTGGATACCTATAATGGTTGGTATATTACTACCATCAAGCGTGAGTTGTCCCAATGTAATAGTATTTGTACTACGGAGAAAGGCAACACGCCGAGGATAGCTTAGATATTTGGAATTAGTCGGTGATTGTGCTGTTGTACCTGCTAAATGGGTAGTCAGAGAAAAAGTCTGTCCAGGAGTACCAGTAACATCCGAGGCTCTTAGACCAGCTGGATATAGAGCAACATCACCGGGTAGTGCTACCCACCAATCCTTACCCGGATCGCAAGCTGAAACAGGTAGTTTCTGACATACTTCCATTAAATATTCTCCTCTTAAATTATTTGTATCATTTACCCTTCGCTGGATGGGTGTAACCAAGTTATTGAGGTAAGAACTCTGGTTGGCTATAGTGGCAAGAGGATAGTCATTATTAGAAGTGTCATACCAGGCAGCATTGACGACATTACTGTTGTTGGTAGTAACTACAGCATTACTACTATTGACAAAAGCAAACCCATTCTTCTGAAATGCAGTAATAGAAGTGTTATCTCCCAAGTTATTATTCAGGTCATAGTCTCCATCGCTGCGGTAGCCCGTCTGATAGGTAGTAGAAAGAAGTGTGATCGCATCTGATAATACGCTGGCAGGTCGCCATGCGTCCCCAGTGCTACAATTTGGTAGTCTAGGATCAGTAGTACGACAAGCAAAGTTTGGATTAAGGTCTGAGCGAGAGTAAAAATTGCTCAAATCATTAGCTAGACCTGTTATAAACTCTTCTTGGGTATGTATATTAAAGTTGCCTAGAATATATACAGGCAAGTTAGAAGCTAGAACCAAGCCTTTTTCTGCATCTCTGTAAGCCTGAACACGCCAGAGTGGGTTGCCATTGATTAACATAATGGCGTTGGGACGGCGAGTTGGGTCAAGTTTATAATCTACTGGGCTTTGTGATTTTTGAGTATCTTTTTTTGTTTGTATTTGTGTCGCTGTATCTGCTGCTAAAATTCCAGCAGCATAACTCAAATCTGGCAGTGCATCATCACGAGTAGCATAAATAATACCGCTATTGGGAATTAAGTATTCTTGTGGTGTTGCTGTACCATAAGTTATTGCCCGCAACTTACTAATATCTAATACAGTGGCGCGAATCTCCAGAGGTTGGCGAGTTTCTTTGGCGAGTTCATAGTCTGGAGCCGAGGAACCAGCAGATGGATTTGGTACGTTTGCTACTGTCCCAGCTGCATTAATAGTACAGGTATATTGAAAGTAACAAAGCGTTGATGTCCCAGTTCCATTTCCATTTACACCATCAGCATTAGTGAATGTTTCTACACCAGCTGTTGATATATCTTTATGAATTGCTTTAATCTGCCTCGCATCTAAAAAAGCATTTTCTTGAATTGCGCCGTGAGGGATGACGCTAGTACTTGGAGAGCCGATAGTACCATCTAATATTTGGATGGCACAAATAGAAGCATCAATAGCAGACTGCTGTGAGATTGTGAGTGTCCCAGAGGCAGCAACTAGCCCCATAGCAGTGTTCAGTGTTGGATTTACCAACCGCCCATTGGGATACATTAAACTAGCTTCGTAATTTAGTAAAGCTGAATAGTCAGAAACACCCTTTGTTGGAGCTGCGTAGACAATACCATTATGAGAGTTACCACCCGCATTACCTTTATATGGAAGGGTTGAAAGGTTCTTAGCTGTAGTGCTATTTGTAGGGTCGTAGAAGCTACTTATACAAGCAATGGGTGTAGGGCTTTTGGCACTGTAACCACTTTTTTGGTAGTGATAAACTGCTGTAGCCCGCATCCGTAAATACGGCGTAAGAGGCAAAGGAGGCAAAGGAGTAATTATTGGTAATACTACGTTGCTATTTTTGGTATCTTGGATTGATTTATCAGCATTAATGGCAATACTATTAGGTATCGGCATCATATCTGACCAAATTCTATTTGTACCACCAACTGCTGTGTTTGAAGCTGTGTTCAAAGCAGCTAGGATACTACTAGCAACAGTATAACCTTGAGGTAAATAAATTCCTGCACCAGTGACTACCCGCAAGCCACCCACAGGATCACTGGGAGTACTTGGAACTTTAGCAGCTGTTGATTCCCAGTCTCCATCTCGGTCAACAGTTCCTAAATCAGCTAGTTGTTGTACATGGCTGCTGCGAGTGCGAGTTCCACTTCCATTATCCCAGTTAACATTTGCAATATTTTGGGTATCTGTGGTGGCATCCGAACCAACAAATGTCGTTCCATTCCACCACAATGCAGGTAGGTTATTGCCAAGCAAAATGCGATCACCAACGTATTGTTCTTTACCTAGTGTTTGTTCCGTAGTTGGTTGTGTAGCACCAGGTAGCAGCTTAGAATTACTAATGTTAAGTGTTAAATTGGAATAATTAGTTTTAGTTTGACCATCACTAGCAAGAAACGGATAAACCCAAGTGTCTGGTGGACGAAGTGACGCACCACTTCCTTGTAAGACATTAGTAGTCGTATAATCTATACTAGTCGTAGGATTTATTATTGCATCTCCACCAAAACCAACTTCACCATAGGGTACACGGCGGGTACGTTGTTGAAAGTAAAGTACTAACTGGTTATTACGGACAGTGGATATTTGCGCTGCACTGGCAGTAGATGTAGTTAGATTTAATAGTTGTAGTTGCTGTGTAATGGCATCTTGAACTTCCTGTGGGTCAGTAGATGCAGCGTTAGCCGTCTGTGCTAGCACCAAAAGATTGATCCGCTGTGCATAAGCTAGGCTATTGTAGGCAATATTATTCGATCCTTCAGTGACTGATGTGTTAGCGCTAGTATTACCATTTTGAGTAGGAGTAACTCCTTGTCCTTGGAATAAATCCACTAGAGTACCGTTACTTGCATTACCAGTGAAGCCACCAGCTGCTAAATTGCCACCTACAAAAATTTTGGCATTGTCCTCATTATAGAAACAGGAATTTACACTACTAACCTGATAAAGTGTCACATTATTGCCACCAGTCAGCAAGTTACTATTAGTCAAGATCCGTCCATTTAGGTTAAATGTGGGACCAGGGGTAATTTCTATATCATCGTTATAAACCACCGCATTGTTAACTAGCGGTAGTTGTACACGGTCTTGTTGATACTCTAAACTTGAAAAACCTTTATTCCCTGTAAAAGTTTCGTAATTACCAGTCGCTAGTGGGTTAGTGATGGGAACATTAGCAGTATAGACAAAAAAGCTTTTTTGGAGTTGACCAGCAATACTAACCCAGCCCGTACTCCCCACCAAAGCAGCACTTGTTCCCAGACTATTTTTACAACCGTTGCTTACACTACCAGCAGTCATGGGTGGAGTTCTCGCCTCTAGAGGATTTCTAGGGCGGCTGTATGTGCCACTAGTTATAGGCGGAGTTCGGAAGTAAATTCCATAAAGAGTATAGGAGTCAAACTTCCCATTGTTATTTGTATCAATGGGGAACATCCATGCAGTTAGCAAATCTGTTGGCTGATTTTCTCCTGTTGGTGCAGTTGTATAAGCATAATGTAGCTTAAGTGGAGTTTCGTCTCCAAAAGTAAATTCAGGCAAATTAGCAGTACTACTTAAGGTACTCTCTAAAACTGTATCTGAAGGTACGGCTCGGGGCAGTCGGCTGTCAGCAAATAGTTTGTTTAATTTTGCTCTGGCTCTATCAAGGGCTGGTGCTGCGGCATTTAGCACAGCTTCATTCACCCTGACATTACTAGCATTTTTGGAGCGTTCAAAAGACCTAAATAAAATGGCAGCAGTCAATAATACAACTACTATTAATACCATTGCCACTGTGGGCAATAAAAACCCGGCATTTTCCGAGCCGCGTCTTCTTCGAGTCCCAAAAAAAGTCCGTAATAGCCAAATTATTTGCTTGTTAATTGTTGATATAAACTGCTTCCTAATTTGTTTGAAGGTTTTTTGAATTGCCTTGAGTAGTTGAAATTTTCGAGACATATCTGCTTCCTTGTAAAGTTATTTGTAGCGGATTTTCTATTTTTTAGGTTCTTGAACTATGTATAGAAAGTCTTTATCCAGGCATAGTTTTAGGCTGTATTTATTTAACTAATGCATGTTGTTAGACTAACTTTAAAATAAAGTAAAATAAAGTAGCTACAAAAAAAAATTAATTTCTTCAAGTTATATCATTTATGAATTGTTCATTTTATCCGGGAAATACTGATTTTTTGAGAATTATTTAATTCAAGCCCGAAAAATGGTAAGAACATAGCTTTACGGTGAATTTGCGGAAATGTATTTTATCAAAAGGCAAATTTATGAAGATGTTGTTAACGGAGTAGGCTTATAATACCCAAGTGTTAAATGAAAGATATCAGTTGGGTGCAAAATAATCAGATATAGGGGTTCTAACTTCGGTGCAATAGTGTCGCAACCTCAGCCCGTGTTTGCTGATGTAAATACTGCCTCTCGTTAATCTATGGTGTGTAGAGAAGTCTTTAGTGACGCAATTTAAGATTTATCGCGTAGCCCCTGAGATACCTCACCCTGGTTTTGCTATGCAAAACCTGTCCCTCTCCTTGGTAAGGAGAGAGATTAAAGATAGGACAGAGTGAGGTTTATCAAAATTTTTGGTAGTTCGATGACTTGTATGTATATGGTAGCTTTAATAATGAGAGGGTCTGGGGATCAGGTTTAACTACTATCCTCTTAAATTTCGTATATTTTGAGCAATAGTTTCCAGCACGCCAGACAAATTAGTATATACATCATTATTCGTAAATCTAATAAACTTAATTCCTGCTGATTCAATAAATTCTTGTCTGGCTTTATGGTATTCAGCAGAACCTTATTGGAAATGGCTTTCGCCATCAATTTCTATAGCTAACTTGAATTCAGAACTATAAAAATCTATAACAAACTTATCCACACTATATTGTCTACGAAATTTGCAGTTTTCAAGCTGCCTATCTCTTATTTGATCCCAAACAAGTTTCTCGGCTTTTGTTATATTTTGGCGTAATTGTCGCCTTTTTTCTATTTCACTCTTTTTGTTATAAAGTTGAGTCATTTGTATTTCCGATTCGAGTCCCCTCTCCTTTATAAGGCTACGGTGTACACACATCTTTGTACAAACCCAAAATCGTTGGAGATCCCCCTAAATCCCCCTTATTAAGGGGGACTTTAAGAGACTTTTGCCCCCCTTAAAAAGGGGGGTTGGGGGGATCAAAAGCCTATGAGGCCACTCTCAAAGACTTGTGTGTACACCGTAGCCTTTATAAGGAGAGGGTTAGGGTGAGGTCAAGCGATAACTTGAATTACCCACAATATAATAATCTTACCCCGCCCTTCGGATACCTCCCTCCTGATTAGGGCTAAGGTGTACATACAAGTCATCGAATTAACCAAAAGAAAAACCTCACCCTGTCCTATCGGACATCCCTTTCCTTACTAAGGAGAGGGACAGGTTTTACTATGTAAAACCAGGGTGAGGTTTCAAGAATAGGAGATATAGACTAAGCGCTAAAGTATTTTGCTAGTGGGTGGTAAGTAATAATTGCAGTGGTAGACTGTTCTGGATAAAGTTGTTCACTTTCATCCATGTACAAGTTAATCTTGTCAGTCTGCAATAACTCCAGTTGCTTGTATTGGTCTTGCATATTCGGGCAAGCTGGATAACCAAAACTATACCGTGAGCCACGATAGCGTTGTGCTAATATATCCCGAATATTGTCGGGTTCTTCAGCAGTAAAACCTAACTCTCGGCGAATTCTGGCGTGTGTCCACTCAGCTACAGCCTCTGCTACCTGCACTGCCATACCGTGGAAATACAGGTAATCGGTGTATTGGTTGGCAGCAAACAGCTTTTGACCAAACTCAGTTGCAATCTCTCCTACAGTCACGGCTTGCATCGGGAAGACATCAATAATTCCCGATTCTTTTGGTGCAAAGAAATCTGCTATGCACAGCCGCCTTAATGACTTTTGTCTGGGAAACTCAAAAGTTGTAATTTGTTGTGATTGGTTTTCTGAGTCATATATATGTAGATAATTCCCCTCAGACTGACAAGGGAAATACCCATAAATCACTTGGGGATGTAACAGATTTTCCTCAAGAATCCGGTTTTTCCAAGTTTCTAAAATCGGGTAAACTTTCTCAGCTAAGAAAGCTTGATATTCTTCCTTAGATTGTTCCTTTGGTTTGCGGAATTGCCACTGTCCCGCAATCAAAGCTTGTAAATCTAAATGCCAGAATATCTCCTCGATGGGAATATCACTAGGCTGCAATAACTGTGTTCCCCAAAAAGGTGGTGTCGGGCGTTCAATATCTATCGTTACTGCTTCGGAACGCCGCGTATCTACTTCTTTTGGTTCAGCAGATGTTGTTTCTTTAGGAGTTGTAGTTACTGCTTCTTTGTGACCATTTATCGAAACTTCAGCACTTTCGATTTCGTTCAAAAATCCTTGCAAATCTTCCCAGTTACCGGCAATTTTTGCTGGCATTAATTTATCCATGAAGTGCAAGTCAGAAAAGGCATCTTTGCCATAAACTACTTTACCTTTATAGGTGTTTTGACAATCTTCATACACAAATTTAGGAGTCAGCGCCGCACCTCCTAAAATCACGGGGACACTAATTCCCTTTTCGTTAAATATCTCCAAGTTCTCTTTCATGAAGGCGGTGGATTTTACCAGCAAACCACTCATGGCTATACAATCAGCTTTATGCTGTTCGTAAGCCTTGATGATGTTTTCTACTGGTTGTTTAATTCCCAGGTTAATCACCTTGTAGCCGTTGTTAGACAAGATGATATCCACCAAGTTTTTACCAATGTCGTGGACATCACCTTTAACTGTGGCAATGATAAAGGTTCCCTTGCCATTGTTACCTGATTCGGATTTTTCCATGAAGGGTTCTAGAAATGCCACCGCCGCTTTCATGGTTTCCGCAGATTGCAAGACGAAAGGTAGTTGCATTTGTCCAGAACCGAACAATTCCCCGACAACTTTCATGCCATCTAGCAAGAAGGTGTTGATAATTTGTAAGGGGGGATGTTCTTCTAAGGCTTTTTTGAGATGTTCTTCTAAGCCAATGCGTTCGCCATCGATGATATGACGCTTGAGGCGTTCTGGGATGGGGAGACTTTCATCTAAAGAGCGATCGCGTTTTGTCGTCACCCCAGCAAATACTGTGGTAAGCTCTCCCAAAGGATCGTATACGCAGACGTTACCCTCAAACTTCCGCTCATCATAAATCAACTGACGACAAATTTCTTGATGGCGTTCGTCAATCTTCGATAGCGGTAAAATTTTGTTAGCGCTGACAATGGCTGCATCCATTCCCGCCGTCGTCGCTTCGTGCAAAAATACTGAGTTCAGCACCATCCGCGAGGCTGGAGTTAAACCAAAGGAAATATTGGAAACACCCAAAATTACATGACTTCCAGGCAATCCTTCACGAATGCGCCGGATGGATTCAATGGTGGCTTTACCGTTTTCTCGGTCTTCTTCAATCCCGGTGGAAATGGGTAACGCTAGGGTATCAAAGAATATTTCTGTGGGTGGTATGCCGTATTCTACAGCTTGACGGTATGCACGTTGGGCGATCGCAAACTTTTTGTCTGCTGTCCGCGCCATGCCATCTTCATCGATAGTACCAATAATTATGCCAGCACCGTATTTCTTCGCTAAATCCAGCACTTTTAAAAAGCGCGGTTCTCCGTCTTCGTAGTTGGTGGAGTTCAGCAAACACTTACCGCCAGCAACCTTTAAACCCGCCTCCATTTTTTCCCATTCGGTGGAGTCAAGCATTAAAGGTAATGTCACATTATTAACAATGCGCGAAACTAATTCGTGCATATCTTGCACGCCGTCGCGTCCCACATAATCAACGTTGATATCAAGGATGTGTGCGCCTTCTTTTACCTGCGCCCTCGCCATTGAAACGAGTCCATCCCAATCTTCGGAATTTAGCAAATCGCGGCACTTCTTGGAACCACTGGCGTTAAGACGTTCGCCAACTATCAAGAAGGAATTATCTTGATCGTAGGGTTGAGTGGTGTAAATTGATGCTGCTGCTGGTTCTAAACTTGGCTGTCTAACTTTTGGCTTCAGGTCTTTAGCAAGTTCTGCCAATTGTTGAATGTGTTCTGGACGCGTCCCACAGCAACCCCCGATCACTTGGACACCCAAATCTTCAACAAAGTGCATCAGCGACATCCGTAATTCCAACGGTGTCAGGCGGTAGTGCGCTTGACCGCCGACGTTTTCAGGTAAACCCGCGTTGGGAATACAGGAAACGATGAAAGGTGAATGTTCTGACAAATACTTGATATGTGGTTTCATCAAGTCTGGCCCAGTGGCACAGTTTAGACCAAGAATATCTATTGGGTAAGGTTCCAGAATTGTTAGCACAGCACTGATTTCTGAACCAACCAACATTGTACCCATGCTTTCCATTGTCACAGAAACCATCAACGGACGGCGATCGCCTTTTTTGGCAAATACTTCTTCAATTCCATTCAGCGCGGCTTTAATTTGCAGCACATCTTGGCAAGTTTCTACCAAAAATAAATCGACACCACCATCCCATAGCGCTTCTGCTTGTTCAGCAAAAGTCGCTTTCATGGTATCAAAGTCAATATGTCCCAAGGTTGGGAGTTTGGTTGTGGGGCCGATAGAACCTGCCACAAACCGGGGTTTTTCTGGCGTAGAAAATTCCGCAGCGACACGCTTGGCTAATTCTGCGGCTGTCTTGCTGAGGTAATAAGCTTGGTCTGCCAAGTCATATTCTGCCAGCACAAGGGACGTACTACCAAAGGTATCGGTTTCGATGACATCAGCACCAGCAGCGAGAAAGTCTCGGTGAACCTTAGCAACAGCTTCGGGTTTGGTGTGGACTAAGTATTCGTTACAACCTTCATATTGTGGGCCGCCGAAGTCTTCAGCAGTCAGATTTTGGGTTTGCAGGTTGGTTCCCATCGCCCCGTCGAAGACGAGAACTGGGCTATCTGGACTACGCAGGCGTTCAAGGAAAGAATGAGTCATATTTTCCTAGAAGAATTTAGGTCAGTCGTATAATATTCGACTTACTTTATTATTTTCCCAAATTGTGATAATTCTGGCAGCTTTTAATCAAACGATGACAGAATTATGCAAAAGTACCCTCAGTAAATCCTGTTGAAGACATGGAACTCGACACAATACGATATCACCGAATACGGTTTGGGTAAAGCAAGAGACGCGATAAATCGCCGTCTTTACAAGAATTAGTCCTTTGTAGAGACGGCGATTTATCGCACCCAACATTTACCATAACCTCCGCTACTTTTTAGTTTGCGATCGCAGGTATCATTCTCAGGCTATCTGTTACCTTGACAGGGCTACTCCTAACTTATGTAGAGACGCAATTAATTGCGTCTCTACTCCTAACTCTTAATTCCTAACTCCTCACTTTTATTTCCCAAACCCTTTACCGCGAGAGGTTGAAGGTAGACAAATGCAGTTTTCGAGTTGAGTAATTAAAGCCTCGCGATCCAAATTTTGCCCAATTAACACAAGTTGGTTTTTAAGTTGACCTTGCCATTCATCATCATCCAAGGTGAAGCGTTTACCACAAAGGTGGAAAATATGACGCTTCGGACTTTCATCAAACCACATAATCCCCTTCGCTCGGAAGATATTTGAGGGTAGCTGGTTATCTAAGAAATACTGAAACTTCCTAATAGAAAAAGGTTTGTCACTTTGGAAAGAGATGGAAGTAAAGCCATCATTTTCTAAATGGTCAGAATGATGGTGATGATCGTGGTCATGGTCGTGATGATCGTGACCGCATGTTGAGTGGTCATGATCGTCATGATGCTCGTGATGTTCATGATCGTGATGCTCATGTTCATCCACCACTGTGTCAAAATATTTATCAGATTCAAACAGACCGACACTGAGAATTAACGGAAGTGGCACTTGCGATCGCGTGGCGCGAATAATTCTCGCTCCTTCCCTAACTTCGTTAATTTTTGTTTCTAACTCATTCAAAGTAGCTTCATCAACCAAATCAGCTTTGTTCAGTACAATGACATCACCATAAGCAATCTGGCTGTATGCTGCCTCAGAGTTAAATAAATCTAGGCTGTAATTCGCCGCGTCTACCACGGTAATAATTGAATCCAAGCGAGTTAAATCTCGCAATTCTGTACCTAGAAATGTTAAAGCTACTGGTAGCGGATCTGCTAATCCAGTTGTTTCTACTACTAGATAATCGAGATTTTCTTGGCGTTCTAAAACTTTGTAGACTGCATCTACTAAATCATTATTAATAGTGCAGCAGATACAACCATTATTTAGTTCCACCATGTTCTCACCAGTGGAGACAATTAGCTCGTTATCGATGCCAATTTCACCAAATTCATTCACGAGAACGGCGGTCTTCAAACCCTGTTGGTTGTTGAGGATATGATTAAGTAAAGTCGTCTTGCCACTACCGAGGAAACCCGTAATAATTGTTACTGGCATTCCTTGTTTGGGTGTATCCATTGCCGGAGATTCGGGTGTCACTGCTGATTGCATAGCACTGTTATCAAATAGTCAAAAAATAGTAATGTAGCGCAGATAGTCCATAAAACACTAGCATAGGGATGCTGGACTGCCATCCCAGCTGCTTTACCCTATTATTACGTATCTTCTTATTTCAGCATTACTCTGTTATGACCCTAACACTCTACAATACCCTCACCCGTCGTCAAGAACCGTTTAAAACAGTCGAGTCAGACAAGGTTAAGATGTATTACTGCGGCGTGACGGTTTACGACTACTGCCATTTGGGTCATGCTAGAGCTTGCATCGTTTGGGACGTAGTGCGCCGATACCTCCAGTTTATCGGTTATGAAGTCCGATATATCCAAAATTTTACCGATATTGATGACAAAATTCTCAATCGCGCCCGTGTTGAACATTCCTCAATGGAAGTTGTAGCCGATCGCTTTATCAAAGCATATTTTGAGGATATGGCGCGGCTGGGAATCAAAGAAGCAGATGAATATCCCCGCGCTACCCATACAATGAATGGCATTCAACGGTTAATTCATGAGTTGGAAAATAAAGGTTTTGCCTACCCTGCTGACGGCGATGTGTATTATGCAGTGCGGCAGTTTGCTGAGTATGGTAAACTTTCTGGACGCAAATTAGAAGATATGCAAGCCGGCAAAAGCGAGCGCGTCAACGCCGAAGATCCAGAGTACCAGAAAAAGAAAGACCCCTTCGATTTTGCTTTATGGAAAGCAGCAAAACCAGGAGAGCCAGCTTGGGAGTCACCTTGGGGCGCAGGTCGTCCGGGGTGGCATATAGAATGCTCGGCAATGGTGCGCGATCGCTTGGGTGATACCATAGATATTCATGCTGGTGGTGCTGACTTAATTTTTCCTCATCACGAAAACGAAATTGCCCAATCAGAAGCTGTGACAGGAAAACCCCTAGCAAATTATTGGTTACATAACGGCATGGTGAAGGTAGATGGTGAAAAAATGTCCAAATCTTTGGGCAACTTTACCACTATTCGAGAATTGCTGGATCGAGGAGTTGACCCGATGGCAGTGCGGTTGTTCGTACTGACTGCTCAATATCGCACACCTATAGATTTTACCGACGAAGCGATCGCCGCAGCAACCAATGGTTGGCACACCATAAAAGAAGGTTTACTTTTCGGCTACCAATACAGTAAACAACTGGGATGGGGAGTGGAAACTGCTTCAGCACTACTTCCTGAAACTGTTGAACGCTTCCAGGAAACTGTGAATAACGACTTTAATTTTCCTGGTGGGTTAACAGTGCTGTTTGAATTAGCCAAAGAACTGCGCCGTGAGGGGCATATTCTTGTGCATGAAGGAAAAACTGAAACTTCACCAGATGAGTTACAGCAGCAATGGCAAACTCTTGTGACATTAGCTGGAGTTTTGGGTTTAGAAGCCGAGATAGAAGCCGAACCTGATAAAAGCAATGGTTTAAGCGATGCGGAAATTGAGGCGAAAATTCAGCAAAGACAACAAGCACGTATTGCCAAGAATTTTGCCGAAAGCGATCGCATTCGTGACCAACTCCAAGCAGAAGGTATTACGCTAATTGATAGCCGCGATGGTACACGGTGGCATCGGAATTAGAAAGTACTTGAAACTGAGGACTAGGGAAAAGTTTTCCCATTCCCCATTCCCCATTCCCCATTCCTTAAATTATGTGGTCTGAACTTAAAAAAGCGATCGCTAGTTTCGACATTCCTGCTGATTGGATCGGTATCAGAGCCGTAAAGGAGACTTCTACAACTCGTTCAGTCCGTGACGGCTTACCCCAACTAAACGGCAAATCTTTCACTCTCGGAGCCATGCTAGAAGTGTTAGTCAACGGCTGTCTGGGTTATGCAGCAACCAACTCTCTAGAACTGTCTTCCCTACAAGCTGCTGCCGAAACAGCCTATAAACAGGCACTAGCAGCCAGCGAATGGTGGATACATCCCTTCCGTGAAAGTGAACGCCCTAAAGTCGTTGGTGAATATAAATCTCCATTTCTTGAACCATTAGATGCTTTGAGCCCGGGAGAAATCAACGATTTACTAGTTCGCATTTGCCAAACGCTGAAAGTTGACGACAAAATTGTGCAAACCATAGCCAGTGCTAGCACCATTGATAGAGAGTCTTGGTTTGTTAGCAGCAACGGCTCAGAAGTCTATCAAAAAACCCTATCTATAGGCACTCATTACGGAGCCACCGCCCAAGATGGTGCAACTGTACAGCAGCGCAGCAACAATGGTTCGCAAGCCAACTGTTACCAAGGTGGACTAGAACTTTTAAAACAAGAAAACTTATGGCATCGGGTGCGGCTAATTGGCGAACAAGCAGTAGAACTCTTGACAGCAGAGGAATGCCCAACTACCCGTACCAACTTAGTTTTAGCCCCAGATCAAATGATGCTGCAAATCCATGAAAGTGTCGGGCATCCCTTAGAAATTGACCGAATTTTAGGAGATGAGCGTAACTATGCTGGAGGCAGCTTTGTTAATAAAAGTGATTTTGGCAACCTGGTATATGGTTCGCCACTGATGAATATTACCTTTGATCCTACCGTGGCTGGTGAATTTGCTAGCTATGGTTTTGATGATACTGGTGCTGTAGCAACGCGGGAGTATTTAGTAAAAGAAGGTGTACTCCAACGAGGTTTAGGCAGTCTAGAGAGTCAAGCAAGAGCAGGTGTACCAGGAGTAGCCTGTGCCCGTGCTTCTTCATGGAATCGACCTGCGATCGATCGCATGGGTAACTTGAATTTAGAGCCTCTAAATGCAACCTTTGAAGACATTATTGGCGGCATAGAACACGGCGTTTACATGGAATCTAACCGATCTTGGTCAATTGACGATCGCCGCTATAAATTCCAATTTGGTTGTGAGTACGCTAAATTAATTGAAAATGGTAAACTCACTAAAACCCTCCGCAATCCCAACTATCGCGCCACAACACCAGAATTTTGGCATAGCTTAATCCAAGTAGGAAATGCTGAAAACTGGCAAATGTATGGTACTCCTTATTGTGGTAAAGGAGAACCAAATCAGGCTATTTGGGTAGGACATGGTTCCCCTGTTTGTGTATTTGCTAATGTCGAAGTTTTTGGTGGAGGAAGTTGAAAGAGTTAGGAGTTAGGAGTGAATAGTTGGTAGTTAAATAGGTATAATTGAACATAAAATAAAATCCTAGTTTGTAGTGAGTCATTCATCGCTCAAAACAAGGATTATTAGAACTAAAGTCCTGACTACAAACTTTAATTTGTTTACGCCTACCTACTTAGGGTTTTTGAATTTCAAAAGCCTTTAATATAATAACTACTAATTCCTAATTGAAAACTCCTAACTTCCCCCACCCCTATTTTCTATTAATATTAATATTTAATATACATGAAAATTGATGAATTATCTGCCTTAGAAGTCAGCTTTAATCGACTGATTGAAACTCTACTTATAAAAAAAGCAGAAAATGAACAATTCACTGTGAGACTCAGCAGTGAAAGGAGCCAATTTACTCGTTTCAATCATACGAAAGTGCGACAAACTGGTTGTGTTGCTGATGGTTGGATCGAACTAACTTTCATGGCAGATCAACGCAGCAGTATTCGGCAGTTTCCCTTTACTGGAAATTGGGAGATAGACTGGCAATTAGCATATCCTGCTTTGCAGGAACTACGCGATGAACTTATTCTACTACCCATCGATCCATATCTAGTTTTACCATCAGAAACTAATACTAGTCGGGAAGTACATTTTGGGAATTTATTGGCAGAGGAAGCAGTAGTACAAACTATATTAGAACAAGTTACTGAATTAGATTTTACTGGTATATATGCAGGAGGAATAGTAATTAAAGCTTATGGTGATTCCAATGGTCAAAAACACTGGTTTCTTACTGATTCTTTTACCTTAGATTATTCTCTATTTTCCACATCTGGACAAGCAGTTAAGGGTACATTTGCAGGAAGTGATTGGGATAACTCTGCTTATATAGCCAAAATCAGCGAAGGCAAAAAGCAACTCGAATTGCTTGCTCACCCAGTTAAAGAATTACCACGGGGACAATACAAGACTTATTTTGCACCTGCTGCTGTTGCAGATTTATTGCTGATGCTTTCTTGGGGAGCTATAAGTGAAGCTGATATCCAACAAGGAAATAGTGCTTTAGCTGCTTTATCGCGTCAAGAAAAACAACTTTCGACAGCATTTAGTTTAAAAGAAAACTTTCAGCGCGGATTAGTACCTCGATTTAATGAATTGGGAGAAATGGCAGCACCGGAGTTACCTGTAATAGAAAAAGGACGTTTGGTAAACACTCTGGTGAATTCTCGTACTGCTAAGGAATATCAGAAAATTGCCAATGGTGCTAATGGTTCAGAGACTCTACGTGCGCCAGAAATCAGTCCAGGAAATTTAGGATTTGATCAGATTCTTCCAAAATTGGATACAGGATTGTATCTATCAAATTTGCATTACTTGAATTGGAGCGATCGCCACACTGGTAGAATTACAGGTATGACTCGTTATGCTTGTTTTTGGGTAGAAAAGGGAGAAATTATCGCCCCCATTGAAAACTTACGTTTTGATGAAAGTCTTTATCGCTTCTGGGGAGAAAACCTAGTAGATTTGACCGATTTTCAAGAATTTATTCCCGAAGTCGGCACTTATGATAGTCGCCAACTAGGAGGTAGTTTAGTTCCCGGTATGTTGGTAGAAAATTTTACTTACACTCTGTAATCAGATATTAATTGCGTTTTTGATGAATTTGCAACACGTAGATCCCCGACTTCTTTGAGAAATCGGGGATCTGGTTGCTAGCAAAATGCTAAAATCATCTATCTCTGTAAACTGCATTAATTAGAATATCTTTAATAGCAAAATAAATAATTAATAGCAAAGATAAAAATCGCTCAATCTGAAGAATTGGATCTAAACGCCAACCTTGAAAAAACAAGATTATCCCGCACATTAACATTACAATTGGTGTAAATATAAAGTGCTAAAGCCCAACCTGTAAGCCTAGTGCCACGTTGGGCTAGCCAAGCTACTGTTAAAATAAAGTAAACAATTGCCAAAAGAAAATAAATAATTCCAATTAAGCCAGCTAGATTTAATCCAAAATTAACTTGAGCGAAAGTAATCATTTATTAAAAATCCTGGTTAATTACAAACCAAAACTCTAATTATATATATTATTCGGTAGATTCCCCAACAAAATCTTCCTTGATAAAAATTGTTGGGTTAAGCAATAGCGAAACCCAACCTATAATTTTTCATCATCTCTTATTAGAATCTCTATCTTTTTTTGCTAGGCGGTGAATTGCGCTGCGTGAGGTTATCAATTTGCAATTGTTGCCTTCCGTTGGTGACAATTCGCAACATCTCTTTGAGATCCTGCTCGATATTGCCCAAAATTCCATCAGCATAAGCATCAGCACCATCTTCAATTTCTTGAGCCTGAGCGATCGCAGTTTGCCTCATTTGCTCTAACTCTTGCTGAGAAGCATACCGCTTGCGCTCAATCTCGGCGAGGGTTTCTTGCATTATTCCCTCACACTCTTGTTGCACTTGTCGCCGCAGTTGTTCAGCTTCTTGTTCCGCCTGTTGAATAATATCGCTTTCAGCTAAGATTTGCGCTCTTTTTGCTTGTGCGGACTCAACAACCTGCTGTCCATACTCTTCCGCTTCTAGCAGAATTTCATCCTTTTGGTCGAGGATGGCTGCTGCTTCTTGAAAAAGTGATGGTAAAGCCAGCCGGATGTAATCAAGCTGTTCTAACAGCTTTTCTTCATCTATAAGAGTGCGTCCCGTCAGAGGAATTCTGAGACTAGAGAGAACTATTTCCTCTAGGCGGTTGAGTTCCTGCTGAATATCTACGCTTCCCTCTCCACCGAGAGATTCTTCAGGGGTGGGATTGCTTCCGTTGAGATTGGGTTCAACATTGGAGATTTCTGATTGTAGCATTGGTATATATCTAGGGCAATGTGTGGGGGAACGAGATGATCGATAGAGCCGCCAAACCTTGCAATCTCTCTCACCACACTACTACTTAAAAAACTATACTCATTTGAAGTTGCTAGAAAAACTGTTTCTATTTGGGTAGAAAGAGTTTTATTGGTGTGAGCCATTTGCAGTTCCACTTCAAAATCTGACACAGCCCGTAAACCCCGAAGCAAAACTTGTGCATGTCGCATTTGTGCATAGTTGACGGTAAGACCATCAAAGCTGTCTACTTCTACATTAGGTAGATGTTGTGTAGAAAGACGGATCTGCTCTAGCCGTTGTTGTACGCTAAAAAGTGGCGTTTTGTTCGGGTTCCGCAGTACAGCGACAATTACCCGCTCAAACAGCCGACAACCGCGCCCGATGAGGTCAAGGTGTCCCAAGGTGATGGGGTCGAAGCTACCAGGATAAATAGCAATCACAATTTTAGATATATCAAAGTTGTTTAGGTGATTATATCGAAACTCTTTTGTGTAACTTACTCAAATTTACCATCTTGCGCTCTAAGCAAGAATGGTAAACTCAATTGTTTTAGTGGTACAAGTTATGCTCAACTAGGCGTTAGGAATTAGATTCCTAAATATGGATGCTGGATTTTAAGTGTAATTCTAGTATTCGAGATGCAAAAACTCCGTACTTAGCAAAGTGCGCGGGTAGTTAACGAACTTTTCTAGGTAATTTCTCATGGGACTGGATTTTTCCACCTTGCTATTGGCGTTTCAATTTACTTCTCCAGGGCCCATTCTGGTGAAATTAGGGCCCATAAGTATCCGATGGTATGGCTTATTGATTGCTACGGCAGTGTTAATTGGCGTAATTCTTTCCCAGGAGTTGGCAAAGCGCCGTAACGTCAATCCTGAGCTGCTAGGCGATTTGTTCTTTTGGTTATTGATTGGGGCAATTCCCGGCGCACGGCTATATTACGTTTTCTTTGAATGGTCAAAATATGCCCCAACTCCCGGAAAAATCTTTGCTATCTGGGAAGGTGGTATTGCGATTCACGGAGCAATTATTGGTGGCGTTATAGCTGCGTTAATCTTTGCCAAAATCAAGCAGGTTTCTTTCTGGCAATTGGCAGATTTAGTAGCACCTTCGCTGATTTTAGGGCAAGCGATCGGACGTTGGGGCAATTTCTTTAATTCTGAAGCTTTTGGCGATCCTACTGATTTACCCTGGAAGCTGTATATTCCACCAGATCATCGTCCTCTAGCTTACGCCAGTTTCGATTATTTCCATCCCACCTTCCTATATGAATCTCTGTGGGATTTAATGGTGTTTGCGCTACTAATAACGTTGTTTTTTCGGTCTTTATCCGGCAAGCCACGTTTAAAGGTAGGCACGCTATTTTTAGTTTACTGGCCAGCCTACAGCTTAGGACGCTTGTGGATTGAAGGTTTCCGCACTGATAGCTTGATGCTGGGGCCATTACGGATGGCACAAGTAGTAAGTAGTTTAGGAATTTTATTAGGATCAGTCGGATTAGTTTGGCTTTACTTACTCAAACGCTCTTTACCCGATGTAGTGCCTACTCCCAAGGGAAATGGAGAGATGAGGGGCAAAGGAGAATAATTTATAACCAATGCCCAAATGACCAAGGACAAATGACAAATGACTAAAAAATAAAAAATGCCCCAGAATATTTTCTAGGGCTTAACCAGGGTGCATCTACCATTACTCTCTACTAGAGAAAGAGGGAGAATCCGGAAAGATACTGAGAAAATATCAAAAAAGTTTTTTGAGGGATTATTATGGGTTCTTCTAAAAGTGAATATACAGAAAACCTGAGTTATAAAAAAACGCTATATGCCATAGAACCATCTGTGTATATTGTCGGTGCAGGCCCTGGAGATCCTGATTTGTTGACGGTGAAGGCGCAGAAACTACTGGCTGTTGCTGATGTGATTTTATTTGCTGATTCTTTAATACCCGAACAGATTTTAGAACTTTGCCGAGCAGATGCGGAGATAATTAGGACTGCGAATCAGACTTTAGAAGAGATTTTGCCGATTATGATCGATAGGGTGCGATCGCAACAAAAATCTGTCGTTCGTCTCCATTCTGGCGATCCTAGTCTCTACAGCGCCATCCACGAGCAAATGCACCTCCTAAGAGAGGCAAATATTCCTTTTGAAGTCATACCTGGTATCAGCGCTTTTCAAGCTGCTGCTGCCAAACTCAAAGTAGAACTAACTGTCCCTGGTTTAGTCCAAACTATCATTTTGACCCGCATCAGTGGACGTACAGAAGTCCCCGCCACCGAAGAATTAGCCACTCTCGCGGCACATCAGGCTAGCCTTTGCTTGTATCTCAGTGCGCGTCACGTCGAAAATGCCCAAGCTAAACTACTCGAACATTATCCAGCCGAAACCCCCATTGCAATTTGCTTTCGTATCGGATGGCCTGATGAAAAAATTAAAGTTGTTCCTCTGAATCAAATGGCGGAATGTACTCATAAAGAAAAACTAATTCGTACTACACTTTATATAATCAGTCCAGCCCTCTCGACAGCAAAAGGGCGATCGCGTTTATATCATCCCGAACATAATCACCTGTTTCGCTCGTCTCATCATTGAAGAGTGGGCATTGGGCATGGGACATTGGAAAACTCTCCTTGTTCCCCTCATCTGCTCTGTGCTTCGGTAAACTTAACAGTGTGAATAAAATCCAAAATCCCAATTCGGTACTATGCCATTAATTAAAGTGCAAACTTCTGCATCTGCTCCTCAAAAAGCTGAAATTGAGTCCATGCTTTTAAATCTATCAGCCAAGTTAGCAAAACATTTAGGAAAACCAGAATCTTATGTAATGACTGCTTTTGAGCCAGAAATTCCTATGACCTTTGCGGGGAATACAGACCCGGTTTGCTATATTGAAATTAAGAGCATTGGCGCGATGAAACCAGATCAAACCGCAGCAATGAGTCAGGACTTCTGCCAGCAGATTAACCAAACTCTAGGTGTACCTAAAAATCGGATTTACATTGAGTTTGCAGATGCTAAGGGTGCAATGTGGGGCTGGAACGGCACAACCTTTGGTTAATTCCCCATCTACTTTGGTCAAGACTAACTCGATCTAGCAGGTGTAGGATAGAGATCCTACATCAACTCGTGATTTTTTTATGTCTGCTACGCCTCTTGTATCTCAGGTTGACTCACACAACCCAGAAAAATCAGAATTAATCCCTCCCCTTCTCGGTGCTTCTCTGGCTGAGTTAAGCACTTGGGTGCAGCAACAAGGACAACCTGCTTACAGAGGAAAGCAACTGCATGAATGGATCTATGATAAGGGAGTGCGATCGCTAGCTGATATTTCTGTCTTCTCTAAGCAATGGCGTGCGGAAGTGGCAGAAATTCCCATTGGGCGCTCAACTTTACATTACCGCTCTATGGCTCCCGATGGCACAGTCAAATATCTTTTGCGATTAGCAGACGATCAAATTATTGAAACTGTTGGCATCCCCACCTTTGCAGAAAGGGGAGAAGGCCCAAAAGCCCGCCTGACAGTTTGTGTTTCTACTCAAGTGGGTTGCCCAATGGCGTGTGATTTCTGCGCTACTGGTAAGGGAGGCTACAAACGTAACTTAGCACGGCACGAAATTATCGATCAAGTGTTGACTGTGCAAGAAGATTTTCAGCAACGGGTTAGTAATGTCGTGTTTATGGGACTAGGTGAACCGTTGTTGAATACTGAGAATGTTTTAGCAGCTTTGAAATCTCTAAATCAAGATATTGGTATTGGGCAGCGATCGCTTACAGTTTCTACAGTTGGGATTCGCGATCGCATTCGTGAGTTCGCGCAAAATAATTTACAAGTCACTCTCGCTGTGAGTCTGCACGCACCTAACCAAGCACTGCGAGAAAAACTTATCCCCAGCGCCCGCGCCTATCCTCTAGAAGATTTGCTGGCTGAATGTCGAGAATATGTAGAAATCACTGGACGGCGCGTTACCTTTGAATATGTTCTCCTGGCTGGTATGAACGATTTACCAGAACACGCACTAGAACTTTCAAAATGTATGCGAGGATTTCAATGTCATGTGAATTTGATTCCTTACAACCCCATTCAAGAAGTAGACTACAAACGCCCCAACCGCGATCGCATTGAAGCATTTGTCAACGTCCTTAAGCAACAAAATACTGCTGTGAGTGTGCGTTATTCTCGTGGTTTAGAAGCTGATGCTGCTTGCGGACAATTGAGAGCAAGTAAAAATTAAACTTGTTTTAGTCAATTTTATGAATGAATATGAAACCGCAGATAAACAGAGATGTATCTGAAGATATATCTCTGTTTATCTCTGGCGTAAAACCGTATTAAATTGATAAATGGATTACGGAAATCCGGCAAACCATGTAAAAAATATAAATGTATAATTTAATTAAGATGAATATCTAAGAAGCGAGAGTTTTATGAAAAATCAAGATAATGGACTGGATATAACCTTGATTTAGAAAGCTATTCTCAATGCACTAATATTTAAAAACGTCACCGACTGAAGAATGTTGGCGTAGTCAGCCGTAAGTATCGCATAACCCCATAACGGTAAATAAAACATTAACTTTAGTTAAGTATTCCAAGCCCCTGTATTTATGTATAGGGCAATTCTATTGACATTTTAAGGGTTTAGCGATCGCTAAACCTAACTTATAACAATTGAGGAAATAATTGTATGTTGAATCGCTTATCGTTGATTAAAGTATGGCTACCATTGATTGTGCTTGCCAAAGCTTTATCGATTAATTTTCCTGCATCTGCACAAATAATTCAGACGAATCCCCAGACGCAAGATTCGCTTCAAGAAAGACTCAGACAACAACAAGAGGAGCAAAATCAGCAAACACAAGAACGAATGAAGGAAACATGGTTACGGCAAAACTTTCAACAACCACAACAACTACAACAACAACAGACAATACAACAGCAAGAATTTACGCGACAACGGCAAGAAATGTTCCGCCAACAACAATTTAGACTACAACAGGAAGAAACAAGACTACAACAGCAAGACTTTTCACAACAGCAACAACTGAGAATACAACAGCAACAACTCAGACAAGATGAACAAATTAGACAACGGCAACAATTAAGATTACAAGATCAGATCCGACAGCAAAAGAGTAATCTGTAAAATCTTTAAAATTTCTGACAAGTAACTTTATTATTAGAAATTAGAGAATATATGCTCTAATTTTTAATTTTTATTATCTAGCGCTTTGCATAAATGCCTGGTGCATAAGCCTCAATGACTTTGCCAGTGCGGGTGCAACTAATCATCAAGTAGTCACAACTAGAGCATTGTGTACGAGTTAATTGACTATCAGAAATATAATAACGTTCTGCTTGGCAGCCGCAATTTGGGCAGTAAATCTTTTGTACTGTCTGCATTTTAAAACCCCTAGTTGTAAATCTTTTTTATTTGAGAAAACTGCCAGTTAAAGTAGCAATAATTTTGGTTTGACCCAACTTAACAAACAACCTTAATATTGGCTGATTATTTTAAACAAAATTTCATGTTTGAAAACTTTTCGATATCTTTGTATATTATCCTAGAATTTAAGTGATCTTACCCTCCTACTTTAGATACATAAATTATTTTTTAATTAAATACCGCTTAGATATTTACTGATCCCTATGATGAATGCCTTGAGAGAGCCTTATTTATAGTCATTTCAGATTAATATAAAAAAGCTGTTATTGTATTCAGAAATTAAAACCAATAAATTACTGTATATTTAGTAACAGAATATCTATCTTAAGATTTAGTTAATATTTGCTAGCAAGATTTATGAGGTTAAATTATGGTAGGATAATTTAATAAAAACACCAAACTTCTGAGCAGCAGCTTTTATCGCTTGAACTTTAGGAGCCACTCAATTTCTCTCCAATGCTAGTAAAAGCCTTGGATATTTCTGCTATATATATAGCAGTTACAGCACTTCCGGCTGTTATGAGGTACAGTAGCAGCAACTAGCAAACCAGTTTCTTAAATGTTGAGGATTTATTAAGTCGAGTGCAACTGAGA
>NZ_JBALDL010000058.1:0-63252 GCF_036917465.1 Nostoc sp.
CCGATGCATTGGCATTGTCAGTCGATACAATCGCATTGTTAGTCGATGCACTGGCATTGCAGACCAATGCAATCACATTGCAAGCCGATGCATTGGCATTGTCAGTCGATACAATCGCATTGTTAGTCGATGCACTGGCATTGCAGACCAATGCAATCACATTGCAAGCCGATGCATTGACATTGTAAGCCGATACAATCGCATTGCAGACTGATATATTAAATAAAATTACGAGTTGCGGATTACAATCCATTACCAATCAAAATAAACGATGCCCAATAGTAAGGATGACTGAGGCGATCACTGACATTTGATGGTAAGGCTTCTATTTCAATACTACTCCCACGTTGTTTTCCATCAGTATTTTTGCTAGTATTAATCAAAGCTATTTGAGCCTGTCTTAAAGCTTCGGCTTTAGTTATATTTCCTTGTTTGAGCTTGGCGTAAAATACATCCATTAAAGCTTGAGTACCACCATCATTAACTGACCAGAGAGAAGCGATCGCAGCTCTTGCACCAGCATTTTGCATCAAGTAGCCAAATCCTAAAATCTCTTCGCCATTGCCTAATGTTCCGCCTAATCCTGTTTCACAACCACTCAACACGACTAAATCAACGTTAGTTAAAAACCAGGTGTTTTGAATATCTCGCAGAGTTACTCTATCGCCATTCCCAAATAAAATAAATGAATCTTCTGGTAAACCAGGAACAAAAGCGGCATGAGTCGCAAAATGCACCACCGAGTTTTGATTCATTTGGGGAATTGTGGCTATTGTGCTAAAGTCTTTATCTAACAGTTTCGTTGTACCAGGAATAGCTGTTTCTAAGTCGGCGACTTCTTTACCAGCAAAGGGTAGTCCAGACAAGTTGAAGTGCTGCTTGCCTAATTGAAATTCATAATGCCCTTGGGTGAAAGCACCTGCCAAAACTTTTAGATGTGGTTGCGGTTTTGTAGTAAAGTCAGTTAAGGATGCAGCCGTAATATTATTTACCCGCAAACGTTCTACTAACCATTGTTTACCATCGTAGAGAGCTGCTAAAGGAATGTAACGCAGTTGCCCATCGGGAGCATAAATAATAGTTTTGGCATCTGCCTTTTGCAAATCATTTTCTAAAGGTTTGATTAACCAGTCATATAGTTGTTTTGCTGGTTTTTTCGCATCCATGTTAGGATTCTGCAAAGCACTGCGAAAGTTGACAATTGCTCGGTTCAAATCTTGCCGCTTGACAGCCACAGTGCGCCGGATGGGTGGCGAACCAGGTGTTGCTAAAATTAGTTCTAAACGGTCTTCGAGAATTAAAGGGTAAAGCAGGACAGCGTTTTGTTGTAATCGTTTGAGGTCGTCGGCAATATTTCTCAATCGTTGCAAACTGACGTTTTGGTCTTTAGCAGTTTGGCGTAATTGTTGCACACTGGCAACCACATCTGGACGACTGGTAAATTCTTCAAACAGTTTGACAATTTGCCCTTGCTTGGTTGTGAGTTCGGCAAAACGTTGTTTTTGTGCAGGTGTTTGTTGAGGATAGGGAATCTTTTGCAGTTCAGTAAGTTCCTTACCGATTTCAATCGCTTGATTTAAAACCTGATTGTAGCTGTCAGAAATTTTTTGTTCTGGTGGTAGATTATCTACTCCCTGTGCTGTCTGCTGATTACCCCGAACATTGCGGAGGTATTCTTGCAGCTCTTGTACTTTTAATAAATCTAAAACTTGCTGCGCTTCAAGTACGCGGTCTTTTTGTAGTAATAAATCAGCAAGACGGCGGTAGGTATAAGCGACGGTTTTTGTATATGATTCTTGTTGTTCTTTAGGTAATACTCCCAAATCTTGCCGAATCTTTTCTCTGATATTCACAGATTGCTTTAAGAAAACAATTGCTAGTTCAGGCTGTTTTTGTGCATCTAGGAGATAACCAATATTACTAAGGTTAGTACCTTCACTAGAGCGATCGCCGATTTGTTTAATAATGGCTAAAGCTTGCTGATAGTAATCCAAGGCTTTCGGGTACTGTCCCAGACTGAAGTAAATAAAGCCAATGTTGTTGAGGGTAGTGCCTTCACTAGAGCGATCGCCGATTTGTTTAATAATGGCTAAAGCTTGCTGATAGTACTCCAAGGCTTTCGGGTACTCTCCGAGACTGTCGTAAATTGCGCCAATGTTGTTGAGGGTAGTGCCAACACCTCTTGCATCGCCGATTTGTTTGCTAATGGCTAAAGCTTGCTGATAGTAATCCAAGGCTTTGGGATACTGTCCGAGACTGTCGTAAACTCCGCCAATGTTGTTGAGGCTATTGCCAATGCCAGAGCGATTGCCGATTTGTTTACGAATGGCTAAAGCTTGCTGATAGAACTCTAAGGCTTTGGGGTACTGTCCGAGACTGTCATAAACTCCGCCAATGTTGTTGAGAGTAGTTGAGTGATCGCCGATTTGTTTACGAATGGCTAAAGCTTGCTGATAGTACTCCAAGGCTTTGGGGTACTGTCCGAGACTAAAGTAAATTAAGCCAATGTTGTTGAGGGTTGTGCCTTCAGTTGAGCGATCGCCGATTTGTTTAGTAATGGCTAAAGCTTGCTGATAGTACTCCAAGGCTTTGGGGTACTGTCCGAGACTGTCGTAAATTCCGCCAATGTTGTTGAGGGTAGTGCCAACACCTCTTGCATCGCCGATTTGTTGACGAATGGCTAAAGCTTGCTGATAGTACTCCAAGGCTTTGGGGTACTGTCCTTGACTGTGGTAAATCAAGCCAATGTTGTTGAGGGTTTGTCCAACGCCGGAGCGATCGCCGATTTGTTTAATAATCGCTAAAGCTTGCTGATAGTACTCCAAGGCTTTGGGGTACTGTCCGAGACTGGAGTAAATAAAGCCAATGTTGTTGAGGGTTGTGCCTTCAGTTGAGCGATCGCCAATTTGTTTAAAAATGACTAAAGCTTGCTGCAAGTAATCCAAGGCTTTGGGGTACTGACTTAAATTAATGTAAGATAAGCCAATATTGTTGAGTGTTGTGGCTTCTTCAGTGCGATCTCCGATTTCTCTACGAATTACTAAAGCCTGCTGGTAAAATTCTATTGCTTGGGAAAACTTATCTTGATAATAGTAAACATCGCCAATATTGTAGAGAGTATTACCTTCACCTTTGCGGTCTTTAGCTTGTCTGTATAAAGCCAAAGCTTGCTCAAATGCCTTTAATGCTACTGAAAACTGGTTTTCCTCTAGTTTCTGTTTTCCTTCTGTTAGTAGTCTATCTGCCTCATCCTTCTGATTTTGGGCAGTTTGTGTCTGTGCCAAAGTCAAGTTTGCAACAGCTGCAACAGCTTTGAGTTCTCCTGTGACAGCAAACGACAACAGTAGAGTTACAAGCATGACTCTCAAGCGCTCAACACCACTTAGAAGCATATTGTCAACTTGATAATTTGATATATCCGCAAATTCTATGAAATAAATACATAATTTCGCTGAGAGTTCACGGAAATTTCTTAAATCAGCTTCTAATTCGGTATTTCTTGCTAAACCACATCATTAAAATATGGCTGCAAGGGATAAAAACAAACGTCAAATTCCGTGAAAAAATTGACGCTGAACTGATTGCTAATTATTTGGGTGCGATACGCTATGCCCCACTAGAAGCGATCGCGCTCAATCATCAGCATCGACTCCCAAGATTAATTAACCAGAAATTTTCTCTAGAGTCTGTTGATTTACCCGACGATTTTCCTCATACAGCCAACACACCCCGCTTTTTGTATGGCGATAGATTACGCTGGCTTGGTTCTAACACCGACTGGGGAATAGTTATTGGCAGATTTTACAGCTTTGCTCCCCATCTTTGCTGCTGGAGTTGGTGTTACTTAATTTGGTTAAGCAAAGACAGCCTCAGTGCAGCTTGGATATCTGCCGATATTGCTTGGGAAGAGGATTTAGAACCACTGGAAGGAGAGCCAGTGTTATGACTAATCCCCGTCGTCTACAAGCATGAGAGCAAAACCTGATTGATTTTTACAGCCATTGTCAACTAGGAATGACACCCAGTAAATTTTATGCCAAGTGGGATGTTAATCATGAAGCGATCGCCCGAATTTGCTCCCGTTCAGTTTCAACTGTCCGGCGCTGGTTTTCTAGAGGGCGCAACGCCGTCCCATGCCTTCCGATTTACGCCATCTTGCTCTGATGGATTTTCTACTAGAAGGCTTTGAGGGTATTCCTGAAGAACTCTTAAAAAAGGTCTGTTTCCGCGATCGGCATAAATAGGAATTGAAAAGTTAGCAAATTTCAATATCAACCTGACATTTCTTTACCAGCCACCCTCACACTAGGGTGGTTTTTGTCTAGGAAATTTTTGAACCAGAATTTGAGTTTTATTCAACCCAAATTAGCCAGCTAAATCACAAGATTGTCAGGAGAATATTATGACCTACGTCGAAAAGTTAAATCCTTGGTGTGTAGTCCGCCATTTTCCCACTATGCAACACCAAATTGTTGCCCGTTTTCGTCGCCGGAGTTACGCTGAGGCTCATTTACAAGCTCTGCGCCGACTCATACCAAGCGTGACTTTCACAATGATTTTCAGTCTGGGAATGGAGCAGTCAGACCAACTTGCCCCATAGATATCATTGACATCTTCCCAAAACGGTGACAAGACCGAAAACGATTGTAAACCTGCTCATAGCGACATAAATATCTCAGTAGCCACCCTACATAGTTATCTATTCAAATAGATAAGTGCTATTGGTAACTCTATATAACTTTTAACTGCATAGAGGGTTTGGTGATCGCCTCCCTATCTCACCACCCTTACCCAGTCCTGACGGTGAAGTTTACAGGTGGAGTTTTTCCCGCGCTGTAAATAGCTGATTGTATAGCTGATGAAGTAACCTTGCTGACAATTCACATCGTCAATCCTGCCCTTGATCCAGTCAATATTACAACTGTCAGGGTGCTTAAATTCGACGCCATCGCCTACTTTATATTCTGGTTGCGATTGGGACTGGGGTGTCATGACTGCACCCGTCGTAGCCATAACTTCCTGTGTCTCCTTATTAAACGATAGACATTCTATAGACGTAATTATAGACGGGCTATGTATTGTTGGATTGCTTGCTACATCAATACTTTCAAGATTCGATAGACCAAATAGACAGGAGTCGTCTATTGGTTGTCTATTCAATATTGTGGTGTGGGGTGTGTCGTCAGATATTGTATCTGAGTGTTTGAGGTCGTCTATTTTATCTATATTTTTGGGAACGCCTTGTATCGCAAGTGTTTCAAGAATAGACACCGTGTCTATAGTTTGTCTATTCTTATCTATTTTGTCTATTGAGTTTTGTAAAGATGTCCTAAACTCAATTTTTGAACCTTCACCCCTGATAATTCCATATCCAAGGTTAGAGGCTTGAATCATCCAATTCCGTGCCTCAACTGCTGATGGACGTTTGGCTCGTGTGGTATTTTTTTGCACATCTGATGCTTTAATCCATCCCTCTTCACCGGCCAACTGATTTCGTTTTGATAACTCGATTACTTTGAGTAGAAGCGGTGCAACACTGTCGCCATCATTAACGAAAGCATGAACCATCCGAACTTGACCAATATAGAACTTCATTAATGCGATCGCTCGATGCATCATATCAGATCCAATTACCTGTGATGGTATGCGTCCTTCTGCGAACTCATATAAGACGTGAAGGTTTAGAGCTAACCTACCAGCCAACCCTTCAGCTTTTGCATATACAGCCCTAAAACCGGATGTGGGGTATAAAACTCGTAACTGTTCTAGTCGGTTGTAAAATGGCTGATAAATTCTAAATGCCTCCTGACTTAACTTGTATTTTGTTAGGGGTAGATCAAAAACTTTCTCAAAATAACCCGTCATCACATCAGTGCAGTCAACCCCACACGGTACATCGTCTGGTAAGGTTGTAGGGATGTTGGGCTGGATTGCAAACAACCACCGTGACCAACTACCGTCAAGGTCATTGGTGTTCCCCATTATCTTTTTGATAATGTCTGGTTGGATGGTTCCTAAAATTGACAGGTAGATTCTAGGTACATCCACCTTGACTCCTCCAGCCCTCAGCACAGTTGCACCCGTGCCATCGTAGTAGCTGAGTAAATCCTGTTTATCACTACCTTTACCACCAAAATACTTATCTTGTGAGGCAAAATACCCAGCCAATTCATCACAGAGTAGGAATAAAGCCTTATCCGGTGCTTTCTGTGCCTGTGACTTGATGCTCTCCCCGGTTCCATCTGTGAAGTAAAAAATTGGTGGTTGTGCTGGTTCGGTTGGTTTAGGTTGCCTCGGTTTCACCCCTTTCTTCAGATTGGCGTTTTCCTCCTCCCATGCGTCTAATTCCGTTTGGTAATCTTTTAGATTCTGTAAATATTCATCAACTCTGGATTGTTTAAGACCGTTTAGGGGTAATTTGGCTGTAGCTCTAAAGATTGGGGATTTTTTGCTTCCACTTTCAGCTACGATTGCACTGTACAAAGTAGGAGGTACAGCAAAATTAAGGTTTTTATGTAAAATTACTTCTGTACCAACCTTGTGCAAAGACGACACTGATGTTAACAGAGAGGTTAAAACCACAGCGTGTCTGATCTTCTGCCATTCACAATACTGGGTTAGGGGTTTGGCTAAGGATTGCGGTAAGTAGTGAGCTAGGTTGATCGTTTGTTCGCTGGACTCTACCAGTCTCCGCAGCTCTTCAGTGTCGTTTAATAAGTTTTCAGCCTTGTCAAATTCATCTCCAGTTGCATCGAGTAGGCGCTTAAGTTCTGATGGTTGAAGTAGGGGGTAATTTTGGCGGGTTTGAATTTTGAATAATTCAAGCTCAGATTGACTTGCCTCAATAGCTAACAGTTTTGTGTATTCTGCCTTGATGCCCTCAACATCAATTCGCTGTATCCTTGCTGCGGGGTGAGCAATAAGATTTGATTTAGTGGCGATCGCCTGCGGTGTATATGATTGTCGTTTCTCTGGTACGATGTGACCTTTGGATTTTGCAATGTCTAGGGTGATTCTGAAAATCTTTTTAGTATCGCACCCACTATGACAGTGAAATTGTCCTGTAGCTTCGTTACAGCACTTACGGCAGCTATGAGGTACATCCTCAAAGCTGAAAGCTGTGAGAGAAGAGGGGCAAGAGGAAAACTGTATTGCATAATAGCCGGAAGCGCTGTAACGTGTAAACTGTCATAACTTTCACCACCATGAACAGGACATTTACAGGTTATCCAACCTTTGCGCCCCCCTGGTTTATATCCCTCCAGATATTGAGATAGCTTTCGCATATCAGCCCAATTTTCAGGCACGGGGGGATTGCCTTGTAATTCTGCTCTGTACAAAGGTATTAGGTTTCTTAATTGTTCAAAATTTGCTTCTACATCAATAAATATGAAATAGCTTTCAGCTTGAGAAGTTTTTGATCACCTTGCTTTATGGACATTGTTAGGCTTATGTATCCGTCCCAGAAAGCGATCAAAGTTATTACACCTTTTTACAACGTGGTGTGGTGCAGCCCACTAAAAGTTATCAATACAGTCAGTACAGTATTGAAGTGGTTATCCCCCATTAACTATGAATTATTTCTGGTGTATTTTTTCTGATTGGACGGTAGTGATCGCAAATAATTCTCTATTGCTCTTTGGTGTATCTCTGGCGCATTACGATTAGCTACCCAGTCCAATATTAACGGCAGATTATAGAGAAGAGAGCGAGAGTTCAACCTCTGCCAGTGAATTCCTTCCAGCCAAACACCAGAGAGTCGATATTTCTTGAAAGTAGAGTTTGATAGGCCTGTCTTTTGGCTTAGAGTTATTTTTGAGCAAAAATAGATGTCCATAAGTACCTTTAAACTACTATGGACACCATTGTTCGACAACACCCTCTGGAATGTAAAGGATGCCTAAAGTGTTAAGCTTCGTGAAGCTTCCATTTTGGTATAGTACCCTCAGTAATTACACCTTCAATACAATAGTGAGATTTCCGAGGACTCCTCAGCGCTGGATTACGAACCCTCTTAATACTGAAACGAGCCATAGCATCAATAATCTTTGAATGAATATCTAAGTGAGTTTTTATCTCATTTATCCCATGATCTGCGAGCGCATTAGCTATCGTAATTACGCGATCGAACCAAATTGCTTTGGCTGTATGTTTATCAATTAAATTCCAAAATTTTTCTTTCTCTACCATACATAATTCATTTTTGTACATTTTCCGCTTAAGTTTATTAATGTCATCAATTTCACTAGCATTGTATTGATAAATGTTCAAAAGATAACGGCTAAATTCTCCTTCTATTACTCCTCTAACAATTTCGCACATTAAATCTATATCTGATACAAAATAATAGTCCCAATTTTCCTCTAAATTCTTGATTATAAATTCACTATTGTGATGTATCAGGTGCCAAAGATTTTTATACAGTTCACCTTTTAGCCATTCATATTCATACTCTGAGAGATTAATTTCTTTTTTGCTAAGAGATTCCAAAAAAGGATCATCCTCTTTTCCTTTAGTGAACAGAAAGCATTTAGCAAGTTCAACACATGAATCTTTGTATCCTACCCAAATGTCCATAACTCCGTGACAAAGGTTTTTTCCTCCATCTAATAATTTTGGATTTGGTATCCCAGATATAAAAAATGCAATTTGCTCTTCTTCTGTTCCGTTAGGAGAACCAACTGAACAGTAGCAATACTCTACATCAGAAATTGAAAAATTTCCTCTTAGTGTTGTAGACAAATATTTGAGATAACAATACCTTCCTATGAACAGAGATTTTTCTTGTTCATTTGATTGATTTATCATTAATGAACTCCTCCTATGAAAGGTCAGGTGGTCTTAAATTTGTAAAGTTAGTAGCACCGTAGTGATTGTCAATCATCTTGGCGGATGTTCCCGTCCATCGCCCGATCGCTGTACTGTTAATATGTGATTCCACACACAAACTGATAAAGGTATGTCGTGTCTGGTAGCTTTTGCGATAGGGAACGCAGCATTTGGCTAACATAGACTTCCATGCACGATTAGAAAAGTTGTGATGGTCGATAAATTTTCCTTTTGGACTGGTAAAAATTAATGCTTCAGCATTAGGTTCTATAGGCCTAATCTCATCCAAAATCGCTTTTAGTTCCGAATTAATTGGGAAATCTCGCTTTCTTTGTGTTTTCAGTCCCTCTTTTAACACTAAGCCGTCTTCAGAGACAACAACTGATTCCCGGAACTGAACCACATTATTAGTGATGTGTTTCCACTTCAAACCGATTGCCTCAGATGGTCTACATCCTGTAAAGAAAAGGAAGCGGACATAGTGAGTGTAGTGGCTGTAATGGCGATCGCTAGCAAAAGTACGAATAATTAAATCTCTTTCTTCTTTACTGAAAGGATTAACATCTTGTTCTTCAGTAGCACCTTTGGGTGTTTTGATTTTCATCGCAGCAAAAGGGTTCGTGTCGATTAACCCCTCTTCCATTGCCCAATTACAACAAGCTTTGAACTGAATTAGACAACGTTTAGCAGCATCTGGAGTTAAATTGGCTAAAAGATAATCTCGAATAGCAGATGCTTCATCTAGCGATCGCGTTGGTAACTTAGCAATGTGATTCCGATGCTTGGCAAAATCTTTGACGTATGTACTAGGACTAATTTGCGGTTTCTTGAACTCGCTATACCTATCCCAAAGTTCATTTAAATTGGGTTTAGGCTTCTTGATGGATGTAACGGGTGTAATCGTACTTAAAGCAGATTGAGGTTGGTACTTCTCTAGAGTTAAGTCTAATCGCTCACAGAGTATATCTTTCTCAATCTCAGAGGCCTTAAGTTCAGCCAATTTACGGTTATTTGGGGTATCTGCTAAACCAGTAGAGATGTAATAACGCTTGCCCCTATATCTGAACCGTAACTGCAATCGCTCATTAGAGTTAAGGATAGAGACAGAACCTTTAGATGCCCGCCCTGTAGGAGTTTTGGAGAACATAGCTTTATTAAGGTGTAATTACTCCTCTACTCTATCTCTTTTACACCCACTTTACACCCGTTTTTTGTCTAAAGGTATCCAAAAATGTCCAAAATTTATCTTGAATTTAGTACGCTAGCTCTCTATTAGTTAGCACTTAATAAACTGAAAACCCTTGAGGCTATTGAGTTTCAAGGGTTTTTGTAAATGCCAGGAACCGGACTTGAACCGGTGACACGAGGATTTTCAGTCCTCTGCTCTACCAACTGAGCTATCCCGGCTGGGGCTTTTGTGAGCCACGATTAATAAATGTAGCAAACATCTCAGAATATAGCAAGCCCTTGGAGAAAAAAGATTTATGCAGCTTTCAAATTCAACTTAAACCAGATGAAAACGGCAATAAATAGCAGGAATTGGACAAGAACAATACTTGGGCCAGAAGCAAAGTTGAAAATACCTGAGACAATAATGCCAGCAATGCTGCTCATGGAACCAACTATCACGGACATGATTAGAAAGCGGCTAAAGTGGTGACTCATCAGTTTGGCGGTGGAGGCGGGAATAACCAAAAAGGCGTTCACCAGTAAAACGCCGACAGCTTTAATCGCTACAGCAACGGCGAGTGAAAGCAAAACTACAAAGATGTAGCGGTACAATTGGACGGGAACCCCTTGAACTTGAGCTACATCGGGGTTAAGGGTCAACAAAATTTGCTGACGCATGGTTGATAGTAAAAATATGCTACCTCCTACAAGTACTAGCAGCGTCAAAATCAAATCCGTGGTATCGATCGCTAGAATATCGCCGAACAGCACAGCCATCAAGTTGCCACGATATCCTTTAATTAGACTCGTGAGAATCACACCGATCGCTAATGCCCCAGATAGTACTATACTAAGGACGCTATCGCTACCTAAGTCGGTTTTATCGATGAAGTAGAGGACAATAATCCCGAAAACTAAGGTAAAAGGTAATAGCATCCAAGTAGGATTTATTTGTAGCAGCACACCTAACGCCACCCCTACTAACGCTGCATGACCAACGGCGTGGCTAAAAAAAGACAACTGGCGCAAGGTGACAAAACTACCCAACATCCCGCCAAGTATTCCCATTAACACAGCACCGACGATCGCACGCTGCATAAAGGGAAATTCTAGCAACTTTATCAAGTCATTACTACTAGCGATCGCTAGCCTTGCTATCTGACAATCATTGAAAAAATAATCCATACTTATGGGCATTAATGTTGGTGCTGGTAACGACTAAAACCTGGGCCGTATGTTGCTAACAGATTTTGCGGTGAAAGAGCAATTTCCGGCTTACCAGTACAAACAATGCTTTGGTTGAGGCAAAGCACGCGATCGCAATGGCGATTTACCATATCAATATCATGGGAAACTTGCAATATCGTCCAACCCTCCTCCCGCTTTAACTCATTTAGTAAAGCGTAAAAATCTGCTGAACCTTGGACATCAACGCCAGCAAAGGCTTCATCGAGTACCAACAGTTTTCGAGGCATTACTAAACAATAAGCCAACAACACCCGCTTAAGTTGACCACCGCTAAGAGTACCAATAGCTTGATGCTGTAAATGATAAGCATCAGTTCGCCGTAAAGCTTCTACTACTGCGGCTGATTTTTCTCTGTCTTGTCTCCACAGCTTGGAGAAAAATATATCTCCCTTTTTACCTTCCTTGGCCCATCCTAGTCCGACTAATTCGCTGACAGAAATAGGAAAGCCTCGATCAAAGATGAAATTTTGCGGCATATAGCCCAAAAAATCACGTAAGCGTCCCAGCCTTGCAATTGGGCGACCAAATATTTCAATCGTACCAGCACTTCGAGGGATCAAATCTAAAACTGCTTTTACCAAGGTACTTTTGCCAGCACCATTAGGGCCAACAATGGCTGTATCTGTTCCTGGTAACAATTCAAAGGAAACATCTCGAACAGCCAGATAGCTGCCTTGATAGACAGTTAATCCTTCCACTTTCAAAATAGCAATGTTATTGGGCATTGGGAATTGGGAATTGGGAATTGGGAATTTGCGAAGGACAGAGGACAAAGAACAAATGACAAACCTATTTACATGAAGTTTCTAGAATTTGTAAGTTAGCTTTCATCGCCTTGAAGTAATGTTGTGGATCTGTTTCGCCAGTTTCTAGGGAATCTAGAGGATGCAAAGTTAATTTCAAGTCTTTCGATAAGCTAGTTAGAAGTTTGTTGTCTACTCCTGGTTCACTGAACAAAGCTTTAACTTTGTACTTTTTCACAGCACTGACTGCATTTTGCACATCAGTAGGTGAAAGTTGATCTTCGGGAATTTGTACCACAGCAACTTGCTTGAGGTTATAACGTTTAGCTAAATAGGGAAACGCATCATGAAAGGTAATAAAGGTGCAGTTAGGAGTTTTTTGTAAAGTCTGTTTAAATTCACTATTTAAACTTTCTAATTCTTTAATATAAGCCGCAGCATTTGCTTCATAAGTAGCTTTATTCGCAGGGTCGGCAGCAATTAATCCATCCCGAATATTTGTTACTTCTTGTTTTGCCAAAACGGGATCTAACCAAACATGAGGATTACCTTGGGCGTGGTCGTGGTCTTCTTCTTTGGCTGTTTTCACAATGGGGGAAATTTCATTTAAGGGTTTAATACCAATGCTTGCATCAATTTCAGCTAGTTTACTATTTTCGGCATTTTTGACAGTATTTTCCAGAAATCCCTCCAAACCTAAACCATTTTTTACTAACACATTCGCAGTGGCGATCGCTTTGACATTTTCTGGTGTCGCTTGGTATTCATGTACCTCCGTACCAGGTGGAACTAGAATTTCTACATCTGCCACATTCCCGGCTACTGCCTTAGTAAACAAATATATCGGCAAAAATGTCGTCACAACTTTAGTTTTTCCTCCCTGCGCTACTGGGGTGGATACAGTCCCCTGTGCTGGCGGCGACTGTTCTGCTATTGTTCCCTGATTCGGATTCGATTGGCTACAGCCAGCAATCATTGACAACGTTAGCAGAGTAATCATCGACAAGATGCTGCTTCTTTGTCTGCCTGTTATCAGCCCTCTATAATTCATCACCACGGTCTTTTCTCCTCAAAATGGATGCAAGTCTATGAGACTTATTCTAAATTCTAGACTATAATAATTCTCATTCTCATTCACAACACATGATATCATTCCCGGTTTCCTGTGTAATGAGTAATACGAAAATTTTGTCAAGTAGTACAGCCTCTGCAATTTAGTTTTCTCTGAATAATTAGGATTTCTTGACTTTTTTTGTTAAAAAGGTTGCTTATTCCTGATAAGATTGCTGACAAATATTTGCATGAAACACACGTTAAATAAACGTGCTTTGGGTGTGAATGGGAGATCAGTGTGAGGAGAAAAATGCAACAATTCTGTAAATATCTGCTAGTTAGTCCAGCAGTCTGCTGTGCAATGCTATTTGTAAATACTGCTGCATTTGCAAGTGAAATATCCAGTACTTCAGAAACTAATCAACCGCAGATTTTAGCTAGTCCAGACACACAAACTCAGATAACCGGGCAAGTTACTTCCGTATCTCAATTTTCTGATGTACAACCCACTGATTGGGCATTCCAAGCATTGCAGTCTTTGGTTGAGCGTTATGGCTGTATTGCTGGATACCCAAATAGCACTTATCGCGGTAATCGGGCATTAACTAGATATGAGTTTGCTGCTGGTTTGAATGCTTGTCTCGATCGCGTTAACGAACTAATTGCTACAGCTACAGGCGATTTAGTTACCAAACAAGATTTAGCCACATTACAAAAGCTGCAAACAGATTTTTCCGCAGAACTGACGACACTCCGAGGTCGTGTAGATGCAGTAGAAGGGAAAAGTGCTGAATTGGAGGCACATCAGTTTTCCACTACTACCAAATTGAATGGGGAAGTAGTAGTAGCGATCGCGAGTGTCGTAAGTGGAAATACAGTTAATGGGCAAAAAGTCAACCAAAATACTGTCCTTGGAGATCGGGTGCGTCTGAACCTCGACACCAGTTTTACTGGGCAAGATTTACTCAGAACACGGCTTCAAGCAACAAATCTAGACCCTTTCTCTAAAACTGCTACTTTTACACCAGAAGGTGACTTCCGATTTGCTGGTGGTAACAACAGTAATGGAGTTGTGATAGATGCGCTGTTGTATCAGTTCCCTCTCGGTAAGAAAACAGGAATCACCCTAGAAGCAAATGCAGGTGCAATTGATGATTTCACCAACACAGTCAATCCGTACCTAGATGGAGACGGTGGTAGCGGTGCTTTTTCCCATTTTGGGACTCGCAACCCAATTTATTATTTAGCCAATGGTGCTGGTATAGGAATCAAACACGAGTTCAGTGATAAGCTAGAACTAAGCTTGGGATATTTAGGAAATGATACTGCTAATCCTCAGCTAGGCTCTGGATTATTCAACGGTGCTTATGGTGCGATCGCGCAATTAACTGTTAAGCCTACTAATCAAATTACTGTTGGTTTGACTTACCTTAACGCTTACAAAAATACTTTTTTTGCCAATGGTAGTGGTGGTAGCAATAACGCTAATAATATATTAGAGAATGCTTCTAGTAACTCCTACGGCATAGAAGCATCCTTCCAACCTAGCTCAAAATTTGTGATTGGTGGTTGGGCTGGCTTGACTAAAGCTCGTATCCTTTCAAATACTCCTGGTGATGCTGAAATATGGAACTATGCAGTAACACTAGCTTTCCCGGATCTTGGTAAAGCAGGTAACATTGGAGGCATTATTGTGGGTATGGAACCTAAAGTTACCAGTGTGAGCAATTCTCTCAGCAATGCAGGTATCAACAAAGATCCCGATACATCCTATCATCTTGAGGCGTTCTACCAGTACAAGTTGACTGACAATATCACCATTACCCCAGGAGTCGTTTGGCTAACATCTCCAGATCATGATAATAACAACGATGATATTGTGATTGGCGCATTGAGAACCACATTTACTTTCTAATTGTTCAAAACATTCAAAAAAGACGCAAATTTATTTTTTGCGTCTTTTATTTTGTGTCTAATATAAAATCCGTTTATATCGGAATTATTCCTTTTCCTTCTCTCTCTGTGTCCTCAGCGTCTCTGCGGTTTTGTAATCATTCAAATATAGCGCTTCTGGGTTCAGGGTAATTTCTAAAATGTAGTGCTGTGTCTGACAATGGGATGCAACAAGACTGGAAAATTCTAACTCATTGGGACATTCCGAACCAAAATGAATCGAGAAGGTGTGAACTGGTGTTTTATAGAATTTTGCTACTAAAGCAGCGATCGCGCTAGAGTCCAAACCACCAGAAAGAAAACACCTACGCGATGGCGTACTTGGTGAACCAGCGCTGTAGGCGGGTTTCCCACCGTAGGCGACTGGTGAACCCGAAGGGCGGTTCGTTTAATAATTAAGTGCATCTTCATAGCAAATTGGACTAACTTTTAATCTTTAATTTATTCTCCAACCAGCCAATTGCAAAGTCAGCCAGTAATGCAATTACCGTCGCCGGAACTGCACCAGCTAAAATTAACTGATCGTTCACTACTGATATACCGCTAAAAATAAAGACTCCCAAACCACCAGCACCAATCGCGGCTGCAATGGTTGCAATACCAATAGCGATTACCGTTGCTACTCGCACACCTGCCAAAATTACTCCTATTGCCAAGGGAATCTCAACTTGTAATAACAATTGTCTATCAGTCATTCCCATACCTATACCAGCTTCCCGAATCGCTGGATCTACACTAGTAATACCTGTATAAGTGTTACGAATTATCGGCAGCAAAGAATATACAGTCAGAGCAATGATTGCTGGAACTGTACCAATTCCGCCAATTATAGGAATAGGAATGAGTAAGCCAAAAACTGCCAAACTCGGAATAGTTTGGAAAATATTCGCTATGCCAAGAATTGGTTGGCGAAGGGAAGTTTTCCGTGTAATTAAAATACCTAAAGGAATCCCTATAATTATGGCGATCGCAATAGCGATACCTACTAAAAATAGGTGTTCTAGAGTATGCTGAAGAATTTCTGGGGCATACTTAACGAGAAAGAAATTGTTCATAAATTGTCTTGAAAAGGACGCAGACATTGAAGAAAAGCTAGGCTTTCTGGGTGTTGCGATCGCATAAATTCATCTGTTGTCCCCAATACTACTAATTCTCCGCCATCCATTAAACCAATTCTCGATGCCAATACTAAAGCTTCTTGAATATCGTGGGTGACAAACACAACTGTTTTGCCTAACTCTTGCTGCAAACGCCGAAACTCTTGTTGCAATTCTAGGCGCGTAATCGGATCGAGTGCGCCAAAGGGTTCATCCATCAACAATACTGGCGGATCTGCTGCTAAAGCCCTGGCGACACCGACTCTTTGCCTTTGCCCGCCCGAAAGTTCGTGCGGGTAACGCCCTGCAAATTGTGCTGGTTCTAAACCCACTAATTTTAACAACTCATAAACCCGCGTTTTAATTTGTTTCGGTTGCCAACCTTCCAAAGCCGGCACTAAACCGACATTGCGTTCTACAGTGAAATGGGGAAATAAACCAATTTCTTGAATTACATAACCAATTTTTCGCCGCAGTTTAATTTCATCCCATTGAGTTGTGGGAATATTATCAAAAAAAACTTCGCCTTCTGTAGGTGTAAATAGGCGATTAATTAACTTCATTGTTGTAGTTTTGCCGCTACCACTGCGTCCAAGTAATACCAGTGCTTCTCCTTGGCGGATGGTAAAATTGAGATTTGATACTAAGGGGCGATGATTGCGGCTAAAAGTCACATCGCGGAATTCGACAGCAGTTTTTTGATTACTTTGCGGCATTAGTGGCTTTTAGTGGACGCTAGCTATATGTATTGTATTATCTGCTGATTTTGCTAGTGTGCTAACATCCAATTTTACGATTTTAGTATATTAGGACTTACGCATTGACAGAAAATAATAAATATATATCCCGGAAAAACCATATTTCTCGTAGGGGTTTAGCATTGCTAAACCCCTACTCCACGGTTAAGTTATCGGTAAATATATAATTAGTCAAAGTCTGAAACAAGCTATTTCGGTGAAATCATACTATGACTAATTTGTACAGTGCGTAAGTCCTATATATGTAAAAATCCGGTTTGATTTATAAAAAGATCCGTAGGGTGCGTTATGGCGCTAGCCTAACGCACCCTACTATGCTTTTATGCAGTTTTAGCATTTTCATCTAATGCTTGTTCTACAACATTTTTTAAGCGGCTCGACCTAACTTTGCGGGCGCGATCGCTATTGCGAACACCACCCGCCATCTCATACTCACGGCTGTCTTTACCGTATTTGATCGCAACCACCATCAGCATCTTTTCAGAAAGCTGACTTAAGTCTTTCTCCATCTCATCAATTTCAGTTTTAGAAGAGTCAACTACAGAAAGAGCAGTATTATAAACATCAATTTTGTTTCGCAACTCATCGATTGACTCAATTAGTTTTTCCAGATTATAATCTTCATTAAATTTAATGTTTGGAACAATCGATTTCATTCCAGCCGATCTTAATTGAGCTTTTTCTAAAATACGCGATGTACGTTTTGAACGAGGCATAAGATTTTCCTTTAAGATGCTAATATACCTAGCTTGCCTTAATTAAAGGGTCTTCCGGTTCAGCAGAATTCGCAATTTCCCCTGATAAAATTTTCAGTTTATATCGGTAATTTTTCGGTTCTCCCAGAAGCCGCTCCGCGTCTAGGAGACACAGTGCAAGAAACAATACGTCAAAAGTTTAAATCCCTTGAATTGATTTATGGGGATTTAAGTAGGTAGGCATAATTAAATATAAGATCAAACTTCACCCTCAATCCCTCTCCTTACTAGGGCTACGGTGTACACACAAGTCTGAAAATAGCTTAAGGACTAGGTTTTACCCTACCCTAACCCTCCCCTTTCTAAGGGGCTACGGTGTACACACAAATCTTTGAGAGTGGCCTCATAGGCTTTTGATCCCCCCAACCCCCCGATAAATTGGGGGGCAAAAGTCTCTTAAAGTTCCCCCAAATTATCGGGGGATTTAGGGGGATCTCCAACGATTTTGGGTTTGTACAAAGATGTGTGTACACCGTAGCCCTTTATAAGGGGCGATTAAGGGGGGTAATACGACTTCTGTGTACACTGTAGGCTTACTAACGAAAGGGAAGCCGGAGGCAGGGTGAACACCTTTTTCCTGTCAGAAAGCGGAAATTCAAAGCCTCCCGTTGTGAGTGAAGTCGCTCCCGTCGTGAGTGAAGTCGCTCCCGTCGTGAGTGAAGTCGCTCCCGTCGTGAGTGGAGTCGCTCCCGTTGTGAGTGGAGTCGCTCCTGTCGTGAGTGGAGTCGCTCCCGTTGTGAGTGGAGTCGCTCCCGTCGTGAGTGGAGTCGCTCCCGTCGTGAGTGGAGTCGCTCCCGTCGTGAGTGGAGTCGCTCCCGTTGTGAGTGGAGTCGCTCCCGTCGTGAGTGGAGTCGCTCCCGTCGTGAGTGGAGTCGCTCCCGTTGTGAGTGATGCGTAAACGCAAAGCGATTTGTTGCTAGAAATTGCTGCGTAGACAGAAAAATAATAGGCGATCGCAAGCGTTTTTGATTCAGATGCTGTATAAGATTATATTGCCAGGTGTAGGACACGGCAGCGCCCATTGGTGTCAACTTAATGTGAAACCCTTGTGAAAACTGGATATTGAGTTCACTTATCGCTCACTTACTATCACAATCGGCGTTACCCCACCCTAACCCTCCCCTTATAAAGGCTACGGTATACACACAAGTCTTTGAGAGTGGCCTCATAGGCTTTTGATCCCCCCAACCCCCCGATAAATTGGGGGGCGGAAGTCTCTTAAAGTCCCTCAATTTATCGGGGGATTTAGGGGGATCTCCAACAATTTTGGGTTTGTACAGAGATGTGTGTACACCATAGCCTTACTAAGGAGAGGGAACCGAAAATATCATTTCCCCTTTAAGCTTGCAGCGCGGTTCTTTAGGTAGTCTTTTTATAAAGGAGAGGGAACCGAAAATATCATTTCCCCCCTTTATAAGGGGGGATTAAGGGGGGTAAAAGGGCGTGATGTTAAGATACGCCATATTTCTTAAACCAAGTTAAAAGACGTTTCCAACCTTCTTTGGCTTCTTTTTCACGGTAGGAGGGGCGATAATCGGCAAAAAAAGCATGGGGTGCATCGGGGTAGACGATGATTTCAGATTTGCTGCTGCTGGATTTTAAGCGATCGCGCATTTGCTCTACTGTATCAAGAGGAATACCTGTATCTTTGCCGCCGTAGAGTCCGAGAATGGGAACTGTCAGTTTTGATGCAATATCGACGGGATACTTGGGCTGAAGTTTGGTAGCATCGCCTACGAGTCGCCCGTACCAAGCTACACCTGCCTTCACTTTGGGATTGTGTGCTGCATACAACCAGGTAATCCGTCCGCCCCAGCAAAAGCCTGTAATTGCTAATTTATTGGCATTCCCTTTGGCTGATTTCACAGCCCATTTTACCGTGGCATCGAGATCGGATAAGACTTGGGCATCTGGTACTTTGGCAACAATTGGGCGAATTTCGTCTATACTACTTAACTTAGTGACATCACCTTGACGGATAAATAATTCTGGTGCGATCGCCAAGTATCCCAACTGAGCAAAGCGACGAGTAATATCTTGAATATGCTCGTGTACACCAAAGATTTCTTGGATTACCAAGACAATTGGGAAGTTTTCACCAGTAGCAGGTACTGCTCTATAGGCAGGAATTTCGCCATCTTTGACGGGAATTTTCACCGCACCAGCTACCAACCCCTTAGCATCGGTGGTGGTGACTTGAGCAGAAATAGGTTGTACCGCTAAAGCAAAACCCGTCGCTAAGGTGGTTGTAGCGATAAATTTGCGGCGTGTTATTTCTTTCATCATCTTTACCTTAAATTGGCGGAAATTTTATTGTTGGTTATCAGTACAGGTGTACAACAAGAAATATTACAATTTATGAATCAGTTTACCGTATTATCGTAAATAAAAAGGTTTAAGACCCCAACCATAAAGGTAGCCCCAGTTTCAGTCGGGGTTTAAATCCCCGTTTGAAATTGTCTTTAATTTTGAATTTTGAATTTTGAATTGTTAACTGTCTGTTCTCAGCAAAAAGCTACACGTATGGCACATATAATTAATTTCTTGTGTCTCAAATGCGCGGAAGGGTAGGTGTACAATTTACCCAGCCCCAAAAAAATGCTTTTATCCCAGTTCCAGTAAGGCTTTCAACCCATTAGTCGTCTAATCTCATCCGCGCAATCTCTGAAATGCCGATCAAAAGACGATTTCAGCTTTTAAATTTTCCTGACACTCTTTCCAAACAAATTCTGTAATGCTATGATTGCTCTTAAGTCGCGCAACTGCACCTTGAAAACTAAATACAGCTTGGGTTTCAGCCTGCCGCTATTGCAATTCATCTAAATCCCTATTAGGGATTGAAACATCGTGCAAGCTACCCTGCTGCTACTTCTAGGTGAATTGCAATTCATCTAAATCCCTATTAGGGATTGAAACGAGGGATGCGTCCCCTTTCTCATTCCGTAGCTGCATATTGCAATTCATCTAAATCCCTATTAGGGATTGAAACCTTCTCTGCTGATGACAGGCATAGCCTTGCTGGAAGAATTGCAATTCATCTAAATCCCTATTAGGGATTGAAACTGAATCTTTGGGGTGATCGTGGGGGGTGATCGTTATTGCAATTCATCTAAATCCCTATTAGGGATTGAAACCGCGTCTATGAGTGTGAAGGTACACCGACCGACATTGCAATTCATCTAAATCCCTATTAGGGATTGAAACCTCACAGAATTAATTTTCTCATCCAAAACAGGAAAGATTGCAATTCATCTAAATCCCTATTAGGGATTGAAACTGCACCAGCATTAATTTTAGCTAAAAGATTGGCTGATTGCAATTCATCTAAATCCCTATTAGGGATTGAAACACTTGAATCAGAAATAGGAAACCCCGCAATCAAGCGGATTGCAATTCATCTAAATCCCTATTAGGGATTGAAACGCACTCCATGAACAATTAATGGCAAGCCAGGCGATCGCCATTGCAATTCATCTAAATCCCTATTAGGGATTGAAACAGTAGCCTTAGTTGAGGAAGGTGAACGCCGGGAATATTGCAATTCATCTAAATCCCTATTAGGGATTGAAACTTCTCGCTATTTCGCCACTAATCTTTCCGTTAGAATTGCAATTCATCTAAATCCCTATTAGGGATTGAAACACAGGGAAATTTGGCAAAAAAGTAGTAGCAGAATTGCAAATTGCAATTCATCTAAATCCCTATTAGGGATTGAAACTGCGATCGCAGGGACTTTGAAGTGCATCGCCATTGTGAATTGCAATTCATCTAAATCCCTATTAGGGATTGAAACCAATTAATTTACATTTTGCAGGTTAATCAAAACCAATTGCAATTCATCTAAATCCCTATTAGGGATTGAAACATGCCTCCTGACACTAAGGAATTTGTAGGATTTGATTGCAATTCATCTAAATCCCTATTAGGGATTGAAACCACTTTCAGCAGATTCAGCAGTTGCTTTTACATCACATTGCAATTCATCTAAATCCCTATTAGGGATTGAAACAGAAGTTGGAGTTGGAGTGGAATTGGGATTAGGAATTGCAATTCATCTAAATCCCTATTAGGGATTGAAACGAAGTAAGGGCAGAAGCATAAGCATAAGGAGAATCGAATTGCAATTCATCTAAATCCCTATTAGGGATTGAAACCCCAAGTCTCCATGCCCCGATATTTTCTGAATTGTATTGCAATTCATCTAAATCCCTATTAGGGATTGAAACACGCAAATAAATATCCCTGAAGCGAAAGTAACAGAGATTGCAATTCATCTAAATCCCTATTAGGGATTGAAACATTACCCCACCACCACCCACAAAAATAGAAAGGAAGGATTGCAATTCATCTAAATCCCTATTAGGGATTGAAACCTCTTCTCTTTCTCGTTCACAGCTTTCTTGGCATAAAATTGCAATTCATCTAAATCCCTATTAGGGATTGAAACTAAAGCAGCCAATGAAACTGCCCGCCAAAGTCTATTGCAATTCATCTAAATCCCTATTAGGGATTGAAACGCAGTGTCTAAAGTAGTAACCGCCCCATATCCGCATTGCAATTCATCTAAATCCCTATTAGGGATTGAAACGCGCAAACCAGAGAGCGAATAATCGTTCTAGGTTGGCGACCAAATTGCAATTCATCTAAATCCCTATTAGGGATTGAAACAAGGCTCGATGGGGAGAGTAAGCAATAAGTGATGAATTGCAATTCATCTAAATCCCTATTAGGGATTGAAACTCGCTTCAAGTTCCCAAATGGTTTATTAGCGCCAATTGCAATTCATCTAAATCCCTATTAGGGATTGAAACTATCCCTGCCATCGACCTTTATAGCCTATTACGATGAATTGCAATTCATCTAAATCCCTATTAGGGATTGAAACCAATTTCAATTCCTTCACCAATTCTTGCTAGCCAATTGCAATTCATCTAAATCCCTATTAGGGATTGAAACATAAGTATGACAGTTACAGATTTTATTACAGAAATAGATTGCAATTCATCTAAATCCCTATTAGGGATTGAAACAGATGAAACTTTTCGCGTAACTGCCACTCCCAGCATTGCAAATCGGGAAACCTGCCCAGACGACTGGCTCCCCTACGTATATTTAAAAAATCAAATATGAGTCCTATATTGCCATACCTTCATACATAATTTATTAGCAGACATCACCACTATTGAATCAAAATTATGCAAGATTGAACTTTGTTAGAAAGACTTTTTTGAAGCCCTTGCTCAACTTTGACAATCAGCTTGTCAAAAGCCTCTCTATCTGCTGTGAGTTGTTCTTGAATAACTTTCTCTAACTCCGGCTTTATCTGCTCACACATTTCCTCGATTTTTTTGTCACTTAAAAAACTAGAACGAACCCAACTAGGTACATCCACATTTGTCTTGATTACTTCTTGAACACTTTTGCGATTTAGCTCCATTCCTGCCGCCATAACCGAAGCCCCATATACTAATGCTATAGGCCAGGTTAAGTGTCCAGTTAAGATTAAAGTGATAATGCTAGCTACAGTACCTCCACCAATTACTACATTGACGATAAACGCCACTGTTTCAGCAAGGATCGCATCTCCAATTCGGAGTTCTGGGTTAACAAAATTTGGGTCAATGCTATCTTGAAACCTTAAGCTGCTTCTAGGTATCTGAAACTTTCGACATATTGGATCGGTTTGTGCAGCTAAATCTGGTTGTATTTTATTGCTAAACCAAAAAGCACATTGATTATTAATTATCTGCACAGCGAGTTCGCTTTTGAGCCACTGTTCTGCACGACCGATCAAAGATGTTTCCAAATCTGCCAAAGTTCGTATTTTGTTTTTTTGCCAATCTTTTAAACCTGGTTTAACTGCGTTGACAATCAAACCATCTGTCAAAGGCTTAGTTAGCGATTTGATTAACTCCGGGATATGCCTCTCAATCAAAGTTTTAAGCTGATTGGAAGTAAATAGTTTGTTGACTTCTTGCTTAAAAGCAGCAGCACGCAGATCCCATCTTCCGACTCGTGCTAAACCCAGTGCAATGCACCGTTCCGGTTCAGGATCGGGACGAAGTAGCGTTTCTGGTTCGGGAAACATTTCCTGACAAAGAATGTGCGTAAATTTCATTCGAGATGCACCGCCAGTCATCAGCACAAGTTTTGGCACAATTCCAAGTTTTTCTAACTTTTCTTGGGCTTCATTTAAAGACTCGTTAAAAGTTTGAATCCAACTCTGAAACCCCAATTCAGCTAAGGGTTGGTTTAAAATTTCCTCCATCAGCAATTTATTTACTTGGGGAATAAAATAAATCTGTTCGTTGATGGACTCGAACCCCCGCGCAAAGGATTCAGGATCGCTGTATAGCTGTTCATTAGAAAAGTAATCTTCTTTAGCTTTGCGACAAGCAAGTTCACAACGAGCTTGGTGATGAGGATATTCTTTAAATACTTTTTCGAGTAATGCTTTTTGTTCGTGGTTGGCGAGAGTCTGGGCAAAAATAGCCTTGTCAATTAGGGATGCACCTAAAGTATTACTCCCAAAATCTATGGGAATCTCTTCTAAGTTTTTAACTAGAGTAAAATCTGTGGTTGAAGAACCAATATCGACGATTAGCACCGATGCAACAAGTTTGTCATATTCCAGCCTCCCGGCTTCCTTAGCTTGCATGAAAGCAGCCCGCGATTCTGGGACAACATTTATTTGAGAAATGCCAGCTTCTTGGAGTAGCTTTTGGTATTCTATGCGATCGCTAACTGACCATCCTGAAGGGCAACCAATGTAAAAATAGCTACTTTCCCCACCTTCAATTTGTTTGCTTTCTTTCAAAAGGCGGTAGTAGGTTGCAACAAAAGTGCTAATTGTTTCCCGATATTTAGGATCGTTGTTGGGTTTTTGCTTGAAAGAAATTGTCAGTTGAGTAACACCAGCTTGAATTAATGCTTGTTCTCCAACCAGATAACCAAGTTTAGGATGCCAACCAAGAGCCGTAATTTGGTTCTTTTTGTTATTAATCTCCAGCATTTGGGGGGGTTCGATGCTTTCCACTACAGCTTTTGCTACAGCCGTCTCACCGTGTCCCAAATCAAAACCGATTGTTTCTAAAATTTCCATACCCTTATTGTCTATTATTCTCTAGAAGAGGAATATGCAGGCTCAATTACCCGACCGCGCCTGAGTAAGCGATCGCCTTTTAACAGAGCAGGAGTTAAAGTGACGTGATCTTTGGTATCGGGGTCGATGCTTGGCTCAAAGTCAAAATATTTGCGATCGCTATCAGGTTCATTTGGTCGGTAAACTTGAGCGTTAATTCCCTGAGACATTAAAATCTGTGGCAAAAGTTTTGCCAGTTCATAAGCCATTTGGGGTTTATCAAGTTTTGATGCGCCCATTAGCCTTTGCAGAAAATTTAATAGTTCTGGTAGTTCTTCTATTGCTAGATCGCCTTCATGTTTATTCGATTCTTCTACTCTAGCCACTGCTAGGTCAATCGTGTTCAGAGCATCGCCAAGGCAATGTAAAAATACTTTACTATCAACCCTAACAATCGGTTGAGGTAATTCTAATAGTTCTAAAGACATAGAATTTTGCTGCTTATTTAAGTCAAGTTGAAGCACAACTTCTAGCCCCAGAAGTATAAGGGTTAACAAGATTGCCATCCATGCACCTGGGGTATTTTTAGTTAGAGAGAACAACAAACTTAAAATACCTATATAAATGAGTCCCCGTAGCAATTTCAAGATTATTCTGCTAGGAAAAAACTTTGTACCTGGGTTCGTAATTTGTCTTTTTTCTGTGGGAAAAACTTGAGAATAGTTAGCCGCCGCGAGAGTGGCAATAGATTGTCGCAGTGTATCTAAAAAAAAGGAAGCTAGACGAACTTGAGCCAAATTAAGTTTTTCAATATAAATTCTTTCAAAACCATCGATTCGGTTTTGAACCAGCTTAACTGTCTCCTCAATATTGGTTGTGTTCTCAATATCTGTCTGAAGTTGGTTGCGTTCTTCGCTAAAAAGTGAAATTATTGTTTTCATTGCGTTGGCTAAGACTTGAAATTACTAATAGCAGTGAAATGAACAAACAACTGTTCTTCTCACACTGTAATCAAATGATGACCGAATAATTGATAATTATCTAAGAGGATGTTTGAAAAGTCCTATTTTTGGATCAAAAGTTTTAGATCCCCCTAAATCCACGCCACGTGCTTCAAGTCGGCAGAGCCGCCCAACGCAGTGGCTCCCCTTAAAAAGGGGGACTTTAATTCCGGTTCCCCCCTTTTTAAGGGGGGTTAGGGGGGATCGCTAAGTGTCTAATAATCACAGCAAAACACTTTTCAAACAACCTCTAAGTCCTATATGAATTAAGTTGATTGCAAATTACTATCTTAAAGAAGGAGAAGCAGAATGTTTATTTGCGTCATTGCAGACTACGGTACAGGAGATCCGGCATTTACAGAAGTTACCCAACGTCTGCTGATGGCTTTTCCTGATGCCCAAATTCATTTGCTTTCGGTTCCAGCATTCAGCACCTTGGCAACAGGATTCTGGATTGCCCAACTGGGACTTAACTCAGGCCCTAGCGATCGCTTAATTTATCACAATTGTGCGCCTCGCCAGGATGATCCCGAAGCCCGTCGAGACAATGAAGGTGAAGGGCTAACTTATGCCCTTTTATCCAATGGTGTAAAAGTAGTGGGTGTGAATGCAGGTTACACCCTTTCTTTTATCAAAGACTATACAAAGGAATTGCAAGTGGTTAACGTTTCTCGTGGTGGTTCGCAGTTTCGCTCACGAGATGTTTTTCCTCCGGCGGCAGAGGCCATTATGAATGAAGATTTTAGCGTTCTGGGAGATAACCTTAAGAGTGAGCAAATCCCAGATGTTCCACCAGATCGAATTGCCTGGATTGATGGCTACGGTAACATCAAAACAACTATTGGGGCGCATACGCTTAACTTGGAGCCTCAAAGCAAGATTGTGATTCGAATTGGAGATGTGGTGAGCGATGCAGTGTATTCTGATGGCAGCTTCAAAGTGTCTGAAGGAACTTTGGCCTTTGCTCCTGGGAGTTCCGGTTGGTCAAGAGGCGAATCAGCAGAGCCATTACGCTTTCTAGAATTGTTTCTGCGAGGAGGGAGTGCTTGGGAGCGCTTTGGCCGTCCCCGTGTGAATCAGCAAGTAACTCGAATTGCCTAAAAAAGCGTCATTTAAGGGATTTCTGAGAAATAATATCATGTCCGCCAAATTACCCATAAGAAAAGAACCCCTCCCCTTGCTAAGGCTACGGTGTACACACATCTTTGTACAAACCCAAAATCGTTGGAGATCCCCCTAAATCCACGCCACATGCTCCACTTGGGGAAACCCCAAGACCGCAGTGGCTCCCCCTAATAAGGGCGACTTTAAGAGACTTTTGCCCCCTTTTTTAAGGGGGGTTGGGGGGATCAAAAGCCTATGAGGCCACTCTCAAAGACTTGTGTGTACACCGTAGCCTTGCTAAGGGGAGGGGAGACAAAGCGTAGCTTTGGCGGGGTGAGGTTCTTGTATTTTTGATTTATGCAAGAGGTCTAATAAAAGAACCCCACCGCCAACCCCTTCCCGCAGTCCTACGGTGTACACACAAGTATAATTACCCCCGTTAATCCTCCCTTGGAAAGGTGGGAAACGAGAGAATTTCTTTCCCTCACCTTTCTAAGGGGAGGGTTAGGGTGGGGTAATTCAAGGACTGGTAGTAATTCGATAACTTGTGTATACACCATAGCCCCGCAGGCGGGGTGGGGTTCTCCGGGTTTAATAAGTAATCAAGTGGACATGATATAAATCATCCAAATAAACGTAGACGCAAAGCGGCTTGCCGCAGGCTACCACTACAGACGCAGAGAAGCCTACACTGTATTGCTTACAATCAGTGTAGGATATGTCACAGAAATGGTATTACGCTGTCCCGTCAACACACCCCAAGAGATAATTTCTTTTTTGGAAGTCCCCAAAACCTAAAATCTCAAATTGGTATATGGAATCAAACTTTACTCAACCACTCATTTTCTTCTGGATCTTTGAACAGTGAGGTGCTGAGGTAGCGTTCGCCGAAGCTAGGCTGGATCATGACGATTAAACGACCTGCATTTTCTGGTCGTTGTGCTACTTGAATAGCCGCGTATAAAGCAGCGCCAGTAGAAATCCCCGATAATAATCCTTCTTCTTTTGCTAGACGACGGCTGTAAGCGATCGCCTGCTCATCCGCTACCTGAATCACTTCATCCACCACATCTGGACGATAAATTGCTGGAACAAAACCCGCGCCGATACCCTGAATTTTGTGAGGACCTGATTTACCACCTGACAAAACTGGGCTATTGCTTGGTTCAACTGCGATCGCTTGAAAACTTGGCTTCCGTTTTTTAATAACTTCTGAAATTCCCGTAATCGTCCCACCAGTACCCACTCCAGCTACCAAAATATCCACCTCTCCATCGGTATCATTCCAGATTTCTTCTGCGGTGGTTTCGGCGTGAACTTTCGGGTTGGCAGGGTTGCGGAACTGCTGCAACATATAAGCATTGGGCGTTTTAGCTACAATCTCCTCTGCATGAGCGATCGCTCCTCGCATCCCTTCTACCCCTGGCGTTAACTCTAATTGAGCGCCATAAGCTTTGAGCATTAATCGTCTTTCATGGCTCATTGTGTCAGGCATCGTTAGAATAAGATGGTACCCCTTAGCGGCCGCCACCATCGCTAACGCAATTCCTGTATTCCCAGAAGTCGGTTCTACTAAAACAGTTTTTCCAGGGTGAATTAAGCCTGCTGCTTCCGCCGCTTCCACCATACTCGCGCCAATCCGATCTTTCACAGAAGATGCTGGATTCATGCTTTCTAGCTTCACCACAATCCGAGCAACCGCTCCTGAAGCTTGGGGAATTTTGTTTAATTGAACTAAAGGAGTCCGTCCGATTAACTCTGTGATATCTTTCGCTATCCGCATGTGAATACTCCGTGGTGTCTAAATATAATACATCGGGCTTTGCTGTGCGCGAGTTGCTCTTTCCTCGCATAAGTCTTGGAGTGTATAGCGACCTAAAACTTCAATTGAGGCAGCGTTAGCTTGCTCCCAAACCTCATAAACCAGAATCTTTTCTAGAGTCCGAGAGTCAGAAGTATCTTTCTCTTTCCGTTCGCCTTCAACAAAAGTGACAATTTCCAGCAGTGTAATCTGCCAAGGTTCACGAGCTAAAACAAAACCTCCTTTCGAGCCGCGTTGACTCTGCACCACACCAGCCCGCCGGAGGTTGGTCAAAATTTGTTCCAGGTAGCGTTCAGGTATGGGTTGTTTGGCAACGATCTCGCTCATGGTTAGAGGAAGTTTTTTTCCGTGGTGGCTTGCCAGTTCTAAGAGTGCCAGCAGCGCGTATTCCACTTTGGAAGACAGATCCAAGAGAGCGTAGTTTTGGCTATTCAAGACTGTACTCAACATACTACGGTGAATTGGGGGACTTGTCGCAGTTAATGCGAAATTAATTTTTCAAAGAGTGGAATGTGATAGTATCCCACTTATTAGACACAAAAACACTATATTCTATCGACTTACCGTAGATTATTATCTTACACAATTCCCATAAATGGCTGGATCTTTTTGTGGGAATTATCCTGAGTTTCTGTTTTCAGAATCTCACTTACCAACGAAAACTTCAAGAAAGTATGCTACTAACTGATTTGCGAACCATTTTTGAGCGTGACCCAGCAGCCCGTAACTGGCTAGAAGTATTGTTCTGTTACCCTGGACTTCAAGCTCTAATATTCCATCGATTAGCACACTGGCTGTATAAAATTGGAATTCCCTTTATACCTCGCTTCATCTCTCATATTAGTAGGTTTTTAACTGGGATTGAAATCCATCCTGGAGCATTAATTGGGCAGGGAGTGTTTATCGATCACGGTATGGGAGTTGTGATTGGTGAGACTGCGATCGTGGGTGACTATGCGCTGATTTATCAAGGTGTTACCCTTGGCGGGACTGGGAAAGAAAGCGGCAAACGCCATCCAACTTTAGGCTCTCATGTAGTTGTGGGAGCGGGTGCGAAGGTATTAGGAAATATTGAAATTGGCGATCGCGTCCGTATTGGAGCCGGTTCTGTAGTGCTACGAGATGTACCCAGTAATACTACTGTAGTTGGGATTCCAGGACGTGTGACTCGTCAGAATAATTTGTCTACCAATGTTCTGGATCATAATAAAGTCCGCGACGTAGAAGCTGAAGTCATCCGCGCTTTATTTGAACGTGTCAAGGCTCTAGAGAAAGAGTTTGAGCAGTTGCAACAATCAAGTTTGTCTCCAACCGAGCTTGGTGAGGAACAAACATCCTCTAAGAGCAATAAGTCTGATGGGATAATTGAAGATTTTCTTGATGGTGCGGGAATTTAATTTTGGGAATTGGGAATTGGGCATTGGGCATTGGGCATTGGCTATTCCCCTCATCTGCCTAACTCCTAACTCCCTATTTAAAATGTCCAGATGCTCTTAGAACCTGATATAAGTATAGTACTACGGTTAATTTATCGGAGAATAGTAATAAGAATATGGTATCTTTATATGCGAATTTAACTAGCTTAAAGAGTAATAATACTAAGGAAATTTTTGCCCGTAGGTCATTTCTACCAGAGCATCAAAATAGTCTTTGGAAAATTGAAACCGGTTTTGTCAGGACTTTTACCTATTTGGAAGATGGTACAACCGTCGCTTTGGGATTGTGGGGGCCTGGAGATATAGTTGGTAAGTCTTTGTCAAAATTAGAACCTTATCAGATGGAATGCCTAACTAAAGTAGAGGCGACAGTCTTACCTTTAGAGGAGTGGACTCAACTAACAGAAACTCTACTGACTCATATCCAACAGGCTCAAGAATTGATGGTTATTCGTAGCCATAAAAAAGTTGATACCATGCTGATCAAGTTGTTGGCATGGTTATCTAAAAAGTTTGGTTCGGAAGTTGACAAAGGACGTTTAATAGATATGCGTTTAACTCACGAAGACTTGGCGGAAATGCTTGGTTCAACTCGTGTGACTATAACTCGTGTTCTTGGACAGTTTGAGCAAGAGGGCTTGATTGCTCGTCTCTCTCTACATAGAATTGTGCTGAAGGAAGAAGAAATTTGGTACTACGAAATTTAGGTGATTTCAGCAAAACTAGCTATCGCCATCTGCATAATTAATAATTACGCCACAAATAAATTTGGAGCTTAAAAAATATTGATACTGAACAATGAGATCCCCGACTTCGTAAAAGTTGTCGGGGATCTGAGCTTTGCAAGTCTAAGAGGATGTTTGAAAAGTATTTTTATTAACATCAAAGCCCCAGAGACCTAACCCCCCTAGCCCCCGGGGTTTCAAAGCCTCTCTCCGCTTCGGGGAGAGGTTTGGAGAGGGGTTTCTAGTATACTTTACGACTTTTCAAACATCCTCTACTAGCGATCGCTCAAGTAAATATCTAGCTTCTTGTGGTGCTTGTTCTTCTTCTAGGGTAGTTAACACCATCAAAGCTACCCATAAAGGTAATTTGCGAATATTCCCCAATTCATCTAAATACACCCGATGTATTTGGTTACTGTTAAGCAATCCCCGATGAGGGTAGATGTTACTTTGTTCAGTATTGCGAGATGGATAAATTATTACTGCTTGCCAGTCACTAAATCTGGTACAGTTGCGGTAGAAATATAGTGAAGATTCTGCAAATACTCTTTCGTAAAGTTGTTCATCTCTTTGAAACTGGACTTCACAGAAATATACAATTCCTGCTCCCTCATTTTCTGGTGGGAGAAACACTCAGTCTATCTCAAATTTAGGTTCTTTTACAGCTACCGAATAAAATCGATATGCATCTGCATTGGTAGGCGGATTTGCCAATAATTCAAATAGTAAAGTGGGAGATTGTTGAAAGAGTTTATAAAAAATCGAGTCTCGACGCATGAAGCATTATGCTTGATTTCTTCAACGTGCAATACATTTAATCACATATCTCGTTACATATAGCAATTCTAAATCATTCGTAAAAAGTTATATCCCCGATTTATCAAATAAATCGGGGATCTGGATACTCGGATTTTTATAGATCAGATAGGATTGCTACAGCTATTTCCTAAATCTGATGATAACTTTTTAAGCGGACACTATATTATTAAATGTTCACCCCGCTAGCCGATACATAATCACTTTTCCTTTCCAGTTTTCTTCTACAAATACCAGATACTCACCATCTGAACGTCGAAAAGCGCGGATACCGTAGGGTATATCAATCCAGCCACTTTCGCTACCAACTTCTGAGCCTGGTTTTAAAATTTGTACTTGCGCTCCTGTCTTGGCGTTATAAACATATACCTCTGCGGTTTTGACTGTCACAGCAAATACACGATCTCCCGCCACACTCATGGCTGCTGTAGACACTTCGCGCTTACCAGTGGTGTCGTAGGGAATCACAATTCGCCAACGGGGAGTACGATTACCTTTACTCCAATTGTCAAAACGGGCAATTTCAGATCCAGCAACTCCAGTATCGTCACCAAATGCAGGATGATCTATTGTAAAACCTGACAAATACATACTATCTGTTTCAGGAAAATATTCGATTCGCCGCAAGTCGTTAAAGATGTTGGGAGTAGTTTGCTTTTCCATCGAACTATAGTTGTAGATGGGGTTGCCTTTAGCATCTATTCCCTGTAAAGGATAGTGGCGAATCCCATCTTTTGTTCGCAAAGCTTTCCAAACATCTCCTTTGCTATCTACCCACCAGCCGCCGATATAGGGATAATCTTTGCTAGTATCATATTCGTTCTTTTCAAATTTGCCATTACCGTTGCGATCGCGCCAGATCCACTCACCTTTTTGTGGTTGAGAGGGTGGCCATTTTCCGGCGAGAAATGGTTTATCTGCGCCATTGCTACCGACAAACATTCCGGCTGGGATGGCAACTTTACCATCTGTAGCTGGATTAAAACGATATATTTGCAGAAAGCTGTTATACATATTTGTGAGAAACAAAAACGGCTTCCCTTTGATGCGGCGAACAAAGGTTCCATCGGGTGATGTATGCAGTCGGGGATCTTGAGGATATTTGAAAGGATTTAAAGTGTAGGCTTGGTAAGTCCATTGTTTACCAGCAGGCTTACTGTAATCCATGAGATAGTGTTCTTGCTTGGTGAATAAATCTACACCATCAGTTTTAGGATCGGCATCTGCATTATCGACGAATATCAATCCTAGCGATCGCCATATTAGTTTTCCCGATGGCGAAAATTTCCGCAAATCTGTTCCTGATTTGTTGAAACCATTGCTATTTATATAGATATTACCTGAAGCATCTTTACCAACTCCGGTAAGTCCATAAAGTTTTAAATCTCGAACTTCACCAGCAATTCCTGTATAAATACCTCCCTTACAGCCAAAACTACCCACCTGCACTGGCTTATCTTTGATGTCATAAACCAACATTTGCTGACGTGGGCCATTTTCTGCCACTAACAGCTTACCTTCACGATCAATTGCGATCGCAGTTGGTTCAACGATATCTGCAATCTGTTGGGGTAATTGCTTTCCACTTTGAGAATAATGTAAAATCTTCCCAGGCTTAGTACTATTTTTACTTTGAATAATCCACAGATTTTTTTGTAAATCGATAGTTATTGCTCCCGGATTAGCAAAGGTAAAACTGCGGAGTTCCTTCATCGTATCAGTATCATAGACACGAATGCGATTAGCAGCAAAATCACTCACATATAACTCACTTCCGACAGTTGCTAATCCAGTGACTTCACTTTTAGTACTGGTAATTAACATACTTTTATCCCAGCCACGCCCTTCTGGAAACGGTGCAGGTTTTCCCGACAAATCATAACGTCTAACGCAATGCCAAGCTGTTCCTTCAGGGGGATAATCTTCATCGGTTTTGCCTTTCGATCCCTGAGTCATGGCAAGGTAAATATATTTACTATTTGCTGTTATAGCTATGCCACCTCCACGACTCCAGCCGTGAGTATCCCCAATGGCACTAATAACTTTACCATCTTTATATATGGCTGCCTCCATTCCCGCCTCATCCCAATGGCTATTGGTATAAACTATGCCATCAGGTGCAACATACATTGCCTCAATATTGTTTTGTACCCGCAGATTTCCACTGCCAATAGTGTTACCTATCCACGATGTTTTGTATGTAAGTGTGGATGTTCCAGTTGTCGCCCAGTCGGTTGTAATCCCAATGGTAGTAACAATGACTCCCACAGCCATACTTAGTAATAAATTGAAAGTTTTACTTTTTTGTAAATATCTAAGCTGAGATAATTTTTTGATTCGCTGATTGAATTTATGGCGTAGTTTTACTAACTGCACCAATAATTTATTTTTCATATATTTTTTAAGCTTTTAATTATTGATATACAATCATATTTTCGTAAATCAGTAAAAAATATAATTATTATAAATGACCGAAAATTTCACATAATCTTTACAATATTTTCTTTATCATGTAATTCTTCAGCTAATATCTATTTTAGGTATTAATAGTTACTCAGTTATAGCTATGAATGGTAAGTATTAATACATTAAGTTCCTATAAATATTAGTTTGTAATGGTTTTTGTCTTTCTCTGTCTAGCATTTATTTAATTATTTAGCAGGTATAATACATGTCCACATCGGTGTTATGAAGTTAATAAAAACACAAGTTATTCCTTGTTGACGTTGACGGATAAATAGTTTATAAATTGGTGTTTTATATAAAAGTTTTATTGGTAATGTGTATTTATAAATTCTAGCGATTCATCTTTTGAAGATACTGTAGGGTAAGAGGATGTTTTAAAAGTCTACGCTTGTATTCAGATCCCCCCTACCCCCTTTAAAAAGGGAGGAATAACCTTCTCAAAGTCCTCCTTTTTAAGGAGGATTTAGGAGGATCTCAAGTTTTGCATACCTCAGTAACCATTTTTAAAACAACCTCTAAGACATCTGTGCTACTCTACCGTTTGAATATATTTATAGGAAATACATGAATGGAAAATAAACCAGAAACTTTTGCTTCATCATCTGCATCTATTGTTACTTTAGGATTAGGCTGGTTTCCCAAAACACCTGGAGGATTAGAAAGGTATATTTATGAACTAACTCATAAATTAGCAGCAAATAAAGACCAGGTGGAGTTATGTGGAGTTGGTTTACCAGAGACTGAACTAAATTCACCAATCAAGCTTAATAATTTAGCTTCACCTGATAGCGCGATTTGGCAAAGATTATGGTCTATTCGCAGTAATTTCAAGAAAACAAGAACAAGCAAACCAGATGCTATTAATTTGCACTTTGCATTATATAGCTTTCCTATTTTAGATATTTTACCAAAGGGAGTACCAGTTACTTTTAACTTTCATGGCCCTTGGGCTTCTGAGAGTCAGCAAGAAGTAGTTAATAAAAACCTTAGTCTTTTAATCAAACACTGGCTGATAGAAAAAAATACTTACAATCGCTGCGATCGCTTCATTGTTTTGAGCAAAGCATTTGGTAAAATATTACATGAAAAATATCAAGTACCGTGGAGCAAAATTAATGTTATTCCTGGTGGAGTTGATATTAACTACTTTCAAGCAAATTTATCACAGCCAGAGGCTTGTAGACAGTTAGGCTGGCCAAATAATCGCCGGATAATATTTACATCTCGCCGCTTAGTGCATCGAACGGGGGTTGACAAATTATTGCAAGCACTGGCTATAATTAAGCCCAGAATACCAGATGTTTGGCTAGCGATCGCAGGTCGTGGTCACATCCAAGCTGCACTACAACAACAAGCTACAGAATTAGGACTAGACGACAACGTTAAATTTTTAGGTTTTCTCCCTGATGAGCAATTACCTATAGCTTACCAAGCTGCGGAATTGACTATTATGCCTAGTCAATCTTTTGAAGGGTTCGGATTAGTAATAGTTGAATCTCTGGCTTGTGGTACTCCTGTTATATGTACACCAGTTGGGGGAATGCCAGAAATTTTATCAGAATTTTCACCCAATTTAATTACTACTTCAACAGAAGCTTCAGCTATTGCTGAAAAATTAGAACAAGCACTTTTGGGAAATATCCCCATACCTTCACGAGAAGCCTGTCGCCAGTACGCCACCACACACTACGACTGGAATCAAATCGCCCAGCAAGTACGGAATATTTTATTAGCTTAAACTGACGCGCAAGATTTAGCGTCTTTGTATTGTATTATAAGGAACTTTTATGAAAATTCTTTTCTTAGACCAAAGCGGTAAACCAGGCGGTGCAGAATTATGTTTAATAGATATTGCCAAACCATACTGCGATAGGGCTTTGGTAGGTTTATTTGCAGATGGGCCTTTTAAAATTTTATTACAGCAAAATAATATTCCAGTAGAAGTTCTCGCTACTCAAGCAATCCAAGTTCGCAAAGAAAGCAGTTTGGTGCAAGGATTAAAGAGTTTGGGACAACTTGCACCTTTGATTACTAAGGTAATTAAAAAAGCACGTGAATACGATTTAATTTATGCCAACACTCAAAAAGCATTAGTTGTCGGAGCATTAGCAAGTTTTTTTAGTCGTCGTCCTCTGGTTTATCATTTACATGATATTCTTTCGACAGAACATTTTAGTCAAACTAATCTTCGCATTGCTATTAACTTAGCTAATCGTTTTGCTTCATTAGTAATTGCCAATTCTCAAGCTAGTAAAACAGCCTTTATCCAAGCAGGAGGACGACGAGATATCATCGAAGTTGTCTATAACGGCTTTAATCCCAAAAATTATCAAACTGATGAGTCTGAGATTAATAAATTGCAGCAAGAGTTGGGATTACAAGGAAAATTTGTAGTTGGACACTTTAGCCGTCTTGCACCTTGGAAAGGACAACATATTTTAATTGATGCCCTTGCCAAATGTCCGCAAGAAGTGACAGCTATCTTAGTGGGTGATGCCCTCTTTGGTGAACAAGATTATGTCAAACAATTACACCAACAAGTTGCGAATCTGGGACTAGAAAACCGCGTCAAATTTTTAGGATTTCGTTCAGATATTCCCCCGTTAATGGCAGCTTGTGACTTGGTAGCACATACTTCTACTTCTCCAGAACCTTTTGGTAGAGTGATTGTAGAGGCAATGCTATCTGGAAAACCGATAGTTGCAGCAAAAGCAGGGGGTGTTATGGAATTAGTAGAACACGGGCTTAATGGTTTTCTAGTGACACCAGGAGAATTCCAAGAACTTGCACAAGTAATTACCACCTGTCTTCAGGAGACGGAAATCACTGCAACTATAGCCAATAATGCCAGGACTACTGCTAGTGGGCGCTTTGATGTTGCAATTATTAATCAACAAATTGCTCAACTATTGTCCCAAAGATTCTAGTACACTGTGGCAGAAGTAGGGGATTTTGGCCAAGATCCCCTACAAATAATTTGGGATAATTTGTTTTTTGGAAACCCCTGATCTTACATTGTCTGGTTAAATAATATAAGTTATTGAGCGATCGCTAATCTGGCTCTCAACTTAGCTAGATATTCCAAGCGATCGCTTATATTAAGCCGCTTCTCGCAGTTGCGGTTGTGATGGCACACTCACTTCTGGAAAAGAAAGCGAGAGTTGTTCTGCTTGAGGAACTGCGGCTTGCTGCAAAACTTGAACTTCGATATTCACACTGACTAAATAACTGCCTGTATCAGCACCAACCGCTTCAGCAATTAGTCTAGCAATGTCTGGGCGTTTGGCAGTCAACGGATCGCGTAAAATACACCGATCCCATTCATGCTTGGCAGTCGGATTGAGGTTGAGAATGTAATGCTTCATCATCGAACTAACCCTTGAATCCATCTTCTGGAAGGTTTTCACACAGCCGTTAGGCATCTCATTAGGCTTTGTGGACGCTATCCATATTATAGTATATTTGTACTAAAATGGGCAATATCGGAGTGAGAAATTAGGGTAGATAAGCTGTCGCATCTTTAATTTTCCAAAATATTCTCGTTGTAATAAGGGTTCTAGACTATAAAAAGTACAAGTTATAAGCACGACAGCTTAGACTATTCATTGCAGCAAGATGTACATTAGCGATATTTGCGTGCCACATCCCATCCCATTGCTTTAAGGCGTTGCGTACTTAATTCGTATATACGATGCGTGCAAGATGTCCGCACTACAATAATTTTACGTTTTCGTGTTATGCAATTTAGCTGCACATCAGCTTTTTTGATTCCCAACAAGACTTGGGTATACACTATAGCCTTTTGAAGGAGAGTTAGAGGGGATCTAAATTTCAGGTTTACAGTAGGTAAATCCTCTTATCTACTCCTTTCTTCTCCAACTTAGTGTCCCGTCTGAATCCCTAATTATAGAAAATCTACCTATAGGTAATTCTAATTAAAAGTTATTGCAATTAAACTTACAAGCAACACCTAATTCTTATAGAAATCACTATATGGTAGATATCTATATTATTGACCTATTTGTGATTGGTCTACTTCTATTGATCGTAACATTAGGATCAGGTTGGATTGCTCGCCTACCTCTTTCTTTTGCCATTATCTATCTAATAGTTGGTATTTTGTTAGGCCCTTACGCCTTTGGGCTGATTCAATTACGTCGAGATGAAGTTTTTAACGCCGAAATGCTGGAGAGAATAACAGAACTTGTAGTAATTATTTCTGTATTTAGCTGCGGGTTAAAAATTGTTCGTCCTCTTAGATTGGGGGCTTGGGATATTACGGTACGATTAATTGTATTTCTGATGCCAATTTCAATTTTTGCTCTGGCTGCTGTGGGTAAATTGTTTTTAGGGATGAATTGGGCAGAAGCAATTTTATTAGGAGCAATTCTTGCACCTACCGACCCAGTATTAGCATCAGAAGTACAACTGACTGATACAAATGACCAAGATGAGTTGAGATTTGGTTTAACTTCGGAAGGTGGGTTAAATGATGCTTTAGCTTTTCCCTTCGTTTATTTTGGCCTCCATGCATTAAAAGATGACAATTGGGATAACTGGTTTCAGGAGTGGATTAAGGTTGATTTAATTTGGGCGATCGCAGTTGGCATTATTATGGGAATTGTTGTTGCCAAATCTATAGTTTGGATTGAAAATAAAATTCAAAAACGCCGTGCTGCTGATAAGTTAATGGAAGATTTTGTTGCTATCAGCACAATTCTAATAACTTATTCTTTAACAGAAATGGTTAATGGCTATGGATTTTTGGCAGTATTTGTTGCTGGGTTAGTTGTCCAACGCAGTTACAGCAATCCTGAAAGACCGCTAGCACAGTTGGAATTTGTTGAGCAAGTTGAAAAACTCCTAGAAGTTGGAACAATTTTACTATTGGGTTCAATATTGTTATTGCAGCCGATGCTCAATTATGCTATGCAATCGTTGTTAGTAATAATTTTGTTATTCTTGATAATTAGACCTGTAGGAGTTTGGATTAGCACCATAGGTAAACGCCCTGTAGAATCACACCGCCGAACCTTTCATCCAGGGACTCGTTGGTTATTTGGATGGTTTGGTATTCGTGGTGTTGGCTCTTTATATTATCTTGCCTATGCCTTTGGTAATGGCTTAAAAGGTGAAGCTGCGGAACAAATTGCTTGGATAACTTACACTACTATTGTAGCTTCTGTAATTATACATGGTATTAGTGCAACTCCATTAATGAAGTGGTATGAGCGCAATATTGTTAATCATAGAAATGCTACTCCTGCGGCCACAATTGATGAATTTGAATAAAAGTAATTTTTTATGATCTCTTCTGAAAAAGGCGAATCCATTTAAAATTGTAGGGTGCGTTACGCTAAAGCGATAACACACCCTACAATTTAATCTTCTGAACTAGTGAAACTAGAGAAACTTTGAATATTACAGTCTATATTCCCTATTTACCTGTCACCTTTTCAAGAACTTCTTTCGCTTTTTCGCCAAAAGTTTCTGGGGGATTTTGTGATTTTTCAGCTTTCAAATTTCTTTCGTAAGTTTTCTCTATAGTATTAAGGTTTTTTGAATCTTTTATTGCTTGCTCATAAGCTTCTTGTCGTTCTTCTTCTTCAACGGCAACACCTGGATCAAATTCGTTAGCACGATTAATTTTTTCTTCAGAATTTGGTTTATATTCTGGGGGGATTAGCTTTAATTCTTCAAGAGTAGTTGCATAACTAGCTTGCTGAACAAAAATAAATGAGCCTGATAAGCTGATGGAAAGCATCAAGCAAACAATTAAAAAGCTTGAACGTAACGCTTTTTTTAAAGTTAATAGAATTTTTTGCATGGAAAACTGCTCCTGTTATTCTGTTATAAGCCTTGGTTATCTATAAATATATTCAATATTTAAGGCTCACAGGCATCCTAAATGTTTAGGTACAGTTTTTCCTTCTATCGCAAGGTATATTAATTTTTACCTATAGTTCAGTTAATGCTAAGTAGGTAGGCGTAATTAAATATAAGACAAAACCTCACCCTCAATCCCTCTCCAAAGTATCGGAGAGGGAAGCCGGAGGTAGGGTGAGGTTTTATATTTAATTTGACGTACTTACTTATCTAAACGTTTTAGGATCTAGTGTAATAACCAACTATGAGTAATGTTAATTCTTCGGCTTTGCATTATCTCTTCAAACAAATCTGTTGGGAGTGCTTCTTCCACAGCAAAAACACCTGGCTTGTTGAGTTTACCTTCTAGGAGTAATTGGGCAATACTACCTGTGCCACAACCAGAAGCGATCGCTGTATTTTCATGCACTACAGTTGAACAATAAACGGCGGTTTCACCATTTTTTTGTCCTGTAACTTCTGAACGAACTGCTACCCCAATTCCACTAAAGTTATTAGTGACATCTGTCATCGAATGGCTGACATGAGATAGGAATTCAATCATGTAACGACGCTGCATTAACCACTTGGGAAAAACGTGTGCCGCAATCCAAGTTAGGTGATTGTAAAAATCGGGAATAGAGCCAAACTTAGTAATTACAGTTTTTACTGATGGGAAAGCTTTGGGTAGTGTAAAGGTTTCTGGCATATCAAACCAGTAAACTCCGCTACGTTGATATGGAGGTGGAAACTCAATTATTTCTCTTTCACTATAAGGCTTGATTATTTCCCATTTTCCATCTATCCAAGCCTCAAAAGGATACTGCAACCCCAGAAAAGTTGTCCGCATCACTGTAATGCCAGCACCACCAGAACCAGAAACCAAATAACTTAAATGGATCTTTTCTGGTTTATCAAATTGTTCAATACCTTGACGTACCATGCTATTAGAAATACCAGGAAAAATCCCAGTATTAATAATTGCTGTCACACCAGCCGCCGCAGCTTGCTCGTGATAATTGAGAGCTTTTCTGGTATAAGAACGATGATCACTGACATCTACATAATTAACGCCTTCAGCAATACAGTTTTCGAGAACATTAGTATCTCGATAGTGAAATGGCCCAGCACAATGAATGACTAAGTTAGAGTTTGCGATCGCATCTCGCAATTTGTCAACTTCTGCCAAGTCCAATACCAAAAACTGCACTTGTCCGCCTGAAGACAAGCTAACAGCCTTGCCAAATTCCGCAGAACGTCCAGTAATCGTAATTTGAGCTTGCGTATGGGTAGCTAGATCCTGAGCAACACTGCTACCAATCCGCCCCCTTCCACCAAGAATTAAAACGTTATCTGTCATTACTCCAGATTGGCAACACTAACCTTATTTCATCAGTTTTGTGTCCTGTTTGCCATCGGTTACAAGTATGACTTGCCAGCCAAGGAAGGAGGACTTTTCGATTATTGGTAGTTGATAAGTTTTTGCGCCTCAATTTGCCTGACTACTGTCAGCGCCGAATAACTCACCCCAGCCGTACCTTCACCGGGATGTGTGGAGTCACCAACTAACCACAAATGCTGAATTGGTGTCCGATTGGCGAACCCAAAGGGGCCAAATGTGGGTATTCTTTGACCTATGCCGCCAACTATACCGCGATCGCGCCCTGTGAAATGAGCAAAAGTGCGCGGTGTTGCAGCTTCTTGATAAATAATCGTTTCTGGTTTGAGATAGAAGTATTGGGCAAGATGAGCGATCGCTTCTTGGGTAAACTTTTCTTTTAGTCCTTCATAATCTTCAGTCTCCCACCACTGTGCAGGATCGACAAATGAAGAAGCAATAATTGTCGTTTTCCCCTCCGGTGCGCGGCCGTCTCCAGGATGACTAACGGAAACAAATAGAGAATTATTCTCGCCAATGGGGCCATTAACATCATACAAAAATTGTAAGTGGGGAGGACACCCAACTGGAATCGCGCTAGCATCTACACCCAAATACACCACAAACGCACCCGATGCTTGGGGTAGTTTTTCCACCCGGTTTTTATATCCAGATGGCGCTTGTTCTCCTAATAATTGCACCAAGTTTTGCACTGTGGCGTTAGTAACAATATGATCGGCTGCTTCTGTCCAGACTTCGCCAGTTTTCTGATTTCTAATGACTATAGCAGTAGCTTTACCGTTTTCTACTTTGATTTGTTCTACAGTGTGGCGCATCAATAATTTGCCGCCATCTCTTTCTAAAGATTGTACCAGGCGATCGCTTAATACTTGCATACTTCCCTGGAGGTGAAACAATCCTTGGGGAAGTTGAGATACACTCAACGCTGTAGCAGCATAAAGTAATGCTGTATTCTCTGCATCCACCTGGGAGTATAGCTTTAGTTGCAAATCTAAAAAAGTCCTCAATCGCTGGTCATTTCCCAGTCCACATAAGCGTAAAGCATCTCCCACCGTAAACAAAGTGAAGGGTACGGTAATTAATGTACTGGGACGCACCGCTTGCGTTAGCTGCCACAAATCCCATAAATTACGTGGTGGTAGCACCGGATCGCGTCCTTGAAATTCCCAACTGGCATTAAACAAAGTTGCCATCAATTGCCAAAAGGGTTCGCTACCAGGAAACTGTTTTTGTCGTTCCTCTTGCCATTTCTCTTGGTTGCGCCAGATATTAATTGGTATGCTTTCCCCAGGTAAATATACTGCACAAGCAGGATCGCAAGGCGTTGCTGCTGGTAAATCTATTGACAATTCTGAGAAAATGCGGTGGTGAATTCCCCCTGGTTCCAACCCCGCCACCTGAGTTGCGCCCACATCAAAGGTAAATCCCTGGCGTTTAAACGTCGAAGCACAGCCTCCCGGTACGAGGGCTTGATCTAAAATTAAAACGCTGTAACCTCTATGGGCTAATAATGCTCCGGCAGTCAGTCCACCTATGCCGGCACCGATAACAACGACATGAGAGTTACTTTTGTCAAGAGGTACGCTGGACATTGATTAGTTTCTTTAAGATTCTTAATATCTTTATTTATAATTTTACCTTAATCTCTGAGTTGAATGGGGTCGAAGGGTGCTGGCGTACACAAGTCATCGAATTACCCCCCTTAATCCCCCCTTATAAAGGGGGGAAACCGGAAAATCTAGTTCCCTCCCCTTGTAAAGCTACGGTGTACACACATCTTTATACAAACCCAAAATTGTTGGAGATCCCCCTAAATCCACGCCACATGCTCCACTTGGGGAAACCCCAAAACCGCAGTGGCTCCCCTAAATCCACGCCACATGCTCCACTTGGGGAAACCCCAAGATCGCAGTGGCTCCCCTTAATAAGGGGGACTTTAAGAGACTTTTGCCCCCCTTTTTAAGGGGGGTTGGGGGGATCAAAAGCCTATAAGGTCACTCTCAAAGACTTGTGTGTACACCGTAGCCTTTATAAGGGGAGGATTAGGGTGGGGTAAATTTACGCCTAATAAAAGGGAGTAGACTGTTTCAGACTTGTGTATACACCATAGCCTTACTAAGGAGAGGGACAAGTTTTGCGTAGCATAACCTTTCTTGAGGTATCTCAGAGGTTGGCCTCATCAAAAATTTGTATGTACACAGGGGTTAAAGAGGATCTAAAAGTGCCTAAATTCACAGCGAAACACTTTTTAAACAACCTCTTAATTTGACACGCTACCCTAAACCCAAAAAAGTTGAAATTAACGGCAACAGATTGCTGCACTGTTCAACCAATTTTGTGGCACTGGGTAAACTAGAAATTGTCCCTTTTAAAATTTTTATCGCCGTTTTCGCCGCCTTTTGCATCGCCCCCTCTTGAGGACTTTTCCCCGCTTCTGCTAAGGCTTTCACCTGTTCTAATGCCTCAGCTTTATCTTCTGGGGGTAAGTTTGTATCAGCCTCAATTACTGCTTGTAATTGCGTCAACAGTTCCTTAATTCCCGGTTTATCTGGTTCGGGAGACGCTGGTAACTCGTTGATGGTATTTGTTACCGTACCGCTAATATCACCTAAATTTAAAGCTTGTCCACTGGCATTAAAGTCTCTGCCAACACTGCCAATTTCAATTTTGCGGCTGGCATCATTGCTGTTAGTCATATTGTTATTCTCAACTTTATTGTCAACTTGAACATTAATTGGTTTATTCGCTAATAATCTGACAATCTCTGTCATCTCTCCACTTTGTTGGCGATAGATAACTATTTCATTCTCTTTAGCCTGTAATTGTGCTTTATATTTTTCTTCTACAGCTTGCAATGCCAGTTGATAATTTTGTGAGAAATCACTATGAATCTTTTCTTTATCAGCACCATCAGGTACACCAACCTTAACGACTACTACGCCATCACCTTTGTTTTCAATACTCTGTAGGGCTAATTCTGTGTCTTCGTTTTGGTCTTGCACTGTTTGGAAGGCATTAACAAAAGCCTTCCAATCAATACCATTATCAAAAATTAAATCAACAGTATTTAAAACCTCTTCAAATAGTTTGGTAAATTCTCCTGATTTAAATTCGCCACTACTGGGACGGCGTTCGCTGTCATCGGTTTCAGGCTTGGGGTGTTCTAGAAGATAAATAAAGCGACAATCAACATTATCTAACCGAGTTGAACTTTCAATATTCCATGCTTCCACACAAGCACCAGTCATTTTGGCGCTAGTGAAATTAGTACCAATAGCTTGAGCTAGGGTTAAATTTGCCCACTCTAAACAAGCTCCTTGAAAGGTTGCTTCAATAATATTAGCATTTCTGAGATTTGCCTCTTTTAAATCTGCACATATCAGGTTAGCACCTTTAAGGTTAGCGCCAATATATGATTTTTTTCTCCCATTGCAGCTTACGAGCAAATTGAGAACAGCAAGGTTAATTAGTATAGTGTTGTCTACTCTGGCAAAGTCGAGTTTTTTGACTTCATAAAAACGAGTGCGTGTGAGGTTGGCATTTCTAAAATCTGTATTTCTGAGAATTGCACCTGTAAAGTCAACATCAGTTAAATCAGCACTACGAAAACTAGTTCCACCTGTAGCAGCAAAGGCGACAGCAAATGAGCGAACCCAAGCGTCTTTTTCATTTCCAGCCAGACTACGCCAGCCAGTGTAAGCACTAAATAATGTAAAAACTCCGGCTCCGGCTACGGCTACGGCGAAGGCTACGACTACGACTCCAGCTACGGCGAAGGCTACGGCGAAAGCAAAGGCTCCGGCTCCGGCTACAGCGAAGGCTCCGGCTACGGCTCCGGCTACGGCTACGGCTCCGGCTACGGCGAAGGCTACGGCAAAGGCGAAGGCAAAGGTGAAGGCTACGGCAAAGGTGAAGGTTGCTCCGGCTCCGGCTCCGGCTCCGGCTCCGGCTCCGGCGAAGGCTACGGCAAAGGCGAAGGCTACGGCTACGACTCCTAAACCTGCTGTTAAACCCTTACGAATGGTAATAATATAAAAAACTAGCAACAAAATTAAGCAGACTATCCCTATGATCAAGTTTTGAGTCTTATCAGTATTTTTGTCAAAAATATATGTTAAAAATGCACTAGGGAAGAGTGATGAAAACCCTGATAGTCCCGATAGCAGCCATGAGACTATGAGCAAACCAGTTGTCCAACGTTGCTGTAATCCAGCCTTAGCTCCTGTAAAATCAGCATCTTTAAGAATCGCGTCGCTAAAGTTTGCTCCTCTAATATCCGCCTTGCTAAAGTTGGCTCCAGTCAGGTTTTGACCTTTAAAAGAGCGACCTCGGAGATTTTGACCGGAGTAGTCTGGCGGCATAATCACTAATTCGTAATTCGTAATTCGTAGTTAAGAAAGTCAGATTAAATCTGGGTTTGAGGGTTTGAATCTGGTGGCGGATTTTGGATAACTGGTGTTACTGAGATTTTATACAACTTTGCCCTGTGATATTCCCGATTTTGGGAAATTTTCATCAATACAGCAGATTACAACTTGGTGAGGTACAGATAATCGTAGGGACAAAACATGTTGTGTCCCTACCCGTGTACCCGCTTGGTAAAACGTAATTCCCACACTACCAATCAAGTTCCTCTTTGGTAACACATTCCTCAACAGGAGTACGGATTCCTTCAAGAATATCCTCTCGCATTCCCGGAACTTGCAGTATGTGCAATGTTTCTTGAATTGCGTTCCAGTTTTTAAGAGCAACAAGTACTGCTTGATTTTAATTACTACTAATTATTACTGGTATATGAGATTTTGCACTTTCATTAATGACAGCATCAAGGTGCTGTTGTGCATTATTAACATTAATTACATCCATGATTTCAACCTCTTTTTTATTCACTTGTGACAGTAAATAGCAAAAATTGCCATAAGTATTGTAGAGAAACCAAAACCAATCATCTGTAGTTATCAATATTGCAACTGTAGCGACTTACCTCGTGACGGGAGCGACTTACCTCGTGACGGGAGCGACTTACCTCGTAACGGGAGCGACTTACCTCGTAACGGGAGCGACTTACCTCGTGACGGGAGCGACTTACCTCGTGACGGGAGCGACTTACTTCGTAACGGGAGCGACTTACCTTGTAACGGGAGCGACTTACCTCGTAACGGGAGCGACTTACCTCGTGACGGGAGCGGTTACACAACTTATGGGAGGCATCTACCTTGCAATATTACTCACTAAGAGGATGTTTGAAAAGTCCTTTTGTCGGTATCAAAAGTTTTAGATCCCTCAAAATCTCCCTTAAAAAGGGAGACTTTGATTGCAGTTCCCACCTTTTTAAGGGGGGTTAGGGGGGATCTAAAAGTGCCTAAAGTCACAGCGAAACACTTTTCAAACATCCTCTAAGAGCAGCAGAGTTTATCAAGGTGGTTAGAAGCAGCCCGTCGTAGACATCGCTTGACTGATACTTTTTAGAATTTGCAATATATCATACACCTCTTTAGCAGAGGTAAACAGAGCAAACACCCGCGACAGTTCGTATTGAGGAGTAGGTGTTTGCCTCAATTTAATAAATAAAATATCGTCTCCGTTAGTCAACATCCCAAACACAGGTTTATCAGGGTGAGGGTTAGCCATCAAAGAAGCTAGTGCTTGTGGCAAAGCTGATTAAACCGAAAGCGTAGTTTTGTTAGACTTTAACACCATCACCCACAACTGATTTTGCAGCACTAGAACGTCAATCCGTCCACGCAGTACTTCTTCTCTATCATTCAGCACTAACTCTACTGATGACTCGGCGGCAATTTTAAAGGGAGGATTGTAAAATCCGGCGAATCACTGTCCCCTCTAACAAATCACCTTCAGCCCGATGATATAGATATCTGCGCCGCAGTACATCCAGTGAGGTTTTTTCAGCTTCAGTAATTTGAGGTAATTCCTCAAACCACTCTAGGAAAAACTGCTCGTCTTCAATGCGGACTAAACCAAATCGGGTTTCGGCATCTGTTAAGCTAGTAATTGCTTCTGCAATCGCTGCTATCTGTGTCATAGCTTTTCACCTATCAATAAAACTAAAGGTTACTTTATTGGCATAAGTTCTTCTACTGGCGATCGCAGCTACTGGGCTACTCTAAAATTATATTATTCTCCGAAATAACAATTTCCAGATGTCCCAACCATTCAATATTATATGAACAATCAACTGTATGAACAAGATTTTAATCTGTGGCGAGAAAGCATTATTGAGCAGATAAAAGAACATCGTTTTAATGACATAGATTGGGAGCATTTGCTTGTAGAATTAGAAGACATGGGAAAGTCAGAGAAACGGTCATTTATGAGTAATTTAACAATCTTGATTGCTCATTTACTCAAGTTAACTGTTCAATCTGATGCTCCTGAGATGATGAAAACAAGCTGGTATAGTTCTGTCACAGAACATCGTTTTCGAGTAAACAAGGATTTTTCAGAAAATCCTTCTTTTAAAAATTATATTACTGAAGTTATTTCTCAAGCCTATGCCGATGCTCGCAAACTGGCAATCAAAGAAAGTAAAAAAGCTAAATTAGGAGTCAGAAAACCAACGGACGCAGAATATCCTCTCGATTGTCCTTTTCTGATAGAACAGTTATTAGATGAAGATTTTTATGGAGACAGTGATTAACAGTTATCAGTTGTGTTCCATAGTTAAGTTACACAAAAAACATTGTAAAAACGGAAACATTATATTACGGAAAACATGGTGGTGACAGGACACGGTTAGAATATCCGATAATTTCTTTGCCTCATTGCGTCTTCTTTGAGCTTTTGCGTCTCACCCACTCCCGCAATCCACCTTTGCCAAATTGGCGTGAGATTATTGTATGTTTATTACTACAATTACTATTGATGCTAGATAATGGGAAAGCTTTGACATTTTCTTCCCAATCTAGCCCGGAAACAATAACTAAGACTTATGCGAACTCACTATTGCGGCGAACTCCGAAAAGAACATATTGGAGAAACTGTTACCTTTTACGGATGGATAGACCGTCGCCGCGATCACGGTGGTGTGATATTTTTAGATTTACGCGATCGCTCTGGAATTGTCCAAATCGTCAGCGATCCGCAACGCACCCCAGATTCTTACGAACAGGCGAACGCCCTGCGAAACGAATATGTTGTCGAAATCACTGGTAGGGTAACGCACCGTCCCGAAGAATCTCTAAATACCCGCATCCCCACAGGCGAGGTAGAAATCTACGCCGATAAAATTCAACTCCTCAATGCTGTTCGTAAACAGTTACCTTTCCAAGTTTCTATAGTTGATACCGAGACAGTGCGCGAAGACTTGCGGCTAAAATATCGTTATTTAGATTTGCGACGCGAACGCATGGCGCAAAATTTGCAACTGCGTCATCAAATTGTTAAAGCTATGCGGCGTTATCTGGAAGATTTGGAAGGTTTTATTGAAGTCGAAACCCCAATCCTTACCCGTTCTACCCCAGAAGGGGCGCGGGATTATGTTCTACCCAGCCGCGTTAATCCTGGTGAATGGTATGCTTTGCCCCAATCACCCCAGCTATTTAAACAATTGCTGATGGTATCCGGCTTAGATAGATATTATCAGATTGCGCGTTGCTTTCGTGACGAAGATTTACGCGCCGACAGACAACCGGAATTTACCCAGTTGGACATGGAAATGAGTTTCATGTCTCAAGAAGAAATTATCGAACTGAATGAGAACTTAGTTTGCCATATCTTCAAAACCGTTAAAGGCATTGAGTTACAGCGCCCCTTCCCCCGCCTGACTTACGCCGAGGGGATGGAACGCTACGGGAGTGATAAACCAGATACCCGCTATGGTTTGGAATTAGTTGATGTCTCAGATATTGTCAAAGACTCTAGTTTCAAAGTCTTTCGGGACACTGTTACTAATGGTGGTATCGTTAAAATCTTGCCCATTCCTAACGGTAACGATGTAATTTCTAACGTCCGTATTAAACCAGGTGGCGATTTATTTAAAGAAGCCAGCGAAGCCGGTGCTAGAGGTTTAGCTTATATCCGCGTCAGAGATGATGGCGAAATTGACACCATCGGCGCGATTAAAGACAACCTTAGTATTGAACAAAAACAAGAAATTTTGCGGCGTACAGGTGCAAAAGCTGGACATTTGCTCTTGTTTGGGGCTGGTGATACTGCTACAGTTAATAAAACATTAGATAGATTACGGCAAGCGATCGCTAAAGAATTCGCCTTAATCGATCCAGAAAAAATCAACTTGCTGTGGATTACAGACTTCCCGATGTTCGAGTGGAATGCTGACGAAAAACGTTTAGAAGCACTCCACCACCCATTTACAGCACCGCATCCTGATGATTTGAGCGACTTAAAGACAGCACGCGCCCAAGCTTACGACTTAGTACTCAACGGCGTAGAAGTTGGTGGCGGAAGTCTGCGGATTTATCAGCGAGAAATTCAACAGCAGGTGTTTGAAGCGATTGGTTTATCTCCTGAAGAAGCACAAAGTAAATTTGGTTTTCTGTTAGAAGCATTTGAATATGGTACACCACCGCATGGTGGCATCGCCTACGGTTTAGATCGTTTGGTAATGTTGTTAGCTGGAGAAGAATCCATTCGAGATGTAATTGCTTTTCCGAAGACACAACAAGCGCGTTGCTTATTAACAGATGCGCCTTCGAGTGTAGATGCTAAACAGTTGAAAGAATTGCACGTTGCTTCAACTTATAAACCAAAATCTTAGCAAAGTGTAAGGGGAGTACAGAAAGTTAAAGTAAGCCTTTATAGCTCAGTTCTTCTTTAACTCTTCTGTTATGTTTATTATGCTCCCTTTGCCTTTCGTCAATTGCTGGACTGTATTCTAAAGGAGGCTCTAAACACTGTAAATGTTCTTTTTCTCCATTTTCATAAATTATGATGTGACGATCGTTAGTCATTCTATGCATAGTGTAATACTCAAGGTACTCAGCATTATCTTTTATCCCAAAAATAAAATTTATCTTCCAACCAGCTTAAAAAATTGAACCTTGCTGACGCTTTTGTATATTCTCTTCTGGCAAGGTAATTTTCCATTTAGAAAAATATTTATTAAATTCATTCCTAATTGTATCCATCTTTATATTAGCCAAAGTCCTAAAGAATGAAGAGTTTTACCATTATGCTTTGCGGTTGCAATAGTGGCATGACAACAAACAAACTCAAAGCCTTAGAGCTTTTTGTTGGTATTGGTGGGTTTCGCCTTTGCAGCAACCGCCAGAAATTGGCTATCTAACAATTTATAATGCACTACAGTGGCGATCGCAATCCAGTAGGATTATCCAGGTAGCAACTACGACGACAACAGTAGGTGTAGAAAATCTATTGGTAGGATGAAGGGGATTAATGCTGCTACCAGAAAACTCCCTAAAAACAAAAAAAACCCGCCGTAGCGGGTTACACAACAAACTAAGAACATTGAAAACTTGATTTAGCCCGAATACCTCATCTCAGCTTCCAGTTGACGAATCAGTTGTTCGTCGCCCTTTGCTTTGGCTACTTGCAAACGATGCTCTAGGCTTTTTTGAATATTCTCTCTGTGAGCTTCTTGTGCTTTTCTAGCACTTTGCAGTCTACTTAGATTCATAGTGATTACCTTCTTTAATTTTTTACTTTATATCTTGTATTCTTAACATAACACATATTTTGTAGCTGTTGCTACAGAAATTTATAACTTAACGTAGATTTTAGCAGAAATATGTCTGAAAAGCAGATAGGTCAACAACAACTCATGACTTTTCTCAGCGATTTTGGCGATCGCGATACCTATGTAGGCATAATGAAGGGAGTCATCGCCCAAATCAACCCCAGACTGACAGTAATAGACTTAACACACCAAATTCCGCCGCAAGACATCGCCGCAGCCAGGTTTTGCCTGATGAATGCTTATCCCTATTTCCCCGTAGGCACAGTGCATCTGGCAGTAGTAGATCCAGGTGTGGGAAGCAAGCGACGAGCGATCGCAGTAGAATTTGCTCAAGGCTTTCTAGTCGGCCCAGATAATGGGATCTTTAGTGGGGTACTTAGTCAAAGTCTGGCGATGTCTACGACGGGCTACGCCTACGCAGCCGTCGAACTGACAAATCTTAACTATTGGCGAACTTCCCAACCAAGTAACACTTTTCACGGTAGAGATATCTTTGCACCAGTAGCAGCTAATCTTGCTAGTGGTGTCCCCCTCAAACAGCTAGGACAAGAAATTGATCCAGCAAGTTTAGTCAAACTGGATATAGACAAGTGCAAGCAGACAAGCAATGGTGTAGTGGGTTGCATTCAATATATCGATCGCTTCGGCAACTTAGTGAGCAACATTCCAGCGAGTTACGTACAAGGCAAAACTTGGTATGTGCAAGCTGCTGGGTTGACTATACCAGGCTGTAAAACTTACGGTGATGTCAGCGTGGGAGAGGTAGTAGCTTTAGTTGGCAGTCACGGCTGGGTAGAAATTGCCATTAATAGCGGCAATGCTCACTCAACGTTACAGTTAGATTGGCAAGAACCGCTTCAAGTTGTGCTAACTTAAATCCCGCACCTCGTCAGTGCCACATCCAGAGAAACACCAAAGTTATATCCTCTCTCCACAGTTGGCAGATGTCCAGGGGGGAAGGTTTTAAAGTTTGGTTCTTTGCCAGGTTTATACTCGTATCTTTTAGTTTGCTGATTATAGTTCCACTGAATCAGCCACTCACCTGTTAACGTTTGCCATCCAATCGCGTCATACATCTTGCGATAGTCGTTTTTTTGTTCCCTCAAAATCTTTTCTTGAGCGCTAAAGCCTAACTTACCATCACTGGCTGTACTCCAAAGCTTGTCAATAGTTTTTAAGTCAACACACGAAAGTGCATTCATTTCATCTTTGCTAATAGCACCCTCTGCCTGTGCCTTAGTCCCTGCAACATCTAGCATTTTCAGATAAGTTTCTCGATCGGATTGTTGCCAATCTTTGTTTTGTAAATATTTCTGCAACTGACTGTAATCGACATTGCGGGCTGTGGTAATTTCTACCTGCTTCAATGAGCTAGAATTAGTAGTTGTATTAACTAAATCAGTCTTTCCGGGATTTTTGCTCTCAGACTTAGATCGCGTTAACGAATATCCAATCCAGCCCAAAACAGCAAATATACCGATAAGACTTGCTGTGATTAGTAAGGTTAGTGTCAGAACAGTCTGATTATTCTTTGCCATTTTTGGATGCTGCTGATTACTTTGAATGCCCCAGGTTGAATTTAGTCTAACCGTTACTACATGGATGTATATATTGTCATATATCTCTCTCTTATTTCTTAACAGGTCTATTTTACAATGTCATCTTTTTGGAGAGAATAAGATATTTAGTCACTTACTTCAGACTGTCTCAAGGGAGTTGTTACAGTAATTTTTTAATGATTCTAGGCGTGAGAGCCATGCATTGAAGTGGGGACATCTACTCCGAATTACTTCCAGTCCAATTAGTTCAGCCAACTGTGGCCCAAAAGCAGACTTTGACTTTCCATAATCAGGAAACTGAGCGATGATCCGTTTACTGGGAGCCGTCTGTTGTCCGTCGTTGATAAACTCAGGTGTTTCATATTGATTAGCGATCGCTTGGAGAGCCTCAATTTCCTTTGTCCGACGAGCATCAAGATATTCAAAGCACGTTGGATCGGCAAAAAGGTATGCCTCGTATTCATGTAACTGAATGTATGGGATAAATCGGTAATCACTGATATCCTCTGCAAAGCGTTGCTCTAAAAATTCAACTCGCTCTATAGGATTTTGGCGCAAACTTTCAGACTCAATTAATCCCGGAAAATCAGGAGCAATAGCATACAAATCAATCATAGTAGTGAAAAATACATCAGCATTACTATCTTCCTTGAGCGATCGCAGAATATCGTTTTTCATTGGCGCGTAATTGCGTCCACCGCCACGATGCACCTTCCCATTTTTTCTGGCGTGAGCGATCAGCCGAGGGTAGTGTATAAACACTTCATGTTGAGCTAAGTGCGGTTTTATCAAAGTGTCAGCGAATGTCTGCTCAGTTTGTCCTTCAGCAAATACGTAGAGGCGGATCATTAATGTGGTCCTCCCCCAATGATATTTTTTTCCCAGATTTCTCCCAGACTGTACTCGTCGAGCCAAGCTTCTAATTCTATAGGATTGAGCCGTTTGAATTGCGACTCCTTACCCTCTCGGTTAACGGCGATGACATCTTCAGGATCAAAATTATCTAAGAAAGAACTCGATTGGGTGCTGATAAGAATTTGCGTATGAAGCGAAGCTTTGCTAAATAGTGCAGCCACAACATTTAGAGCATAGGGGTGAAGACCTAGTTCTGGTTCATCAACAACGATGAGTTTTGGTAGTTGATCTTCTGGCTGTAAGAGCAGTGTTGCCAGACATATAGCGCGTAAAGTGCCATCTGAAAATTGATGTGGCCCAAATACCCTATCTGAATCCTTTTCTTGCCAATTTAGAATGACACGATTAGATGCATCTGGCTCAAGAACAAAGTCTTTGAAAAATGGTGCAATTAAACGGATTGTTCCGACGATCCGTTGATAAGCTAAAATCTCGTCTTCGCGGAATTTCAGAAGTATTGCAGCTAAGTTTCCGGCATCAGGCATTAACCATCGGTTATCGCCAACGTAACAAGATTGCCGCACTTCCGCCGTAGAAGATGTATCGTGAAAGTGGTATACACGGCAACGATCAAGCAAGTACTTGAGCGCTCTGGCTGTTTGTTTACCTTGCTCTACTGCTTCACTAATTTTTGTTTCCTGCTGTCCTGCACCCAACTGGTCTATTCTTGGGGATGTCCAACCCATTTGTAGAAAGCTTAATGTCTCTTCAGCGAAGATCAGTGTATCACCAGCAGCATGGAATAATCGCAGATGATAGGTATCTAACCCGTTGTCAACTTCAAACTCCAGTTTTGCTTCTATCTGAGGAGTGATCTTAGATCCAAAGTGTAAGAGTGATTGAGCACGCCCCGACATACCGATATATTGTTGGAAGCGTCCAGCCATCATCTCATTAAGCATCTTGAAGAACGAAATGAGATTACTTTTGCCTGCTCCGTTTGCTCCAATCAAGATATTTAAGGGACGCAACTCAAGCTCTATCGTCTTAATAGACTTGAATCCGTTAAGGGTTAATCCTTGCAGCCTATTCAAAAGTTGGTCTCCTGAATCAGTAAATGTGTATTTGCTTCCTATTATCTAACACCCACAAATTTCTAATGAGTAAGATAGACAGATTGCTGCGGATGCAAAATGTAGAGACATAGCAGTTTTACGTCTCTACAAGGATTCTAAATAACGCATATTTTGATTCAGCAACGCTTAAAATCACATCCACCCACCAACTTCCGCATCAGTTAAAGGTTTCTCTAACTTACTATATTCCGTCTGAGCAGCCCGCAATACGTGTTTCATTTGCACTGCTTCCCCGGCATCGGCAGCCAGGAAAGCTGCATTTAAGGCTATGTTACGGATATTACCCCCAGCGACATTTAGCCGTGCTAGTTGGAGAGCATCTAAGTCTGCGGTTGGCGTGTCGGCGGGAAAAACACGCCGCCAAATCTCGGCTCGTTGTGTTGTATCGGGGAAGGGAAATTGCACCACAAAGCGAATCCGCCGCAGAAAGGCTGTATCAATTGCACTTTTCAAGTTCGTAGTCAAAACTGCTAAACCTGGGTAGCTTTCCATTCGTTGCAACAGGTAGCTAACTTCAATATTGGCATAGCGATCGCGCGCATCTTTAACTTCACTGCGTTTACCAAATAAAGCATCAGCTTCATCAAATAACAAAATCACCCCGCCTTGTTCAGCAGCATCAAACACCCGGCGCAAATTTTTCTCTGTTTCCCCAATATATTTACTAACTACCGATGATAAGTCAATACGATATAGGTCGAGGCGCAATTTCTGAGCTAGCACTTCTGCCCCCAAGGTTTTACCAGTGCCGCTAGCACCTGCAAATAAGGCGCTGATTCCCAATCCTCTCGCACTTTTGGCAGCAAAACCCCAATTGTTATATACAGTACTGCGTTGACGCACATGAGCCACAATGTCCCGGAGAACTTGTTTCTGTGCCTCTGGTAATACCAAATCTTCCCAATCACCAGATGGCTCAATCCGTTGGGCGAGTTCATCCAAGCGGGGACGTGCTTGCACGCGACAGGCATCCCATAAAATACTAGTGATATCATTTTCTGGCGTTTGGGCTAACTGTCCTGCGGCTTCTGCACAAGCAGCGCGGATGGTTGCGGCACTGAGGTTAAACTGATCTACTAGGGTTTTAACTTGCCCGTTCATTTGCGGTGCAATTGAACCTAATGCATCTTGCCAAACTGTACCTTGTTCTGTGGTAGTTGGTTGATGTACGTCAAAATTAACTACCAGGCGTTGTCCTAGTCCAATGCGTTCCCGACTTGTAACTATTAAAAAGCCTTTTGTGCGTTCGATGAAACGTGCGATCGCATTTAACCGCGCTATATCATTAGTATCCAGATCGTTGCAGTCTATGAGTAACGCACATTTACTTAAAATCGTCTCACGAGTCCACAGGCGGATGAGATTATCTAACTCGCTAGGTGCTAATGGAATCATTTGTGCAGGCATTACCCACAAGCTTAAACCCTGAAGTTCACAAATTTTAGCGGCAATAGCACGTTTGCTAGTATTTTCGCTACCACATAATTGCACAATTGGTAAGCTATTAACTTTGTAAGCTTGCAACCAAACTGCTGCTATTCGCTCGGCTAAATCTTGGTGCGAGGGGACTAAATCGCTAACCTCTGGTAATGGTTCAATGATCCCAGCTAATCGTTCGTCAAGATATTGAATGCCCGTGAGATAATGTAAAATTCGTTCGTCAATTCTTACGGGGCTGAGAGTCAGAGAATGAGCATCACCAAGTTGAATTAACCGCCAATGACGTAAGGAAGAATTTGGAGCGATCGCATCCCAGTGGACATCAGATAAAGCTGCCAGAGCTAAACTTAAAGTTGGGTAAGCTCGTTGTAAATCCCCGTGCGCTATAGCACACAATTTAGCAAAATCTCCATTTAATTCCATACCTGCACATAAAAGCAACAAATCGCGTTCAAAGGATGAGAGGCTAAATATTTTGCATACTCTTTCTAATGCCGATGGTGCAGGCATAGCAGCAGCAGCTTCCTGTAACGTCTGCTGTAAATGCTCTTGGTTGTTCTCTACAGATTGGTTTTGCTCTTTTGCCGTGTGATTTTCTAAAAAACCACGCACCACGGCGAGGGCTGCCGATAGATAGCGATAATTTGCCTCATCCCAATTGTGATTTGTTGTGGCATTCATAGAATAGTCACCTCTGGCGAATCATAAGCCCCAGACTGATTTTTGTGCAGTGGACTTTCTGCCCCATCTACCTGCACTCGCACAATATAAGTTCCTGGTTTGATGTTTTTGACAGGAACAATAATTGCATCGGTGTCTTCATTGCGTGGTGCAACCCAGAAAGAGTAAGTTGCCGGACTCTTATTTGATGCCTCATTGAGTAGCAAAACAACCCGTTGTGCCTTACCAACTTTCGGCTGGAATTTCACGGTAATTTCTGCTGTGCGTAAATTGTCGCCGCTATTTCCCACTTGAGCGACAAATGCGGTAATTGTTGGATGGAGGACAAAAGCCGCAACGTTTGATTCAACGGCATAATCTGTTTGCCCTCCATTGCCCATTCTGAGATGGACAACTTGGATACCTTGCACACTTGCGGATAAATCTGATGGGACTAACAGGCTGATTTGGGTTTCTTTAACATCATCAGGTACAATCAAAGTTTCCGTATTACTCAAACGGATTCGGGTAATCTCACCGCGTAACCGTTTACCACGAATTACTAATGTTGTACCCGTAACAATCATTTGATCGGTCTTTGCCGGAGTCATAACTTGCTCTATACTCGGTTGAGACAAGGGCATCATGTAGAAACCTTGAGAATTTTCAATGCTACTCTCAATCAACACCATTGATGCCAGATAGGTAGCTGAAGGTCGATAGTGTGTTTGTAAAGCAGACCATAATTTAGAAGTTTCTTCCATGTTGAAAAACTCTGGAGTCAGTTTAATCTGACCAATTTGTTCAGCTAAATCGGATACAGACACACTTGCTACAGCTTGCGAAAAAGCACTTGAGGTATTGGTTGTAGATGCATTTATCAGAGTATTTTCAATAATATCCGATGTGATAACTGGTGTTTTGTGTAATAAATGCATTGCATAGCCCAATAAAAGCTCCGCCTGAAAATCCTTAGCTCCGTAAGCTGTTAGCAAATAATGGAGATCGAGAGCTAGTGGGGGACTTTGAGACGGGATGTGTCCATTAATCCGTGAATGCCTGCTGCGAAATTCCTGAGATACCCAATCGACATTCCGATTCTGCGTCACTTGATAGAGAAAGAGGTTGATTTGAGCGCGTTCGTCAGCTTCAACTGAAATTCGATCGGGCGGTAGGGCAGTTACAATCACATCACCAAGACTAGCAGCGATCGGATCGCTGACTAAGCCATTTTCCAGCAAGACTTTTAGTACTGCTGTCACGGCGGCTATAGAGAGCGCATTACTCATCCTCTTTCCTCATGGCAATAGCACATATTAATCATGTACGCCAGAGTACAATGACAGAATATATTTTGCAAAACTTTAAATATTCTGTAACGGAGACTATCCCCACGGCATACAATGTATCGGTACTACTAAAGCTTAAGACCTCGTATTATTTACGTTAACTTTACCTGCCATAGGTCTTAACTTTAAACATTTTATCAAATTGCTAACATTATTTTGAGTTAGTAATATGTTAAACTGAGTATAATCAGATAAATGCTAAGTAATATATATTACCAAATATTATTATTCTAAGTTACGAACTAAACAAAATATTTGTAATACTAGTAGTATATCTGTAACTAAAGTTAACACCTGAAAGTAACTAGGATGGGTTGCCCCAAATGAAATCCCCACCTCCTTCAAATTCTTGGCTTGGTCGCTTGGTAGGTGATAACCAGCGATACCGTTTAGATAAACGGTTAGGCGGGGGTGGCATGGGAGATGTCTTCCTGGCAACGGATACCCGTGTAGGTCAGCAGGTAGCATTGAAGTTGCTCAAAGATACGCTGGTGGCATCACAAGAAATGAGAAAGCGTTTTGAGCGTGAGGTGGCAGTTTGTGCTGCTTTACAAAGTGACCACATCGTTAAGATTAGTGATTGTGGATTCACCCCCGAAGGCTTTCCTTTTTATGTAATGGAATACTTGCGCGGGCAAACGCTCAGACAATTACTGCTACGGGAAAAGCGGCTATCTGTTGAGCGGACGGTGAAAATTATGGCGCAAGTTTGCAAGGGTCTACAACTTGCCCATCAAGGAGTGACTCTCCAACGGGATGGCACAAAAAGCACTGAACATATTCAGGTAATTCATCGTGACCTGAAACCAGATAATATATTTTTAGTACCTACAGATTTGGGTGAATGGGTCAAGGTTTTGGATTTTGGTGTTGCCAAAATTCGGAGTGAATCTTCAGAAAATACCAATATTACAAATATCACTAGCACATTTATTGGTACGTTTCGTTACGCGCCTCCTGAGCAAATCCAAAGTAATAAAAACCTGGATGCAAGGGGTGATATTTATAGTTTAGGGATTATTATTTATGAAATGCTGAGTGCTGCTGACCCGTTTGGAATCAGCATTAAAGGAAATCAGATCAGCGAGGCTTCTTGGGTATTAGCTCATGCTTATGAGCCACCGAAACCACTGCGATCGCAGCCCGGTTGTGAGCATTTTTCTGTACAATTGGAAGCTGTGGTGATGAAATGCCTCCACAAAAACCCAGCTAACCGATTTGCAACGGTAGAAGAACTCAATCTTGCTTTGCAAGCTGCTGCCAAATCTGTCACCATCTCTACTAGTGTAATCGAACAGGCTACCGAGCGATCGCAACCTTCCTCCAATCAAGGTTCAAATTACGAAACTGTTCCCAGACAATCGAACGATGACACCGTTCTACGCCCTCCATCTGGATACAACCAAGGTTCAAATAACGAAACTGTTCCCAGACAATCGAACGACGACACCGTTCTGCGTCCTCCATCTGGATATAACCAAGGTTCAAATAACGAAACTGTTCCCAGACAATCGAACGACGACACCGTTCTACGCCCTCCATCTGGATACAACCAAGGTTCAAATAACGAAACCGTTCCAAGGCAGTTTAACCCAGTTGAACAAAATCAACACAGTCCTGTAAAGAATCCCAACGCCAGCAAACCGGATGTGACCTTGTTTCAACCGCGACCTGGCTCTAATCAAGGCGGACAACAACTACCACCAGATAAAACGTTGTTTCAACCGCGACCTGGCTCTAATCAAGGCGGACAACAACTACCACCAGATAAAACGTTGTTTCAACCACGACCTGCATCTAATCAAGGCGGACAACAACTACCACCAGATAAAACGTTATTTCAACCACGACCTGGCTCTAATCAAAGCAGACCGCAAGTACCGCCAGATGTGACATTGTATCAACCTCGACCTGCATCCAATCAAGGCAGACCACAAGCGCCAACGGATGACACTATTTACCAACCAAAGCTAAGTGAGCAGCTAGGTACAAAAATTACTCCCAATTTTTTGCGCATTGTGGGAGTGGTGTTTGCTATTGGACTGGCCTTAGCATTGGTAGCCTATATATATACTCAACTTCAATCTCGTAAAGAGCCAAGCAACCAGCCAGGTTTACCTAATAGCGATCGCATTCAGAACTAACATCATATCCGTTTTCAGACCGATCGTGAAGACAGTAGGGGGCAGAGAGAAGACTGCACTGCCTCTCCCTTTAGATTAAAGAAAAAGAAGCTCCACGCCTCATCCTGTACTCAGGGTAGCGTGGGATGAATTTTTGGATGATCGCGAATTTGAGCGCTAACCAATTCAATTTTCAATCCATTACAGCTAACACAGTTTTCGGCAATAACTTATCTTTAAACCAAACAATTCTCGCAGGGACATCATTTAATTTTACTCCCGCCTTTTCTAAATTAAGTCGCTCGGAAATTGCCAAAATTAAGTCATCACGTCCAGCCCGCCGCACCTGAGAAAACTTTTTCTGTAAATATTCTGGTCGCCAATAACCAACAATTTCTAATAAAAAGGTGCGTCCATCAGAATGTACCAAGCGAAAATCGGGAATCATCACGCTACCAGGAATTGGGATCAAATCAACTTCTCGCTCTAACGCCCAACCACTTTTTAAAGCATCCCACTTATCAGCAAAAGATGCTTCTAGCATACTATCGTAGGGCTTTCCTGGCGGATAGTGGGATACCAAACCACATTCGGAATTGAGGGTGAAACGCCCAGTTTTCCAAGTATTTGTATAAGCGTCGCGGGTTTGGAGAATCGACGAAAGACTCCATTTAGTGACGTGAAGTAAAGCAGGAATAAGTTTAGCGATCGCTAACCCATATCGTGTACTAGGATTAAACAGACTCGTCGGCCCGTCTATCGTAATAGTAAACCCGTGGTCAGCATCGCCCTCAATATAAGCCATCAATTGAAACAACTTTAGATAGCGAAATAACAGCTTATATTCCCCCGGAACATTCCGATGAGCATTTAACACCAGTTTACTGGCCTTATAAAACACACCCTGCACCTGAGATAAGTTATATCGATTTAACACATCTGGCGCTGTTGGTGCATCAAAAACAGTCAAGATTTTATTCTCTGATAAATCAGCATAGAGTCCATTGCGAACCTGTTCTAGTAAAACTTCGCGCTCAAGTTCTTGAGTTAACTCATCAGCAATTTTACTCAGAGTAACTTGTGTTGATTCTCGACTAGAAACAGACTTTGCTGCCAACGAAAACACCCGTTCTCTTAACATTTGTGGTTCCAAAGGACTAACCACCTCAAAAGTGCAAAAACTGCTTTTGAGAATATAAGCTAATCCCCGCTTCACCCGATAATCTGTAGAATCTCCTTCAAAATCAGTCAATTGTCGCTCAAGCACACCTTGAGTCTTCCCCACTGCTGATTGAAAATAATTAATTAACTCAATCGCCAACTCCGAAGTTCCCCGATCAATCTTCAGTCTCTTCGGAATGATCTCCTCCCCGTTTTGGCGATGCATCAGTAAATCTGTCGGTAACATCTGAATTTTGGATTTTAGATTTTGAACTTCCGGTTGAATAATTAATCTCTAACTGTTCCGCAGCCTTCAAACTCCTTTCCTTCCCACTCCCATACACAACCTCCAACTTCCCCTTCTTCTCCTCCTCCTCTCTGCGCCCTCCGCGTCTTGGCGGTTCGTCCCTCCTCTCCCCTCTTCTCCTAGCCGAAGTCCCCTCCTCACTCGTATCCTCCGCCACCACCTCATACAAAATCGCCTGTTTATTCTCAATATTCCCCTTCCGTAAAATCCTCCCCAAGCGCTGAGTATACTCCCTAGCCGAACCCGTACCCGATAAAATAATTGCAACAGTTGCCGCAGGTACATCAACCCCTTCATTCAAGACATGAGAAGCAACCAAAGTATTATATTTTCCCTCTCGAAACTTGGTTAATATCTCATGTCGTTCCTTCACAGGAGTTTGATGAGTAATTGCCGGAATTAGCAAGTCTTGAGAAATGCGGTAAACCGTCGCATTATCAGCAGTAAAAATTAAAATTCTTGCCGGATAATGTTCTGCCAATAAATTAATCAAAATTCGCAACTTCCCATCAGTCCCCAAAGCGATATCTTTCGCTTCTCGATGCGCTAACATCGCTCTCCTTCCAGATTGCGATCGCGCACTCATTTGCACAAACATTTGCCAACCTTGCAGACTCCCCAAAGAAATCTTAGATTGCTTCAAAAAATCATTGCGCGTTTGAATTAACTGGTTGTATCTTTCCCGCTCAAGTTGCGATAACTTTACCTTAATTTGGACAATTTGATGTTCTGCTAACGCCTTACCCGCCAAATCTTCGGCACGTTTGCGATATACTTCTTCACCAATGAGGATATTTAAGTCAGCGTGTTTCCCATCGGTGCGTTCTGGTGTAGCAGAGAGTCCTAAGCGATAAGGTGCGATCGCATATTCTGCAATCACTCGATTAAAATCTGTTGGTAAATGGTGACATTCGTCAAAAACAATCAACGCATATTGATTTCCCAAAGTCTCAGCGTGAATTGCTGCACTATCATAAGTTGCAACGAGAATTGCCGTTCTATCCCGCGAACCACCCCCCAACAATCCCACCTCAGCATCGGGGAAAGCCGCGACTAAATGTGCGTACCATTGATGCATCAAATCCAAAGTTGGCACTACAATTAGCGTCGTGCGCGGCGTTGACTGCATCGCCATTTGCGCCAAATAAGTCTTTCCCGCCGCCGTGGGAAGCACAACGACTCCCTGCCTACCCGCCAGTTTCCAAGCTGCTAGCGCCTCAGTTTGGTGAGGATAGGGTTCCATTTCTAGAGTAGGAACTAAATCTATAGGATAAAATTGCTTCGCCTCATCGATAAAATTCACATCTTCCGCTTGTAGTGCTTCCACTAGCGATCGATATCTAATTGCCGGAATGCGGAATTTTTCAACTCTATCATCCCACGTAGCATAATCCATCCAACCTTTGCCGCGTGGTGGTGGATGCAAAATTAATGTGCCACGATCAAAATTTAATGTAGGGGTACGAGCCATTTATGGGGATTGGGGATTGGGGATTGGGGATTGGGTATTGGGTATTGGGTATTGGGAATTGGGGATTGGGAATTGGGGATTGGGGATTGGGGATTGGGGATTGGGTATTGGGTATTGGGTATTGGGTATTGGGTATTGGGTATTGGGTATTGGGTATTGGGTATTGGGTATTGGGTATTGGGTATTGGGTATTG
>NZ_JBALDL010000059.1:0-175606 GCF_036917465.1 Nostoc sp.
GAGACGTGCTGGCATTTTTTATACTTAATTTTCTGGCTTACTGTATTTACTTATTGTTACACATTGTGGTTATCTCACGCCCACCTACTTAGCAGAACGTTTGCATCAGTTAGGTGTGAACCCTAATGAACTAGATGAATTATTGTAACTCTAGGAGTATTTTCGTATACACAGGATAATTTTCTGCTTTTGAGGAATCACCTGTATTGAAAACTTTGATAGTTGATGCCGAAGTAGCTATCAAATAACAACGTTGGCTCCCATAAAGATTAATTTTTGAGAGCGATCGCATATTTGGCACTTGAAATATATATAATATTTACCTTCGGCAAGTCTATGGCAACCTCAGTTCTCTGAAAAACCATGAAGTCACCCTATATGCTTACTGTTCCCCAAATCAGTGCCAATTGGGTTACTAGGGGCAAAATGTCGTTCAGATGCCAATCCCAAAGGTGATGCTCTGAACACTTGCAGATATTACCGCAGACACTGTTTCTGTTCCGACTGCTAAAATACCTAAGTATGGATAGTACGATCGGACTATTCAGATAGAAGTTGTTTATTTGGTCACACAACGCCCTCAAAAGATTGTAGAAAAGTGTATTTCCTTGTGTTGATAGTGGTGCTAACCTCAATTTTAAGGATGTTATCAGTCTTTATCTGCTAGAGTTTCTGACTTTCAGCAAACTAGATAATCTATCAACAACAAAATCGCTAGGAGTGCGATGAGATGTCACAGTCCCATACCACAAGACCAGAAATAGCATCTGGAACTCTAATTGATAACCGCTATATTATCCAAAAACTTCTGGGACAGGGAGGATTGGGGCGGACTTACTTGGCATTTGACACTCGGCGGTTTAATGAAGCTTGTGTTCTCAAAGAATTTGCACCCATTGGTACAGGGGAAAATGGACTAGAACAATATCGCAACTTATTTAAAAGAGAAGCAAAAATTCTTCATCAATTGCAACATCCTCAAATTCCGAAGTTTTTGGCTTGCTTTGAAGGGGATGGTCGGTTATTTCTGGTACAAGAGTATGTTGACGGTAAAACATATTCTAGGCTGTTGGGAGAACTTCAACGTCAAGGAAGAAATTTTTCTGAAGACGAAGTTATACAGTGGCTAAAGAATCTGTTACCTGTTTTGGAATATGTCCACCACCACAACATTATCCATCGAGATATTTCTCCTGACAACATCATGTTACCTGATGGCGAGGAGATGCCAGTGCTGATTGATTTCGGTGTTGGTAAGCAAATTGCTGACATGAACGAGGCGAAAAGTTCTAACCATCAGGTAACATTTGTTGGCAAAATGTCCCTTGTAGGTAAAGTGGGATATGCTCCCCGCGAACAGATTAGCTTGGGTTTATGTTCGCCCTCCAGTGACCTTTATGCTTTAGGTGTAACAGCTATTGTACTGCTCACCGGTAGAGATCCATCTTTACTAATGGATCAATACTCACTTGAATGGAACTGGCGTTATTATACTTATGTTACTGATGAGTTCGCTCAAATACTTGATTGCATGTTGGCAGACAGACCTAACAAGCGATACCAAACAGCTAAGGAAGTTATTCAAGATTTAGAGCGGATTGGAGAACTAGAAGAAGTGGCGATATCTCATGCAATAATACCTGATGATTTGCCTGCCACAATATTTAATCCTGAGTTTCAGGCTATGTCGGCAATATCACAGTCATACAACCAATCTATAGAAACAATTTTTAGTTCGCCTGGTTTACCTATTAGTCCACAAACTAAGCCAATTGAACAACAACAACCTTCGCTCCAAACAGGATTTATCAAACATTGTCAGCAACAGTTAGCCTACCACATCGGGCCGATGGCAAATCTGATTATAGATGAAATATTATCTGAAAATCCTTACATTCCACCTGACCAATTCGTTGAACTTATAGTAAGACAAATTCCTGACTCTCAAGCAGCTTTTGAATTCAAAAAAAGCTTATCATCATAAATATTTGGAATCATATTAATTTAGAAATAATATTAAATTCTTTAATTCAATTATAGTGTTTTAACTTAATAGCAATTCAACGCCACCACTATAAATGGCTGCATCTAAATTTCCGTTATAAAACTTAATCACGAATTACGTAAAGCCTGCGGCATAGCTCCGCCTAGAGCGTAGCCGTGGCAATTCAGCTAGCGTCATTACGAATTATTTTAATCCCCTATACTTCCCTGAGTACGTTTGATTCTCTTCATTGCCATTTCTAAACTTAACTGCATCCGTTTAAAGGCTTTAGCTAAATTACCGATTTCATCATTAGACATCTGCTCAAATTCAACTTCCATGTGTCCTGTACTAACTTCTTCAGCTACGCGAGTCATACGTTTGAGAGGTATAACAACCTGTCGATTCAAGAACAAGTTAACTAACAAGATCGTTGCTATAAAAATAGTTGATACAATTAGGATAATTACCAAAGAAGACTGATTGGCTTTGCTGATGACATTATTCGCTGGTACTGATATAATCTGAGCGCCGATAATTTCATTCAGTTTCCATCCAAATCCATTAGCTGTACCATAAAGAGTAATCATACTTTGAGGTGCAGCTTCGGGTACGCTATGACACTTAAGACAGCTTTCTTCAGAAATTGGTAATGGACGAGCAATATAAAAGATATCCCCTCCAGGAATTGAGCGAAATCCACTCAGTTCTTTAAGGTCTGATTTGTTTCTAAATTTTTCGACAATTTCCGTCTCAAAACCGTCAGCTTTATCCCGAAGATTTGTAGGATTAAGAGTTGCTTCTTTATAAAAAAAGTCACGATAATCTGCTGTTTTTCGTAAAATCTCAAATACTTCCCGCGCTGAGTATGCAGGCACACTTTGCGGCAAAAACTCTGTTGCCAATTTATCAGCTAGCTCTGGATTAACTTGAGTACTGGTGTATTTACGAACAGAACTCATGGTTTGCATGAGCATGAGTCCAGTTGAGCTAATATCTTGTTTAGCATTCTCCCTAAGCAGAGAAGAAAGAGCAAATCCACTCAAGCTCAAACCGAATGTCAAAATTATTAGTAACAAAATTGTAAACTTTTGTTTCAAATTGAGATTTTTTAGCATAATTACAGATTACCTACAAGTCAAATTATTATGAACAAATATAGCGAAAGTCATCGTTTACTCTACTATTATCAGTCAATTCTGATCTTTAGGTATAAAGGCATCGTTTAGCTAAAACTATTAGGGTATACACAACTTTATACTATTAGTAATTATTGAGGTTAATGAAAATGTTCTCTAAGTAACTCAGTCCCAAAAAGCTACAACAGCGATTCAAATTGAATTCCCAAAAATTCGTATTGGCTGTTTAAATACTGTGCCAAAATAAATACCAGCAATTGTCAAATATTACTAATGGTGTGGAATGCAGGAAAGTCTTTATTCGGGGGACGCTACATTATCGAAAGCCAACTAGGTGAAGGCGGAATTGGCATTACTTATCTTGCCAGAAATCAAGGGAATCAACTGCGAGTGATTAAAACTCTCAAAGAAGAAATCCTGAACCACCCCGCTTGGATACTCCACCGAAACAAGTTACGGCAAGACTTTCGTGATGAAGCAGTTAGGCTGGCTGTGTGTCACCATCCCCATATAGTAGAAATAGAAACCATCTTCGATGATGCAAATTTTCCTTGCATGGTGATGGAGTACATCGAAGGTGAAGACTTAGCACAGTACCTAAGACGGGTTGGAGTGCTATCAGAAGCAGAAGCACTGCTGTACATTCAACAAATTGGCGATGCTTTGACACTAATCCATTCTAAAGGATTGCTGCATCGGGATCTCAAACCACGCAACATTATGATCCGCATTGGAAAATTAGAAGCAGTGTTGATAGACTTTGGCATCGCTAGAGAATTTATCCCCAATGTAATCCAAAGACATACAGTGTATCGTACTCCTGGTTTTGCCCCACCTGAGCAGTATGAATCGGAAGCGCCGCGAGGAGAATACATTGACATCTACGCCTTAGCCGCTACTTTATATAATTTGCTTACCGCAGTGATACCGACGAACGCAGATGATAGACGACACAATATTAATTTAGAACCACCGCAATATTTTAATCCCAATATCAGCAATAGGGTAAATCAAGCTATTATGTGCGGCATGGATTTGGAGTCTACTTATCGTCCCCAGTCTGTGCAGGAGTGGTTAGATTTATTGGGCACTGATACTAGTAGAGATATAGCACCAGCAACATCTACCCTGGTAATAACACCTAGAGTCAAATTACCTCCACCTGTTGTATTAGATCAACAGAATTGGCAGTGCGTACAGACCATCAAAGGTCATTCTAGTATGGTTCATGCGATCGCCATTAGCCCAGATGGACAATTTATTGCCAGTGGCAGTAATGACCATACTATTAAACTTTGGCAACTGGGTACTGGCAAGCTAGTGCGTCAAATGGGTCGTTGGTCTTCTGGTCATTCTAGTATGGTTCATTCCCTCGCCTTTAGCCCCATTTCAGCAAAGCTTTCTTATCAAGGAGAGTCAGGCAAATCTGCGGGAAACACAGATTTGAACTGGGGGATCTTGGCTAGCGGTAGCTGGGATAATACGATCAAATTATGGGATGTAAACACAGGGAAAGAAATTCGCACCCTGACGGGTCATACCAACTGGGTGAATTCTGTTGCCTTTAGTCCAGATGGCAAGTTTCTCGCTAGTGGCAGTGCTGACTGGAAAATTAAACTGTGGCAGGTAAACACTGGTATAGAAATCCAAAGTCTCACCGGCCATTCTGACTCAGTTTCGTCAGTAGCTTACTCTCCGAAAATACCTGTAACTAACAGCCAGGATAGACAACTGGTAGCTAGTGGTAGTAATGACTACACTATCAAACTGTGGCAAGTATACACAGGCAGAAACATCGCTACATTAGTGGGTCATTCTTTCTTCGTCAACTGTATCGCCTTCAGTCAGGATGGGGAAATTATCGCCAGTGGTAGTGGTGACAACACAATTAAATTGTGGCATGTAAACACAGGCAGAGAAATTCGCACTCTCACTGGTCATTCTGATTCGGTTTGGTCAGTTGCTTTTAGCCAGGATAGGCAATTTCTCGCTAGTGGCAGTTGGGATAACACTATCAAACTGTGGCATTTACACAGTGGTAGAGAAATTAGCACACTTATCGGACACTCTAGCTATGTTCGATGCGTCGCCTTCAGCCCAGATGGCCAAACCCTAGTTAGCGGAGGTGATGACGATACTATAAAAATTTGGCGACGGGGGTAGTAAATAATTTGTAATTTATAACGTTGAGAATGACGTGGAAGAAAGTAGTCAAAATATTCTTAAAAGTAATGCGTAAGCAGAATATATAAGAAGGTCAATTTACTATCAGAGTGTTACCTGTCATTGAGCCACGGCTAGAATTCGATTAAACAATATAGGAATCCGGTTTGATTTCTGAAAATATCCGTAGGATGTGTTAGCGATAGCGTAACGCATCAAACCCTTGAGAATAGTGCGTTACGAACTCCGTTCTAACACACTCTACAATACCTAATTTCGTTCAAAAATCAAATAGTAATCCTATATCAAACAAATTCAGTACATATTAAATTAAGGATAGGCTCAAAATAATGAAAATATTTGCGCTAATACCGAAAAATTTTAACCTAAGCAAGAAACTGACTACCCTAATGCTCACAATTTTTTTGGGAGGGATTATTGTCAGTAGCGTTATTTATTATAATATTCTCCTTGGGAATGCTAGGAATGAACTAAGTACACAATCTAATGTACTCATCTCAACTATGGACTCTGTTCGGAAGTATAACCAGGATAAAGTGAATCCTCTGTTAGAGAAGCAATCAGAAGAGAAAATTTTATTAGAGTCTATTCCTTCCTACGCTGTACGTGGAGTATTTGATATTCTTATTAATAGCTACAAAGATATATACGGAAAATATCATTATAAAGATGCGATGATTAACCCGACTAATCCCAAGGATAAAGCTACAGATGAGGAGATAAAGATTATAAAGAAATTAAGCCAACAAGATAAATTAGCGGGGCAAAATCAAAATATAGATCAAGGTTTTCTCGTGATAAATGGAGAAAAGATTTTTTATACTGCTCGTCCTCTCAAAATCACTCAAAGTAATTGCTTGAACTGTCATATCAGTCTAAATAATTCTCCTAAATCATTACAGATTTACTATGAACAAAATAAATATGGAGCTAATCAAGGGTTTGGCTGGGAATTGAACAAAATTATCGGTACTAAGATTATTTACGTCCCTGCTGATCAAATATATAAAATTACCAATCAAAATTTTCTCATCATTTTAGGAATTTTTACCGGGATTTTTGCTATGACTATATTCTTAGCAACCCTCTGGCTGAAACAATATGTTGTTCAACCTCTTAATCGAATAACTGAAGTTGCAGAGGCAGTAAGTTTAGGCGACATGGATGTTCAATTCAATAAACACTCAAATGATGAGATAGGGCGTTTAGCCGATGCTTTTATGCGCATGAAAACAAGTTTAGAAATTACCCTCAAAAAGCTTGTCAAACAAAGAGATCGCAGTCACGATGAGCCATCATAGATTTTCCTTGAACTGTTTTGCATTTTGAGGATTGGGAATTTCGGTAGATAGTAACTCAATCAGTTGTTGTGGTAGTATTCGTGGATGTTCAGCGAGAGTATCCTCCATAATAAAACGTGCCACTGGTCCAATATAACGGGCGAGTTCTCGTTGACAACGCTCTAAAAATGTTGGGTCAATGGCAGTGAATGTTTCGGTTGTTGATTGAGATTTTTGAGCGATTTCAATGCTATTTGAAAAAACCTCTCGCTGTTGCTGCAACTCTTTTATCAGTGGTGTCAATTGAGCTGCGATGGGGGCTATATCGTCGTTTTTAACTTCTAAAGACTTTTGAAAACTATTAACTTTCTCTCGTTGTTTTTTTAGCTCTAGCTGTTTGTTTCTTTCCGCTTCTTGTTGTCGCTGTCTTTGAGAATCTTCTTCTTTGACTTGATTTTGATCGTTAGCTTTTATCTGAGTGAGAATCCGTTTTTCAATTTGCTCGGCATCCTCAGATTTAATGCCTAAATCCCTTTGACGAAGCTTCAAAGCTTCTTTGCTTTTATCACTAAGGGGATACTCATGTTGAATTATCTTAAGGAAAGTTTTCTCGTATCTTTGTAGATTTTCCTTATACTTTTTATAAGGTGCAAAAGCGCGGGTTTTTAATTCGTCAGCTTCTTCAGGAGTTAATCTCAATTCTTCTCGAATTTCATCTAACGTATCTTGTGCAGGGATAGATATCTCTCCATCAAAAGATAAAATCTCCTCAACCTTCTTAAGATATCGATCCTGTGCTGTTTCCTTGTCCTTTAGTTCTTGCTGGCGCTGCTCAAATAAACGTTCAACTACTGTACGAATTCCCTGAACCACATCCAATAAGGCTTCGTTTGCATTTGTCCAAGTAGTTATCGGCTTTGCATTCTTGGGAAAAGCTTGGTATTTGCTGAAAGGAAGCCATGTCCAGTCACAGGGTTCTAAGATAATGGGGACGACTATCGCTTCTCCAGCCTCATGCCGCTTAATTGCCTGTTCCATTTCAATTTCAGAGCAATAATTTGAGAAAATAAAATCAGGGCTAATCAACAGCAAGATTATGTCAGCTTTGTTCAGGTTATCATCGATTTGCTTTGCCCACTCCATCCCTGCTTCAATTTTGCGATCATGCCAAGCCTCTATCACTTTTTGCCGCTTTAGGGAAGCTAAGTGCTTATCTAATTGCTGCCGAAGTTCTTCATCTCTATGTGAGTAGGAAATAAAAAGTTCAACCGATTTACCTGCCATGTTATTACAACTCCAGAAGGTGCATTATTTAAGCTGTCCGTTCACTTATTTCGATCTAAGTTTTTAAATTACTGACGGTGTTTTCAAACTTTCTCAAAACTGTGTAGGGTAGGCCGTTGTATACATTGCTATTAGCTAGTTCATTTGAACTATAAACAACGAATAAAGAGGGAGATGAAGTTTTTCCTACAAAACTTGGAACCCTTCTCAGGTATAGGTATTCTAAAATTAGAATATATATTTAATTAAAAATGAGCGAATAACTACATATATACCAAATGCTAGCCCTTAGCTACATATTGGCTTGATGACAATTCGGAAAAGTACAGAAAATTTTTTGCCTTTACTTAATTCAGAGCAGTATAAGCATTAATTATAAAATAGGTAGTCTATAGCACTTTAATCTATGCAAGTGTGATTAGCGTAGGCTAACAAAAACCGTAGGCATCACTCTTTGGGAAAAACTTTTTGTTTTACTGATAATTCATAATCTTTTTGCTGAGTATGGTTCAATAGTTTTAAACCTACAGATAGAACTGCGATCGCTCAAAACTTGTCACAATAATGACGGCAGAAAATATCGAATCGATTATCTAAACCTTGACAACCGGGCGCGTCACCCACGATTATCCCATAACTATTGAAGAAGCAACAGAAATGGGGCTGCCCATAACTGTCGGGCTGCCCCATTCTATTTACGATCTCATGGATTTGTACCCACAGCCACAAGGTGGGCGACCCAGCGTACAGTACATTCCTATACCTTACAATGACCCCCGTCGAATTCTACCTATGCCCAAGGGCAGACCCTTAGAAGAACCAAATCAGATAGTTTGATGGGTTTTGGCGTAGGAGTTTTTTGTGACGATTAAGGTGTAGATGTTGGCGTAGCAGTTGGTGTAGATGTTGGCGTAGCAGTTGGTGTCGCCATTGGTGTTGCCATTGGTGTAGCAGTTGGTGTCGCCATCGGTTTAGCCGTTGGTGTCGCCATTGGCGTAGCCATCGGTTTAGCCGTCGGTTTAGTTGTTGGTTTAGTCGTCGGCTTAGTTGTTGGTTTAGTCGTCGGTGTAGGAGATGGTGTAGCCGTTGGCTGACTGAAGACTGTCTTTGCTTCTTCATTCAGCTTTTGGCGGAGTGCTAAATTAGCAATCCCAGTTTCTTGCAACTGATATTTCTTCTGATACACCTTTACTGCGGCTTCCATTTGTGGGCCATAAAAATGATCGCGCGGTAGGGGAGGATTAGGCTTAACTACTGCATTCAAATTTGTTTTCAGAATTTGAACGATGTTAGCAGCATAAGCTTGGGTTTTTGGCCCTGCTATCCCATCAGCTGGTTTTAGCTTATAACCTGTTTGAAATTCACGAATTGCCTTTTTAGTTTCCTCATCCGTCAAAGCACCATTTGTTACCTTGACGTTATAGCCTAACCCTCGCAACACAGCACGGAATTGCTGGGGCGTGTAGCTACGTTGAGAGGCTGCGAAACCTGTGTCTGCAATTACTACACTAGCACTTATCAGGCAAGTAACAGCAAAAGTCGCGCTTGATTTTCCAAACCCACACCACATATCTGAAAACTCCTTTGGATTAAATCAGCAGGATTATAAATGTTAACAGCTGCATTTTAAGTTTGTTTAATAACTTTTTTCACAGTTTTTTAATGATTTTTGAATAATTTGTAATTTATTTTTGCCAAAATTGCACTCTGCACAAAAAAGCATTTACGTCATCTATCAAAATAAGTATTTTCTACAAACTGAGATGCGGCGGTTATGATTTGAACCGAATATATTCTTTGAACACTAAATTACGGTATAAACGCACATACATGCATTAATGTCAACTTAAGCCTCCGTGAATTACCTTCGCGGCTATATAAACCCAGGAGAAAAGGCTTGGTTAAGAGAAAATTAACAAGGGTTAAAGCCCTCTTAGGACTTACGCAAAAGTACACGCGGTATAGGCAGAGGGTACTGCGTTGGAGAACTCGTAGAGTAGCCGCTTTGCGTCTACCGGAAAATCAATGTTTGGGCTATTTTTTGCGTAAGTCTTACCTTTATTTACAAGTATCCTTTTAACGTTAAGTTCACATAGATACACATACATGCATCTTTACTGAGTCTATTTAAGTGCAAATTGCTGTACTTGCTTGAAAAGAGACGAAAATTAATAGATGAAAGAGCTTATATTCAAAATCTCCAAAAAATGAAAGACATAAAATCTTCTAAGCGGCGTAATCTTTGGTTTGAAAGAATTATGGCAATTACTGCCACAGTAAATTTAGGTTTAGTTGTGTTTGATTTAGGTTACGTACCTTGGCGAGATTTCTACTTACGAAAACTTCCCCAAGTTATTCAGATTTACGATCCAATAAAAGGTATTGAACCCCATCGAGACACAAAAAGTTATCTAGAAACAGTAGACGTATTAGAAGAACAAGTCAGGCAAACAGGATTAGAGTCTTCTCAGGTAAATAGCAGGCTAATCCAAATAAGTCGTCTTAGCAGCGAGATGATTGACAGTAACCCCTTTGCGGGAGTGAATAAAAGTGGAACTCTGGAAAAAATCAAAAAGCGGATGCGATCGCACATCGGTAACGAATCTGCAAAACAGTCCTTTGCCACTTTTTGGAGTCAGCCTTATTTATCACAAAAGGGCTGGGATCAAGAAATTAAATTTTTTAACGAGAGCATCCGCCCTTTGATTGCCTCTAACTACTACCGCCAAATCGGTGAAAATGGCGAATTTGTTGATAATTTCTGGATTCTTGACTTACCCTTTGTGATTTTATTCGGCCTAGAATTACTGGGGCGTAGCTTCTTGATCAAACGCCGACATCCTGGTTTAAGCTGGTTTGAAGCACTATTGTGGCGTTGGTACGACCTACTTCTAGTAGTACCATTTTGGCGGTGGTTGCGAATCTTGCCTGTATTAGTCCGCCTCGATCAAGCGCATTTATTGCATCTCCATCCAGTGCGGAAGCAAATTCATCAGGGGATTGTCGCCAATTTTGCCGAAGAACTCACAGAAGTTGTAGTGGTAAGGGTAATTAACCAGGTTCAGGGTTCAATTCAGCGAGGTGAGTTAACCCACTGGCTCTCACAACAAGAAAATTTACGTCCCTACATAGATATTAATAATGTGAATGAAGTAGAAGCGATCGCCAGTCTTTTGGTAAAAACAATTGTTTACCAAGTGTTACCTGATATTCAACCTGCGATCGTTGCCATTTTGCGCCACAATATCGAAACCGTCTTCCATCAAGTCCCCGTTTACCGCAACCTCCAGAATCTCCCTGGACTTGGACAGGCCCAAACCCAGTTAAGCGAACAACTTGCGACCCAAATCACAACTAATCTTTACAAAACTTTAGTTAGCGCTGTTGAAGACCCCGTTGGCGCAAAACTCACCAGTCAACTCGTGCAAAGCTTTAGCGAAGCCTTGGGTTCTGAAATCAAGGAAAAACACGTACTTTCCGAAATTCAGAGTTTACTTTTTGACTTCTTAGAGGAAATCAAAATCAACTACGTCCAGCGTTTGTCTCAAGAAGACATAGATCAAATTATCGAGCAAACCAGGCAACTACGCACACAAGCATCAGTTCCAGCAGTCGTTAAAAAAAGCACCGCTCTCCCAGAAATACGGGAAGGGTAGAGGGGGCAGAGGGCAGGGGGAGTAGGGGAAGCAGGGAAAGTAGGGGGAGAAAGAATAATGCCCAATCCCCAATACTCGACTATCCATTAAATGCGCTAAACTCGAATGAGGGCGAACCATCATTGATTCGTCACAAGACTTCTTGGAAGATATACCTATCGCAGGAAGTGGGTCAGTGCCCACTTTTTTTATTGAATTCTCACATGGCTCATCCTTTAGTTCCACAAATTATTGATTTGGCGACACCAGTAGCAGAAGAACTGGGATTGGAAGTGGTTGATGTGGTTTTTCACACTCACCAAAGTCCACCAGTGTTGCGGGTAGACATTCGCAATCCTCAGCAAGAGACCGGATTGAATGATTGCGAGAGGATGAGCCGTGCTTTAGAAGCCTCCTTAGATGCTGCGGAATTCGTTCCAGATGCCTACGTCTTGGAAGTGTCTAGTCCTGGTATTTCGCGGCAACTGGTAACAGACAGGGAGTTTATTTCCTTTAAAGGATTTCCTGTCATTATCTCCACAACGCCCCCCTACGAAGGACAACAAGAGTGGATTGGTCAGTTGATTCGCCGGGATGAGACAACACTTTACTTAAACCAAAAAGGTCGTGTAGTCGAAATTCCCCGCTCCCTAATTACGAAGGTGCAGCTAGAGGAGCGCCGATAAACAAAGGGCTAGGGCTTAGGAGTTAGAGACTAGAGACAGCTTGGCTAGAGGCTAGAGGTTAGGAGCTAGGAGCTAAGGGCTAGAGGTTAGGGATTAGTAAAAAGCTATTCTCTAATCCCTGGCTCTAATGCGTAGTTTTCAGTCCCCAGTCCCCAGTCCCCAGTCCCCAGTCCCCAGTCCCCAGTCCCTAATTTTTAAAGGAGATTGCTTATGTCAATGGTTACTTTACCTGGATTAAAAGAATTAATTGAGAGTATAAGTCGTGAGCGGAATTTACCCCGTCTTGCAGTTCAATCAGCTATAAGAGAAGCACTACTCAAAGGCTACGAACGTTATCGTCGCGCCCAAAATTTAGAACGCAAACAGTTTGACGAAGATTATTTTGAAAATTTTGAAGTAGAACTAGATATTGACGGAGAAGGATTTCGCGTTCTTTCCACCAAAACCATTGTTGAAGAAGTCAATAACACAGACCATCAGATATCCCTAAACGAAGTTCAACAAGTAGCTCCTGAAGCGCAGTTAGGGGACTCTGTTGTACTGGATGTGACTCCCGACCAAGGAGAATTTGGTCGGATGGCAGCAATGCAAACCAAGCAGGTATTGGCGCAAAAATTACGGGATCAACAGCGCCAGATGGTGCAAGAAGAGTTCCAGGATTTAGAAGGAACTGTTCTGCAAGCAAGAGTCCTGCGGTTTGAGCGCCAATCAGTAGTTCTAGCAGTTAGCAGTGGTTTTGGTCAGCCAGAAGTAGAAGCCGAATTACCAAAGCGGGAACAGTTGCCCAACGATAATTATCGGGCAAATGCCACCTTCAAGGTCTATCTCAAAAAAGTTTCTCAAGGTCAGCAACGAGGGCCACAGCTACTTGTATCTCGTGCCGATGCTGGTTTGGTAGTTTATCTATTTGCTAACGAAGTCCCAGAAATCGAAGACGAAGTGGTACGGATTGTTGCCGTAGCGAGGGAGGCAAACCCCCCCTCTCGTTATGTCGGCCCCCGGACTAAAATAGCAGTAGATACCCTTGATCGCGATGTAGACCCAGTTGGTGCTTGTATTGGAGCCAGGGGATCGCGAATCCAAGTGGTAGTTAACGAATTACGCGGTGAAAAAATAGATGTAATTCGCTGGTCGCCAGACCCAGCAACATACATCGCCAATGCCTTAAGTCCAGCACGAGTGGATGAAGTGCGTCTGATGGATCCAGAATCCCGGCAAACTCACGTACTCGTAGCTGAAGATCAACTAAGTTTAGCTATTGGAAAAGAAGGGCAAAACGTCCGTTTAGCAGCCCGCCTGACTGGTTGGAAAATAGACATCAAAGATAAAGCTAAATACGACTATGCAGGAGAGGATGAGAAATTTACAGCTGTCAGAGCAAAATATCAGTCAGAGCAAGAGGATGATGATCTTGAGTTTGAGGAAGAATTAGAAGATGAAAATCAGGACGACTTAGAAGAGGAGGATACTTTTGACAGTAATGATGACGAGTAATTACTCAATCTTGTAAAGTTTTGATAATGTTGATTGTAGTCTGCGTCTCAAGGAGTATTTCTTAGAAGACGGCTTGGTATAAGTAAAAAATAGTAATAAAAAACTTATTTTTACACCCAGAATGCTGGACTGCGATCGCAGAAAACTGATGAAACCAAATTATCGGCGCTGTATTAGTTGCCGGAAAGTAGGCTCCAAAAATGAGTTTTGGCGGATTGTCCGCGTCTTTCCATCGGGAAAGGTACAATTAGATCAGGGCATGGGGCGTTCCGCCTATCTTTGTCCACAAATGAGTTGCTTACAAGCGGCTCAAAAAAAAAATCGACTAGGGCGATCGCTACATGCATCAGTGCCAGAAACACTGTACCAAAGCTTGTCGCAACGTCTAGCCATCAGCAATACCCAAAACCAAATTTAATTGGAACAACTTTGTGACGTTATCACCAGAGGAATTGTGCGAAAGCCGAAGTCGTGCTTTTATCACACCCTCTATCGATCGTTAAGGTTAGTGCCAAAATAGTAAATGGGTGTAAAAGTCATTCGGCTCTCCAATAAAGTAAGAGGGGCGAGGCAACATTCCCAGAATCAAGATGTAATCGATTGTGTTGTGGAAGATTCAGAATCAACAAAACAAGAAACTACAAAATGGCAACCTGGTAGCGCTCAGGCGCAGTTCGGCATCAAGGGTTCCGATAAAAATCTTTTATTTAAAAAATTTTTATGGGTATCCCTCAACCATCATTCCTGGTGGGGATGCCATTATTAAACCGAAACATCTCTCTTTCCTGATTGGAGGCACCGGCAAAAACTAAACGGCAGTCTAAAAACAGTAATCCAAGGATGGAGATGTCGCAAACCAGGCAACCATCCGCTAAAACTGTAAATTAAAGGGGAAGAGTGGATGACCAACGGTAAAGTTAGAATTTATGAATTATCAAAGGAATTGAATTTGGATAACAAAGAGCTATTAGCAATTTGCGAGCAGCTCGACATCTCAGTCAAAAGTCATAGCAGCACGATTTCAGAATCCGAGGCAGAAAACATCCGGGCGGCAGCAGAAAAGCTTGCAACTACGAATGTGTCGGCCAAAAAGGAACTAGGTACAACCAGCCATAAACCAAATTCACCACCAAACGGCGGACGTAACCGACCTGCTGCACCCCACAAACAGCAAATTTTGGAAATACGCAAACCCACAATATTGAGAAATACTACCTCCAACGCCCCTGATGCGTCAGTTGCCAACAATACCCAAGCTGCCTTGTCTGAAGCTAATCCTCCCTCACCTCCACGGCCTTTTGCTACACCAGTCTCACCCATGAAGCCGGCAGCACCAACTCGACCTGTGCCCCGGACTCAATCTGAGACTCAAGAGCAACCTCCTGTCACCGACTTGGAACAAACGCCTAATCAAAATCAGGCACAGGAAAAAGTAGCATCGCAAAAACCAGAAAAAGTAGTTGCACCCAGACCGAAAGCGGAAAAACCGATCAAACCGCAATTAGCTGCCCCACCGCCAAGACCGGCGGCTGAAGTTGCCGAGGTGCAAGATGAGCAGGTGTCTCAAGCAGATAAACCAATTCTCATCAAACGCGACCAACGGGTAAAACCTGTTGAAGGCGATCGCGAACAAGTTAAGCCGAGAGTTGCCAAACTCCCAACTGACCAGTCTGCACCAGGCGCACCACAAAGACAGGCTCGCTCCACCCCTGCACCCACCAGACCAGAGCAGAGGGTCAATAGACCATCTGCACCATCAATAGGAGACGGGCCAAGACCAAGGCCAGCACGTCCTGGTGAAGGTGTAGCAGCCGCAATGCCGATCGCTACTCCACCCAGACAAATGTCAGGAATAGCCGGCAAATCTCAAGGAATGGGTGATGAGCCAGTTGCACCACCCGATCTCCTCGACTTGAAACGCCCAAGCCCACCTCGTCCGACCAAAGGCGGCAAGAAGTGGGTAGAAGAGGAAATAATCGACGAAGTTAAAGAGAAGGCTAAAGCTGGCGTTAAAGGAAAGCGGATCAAGCCGATACTGGACGATGAATTTGAAGAAGATTTGTTGGATGATGACGATATCGATTCACCAGCAACCGTCCAAGTTAGCCTTTCTATCGCTCGTCCTCCCAAACCAAAAGCAACTCGACCTGTACAGATGCCGGGTGTAAGCCTTGCTAGCGCCCCAACTGCTAGAGGAAGTAGGAAACCTGGTTCTAAATCTGGTTCTGGCCGTGACCATCACAATAACCGTCGCCAACAAGAAGCCGACACAAAGCGCGATCGCCCCGAAAAGGTGACGATCACAGGCCCCTTGACTGTGCAAGAACTGTCTGACGTTTTAGCGGTCGCCGATACAGAGATTGTGAAAATCCTGTTCCTTAAGGGTATGGCGGTGAGTATCACTCAAAATCTAGATATTCCCACAATTACCCTGGTAGGAAAAGAACTAGAAATAGAAGTTGAAACCGTCGAGCGAGAAGCAGAAGCTCGGAAAATTACCGAAATGGTCGGCGCAGAAGATTTAGAATATCTCCACCGCCGTCCGCCAGTCGTGACAATCATGGGTCACGTAGACCACGGTAAAACAACCCTGCTCGACTCAATTCGCAAAACAAAAGTGGCTGCTGGCGAAGCTGGTGGTATTACTCAACATATCGGTGCATACCATGTGGATATAGAACATGAGGGCAAACCACAGCAGATAGTCTTCTTGGATACCCCTGGTCACGAAGCCTTTACAGCGATGCGGGCTAGAGGAGCTAGGGTAACAGACATTGCCGTGTTGGTAGTGGCCGCTGATGATGGTGTGCGTCCCCAAACCATTGAAGCCATTAGCCACGCCCAAGCTGCGGGAGTGCCAATTGTTGTAGCCATTAACAAGATTGACAAAGAAGGGGCACAACCTGAGCGGGTGAAACAAGAACTGACCCAGTATGGTCTGACCGCAGAAGACTGGGGTGGTGAGACAATTATGGTTCCGGTGAGCGCCATCAGAGGTGAAAATCTAGATACGCTCTTAGAGATGATTCTGCTAGTAGCAGAAGTCGGAGAACTATCTGCTAACCCAGATCGTGCTGCCAAAGGAACTGTCATTGAAGCCCATCTGGATAAAGCTAAGGGAGCAGTTGCTACCCTCCTAATTCAGAATGGTACCCTGCATGTGGGAGATATCTTAGTAGCTGGTTCGGCCTTCGGGAAAGTCCGGGCGATGGTGGATGACAGAAGTAAGAGAGTAGACATTGCTTCTCCTTCCTTTGCTGTCGAGGTGTTGGGTTTAAGTGATGTGCCAGCAGCAGGCGATGAGTTCGAGGTCTTCCAGAACGAAAAAGAAGCCAGATCCCTCGCTAGCGATCGCGCCGATAGACAACGCCTATCACGCCTATTACAAGGTCGTGTTACCCTGACAACCCTGTCGGCTCAAGCCCAAGAAGGCGAGTTGAAAGAACTCAACTTGATCTTGAAAGGAGACGTACAAGGTTCCGTAGAAGCCATTGTGGGAGCGCTCAAGCAAATCCCGCAAAACGAAGTCCAAATTCGGATGCTCTTGGCTACTGCTGGGGAAATCACCGAGACAGATATCGATTTAGCAGCTGCCAGTAACGCTGTAATCATTGGCTTCAACACCACCTTTGCCAGTGGCGCTAGACAAGCCGCCGATGAAGCGGGTGTAGATGTCCGAGAATACAACGTCATCTACAAACTCCTAGAAGATATCCAAGATGCCTTGGAAGGTCTTTTGGAACCAGAGTTGGTGGAAGAACCCTTGGGTCAAACCGAAGTCCGTGCCGTCTTCCCAGTCGGTCGCGGTGCTGTTGCCGGTTGTTACGTTCAATCTGGCAAGCTAGTTCGCAACTGCAAAGTCAGGGTGCGACGTGGCGGTAAGGTGATCTTTGAAGGCGTTCTTGATTCCCTAAAACGGATGAAAGAAGATACTCGTGAAGTTAACGCCGGTTACGAATGCGGTGTCGGCATGGATAAATTCAATGATTGGGTTGAAGGTGACATCATCGAATCCTATCAGATGGTTACGAAGCGTCGCACTCTCACCTTAACGAGATAGTGTTAAGGGTAAAATGGTTAGAAGTTAGGAGTAATCAATTAGGAGTTAGGAGTTAAAGGCTGCTAATTCCTAACTCCTAACTCTTAACTCATAACTTTTTATTATGCATTCATTTCGCTCTGAACCTATTTTGTGGATTCACGTCGCTGGATTGGCGACGTTGCCTGTTTTTTTAGTCCTCTGCTTATTGTTTTTGTCTGTAGGCGAGCCGTTTTTGCCAGTTTGGATGGAGCTATTTTTAGTTGCCGCCATTGGTATTCTCCCTTTGCTATGGATGCAGTTACGTCGCCCTTTTTATATATTTGCTCTTTTAGGAATAGCCCTAAAGCCAGAAAATCTAACCGAACGGCAGCGAAAAATTCTCTGTTTAATTAATACAAAGTTAAATCGTATCCTGGCATTAGTGGCAGCAGTATTATCAGTTTGGGTGCTGTGGCAGCTTTACCAAATTGCCCCATTAGTAGCAAATTCAGCTAAATTTCTCCCACAATGGCGTAGCGTTGCACTATTGTTTGCGGGTTTAGCGTTTTTGGGCAGCAATCTATTTTTACAAATACCTGTGAGTGTAATGCGAGTTTTAGTGACTAATGACACAGAATTCGCTGGCATAGAGCCATTATCTTTAGAAAAGATTAAGCAGGATTTCACGATTTTAGGAGTACGGGTTAATCAAATCGTCCCCCGATTATTGCAATCCTTGTTTAGGATTAATACAGATTCATCACAGCCCTGAAAGTAATATTTTTTACTTGAAAAGGCTATAAATAAGCAGTAGCAGAGGCAGGGGAAGCAGGGGGAGAAAAAGTATTAATTATTGCCCAATCCCCAATGCCCCATTCCCAATGCCCAGTTAGCCTTGAAGTTAAAACAAAGGAATGAGGAACTATGGCTCAAATTCCAGCTTCTAGCGATCGCCAATTTTCTGCTGACACTGAAATTTGGTATAGTCTCAAATGTGCGATCTCCACCAGTTCCGGTTTTCAACGCTGGCAAGTAGAGCGTGATGCTCAATTACACGGAATTCGCTTGGAACAGCAAGTACAACGGTATTTAAGGGAAACTTTAGAAACTTTAGCTTATTAAACAGCAAATAAATCTTCTAGGGTTGTTTGTTCCCGGTGCGAAACTCGTCTAAACGCCAACTCTAAGCGATCGCTATCAACTTCCGATTCATTTGTAGAATTATTCTTAACGGGACTTAAACATTTTTGAGGCGAAAACGAGCCTCAAAGCTATACAGGACAAGGAAAATACACCAAAGGCTCAAAAATTATTGAAACCCAGATATATGAAGAAATTAGCCAACACGATGTCAAAGTTTCTCTCTATATACATTTAATAGTTTTTTCTGGCTAGTTTTTGTCTAAGTCCCATTAATCATTTTAATCAGCAACACCTCCACGTCTGGAATCGCAGAGAGAAAGTACTAAAACGCTTCATAAAGCCTGTCGCCCAAACAGCGTAGAAATAAATTGACTAATTTTATCTAAAAAAATACAATTACCAGCCTACCTATTCAAGACTCCATCTAAAAATACAGGGTTTATTTTCATCTACTGGCAAAATCCAGTTATCATCTCAATTAAGCAGACAAGGGTTAGACAAGTTGCTCAAGCAACTTATCTAACCCTTGTAAAATGCAGGCAAACTTCCTCGGTGATGTACTAGTAGAATTTTCTAAATCTAATATAACTAATGTATAAGTTCTGTGATGTATCTAAGGAAATTAGCTGAATCAGTGCTAATCATCCAGTATAGTTTTGCATGGGTTTTACAGCAGCTACAAAGCTGCTAGCTTTAACCTTGTTCTACATATCCTAATTCAGCACATCACAGACTCAAAAAATGAAATATCGGGGTTTTCACATTACTCTTGCGAAAAATTTTCGCCTTCTTTCTAGTAGTCATCTCAGATATACTTTGCGCGTGGGAGCCGGACTAACGGCTTTGCTTGTTGTTTCTAGTGGGTCAATATTACTACCGGGTGCGGTTAATGCTGGTGCGACTCACCGAGAAGGTATCGCTCCAACTCTCACAGCGCAAGTTCCGACAAGCGCCGCAGCGATTTACGTTAATCCCGCAACTGGTGCAGATAGTGCTGGTCGTGGTACAACGTCAGCTGCACCCTACAAAAGCATCAGTTTCGCTCTCAGTCAAGCCCAAGCAGGTACAGTTATTCAATTAGCACCTGGAAACTATAACCAGGACAGTGGCGAAACTTTTCCGTTATTGCTTAAACCAGGGGTAACACTGCGAGGTGATGAAGGTAGTAAAGGTCAGGAGATATTAATTACAGGTGGAGGTTTCTATACTAGTCGCACCTTTGCCAGACAGGACATTAGCATCCTTGCCGAACAAGATACCACGATTACTGGTGTCACCGTTACCAATCCAAATAGTCGGGGTACGGCTGTGTGGGTGGAGTCAACTAATCCCACTATCAAAAACAATACTTTTACTAACAGTGTTAGAGAGGGTGTTTTTGTTACGGGTACAGGCAATCCTAAAATTGAAAGTAACACCTTTGTGCAAAACAAAGGCAATGGGATTTCAATAACTAAAGCTGCTCAAGGAGAAATTCGGGGTAACTTATTTCAGGATACTGGTTTTGGTCTAGCGATCGGTGGCACTTCCACACCCCTAGTTGTGGAAAACCAAATCATCGAAAACCAAGATGGTCTTTTTATCTCAGAGTCAGCAAAGCCTGTATTGCGTAAGAATGTCATTCAGAATAATAAACGCGATGGCGTAGTAGCAACTGTTAATGCTCTACCCGACCTTGGCACCAACGAAAGTTCTGGTGGCAATCTTATCCGCAATAACACTCGTTATGATGTGAACAACGCCACTAAAAGCGGTCAAATAGTCGCTATTGGCAACGATATCGATCAGAAAAAGATTTTTGGATCAGTAAATTTCGTTGCTGCAACTGTTGATGCACCTCCTGGAGGGCCTGTTGCTTTTAAAGATGTGCCAGCAAATTACTGGGCAAAAACCTACATCGAAGCTTTAGCTTCTCAAAATATTATTGCTGGCTTTCCTGATGGCAGTTTTAAACCCAATGAACCTGTAACCCGCGCTCAATTCGCTACTATTGTCACTAAAGCCTTAACACCACCAAACAAACGCGCAGGTATTAAATTTAAAGATGTAGCAACCAATTTTTGGGCTTACGCTGCAATTCAATCTGCTTACCAGAGTCAATTTGTTGCTGGTTATCCTGATGGCACTTTTAAGCCACAGCAGCAAATTCCTAGAGTGCAGGTGTTAGTAGCTTTAGCTAATGGTTTGGGCTTAACTGCCAAGAATCAGAATGTCCTTTCCTTTTACACCGATGCTGCCCAGATTCCTAATTATGCGATCGCTCCTGTAGCTGCTGCAACTGCACGGCAACTAGTGATCAACTATCCTACAGCAAAGCAACTCAATCCTAATCGTCAAGCGACTAGAGCCGAAGTTGCTGCCTTTGTCTACCAGGCACTCGTCAATGCTGGACGTGCCCAAGCAATTCCTTCATCCTATTTGGTAACAGCTCAGTAAATGCCTACTTAGCAAATTGGAAGCGCCAGACTGATAATTTGTTAGTCTGGCGCTTCCAATATTGTGAGTTTTATTAATTTTGGGGGTTTTTAAACATAAAACTTGGGGTCTTTAAATATAGCTGACCCCGTTTCAACGAATTTCTAGTTTATTAGAGATTTTTGCAATCAGTAACTCGATGCCCAGTTTGGATTTAAACTGGTAGACTGCCTTCAGGAATTAGGATTTTTACCCGATTGGGGGCGTTGTTGCCCACGCTGTTCCCAGCGCCAGAGGAAGACCATTAGGGCAACGATTCCTACTTGGAGAGCTAAACTTGGCATTGCACTCTCAACATTGCGTCCAGCAAGGACTTGGAAGAAAAAGACGAATGCACCGAGTGAGCCAGAAGCAGCGAAAGCGATGTAGAAAAATTGTCGTAACCCGCGATAAGGAGCGGCTATTTCTGCTTTGAGGCTGGCATATTGTTCAGGGTTAAGGCGATTTTTAGGATTTTTATTTACCATGATTAAATCATGTTATACTCTTAGATTGTGTACGCCGATGTGGCTCAGTGGTAGAGCAGCTGATTCGTAATCAGCAGGCCGTGGGTTCAAATCCCATCATCGGCTTTGATAAAGGTATTCTTCAATAGTCAAGTTTGTCTACATACTTGACTAACTCAGATGTACCAAATTGATTGGGAGAGAGGCTTTAATAACTAATTTAACACCCCTGCTCCCATTTTTAAGTCAGGTAGATTATTGTAGCAAAGGAGTTTTGCGATTACCGTTGGTTGACGCATTGGCAATTGCAGCTTGAGTAGGTTGAGTAGTAAGAACCGCTACAAGTGGAGTAACTTTTGAAGTAGATTGTTTATTTCGTTTGCGATTAGATCCGCCAGCTTTGGAATACTCTATACTGTTTCTGCCGTAGACAGTTGCAATTCCACTTAGCATTCGTTCAGATATTTCGGAGAGAGTTTTATCCATCTGGGTTACTGTTTTACGCGATTCTTCCAGATTGGAAACCAGCGTATTATTAGCTTCTACCATCGCACGGGTAGTATTGATTAGGTGGTTGTAGGCTTCAATGGTTAACCCATGTCCTAAATCCAGATTTTCATCAATATAAGCAAGGCGAGACGAAGTTGGGCTTTGTCAACAGCAGCAGAACCACGAGTTTTTAAAGACATAACACATCCTTTTTTAATAATTCCTTTTTCAACATAGTGGAATATCTTTTTGCCTGAGATGGGTAGTTTTGTGGATTTATTTCATTAAAAGTTCAACGAAATAATTACGAGTTTGTCTGTGTTTTTACTTATTTTTCATATCGATTTCTTATTTTAGAATAAGTACAATCAGCAACAGTAATCACAAAATCTATAAATGCGAACCCCGAAATAACAAATGCGAACCCCGAAATAACAAATGCGTACCCCGAAATAACAAATGCATACCCCGAAATAACAAATGCATACCCCGAAATAACAAATGCGTACCTCGAAATAACAAATGCGAACCCCGAAATAACAAATGCATACCCCGAAATAACAAATGCATACCCCGAAATAACAAATGCGAACCTCGAAATAACAAATGCGAACCTCGAAATAACAAATGCGTTGGCGTAGCTCAACCCAGGTATCGCACCCTTGTTTTACCTGAAACTGCCACTGGGCGATCGCCTAAACAACCTTTGCAACTGTTAGAGTTTGACAAGCAAGCGGCATTAGAGGTGCTTTGTCAGGGACAAACTGTGATTCTTTTCTGGTGCGATGCCTGCGGCGAGCTACGCTAACGCGTGCATCAACAATTAAGGGACAATCTTAAAAATTGAAATATCAGCCGAGATACCAAAATACGGCTACATTAGTAATTGTCAATTTAGATTCTAATCTGAAGAAAAACGCTAGTAAAAACTATACTCAGCTTGGCAGTGTTTTATCTGGTGATGCAGGAACAATACCTTATGGAGTTGACCGTAACTATCCCGCATTATTAATGACTAGATTAAAAGGTGAGGTTGATCCTCAAGGTGGTTAGGATGGAGTGCCTTTCTGGGTTCCAGTTCTCCGATTTCCAGATGGTAACTACGCCTTTTCTGTAAATGAAAGCTAATTTAAATTTCTTCAAATACCCTAGATAAACAACTTTTGAGCAGTTACCATCTCCTCAAACGGAAAGCGGCAACGATCACAACGCCCCTGCTTCCATAAAACAGGGATTTTAAACATAGCCCCGCACTTAGGACATTTGGAAAGTAAACGCAAATTGTGGCGATCGCACTGACACGACATCAACAGTAGGAATAATTCTGCTGTGCGATCGCGCATTTTCGACAAGCAGAAAAATTCACGCTATTTTGGGTTAGTATGCGATCGCTCCTTCAAGTCAAAGCCTGGACACATCACTCAAACTCAGTTTCGCAAAAAGCTTTTAATAAATCAATACAGTTAGCGATCGCTCCTAAATGAGCAATTTCATAACCATGTGTATTTTGGGTAGGAAACGCCAAACACGCAGCACGCGCTACATGGCCAAATTTCATCGCAATGGAAGCATCACTACCAAACTGGCTCAGTATCGTTAGCTGCACTGGTATGTCGAGTTGTTTGGCAGATTGGCGCAGTTGTCCATTTAGCCCCTCATCATATATCCCATAAGCATCTTGAGATAAAAGTACAGGACTTTCCCCATCTTTAACAGGATATTCCTCGGATAATGGACAAATTTCTAAAGCAATCAAGGCATCCAAACGTTGATTTTGGGTGAAAAATAGCGCCCCAATTGCTCCTACTTCTTCTTTAGCCGAAGCAACCAAATAAACATCAACAGCTGGCTGTTTCAGATTTTCAGCCAAAGCTAGCAAAATGGCAACAGAGGCTTTATTATCCAAGGTGTAACCAGCAATATGATCCTTTAACCGAATTGGACGCTTGCGATGCTTGCCGATTACCATTTTAGTTCCAGGGCGAATGCCAGCTGCTTCTAATTCAGCAGATGTGAGCTTCGTTTCAATCCAGGCATTTTCCCACTTAACAGTAATATCTTCCTGCTGGACTTTTTGAGGAGATTCGTGGGAAACATGGCGGGAACCAAAGCTGAGAATACCGATAATGGTTTCGTGATCTCCCAGCAAATCTACCACCCCTTCGCCGTAAACCCACGGGAAAGAACCGCCGAGTTTACGAACTTCCACACGACCTTCATCACCGATACTCTTGACAATTGCACCAATTTCGTCTTTGTGTGCAGTGATCGCGATCGCACCGTCTGGATTTTTCCCTGGAATCTTGGCAATAATATTATCGGCGCGATCGCACCACACTTCTACACCCAGCGCCGCAAATCTTTGCATCAACAGCTGGTTAATCTCAGCTTCTGCACCACTCGGAGAATGGTGCATGACTAATTCTTCAATAATTTCAAATAAGCGATCGTAATCCCACATCAATACAGTTAGTTCAATTTTCAACTGTTGTATGAGACAATTGTGCATCAAAAACCCGGTCTGCTGACCTTTTTTGTTGACGCTTCAGCATTCCTACCGCACCAAAAGCACCAAGGGCTAAAATCCCCAAATTTATCGCAGGTTCAGGAACAGACTTAGCATCAATCGCCGCCAGTGCCGTATCTGCAACTAACTTATGAACGCCTGTTGTTGGATGGACAGAATCAAAGAATAAATAATCGTTTGGTTGAGAACATACGCTGATAGTTGTCTGTAAATTCCCTACCACGCAAGGGGTAGTCACATTTTGAAACCCAAATTTCTCTGGATTTGCTTCTACTTGATTAAATAGTGAAAATACATCCACAGAGATTAGATTCAGGTCAGAGTTCTTACTATATTTGCCTAGTTCCTCTGCTAATTCTTTGTTATGCTTATTTGTCAAAGCAGTCAAGTTGCTAGATAGACCTGGTGTAGCGGATGCAAGTGGAATCTTGCCCAAATCAGGCAAGTTAAAGACTAAAATATTTTTTGCGCCAGATGAGGCAAGTAACCCTACTGCATCTGATAAATTCTGAACTGTTTGAGTTGTATTAGTAGCTTGACCAAACACATAATCATTTGCACCTCCCCATACAGCATAGAGGGCATCTGGATCAAGCTTCTGATTAGCTTGTCTGGTGGGTTGTGTCAACAAGCCGACTTGCTCAAGTACTCCTGGTAACGGTGCATCAGGAACAACAGCATTACCTTGACCAGAACTTGCACCGCCCACAGCAAAGTTAATCCCTTGGTTAGGAATAGTAGGATTTAAAGTAATGTATGGAGAGGGTGTTAATCCTAACTGATCTCCAAGGTAGTCTACCCAAACCTGCTGATTAGAAAAACGTCCTTGAAAGTAGGGTGGTTTTTGGGGAATGGCTGTTGTCGGAGCGACTAAACCACCCGTAGCAGCAAAGACATTGCCAGTATCAGAAAGGCTGTCGCCAAATACGTAAAATTTGCTAAAACTCGCCGCACTCGCCTTGAGCGGTAACATGAAAGATAAGAGAACAAATCCTACGGCTACAGCTTGTTTTTTCATGTTTGTTTTACCTGTGGTATTTTTTAGTTTGTTTCAAAGTAATGAAAAGGCGATCGCTCACAACTTGTCTTTTGAGTTAATTCAAACTAAGTATGTATATTGAGTTAACTTACGTTGTTTTACCTAACTATGCCTCAAAAATTCATCAAACACAGGTAAGAACGCTGAAAACACTTAGATTCACATTTTCTTGATAAAAAATAAGTTTATTACAAAGAAATCGCAAATTTTCCATGCTAAAAGGTGGACATTCTCCACTTTTCTGCTATGGGTGAACTAATCGTAAACATTGCTTTAACTAATTCTAGAGCTTTAAGTCAAGAGCAACTTACAAAACATTTAGCGATCGCTCAATCAAGTTGCATCAAGTTTTATGCTCTTGTGTTTATCCTTATTACAAAACTTAATAACGTTAGGTAGCGGTAGCGAGTCCACTTACTCCTGCAAAGAAGCAAGCTACGCGCAGCCTTTCGTAGAGAGCGTGATTACGAATTACGAATTATTTTCACTTCGCTTTAACTTCAAAGCCTCAGTCGCTGACACACCCTCACTCTGACTGCCGAAATACCACAAAACTGTAGCAGCCTCAGCACGAGTTACTGGTTTTTTGGGTTGAAACAGAGTTGTATAACCAAACACTCGCCGAATATTCGATTGTTCGCCATTTTGGTAATCAGCCAACACTGCTCTTAAAGCCTTGGGGTCAATTCGCGCTACGTCTTGGAAACCCCAGGTTTGTTTAACCGTATCTAAGTTAGCAGAGGGTAAAGCTTGACGAGTATCTAAAGGTAATTTCCACAACAGTAATTGTTCCCGCGTTAGGGGTGCATCAGGACGAAATAAAACTACCGTAGAATCTCCAGATAAAGGGCTGGGAATTAATCCAGTTTCGGCTAATCCCTGAATTGCTGGAAAATCAGGGTCTTTTGCGGATACATCACTAAAAATTGGTTGAGTGCTTTCTGATGCCAAGCGAATTTGTTTAGCTGGATTGCTGGCATACATAGCATTGTTAGCAGCAATTAGCCAACGGGCGTATTCTCGATGTGTAACGATTTTACCGGGTTCAAACTGGTTATTTGTGGTAGTAGAATTACTCTTAGTTGGCTTTGGCTCTATGGATAAAACACCTAATTCCGCTAAGTCTTGGATATGTTGCCGCCATTCTTGCGGTACTTTATTCAGATCGTTGAATTCCTGAGATTTGGGTGTAGCTGTAGGAGTTGTTGGGTTATTAGGCGTACTTGGTGGCTGTGCTGCCAAGTTTGCAGGTGCTACTGGGCCAATGAATTGTGAATTTCCTGGTTGAGGAACGGCGTTAGTAGTTTCGTTAGGATTTGTAGTTGCGCTAGGTTGTGCCGTAGCAATACTATTTGGTACGTAGTCAATCAGTAATTCAGTGGCAGTTTGGGGTTGATTGGGTGTGGCGCTAGTAACTGATTTAGGCTGAATCGAAACCTTCAACAGCAAATCATTACGACGTGCTTCAAAAGCACCTCCCGCATCATCTGTTGGCTGTTGCACAATCTGCCAGTTATTTGTTTGAAACTGATTGCGATAAAAGCTAGCAATAAAATTGCTGGGATCGGAAGTCAACCAGCGAGTTGAGACTTTGTTTTCTGAACCGCTAGCAGGTGTAACTTGCTGTAGTTTGGCATTGGCATATATTGGAATATCTTTAGGAAAATCAGCTGGTAACTGAACCGTTGAATTGTTTGGCTGTGCTTGTGGTTGGTTACTCTGAGACTCTCCAAAGACAACTGTATTGCCTTGCAGCTTAGGATCTGCCGCCAAAGATTCCTCAAGGTTTTTGGCGACTGGACTGTTAGCACAGGCTGTTAAGGAAGTCAGTAGAACAGCCCAAATTAGAAATACAGCTGGACGTTTACAGGGAAGCACAGGAAATCACAAATGAGTTTCAATTCCTACCCTAGCGCAGACTGTTCATTAATTGGGAATTGGGAATTGGTTATTAATTCTTGTTTCTGACTCCCTCACTCCCTTATCTTCCCCTGTTCCCTCTTCCCCTCTTCCTGTTGGTGAAGATGATAATATCTCTAAAAATGAGTAAACGGTAGCAAAAGCTACCGTATTGTCTTCGTTTTACAGCCATTAGGTTTTTATAATTCCCATGCTTATTTATAGAGTTCCCTAAAATTCTGGCAAATTAACATTTTTTGGAAAAAAACATAAGAAACCTGAAATACTTGCTGTGTATGAGTTTTATCATTTTGATGTTCTAAGCTCACAAACATTAGGACAGGTTAAAGTAGTTTTGCGTAAGTCCTGACTACAAAACGAGCAAAATTCAAAATTAGTGTGCCAGACTACGAAATTGAGAAACCATTTTTTAGATAGTTCTCTAATATATTCAATGGCAGAGTGGATAACTGATTGAGAACTTGCCAAAGAATAGCTTACCTACGAAAAGCTTTAGTCCCCTTCCTAATACACTAGTTTAATGCGAGCGCCAAGTACCTGAAGTGATAGACTAAGAATAAAGCCCCCTTTAGCCTCACCCAAAGAGGGGAATTAAATAAAGTTCGCTAATGCTGGCTTATAATCGATTCTGGAAATTATTCATCTGACGGTGGTAAGCTGAATAAGGCAATAGCTGGAAAATGCCAGTGTTAAGGAATTTCAGGAACTTAGCGTAAATTCGTTATTCTTGGGAACTGGGGTCATAAGCAAAGCAGTCAAGTGTCGCAGCAGTTTCCCTAATGCTTATAAATGGATTTTCTGCGGAATGTGGTACTTGTCCTATGGTCAAGATTTTCTTGGCAGCCTCAAAAGCAGTAAGTGCTGACTCTAAAAGTGCGTAGTTTACCCCCGTAGGCATCGCCCCGATGTTATCCAAAAGGTTGTCTTAGAACAATCTATTCCCTATTTTCCTGAGATAGGCATGTCTTCTTTTAAGAAGGCTGGGGACAGAGTACGCTTCGCAAGTTATAGGCAGTACATAGTTGTTAGCTATGGCTGTTTTCCTAATCTAATAATGATTAGATTGGATTGAGGCAAACAAGACACTTAATTTGGATGTACTGGCGTTGAGAAAATCCTCTCTACAAATTTGGTCTGAACAGTTAACAGCTTCCTGATAGATTAGATACAATTAGCATCTACGTTTAGTTGAGCGTAGGCAATGCCTGCCGTAGGCATCGCTTGTTCAAAGCGAGTACTCAATTTGACATGCTGCTCTGATAGCTGATTTGACATAGTATTTAACCTTTCACCTGGTAACTCTAGTGACAATTTTGATTTAGGGCAAATTAAGACTTATATTCAAGGGGCTTGGGTGTTTCTTGGAGATGAAGTAACTTAAAAAGGGTCAAAAGGCTGAAAAAGATATATCTGGTGTCAAAAACGCAGAACTAATAGCAGTATGAAAATCTAAAATAGATATTAAATTGAAGACAAAAAAACGACCATTGACAACCGTCAGTCCATTTTACTTTCTGTAAAGCGTCACCGGGTTGTTACCAGTGCTGAAACACGATTACATGCAAGTTTCCCAGGATCAGCCTATTTATTCTGAGGCTCCACTCCAACTGTTACTTTTTGTCGATGGACGACCTAAGTCCCGCCAACAGGTACAGCGAATACGTGCTTACTTAAAAGAATTGCAGGCTGAGTATAGTTTTGAACTTCAAACTATCGATGTCGGACAACAACCTTACTTAGCAGAACACTTTAAGTTAGTAGCAACGCCAGCTTTAATCAAAATCCATCCTGAACCACGACAGGTTCTAGCTGGGAGTAATATCATAGCGCAATTGAAAAACTGGTGGCCTCGCTGGCAAGTCGCTGTAGAGGCTTACTTAAAATTACAGGAAGACTTGCAAGAACGTATGGATGACAATGGCCGAGCTACATTACCCAAATCCACGATCCATTCCGTCGCTGTTTCAGCTGAACTAATTCGACTCTCAGACGAAATTTTTCGCTTGAAACAGGAAAACGATAATCTCCAAGAGCAGCTACACTTTAAAGACAGGGTGATTGCGATGCTGGCGCACGATCTCCGCAATCCCCTAACTGCTGCCGCGATCGCAATGGAAACCCTCCAATCTAATTATAATTTAGAGACAGGGCAATTCCACCGCCTCAAACCAACGATGACGGCGCATTTATTAAAACAAGCCCGCAATCAAACTAAGATCATTGACCGGATGATTGCCGACCTTTTACAGGTAGGTCGTGGAAAAGATAAAGAACTCCCCATTTTACCACAAAAGTTACAACTAGGTAAAGTATTTTTAGATGTAGTCGAAGAATTGTGCGATCGCTACACCGCCAAATACCAAGAGGTAGAAACAGATATTCCTAGTGACTTACCTTATGTATATGCTGACCCAGAACGCATCCGGCAAGTGGTGGTGAATCTGTTGGATAATGCCATCAAATACACTCCAGAAGGTGGCAAGATTAGCGTAGCCGGATTGCATCGCACTACTCAAAAAGTTCAGTTTAGTATTGGCGATACTGGGCCTGGTATTCCTGTAGAGAATCGCGATCGCATTTTTGAAAACCACTTCCGCCTGCAACGGGATGAAGGTAAAGAAGGTTACGGCATTGGTCTTTGTTTATGCCAACGTATTATCTTGGCACATTATGGTCAAATTTGGGTGGACTCTGCCCCCAATAACGGAGCATGGTTCCACTTCACACTGCCAGTTTATCCTTCTTAAGGATTGGTCATTCACAAATGAGACTATTAATCACTTGAAACAAAGCGATCGCGTCCTCCCGCCTTTGCTTGGTAGAGTGCTTTGTCTGCTTGCACAATTAAATCTGAAGGTGAGGATTCCCAAGTAGGGACAACAGTCGCCACGCCCATACTGAGAGTGAGATACTGGCTCACCGTAGATCCATCATGAACAATTTGCAAATCTTTGATTCCCGCCTGTATCACTTCGGCCACGTGAACCGCACCAGAGGAATGGGTGTATGGCATAATCACAGCAAATTCCTCGCCACCATAACGTGCTACTAAATCTTGATGTTTTTGCGCCTTCATGTTTAAGACAGCACCCACCTTTTGTAAACAGATATCCCCAGCAGGATGGCCATACTTATCGTTATAAAATTTAAAATAGTCGATATCACACAAAATCATTGACAAAGGAGATCCCTCCTGTGCGAGATTAATCCACTGAGTATTGAGATAATCGTCAAAACGGCGACGATTAGCCAACTCAGTTAAGCCATCTACATTGGCTAGGTGCTGCAAAGCTTGGTTTGCCGCCTCTAATTGCTTGTATACTTGCGCTTGTTGTAGCAGTCGCCGCAACCTCTGACGCAATACAGGCCAGTGAATTGGCTTAGTAACATAATCAGTTGCCCCTGCATCAAAAGCACGGTTTACCGAGTCCTCATCATCCAAGCATGTGATCATCAATATGGGAGTACGCTCCCATATCTTGGAGATGACAGTATTATTAAGGGTCGAGTCAGTATCAAAGGTTGCAAGGGCTGAGATTAAATTATTCCTGGCAATTTGGAGCAATTGCTTGCAGCAGGTAAAGCCATCCATGACAGGCATTACAGCATCTAGCAAAACTATATCAGGTCTGATAGTCTCGTAAGCATCTAAACATTGCTTACCGTCATTGACCTCAACCACTCGATAACCTTCTTGTTCCATAGCTTTACGCAATAATACTCGGATGGTCTTGTCATCATCAGCCACTAAGATCAGTGGTGGTTGCTTAGAAACAGAAAATGGGCTTATGCCTGACATGAGTTGCCTTCCAATTGCGGGATTATTCTGAAAAAGGCTGTGCAACTGAATCGCATGGGAGCGATCGCTCTTTTCATCAATGACAGGATTTGCGGCAAAGGAGTGTCTGGCTTCAAAATCAACTGTTGTTTGACAATAGACTGCTCAATCTTCTTGAGCCAAGCAAGCGGTAGATAACTAAGTTGCATAGACAATCTATAATTGGAACACGAAGGCAATTGTTACCTTTTTGTTCGGCTGTGATTATGGGAGAAAATGTTACTTTTATATTTCCCCATTGTTAAAGTCAAATTACAGTTTTTTTGAGAATTGCAAATACACACCTCAATTATGTAGTTCTGTAGTTAGTTTAGAAACCTCGTGAGGCAGGGCAAAGCCATTGCCAAAGTGCGCTCAGAAGATAGCTAATACTAAATGCTAATCTCACTTGAAGAAAATTTTTTTAGTTTATTAGGTAAGTACTATGAAAATTTAGTATAATTACATAAGATTGAGATTTATCTTGGTGCAAAGCTTATCTTAAAATTCATTCTGGTTTAATAAATTAAGTAAAAACTATTATTTAGTTCAATTAAGTATAAAGAGTTTAATTATTAAAATAATTGGGTTTTAATTCTTAAAGACACCAATTTATTAGCTAAGATTAGATAAACATACTAAATGCAGATTAATATCTTTAACAACTAAATACTATAATTAGTTTACAGACACTATATGAAATTGCCATTTTTTGGGCTACGCCAATAACCATAAGTTCTTACAAAACAATCAAAATATATTTACATTTACCAAATTCTTAAAAATGCCAGATCCATTAATGTATCACCAAGATAATTTTGTTGTTCTAGAAACAAATCAACAAGAACAGTTTTTAACACAGCCTGAGTTATTAGATAAACTTAAAACAACTCTCCAAAAGCTCACAAGTCAAGACTTACCACCTGATGTGCAAAAACTTGACACTTTTGAAGCTCAAGCACAGTATTTACTAGACACAGGTTGCGAATTAGATATTGGTACTGGCCAATATTTGCAATGGTATGTAGTTCGTTTAGAAAAGTAACTTTTTGGTCAATGTTTGATGCTGTTGATAAAATCAAAAAAGCTTGTGTTTAGGTAAGCTACTTCCGCGATGAAATGATGGATAGATTTTTAAGCAGCTTTGTATCCACTCTTATTTCAGAGTGTGAGAACCAAATCGCTGAAAGTTTTTTGGAGCTTTTCTTTTCACTGTTAGCCTAAAATTTTTTATTTATATTGGAAAATAAAGCCTCGCATCTTGGTTAAATTAAAGCTCAAGATTCTGGATTCGATTCTTGTTTTCCGAGAGTGACAGAAGAAGGATAATATAGGAATCCGGTTTGATTTTTGAACAAAATTAAGTATTTGTAGGGTGCGTTACGCTGTCGCTAACGCACCATTCTTAAGGATTTGGTGCGTTACTACGTGTCTGTTCAAAAATCAAATAGTAGTCCTATATTTTACCATTAAATTAAAATAAACTAGTTTGTATAGAGTTATCTAGTTCAAATTTTCCTCGTTTAGATACATAATCAATCAGCTTAACCCAATCAATTTGATTATTTGTCATAAAATTGAGTATAAATTCTTGAGTCATTTCATTAACTTTCGCAGCATACGCAGATTTAAATTTTTCATCTCTCTCTTTTGCTTTTTCATCAATTGGTACAATTATTTCTTGATAAAGATTATCGTCATTAGATATAAAATACCAAAAATCTTGACCAGCATATTTATAATAAACTTTATCAATATCTATATTAGTTTTTAACTGTACAGTTTCTCTTCCATACATGCAGCCATTTACTGCAATAATTTCACTGATAATACCTTGCTGTCTTAAATTTTGTTTTGCAATTTTAAAATTATTTCTCATTGCGGTTATCTGGTCAGAATTAGCCCAGCTAGTTCCAGATTTAATTCCTACTATATAATAAACTCCATCTCTTTCAAATTCTAAGTCTACACTTTTAAAATTAGATTTGAACCCATTATGTAAAGTTTGAGATATATAAATAGCAAATCCTTCTAGTAAATTGCCAAATATTGTTTCTTCCTGTGAAGATAGGAAAGCATCGACAATACTTTTTACTAAATCTCCAGCTAATTCAATATTTTTAGCTTTAAATAAATAAGGATTCTTCCGCTTCAAAACATCTTTTAAACGTAATTTATTTAGGCTATTAAGTCTATTGTTATAGAAGGGAGTAACAACTTCCTCCGAAAGATAATTATAATAATTTTGATAGAGAGAATTATTCATAGTAATCTCATTTGGGTAGCACTCTTTTTGACAGCATTTATCTCTGCTATGGCTAACTCATAGTAATCTGCTTTTATTTCTATACCAATATATTCTCTATTCAGTTCTGTCGCAACTACACACGTAGTACCAGAACCTACAAACGGATCAAGTACCAAATCCTCTTCTTTAGTAAATAATTTTATAAACCATGAAGGCAGTTCTTTAGGGAAAGCAGCACTGTGACTCTTATTGTTACACTCTGTTGCTAAATGTAAAACATTTGTGGGATATACCAAATCACGACCTACCCAGTTCGCTACTTTCTTACCAAAAGGACTACCAACTTTTGAGTTATCCCGCCTTTTGTCTGTTTCGCTCAAGTTTTTCAGTCGTGACTTCGCCCAATCACCCGTTGGAACCATTACTTCCTCTTGGTACATATTAAATTTTTTTTGTTTATTGAACTGTAGACATCTCTCCCAAGCATCACGAAAACGATTTGACCATTTACCAGGAAAACAGTTTCTTTTATGCCACATAAATTCTTCTGTCCACAACCAACCTTGTTTTTTCATCTCTAATATGAGTTCTAAAACATACGTGTGGCGTTCGCTATTAACAACTCTTTCCTTGATGTTTAATATAAATGTTCCATCATCCTTTAAAACTCGCTTCAATTCTTGAGATATGGGTAAAAACCATTCCACATATTTATCAGGATGAACCCCTCCATAAGTGTTTTTTCTACTATCAGCATAAGGAGGCGAGGTGACAATAAGATCAACAATATTAGAAGGAACAGATTGTAGAATATCCAAACAGTCGCCAAGGATGATTTTATTACCCCAATCCTCTAAATTTGGAGCAGATTGATTCTGGCCTGAAACTGTAGATATTTCTGGGGGAATACTTGAACTCATTTTCGCAATACACACAAAATCTTAGAGACTTATTAATAGCATTATTTTTAGACTCAATGCATGAAAATAAAGCAGAAAAATTTTGTAGTTTGCAAAAAGCGTTGGTAGCTTTACAAGCTCAATATTAAATAAAAACTTTAATTTTGACTAATCAAAGCCCGTGACGAGGATTGAACTCGTGACCTCACCCTTACCAAGGGTGTGCTCTACCACTGAGCCACACGGGCAAAATTATCAATATATCAGCTAGAAGTTAGAATGCTGGGAGTTTTGATGCTTACCCAGACATTATAACTTATAACTTCGTAAGTGGTGGGCCGGGCTGGATTTGAACCAGCGTAGGCGCTAGCCAACGGATTTACAGTCCGTCTCCATTAACCACTCGGACACCGACCCGATTTGTCTCACGATTCAAAATCTTAGCACCACCTTTTAGAAATAGCAAGTGATTAGAAAAAATAACTTGTGGGTAGAGATCGCAGCAAAATTGCGTCTCTACCTTATGGATAAAAAATACTGGTTACACGCTCATTTCCAGCATTCGTTGCATTGGTCGCAGTGCTGCAAGGCGAATATCCTCTGACATCGTAATTTCGGGAGTACGATTTTTCATTGCCCAGTAGAGCTTTTCTAGGGTGTTTAACCGCATAAACGGACATTCGTTACAAGCACAGTTATTTATCGGCGGTGCAGGAATAAAGTGTTTGTCAGGAGCTAGTTTTTGCATTTGGTGAATGATTCCCGGCTCCGTAGCAACGATAAATTCTTTGGTGGGGCTGTTTTGACAATATTTGAGTAAAGCGGCTGTGGAGCCAATAAAGCTGGCGTGGCGTAATACACTACTTTCACATTCTGGGTGTGCGATCGCCTCTGCTTCTGGATGGGCAATTTTTAACTGGACAATTTTCTTTTCCGAAAAGGTTTCATGGACAACACAGCTACCTTGCCATAGCACCAAATCTCGTCCAGTCTGTTCCATAACGTACCGCCCCAAATTCCGATCTGGGGCAAAAATAATCGGCTGTTCTTTCGGTATCTGCTGCACAATTTTCACAGTGTTGGAGCTAGTACAAATAATATCGCTCATCGCCTTGATATCAGCAGAGCAGTTGATGTAAGACACCACCAAATGATCTGGATGCGCTGCTTTAAAAGCTGCAAACGCCTCTGGTGGACAACTGTCGGCTAAAGAACAACCAGCATCCAAATCTGGTAAAAGTACTAATTTATCAGGATTAAGTATCTTTGCTGTTTCTGCCATAAAGTGAACACCAGCAAAAACAATTACATCCGCATTGGTTTTTTCGGCGGCTTTCGCTAGTTGTAATGAATCCCCAATAAAGTCGGCAATATCCTGAATATCTGGCTCTTGATAATAATGCGCCAGGATAACTGCATTGAGTTCTTTTTTGAGACTCTCAATAGCGGCAAACAAATCTAGTGGTAGTTCACCCGGTTGGGTTTTTTCGCGTTGAGCTAGTGCAGTAGTAAACACAGTTTAGGGGTGCTTTATGTTGCAAATTTATGTCCTGTGGAATCAATTATAGTAGTTTTTACCAAAAATAGTGGACGGTTGATATTTTGGGATTGTGTCCAAATGAGGCTGAGTTTCATATCCTGGAGATAGACGGCAAGGAAAGTGGCATGACCAGTCAAGAAACTCAATCGATAACCCTCAAAATTGCTGTAGTTGGAGATATTCACGACCAATGGGAAGTGGAAGATGGCGTTGCACTCAAGCATCTGGGTGTTGACTTAGTGCTGTTTGTCGGAGATTTTGGCAACGAGTCGGTGGAAGTGGTCAGAGCGATCGCATCTCTCGATATTCCCAAAGCAGCTGTAATGGGCAACCACGATGCCTGGTACACCGCCACCGAATGGGGACGCAAAAAGGCTCCTTATGACCGCTCTAAGGAAGACTGGGTACAGGAACAACTCGATTTATTAGGCTCGTCCCATGTCGGTTACGGTAAGTTGGATTTTCCCGCTTGGAATTTAACTGTAGTGGGGGGTCGTCCCTTTACCTGGGGTGGCCCAGAGTGGAAATTCGCGGAAATCTGTAAAGAACGTTACGGTGTGACAAGTTTGGAAGAATCTGCCGATCGCATCTTCAAAGCAGTTAAAAACGCCGCTTACGAGACAATTATATTTTTGGGTCACAATGGGCCAAGTGGTTTAGGCGATCGCCCCGAAGACCCCTGCGGCAAAGACTGGCACCCAATTGGCGGCGACTTTGGCGATCCAGATTTTGGCGAGGCGATTTCTCATGCCTTGACTGCTGGTAAAACCATTCCTCTGGTGACATTTGGTCACATGCACCGAGATTTACGCCATACCAAGAAGGTGCAGCGCAAACCCATCTTTAGAAGTCCAGAGGGGACAATTTACTTAAATGCGGCTAGTGTCCCCAGGATTGTGGAAAATGGTGGCGAGAAGTTGCGTAACTTTTCTATTGTCTCCCTAGAGGCGGGTGTGGTTTCGCAAGTTTCCCTAGTTTGGGTGGGGACTGACTTCCAGGTGGCTAAGGAGGAAATTTTGTATGAGCGCTCAAATCCAGTAGTGCAATCTGCGTAGATAATAGGGTATAGTATGATCTGTCAAGTTTAGTGCTAACCAACAAAAGCGGCTGAATAGCGTCTGAAAGTAGGGTATACACGAGTTTGACAGATTTACTGGAGAGGTGGCAGAGTGGTCGATTGCGTCCGACTTGAAATCGGATGAGGCTAAAACCTCCGGGAGTTCGAATCTCCCCCTCTCCGTTGAATGAATGTTCTTATCAAGTGCCACATCTGTTTTGCATCTACAATATATCCAAATGGATGCACAAACAGTATTTGGTTAACTACTGATGAAAAATCTCAATATTAAAGAAGAAGCTCGCAAATTAATTGAAAAATTGCCAGAAAATTCTACATGGGATGATTTGATGTACCAAATTTATGTTCGGCAAACTGTTGAAGCTGGACTAGCGGATAGCAAAGCTAGTAATGTTATTTCTGTACAAGAAGTGCGGAAAAAATTTGGATTACCAGAGTGAACGTTTATTGGACAGCAACAGCAGTAGAAAATCTCTCAGCAATTTATAGTTATATTGCTCAAACTTCTCCACAGTATGCGGCTAGGATCGTTGATCGGATTACTAGGCGTTCTGAACAAATTGCCAATTTTCCTTTGTCAGGTCGAATTGTATCAGAGTTTGAAACCGAGCAAATTCGAGAAGTTAAAGAAAAATTCTACTTTGAGGTAAAGCGATGGCTACCCTTTATGTAAGAAATTTACCCGATGATTTGTATGCAAAGCTGCAAGAGTTAGCGGCATCTGAACACCGTTCCATTAACGCCCAAGTTATAACTCTGTTAGAACAAGCTTTGAAGACTGAAGCACAGCAAACAGAAGATGAAAAGCGAAAAAATGTCCCAAAACTTCTAGAGGAAATCCGTCTTCGCCGTGAACAGCTACCAACTGATATCGAATGGCCTGACAGCACTGCCATGATTAGAGAAGATCGGGACAGATGACAATTCCTCTTAGATGCGTCGTGGATGCCAGTGTGTCGGTTAAGCAATTTATTCCCGATCCGCTAACAGCCAAGGTTAATCAACTATTTGCTCACCTTACCTATCCCCAGACAGAAATCTTTGTACCTGACCTGTTTTACATTGAGTGTGGGAACATCATTTGGAAGTATGTCCGCGCCAGACTTTATGCTGTTGCTGATGTGCCAGCAGATTTAGCAACTCTCAAAAGCTTCCCCTTGCGTGTTGTCTCTATGGCTGACTTGATGGCGGATGCAGTTGCGATCGCATTAAATTATGGAATCTCCGCCTATGATGGCTCTTATGTCGCACTTTCACAGCAGGTAGGTGCTACTTTGCTGACTCTTGAAGGTAAGCTGGTAAAGGCTTTAGCTGGTTCGTCTTACAATGTTTCCTCGTTTAATGACTTTGAGGTTCCGCCGTTAGAGTCAACATAATTTGTAATTCAATTATCAAAAATGTCTTTTACTTATAACCGCACGGTTCGTTTTCAAGATACTGATGCTGCTGGGGTAGTTTATTTTGCTAATGTTTTGGGTATTTGCCATGAAGCTTATGAAGAATCTTTAGAAGCATCAAGTCTTAATCTCAAAAACTTTTTTACTAATCCGTCTGTGGGGTTTCCCATTGTTCATGCTAGTGTTGATTTTTCGCGCCCTATGTTTGTTGGGGACAAGTTGCTGATTAGTTTAATTCCCCAAAAGATAGGTGTTGATAAGTTTGAAATTACTTATGAAATTACTGTGGCTGAAGTGATAGTTGCTAAGGCTATTACTCATCATGTTTGTATTAATGTGAGTAGTAGAAGTAAGCAGGAATTACCTGATGAGATAGTTCAGTGGTTGGAGACGAACCGCAGAGACGCAGAGAAGCCAGTGCGTTGGGCGGGTTCCCCGACTTGTTCGCGCAGCGTCTCCGACAGGAGAAGCAACTGGCGCAGCGCACAGAGAAGAAGGTCGAGAGAGGTTATGTGATGGAATTTTGGAGGAATTCTGTGGCGATTTGCTGTAGCTGTTGGCGATTAATTTTACCTTGAGAGTTGCGGGGTAGGTTTTGCTGGGGAATCCAATATTTTGGGATTTTAAATTTGCTGAGTTTGTCTTTGAGTAGGGTTTGGATTTTTAAGACGGAAGTATTTGATTTTTTGGGGATGTAAATCGCTGTTAAGGCTTGTCCCCAGTGTTTATCTGGGATACCGATGACACAAATATCAGTAACCATTTGAGTAGCTTGTATAGCTGATTCAATCTCTGCTGGATAAATATTTTCTCCACCTGTAATAATTTTGTCGCTGTTACGTCCGACAATATTTAAATGACCTTGGTCGTCTAAAAAGCCTAAATCATCTACTTGTAAATCAGTTTGATTTTCTCTGGTTATCGGATAGTAACCAAGGGCTAAAGATTGAGCGTGAATGGTGATATTTCCGATTTGATTGGAATTTAAAATCTCTCCTTGCTGATTGCGAATAGTTACTTTTGCATGGGGAAGAATTTGACCACTGCTAATTTTCCCGTCGAGAAAATCATCTGGTTTGAGGGTGGCAATTTGAGAGGCGGTTTCTGTCATGCCATAGGTAGGTGCTAATCGGATGCGATGAAATCTGGCTTTTTCTAGTAGTTCGTTCCATGCTGGCGCACCTCCCAAAAGTACTGTATTAAATTGGGATAGCCATTCAGTTAATTCGGGATTTTGTAGAAGGCGTTGTAACTGTGTTGGTACTAAAGATATGAAATATTCTGATTGTTTAATATTTAATATTTGACCTGATTCTAAAGCTTTAAATGGTTGAATAGCTAGTTTACCTGCGGTAGTGAATGAGCGCATAAATTGCATTAAGCCGCTAACGTGATATAGTGGTAAAACGCAAAAAGAATTGACTTGCTTTAGTTGAAAGTATTCGCTAAATCCTTGTACAGATGCTGTGAGAGTTTCCCAAGTATGGATGGCAAATTTCATCTGTCCCGATGAACCACCTGTAGGAATCATGATGTGATTGGGCATTGGGCATTGGTAATTATTTCCATTCCCTATTCCCCATTCCCTATTCCCCATTCTCAAAATAATATCTGGCTGTACTAAATCAAAGACTTGTTGCCATTCTTGTGTTCCCCAATCGTAGTTACACAGAAAAACTGGACAATTAGCTGCACAAGCGGCAATAAAACTTGCTAGAAACCGTATTGGTTCGCGTTCGGCTAAGATGATTTTTGGTGACGTTCCACACGCTGATAATTGTGTTAATTCTAAATATAATTCTTGAGCTATTTGATTAAATTGATGGCTGTTGTAACCGATAAGCCAATTGTCCTGAGTTAGGTTATTAAGATAGTCTAAAGGTCGTTCCATAAACTTTGAAGCCACGTATCTTCTTGTTCAAAAAAATGGTCGATGCCAAAACCAATTGCTCTGTTGTTTCGGGATAATTCGGCTGCTAGTTGGAGTGCTGCAAGTCTAGCGATCGCAGTTTCAAATACTGATGAAAAGACAGTATCAATTTTATACTGGTGGCAAAACTTCCTTAAACGAGATGGCGATCCAACTATCCCAGGCTTGATGACAAAAATCCCTCGCCAACCTTGTTGATAACAGGCGGCGAGTTGTTTAAGCGTGGCGACAGATTCATCTAAAGCGATCGCAGTTTCATAACTCTTACTCAACTCCAATATCCCCTGAAATTGCTCTACGGGTAGCGGTTGTTCGATAAATTCAATTTCTACAGCTAGTTCTGCATTTGCTTTGAGATTGTCGCAAGTCCACAGCCATAATTTAGCTTCCTCATAGGTAAGTCCACCGTTGGCATCTAATCGCAGTTTGGTAAAGGCTGGTAAGGCGTGTATGAGTGACTCAAAAATTTTTAGTTCATTAGCGATCGCATACACACCAATTTTCCATTTAAATGTGCGATATCCACGCTGCCACAACGTTCCCCATTGATTTAAAGCCGCTTCCCCAGATGGTAATAAGCCACTGAAAGATTGGGGATTGGGCATGGAAAAGAATTCACTCCCCCACTCCCATGCTGATTCAAAGCCAAATTGACAAGCAGGTAACTCATCTGGGATCGATAAAATTATCTCGTCTGTGATTTTTTCTGGGAGTTGGCCACAAAAATCTAAAGCTTGTTCTAGGGTTTCAGAACCAAACCAACTAATGGGGGCGATTTCTCCCCAGCCGACTTTACCTGATTCATCGGTAAGGCGGAGGATAATACCTTCACGAACATCCCAAATACCATGATTGGTGGTAAGCGATCGCACAAATCTTCGCCGATAGGGACGAAATTGAAACCTATAAGTCATTAGTCAAGATTTATTAGTGATTCTCCCAATTCCCTAAACCATAAATCCCAAGCCGAACAGCAAGCAAGCCCAAAAATGCACAGCTACAGCGATGAATTTACAGTTACTAACTTTATCCGGCTGGTTGTGATTTTCTTGAACGTGGCGGCATAATTTGACGGCAAAGGGTAAACTTACCCAACTCAGCAATGTCCAAGCTGGCGAAATTCCCAATAGCACAAATAGCAAAGTGAGGGGATAAATGCTAGCAGTGAACCAAACTAGCAGTTGCGCCCCTTTTTGGGTTCCGAGACGGACGATAGGCGATCGCTTCCCTGCGGCTATGTCATCCTTAACTTGGTGAAAGTGTGAGCAAAACAAAATTAAGGTTGTGGCAATCCCGACAATGACTGAAACTGCTAAACTTGTCATTGACCAAGTTTGAGTCTGGCTGTAGTATGCGGCTTCCACTGCTAAGGGGCCAAAGGCAAAAAAGCAAAGAATCTCGCCTAAACCCTGATATCCTAAGCGAAAGGGAGGCCCTTGGTACATATAGCCCAAACCACAGCATAGTAAAATGATGGCGATAACAGTTAGGTCTTGTTGCCAAAAGGCGATCGCTAATATGCCCAGCAACCCCAAACCTAAACAAAAATTTCCTATCCAAAATATTAATGGCTTATTGCTAGTTAAATTCACCAGAGAATGGTGTTTATTTTGATCGATACCTGTCTCAGAATCAAAGACATCATTACTGATATTTTCCCAGGCAAGAATTAAAATTGCCGCAGCTATAAAAGTAGAAAATACTACACCATTGAAATTTTTAGTTTCGGCATAAGCTACTGCTGTTCCTACCCAAATGGGCATAATGGCAACACTGTACATTGGCGGTTTAATCGCTGCCATCCATAACTTAGTGTTGGGATATAAAATTTGCTTGGTAGTCATCAGTTGTGATTAATTAAATTACCAGAATATTGCTCACACTTTAGATTTTATGATTTAAAGAGACGCTTGATATGAGTGATATATAAATAACTATTACTTTTACTATGGCTTGTTAACCTTGTATTGTTAACACTCACCCTCACCTTGCAGTCTCAGGCTAAAACTGTCTTATTATGGTCTAGGAATACCATGAACAAAGCAAATCCTACGCTGGTGAAATGGCAACTTAATATGTTACCTGTAAAAATACGACCACGATTAATTACACTTTAGGAAGTAACTTAAAAAAAATTTACTATCGTTAGATCCATGACAGTTTCACCATGTCGTAGCAACTTGTTTGTAGAGCGCAAAGATTTATATCAATTTCTGTTATCAGTCCAAGAAAAGTGCCTCCAAAATAATGACAAGCAAATTGTCAGTATCTCTCAAGAGATCGATTTAGTTGATCCTTTACTTGTATTGGATCGACTTACACAAGCAAATGAAATAAATTTTTACTTTGAGGACAGAGCTAAAGGAGAAGCGATCGCAGCAATTGATTCTGTAGCAAAATTACAGATTGATGGTGCAGATCGTTTTACTCAAGCTGAATATTTTATCAAATCTTGTCTAAAAAATATAATTAATTTTGGTAACACTAATCAACCTTTTTCTGGGCCTCACTTTTTTTCTTATTTCAGCTTTTTTGATAAAAACGCCCAAGTCGATTATCCATTTCCATCTGCTACCATTTTTCTTCCACGTTGGCAAGTAGCTGTTAAAAATCAGCGTTGTATATTAGTAACAAATATAATTCTTAATGAAAATACAAATATTCAAAGGTTGTTGGATAATATGCAAAATAAAATTGAATTTATCCAATCATTAAAATATTACTCTGCTAATATTGATTCTTTTCCAGCAAACTTTTACAAGAAATCTGTCTCAAATGCTACTCAGTTTAAACGTTCAGTAGTATCTGTTTTGGAAAAAATTCGGTCTAGTCATTTAAGTAAGATTGTCCTAGCAGATATATTAGATGTAAAATCAAGCAACCAATTTGATTTAGTTAAATCCTTAAATAATCTTAGACAAATACATCCTAATTGTTATATCTTTTCTACCAGTAATGGCAAAGGACAAAACTTTATTGGTGCAAGTCCAGAAAGATTAATTAGTATTAATAATCAAAAGTTAATTACTGATGCTTTAGCTGGTTCTGCACCGCGAGGTAAAACCCCTGCTGAAGATGCAGCTAATGCCAATCGTTTACTTAATAGTGAAAAAGAAAAGCACGAACATTTGCTAGTACTTGATTTTATTACACAACGCCTACGTCAACTAAATTTATCACCACAAATATTAGCACCACGGCTGCGACAATTATCGAATATCCAGCACTTATGGACACCAATAAGTGCTACAGTTCCAGCAAACATCCACCCATTAAAAATTGTCGGACAATTGCATCCTACACCAGCCGTTGCTGGTGCAGCACGAGATGTAGCCTGTGCCGAAATTCGTCGCTACGAAAGCTTTGAAAGAGGTTTGTATGCTGCGCCTCTAGGTTGGATAGATTCTCAGGGAAACTGTGAGTTTATTGTGGGAATTCGTTCAGCATTGATTGATGGCGATCGCGCAAGATTGTATGCTGGTGCTGGTATCGTTGCTGGCTCGGATCCTGACAAAGAATTTGCAGAGGTGCAACTTAAACTTCAGGCATTACTGAAAGCATTAGTTTGAATAAAGTTAGGACTTACGCAAGAACTCTCTCAAACTCTTATTCCTTTGTGTCCTTTGCGGTTCGTTTTTTCATTATTTTGCGTAAGTCCTGAAAGTAACTAAAATGCGGAAATTATTGGGTAATTTCTACATTTTCACTCATTTATTTTTGAGAATACTTTACTCCAAATCCTGATGAGTAAAAGCTTTAGCATTTGCCCCGGTGTAAGTAGCTACAATATGACCATCACCAGTCATTTGATATTTATATGTCAATAATCCTTCTAAACCAACGGGGCCACGGGGAGGCATTTGTTGCGTACTAATTCCTACTTCTGCACCGAAACCATAGCGGAAACCATCAGCAAATCGGGTAGAACAATTGTGGAATATATTAGCTGAATTTACCAGTCCAAAGAAAGTTTGAACAGATTCTGAATCTTCAGTGATAATCGCGTCAGTATGACGAGAACCATATTCGTTAATATGTGCGATCGCAGCTTCTATCGAGTCGACAATCTTTATCGATAAAATAAAATCGCTGTATTCTGTTTCCCAATCTATTTCTGTTGCAAGTACGATGTTAGGTAAAATTTCCAAAGTACGTTTATCACCTCTTAATTCTACGTTGCGTTCTTGTAAAGCAGCAGCGACTTTTGGTAAAAACTCTGTAACAATTGATTGGTGAACTAGTAAAGTTTCAATCGCATTACAAACAGCAGGATATTGGGCTTTGGCATCTACTGTAATCGGAACTGCTTTAGAAATATCAGCAGATTTATCTATATAAAGATGACAAATTCCATCGGCATGACCTAATACCGGAATGCGTGTATTTTCTTGCACAAACCGTACAAAAGAATTAGAACCTCTAGGAATAATTAAATCTACATATTTATCTAATTTCAAAAGTTCTAGAGTTTCTTCTCTAGTTGTTAACAACTGTACTGCATCAGGGTTAACAGCAGTTTCAGATAATCCTTGTTTAATTGCTTTAACTATCGCTTCACAAGAAAGCACCGCTTCCTTTCCGCATTTGAGAATTACACCATTTCCCGATTTGATCGCCAAGGAAGCAATTTGAATCGCCGCCTCTGGGCGGGCTTCAAAAATAATCCCCAAAACGCCTAAAGGACAAGTAATTCGCTTGAGAATTAAGCCAGTATCAAGTTCGCGGTGAATTTGGATTTTACCAATTGGATCGGCTAGCTTACCTACATCTTGTACCCCAGCGATCGCATCTCTTAATTTATGTTCATCCAACTGCAAACGTTTATAAAGCGGTTGGGAAATTCCTTCGGCATTCGCAGCTTTACAATCAGCAACATTTGCTTGTAAAATTTCATCTCTAGCCGATTCTAAAGCTTGCGCGATCGTAACAAGTGCTTGATTTTTTGCCTCAGTCGAGAGAATCGCCAGCTTACTTGCGGCTTTGCGGGTTTTTTGGGCGATCGCAATTAGGGGAGAACTAATATCAAAAATAGTCATAGCAAAATCTTTATCTTTTCTTCATCTTATCAATCTGAAGTTGATTATTGCTTCTCGTCTTCCCCCAATCGGTTGAACCATCTGGGTAATCAACAATTACTCTGATCGGGTGAGGCAAAACTGGGTTCAAAACATTTACTCTGTGAATATGAAATACAGGGAGACAAAGAGTAACAACTTAACTAGTATATAAATATTTTAAGTATTATTACAGATATTATTTAAAAGCCTTAAAAATGATTTATGCGTACCGGAGACTAGGGAGACATCAAAATTTATGTTTCTCTAGTCTTTTTCTTAAATAAGCAATTTATACTGCCATTATTTGAACTTTTGCGAAATTGTAGTGACGAGAGTTGGATCTATTGAGTATTGATAGATTAAATACCACTCCTTTACTAGGGAGAACCGCTATAGGTAGATTTAAGCAAATTTTTTTCTAGCTTAAGGGGGGTCTGATGCTTGCAGCAGTAATATCAGGACAACAGCCGAAATTATCCTGTGGGACTTTACCCTATTTGTGATATTTGATCTGGGGTGGGCATGATAAATATACCTTGTATATACCCCTAAGATGATTTTGATGATAAATGCGATCGCTACTAGATTTCGCCAACTTATAGCTGGAAGGAAAAGCTCGATTGGTTATTTTGACAGACATAACCGCAAAAACAAAATCAGACGTTCCATAGTTTTGTGTACCTGCCTAGCATTAGTAGGTGGAATTCTGGCATGTTTGTTAATCGCATCCCCAGGACTAGCTCAAAAACCGGAACCCCAAGAATCTCCAAAACTCCAACAACCGTTATTAGTAGCTACACGAGTTATACCGCCCTTTGTGGTATCAAACAAAGGCGATTTATCGGGATTTAGTATCGACCTCTGGCGCAGCATCGCTACCCAAATAGGTATAGAGTCTAAACTTATTGAATATTCCAGTGTACCAGAATTGATTTCTGCTATTAAGGACAATAAAGCTAACTTAGGGATTGCAGCTATATCGATTACAGCCGAACGCGAGCAGAATTTTGATTTCTCATTACCCATTTTTGCTGGGGGGCTGCAAATTATGGTACGAAAGCTAGAAAGTAAAAGCAGTGCTTTTCCAAGTATTTTGCAATTGTTTTTCTCTACTGGCCTCTTGCAGGTAATAGGCATTGCGATAGTGCTAATTGTCGTAGCAGCCCACATTGTTTGGTTATCTGAACGCAATCAGAAAGAAGGGATGATTTCTCAATCATACTTTCCTGGCATCTTCAAAGCCTGTTGGTGGGCAGCTGCCACATTAGCAACTCAAGCCGATGAAATGCCTAAGGGAGTGCTGGGACGTTTAATAGCTGTAGTCTGGATGTTTATCGGAGTCCTTTTTGTCGCCTACTTTACAGCCAGCGTGACTACTTCATTAACTGTGCAGCAACTTCAGGGCGATATTAGGAGTATAGACGATTTACCTGGCAAGGTAGTGGCTACAACTGCGGGTAGCACAGCAGCCACATATCTGCGAGAACATCATATTTCGGTTTTAGAAGTCCCCAAAATTGAGGAAGCTTACAATGCTTTGCAAACAAAAGAAGCTGATGCCGTAGTATTTGATGCACCTGTACTCCTCTACTATGCTGCCAAGGAAGGCAAAGGGAAGGTACAGATTGTTGGCACTATCTTACGTGAAGAAAGCTACGGAATCATTCTGCCTAACAACAGTCCCTACCGCAAACCAATTAATCAGGCGCTGCTAAATCTCAGAGAAAACGGCACTTATCAATCGTTATATGACAAATGGTTTTCTCCTAAAGAATCTTGAGCAAGTTGGGCTTTTGCCTGTTGCCACAATTTTTCTAACTCATCCAAACTGTAATCAGAAAGGGGGCGATCGACAACTGCCTCCATTTTTTCTAATCGCTGCACAAATCGCTGATTAGTGCCTTGCAAACCGACGCTGGGATCGAGATTATGCCAACGCGCTAGTTGAATAACTGCAAACAGTAAATCGCCTAATTCTGCTTGTTGTCGTTCCGGTGTTTCCTCAGCTAAAGCCTGTTGAAACTCCCCTAACTCTTCATGAAACTTATCCCAAACGCCCTGAATATTTTCCCATTCAAACCCAATCGCCGCAGCCTTTTGAGAAATCTTCATCGCCGCCGTTATTGGGGGAAGAGTACGGCCATAACGACCGAGTTTAGCACTAAGTTTTTGCGCCTCTGGAGATGCTTCTCCTTTTTCTGCCGCTTTAATTTGTTCCCAATTTTGCCGCACCTCATCTACACTTGTCACCGACACATCACCAAAGACATGAGGATGACGGCGAATCAACTTTTGGGAAATCCCCTGAGTTATTTCTTTGAGGGAAAATTGCCCGGATTCGCTAGCAATTTGGGCTTGTAATACTACTTGTAATAATAAATCGCCTAACTCTTCTGCGATCGCATTTTTATCCCCACTTTTAATTGCATCCACCACCTCATAAGCTTCTTCAATCACATAAGGAGTCAGCGTTTCAGGAGTTTGAGCCAAATCCCAAGGACAACCACCATCAGGCGATCGCAATTTTGCTACTATCTCAATTAACTCCTGTAACGCCGCTAAAGTATCAGTATGCTTTTGATTTTGATATTCCATAAAGAATAAAAATTCCGTGTCGTCTGCACTTTAACAACTATAAACCAGGGGTAGTTTTGAGGGAGCATAAGAGGATGTTTGAAAAGTTCTCTTATCGGTATCAAAAGTTTTAGATCCCCCTAAATCCACGCCACATGCTCCACTTGGGGTCTCCCCAAGTGGAGCAGTGGCTCCCCTTAAAAAGGGGGACTTTGACTCCGGTTCCCCCCTTTTTAAGGGGGGTTAGGGGGGATCAACAAGTTCCTAAAATCACAGCCCAAGACTTTTCAAACAACCTCTAACTGCTCACTCCTATTTGTACAACTACTTTATTTCGGTTTTCGGCGAGGGGAATTAGAATTGGGTGGACAAGTACAGTTAGAATTATTTCCTCTATTTACTGTAGATCCAGAGTTAGGTTTAGATGCGATCGCTCCAATATTAGTAAGAGCTACTTGTTTCGGAAGTGTTGTAACTGAACTATTCCATTGTCCAAAAGCTACGTCTAAAGCAGTTAATTCAGTAACTTGTGCTGGTATTTCAAAAACAAAGCTGACTTTTGTGGGAATACCAGGAGCAAAGTTTAGACTAACCGTGTACTTAGTACTGGAACCTCCAGCAATTATTTCATTGATAGCATATACCGTACCAGAAGAATCGATTGCACTTGTCAATGGTTTATCATTGTCAGTAGCCCCAAATCGAATTTTCGGACTGTAGTACCTAAATTTGTCACTAAAACATCACAAATTACGGTAGTGCTTTTAGTTCTATAGCAACCACGAGATTCAAATTTCAGGTTAGTGTCTTCATCAACAGATTGAGACACTAAAGTTTTCCCTTGTAATTTCTGTGTCATAGATTGGCATAAAGGAACAGCTATAGCACTCGAAGCTACTGTCCCCAAAATCAAGCTAGATATAGCCGCTACTTTAGTCAGCGATCGCGCATTGAACATCATCTAGTTTACTACCTGTATTACTCAACAAAAGTCTGGCTATAATTAGCCGTTAAAAATAATGTATCTTTTTTTGAGCATACTTACTTATTTTCAACTAGTTGGTATCAGGTAATACTTGTTTTTTGCAGCGAAACTACTGTTTTGTACGGCTTTTACTAGTTTTTGGTCTAGAACGATTACCACGAATTGTAACTTTACGCTTCTTCGCTTTGCGACTAGGAAGCAACCCCCGAACCCCTTGTTTTTGAAAGCGCTTGTATGCTGAACCACTCCAATCGCTGAGAGAATGACTCATTGCACCAAGTTCCAACCCCAAAAATAGGGCAATACACTCAGTATTGTAATTTACGAGCGATCGCCCCACAGTTACCCCCAAATCTTGCCAAGTAAAACTCAGATTCCCTAGCTTTTGGGCGATCGCCAAAATCAAAATTGCCAAGATAGCTAGCAAACACCCCAGATAAAGTATCCGCAGAATCGTACCAATAATCGGCCCGTGGGATAAAAAAGAACGATGCCGCAGACTTTTTTGATAAGGTAGCCAAATCCAGCGCAAGAAACCCCAACGTTGAAATTGCACAGAGTAAATATCCAAATCGGGGCCAAACATTAGCCCCCCAAATAGAAACCCGCCTGCAACCAACAAAGTCACATTGCTACTGCGAGTCTGCCACAAAGTAATGCCCGCCACGAACGGCAGAGCATACATAGTAATGCGATCGTGCGTCCGACCAGAGGGCATCCTAAATCCTAAGTGCTGAATAACTGAATACTGAGCCAGTATAAGAGAAAAAAAGATTTTCCCAAAACTACTAGCGCAAGACGAAATAGTCTGCTATATTAGTTAATGATTGGTCAAAAGGGCGGTTAGCTCAGTTGGTAGAGCGCCTGCCTTACAAGCAGGACGTCATCAGTTCGAGTCTGGTACTGCCCACTAACTAAAAAAGGCTAGAGACAGCTTAAATGTTGTTTCTAGCCTTTTTTAAATGCGTTCAAAAGTTGTCAGTTGTTCATTAGAAGAACAACTGACACATTAACTTAAGTTAGTTTAATGCTGGTTCAGGGTTAGATAAATTTGTCTGATGTTGAGCTAAAGGTTTCCAGTAGCTGGCAATTAAAGCAACTATGAGCCACCAGAGGGTATTAACTTCAGGACGATACCAGACAGTATCTACAGTCCCATGAGCTAACATACCCAACAAAATAGCGATCGCTCCAATTAACCAAAATCCTTCTCCACTTCTGAGTTGTCGCAATCGTCGCACTTGCAAAAGTGCCGTGTTAAATGTGACAATTATCAGCCAGAGAAAACAGGCTAAACCAACAAAGCCAGTTTCTACAGTTACTTCAAATAAAATCGAGTAAGCACTCAAAGCAGTGTAACGAGGATGTTGGTAAAGGGGATAAACTTTATTAAAAGAGCCGTGACCAGGGCCAATACCAAAAATCGGGCGATCGCGAATCATCTCAAAGACAGCATCCCACACATTTCGGCGAAAATTATTACTGCTATCTTTGCGATCAAGAAAAATACTCAAGACCCGCAAGCGGACTGGCTCTACAAATATTACTGCTAACAGTAATACCCCAATTAAACCTCCTAAGACAATGGGCAATGACCAAGTACGCCAAAAAGGAGGCATTTCCACACTTTTCCAATAAACTAGCAATGCCATCACTGCCAAAACTGCTACCACTAGTCCAATCCAACCGCCACGACTAAAAGTTAGGATCAGGCAGGCGGTATTGACAATTAGCATTGTTAATGCTAGGGCTTTTTTCAGCCAACTTTGCCATGCAAAAATTGCCACTAAGCTAAAAATTACTGCTGGTAAGAGGTATCCAGCCAATAAGTTAGGATTGCCTAAATAACTGTAGACTCTTGTAGTCTTAGACAGAGGAGATTCAGGATCAACCCAAGTTGCTAGTGCTGTGGCTCCAAAAAACCATTGCCGCAATCCATAAACACTGACAATTAACGATACGTGCAGATAAAGAACGATAATCCAAGACCGGAGGCGAGGCGACCTTAATACCCTGGCACAAAGGGCAAATAGTAGCAAATATAAGGTCAACGTTCCCAAGTCGTTAACTGCCGCCTTTTTCACTGGTGATAATGCTGTTGCGATTAGAGCAATTCCCCAGTAAAGCAATACCAGTAGGTGAATGGGAGTGACTGACGAGACATTTGCTGGTGTGACTTCATCAGATAAAGTCAACAACAGCCAAAATCCCACACAAGCCACTAACAACAAACCTACCAACGTACTCGAAGCAAAAGGCGCAAGGGCATATATTAAGCTGAGTAAAGCTGCTGCTGTCGCATCTCCCCACTGCATTAAGATGCTGGTTTGCCGCCAAGAACTCAAGAGTCCGACCAGATAACGGTGTACGTAACTGGTAGCAAGATATTCTTTGAGCGGTAAAGATGATAAAGTAAATCGTTGCCAGACTAAATTCATAAAAAACATTGCGATCAATTAGCCTGCCGACGCAGAACTTGGAATTGATCATAATGCCTATGGTCATAAAAAGGTAATAACAGAAATTGAACATCGCGTAATGGCGTTCTTATTCCTAGCCATCAGCCACTACCTTTAATTCAGCCAGTATCAAATTAAGATAGCCCTTCATATACTTAAGTACTCAACAAACAATAGTAGTCCGCTTTGATTTCTAAATTTATTTGTGTAGGTACGAAAGAGGCAATAGGTAAAAGGCAACTAAAAATCAAATATGAGTCCTAAAGTAAGTCAGCGTTAAAAAATCAAGCTATGTGACGAAATGTAAAATTAGCGAATAGCTAAGAAATTGGTTATTCCATAGTTTTTACAAAACTAAATATACATGGGTTTTATCGTGCCGACTTACTTATTAGATGAAAATACCTCTTTCCGAATCCCCAATCCCCAAAATTAGACATTGCTAATTGCTTGTGAGGTCGTCGCCAGTTGTAGTGGCAAAGAAAGCACATAACGATATCCTGATTCTGGTGAACCTTGAATCAAAATTTGTCCCCGGTGCAACTCTGCCAGTTGACAACTTAGCAATAGACCTAAGCTTTCACGAGAAAGACTTCCATTTGATTTAGCTAAATTTATACCTGAACTAGCAGCAAAAAAATTTGAATGGGAATCACTCAAGTTTTTTGAATTGTCTACTGCTACTGATGAAGTATCTAGTTGCTTGTGGTTTTCTGTATGAGTATTGTAAGTTGCTACTTCGCCTGTCAACTCTAGCAGCGACAAAGAATTGAGACGGAAGTACGGATCAATCTCAGTTATGCCATCTCCTAACCAAGGATGGGAAACCCAAATAGTAATGTTGAGCGTATCTTCCTTGTAAGATACATGAATGCGAACAATGCTACCTGTAGCCGAAAGTTGAATCACACTGAAAACCAGGTGATAAAGGATTTGCCGCACCTTGTCTTTATCTAAAGGCCAAATGCGATTGCGTCCTGGTTCTATAGAGAGGCGAATATCTTGCTCACGGCGATTAGCGACTTCTTCTAGGGTATTGATAGCTTGTTGGCATAGCATTTCGATATCCACAGGAGCGAGATTTAGCACAGTAGAATTGTCATCCATAGCTCCTAGTTCAGTAATTTCGTTTACTAGGGAAAGTAAGTACCGACCACTGTGTTGGATAATTTCCAAATATTCTCTCTGCTTAGTCGTCAAAGGCCCATAAATCTCACGTCCTAAAACACCAGCCATACCGAGTACAGATGTTAAAGGTGTGCGTAACTCCTGAGTTAGTTGACCCAAAAGTTCCAACTGAAGTTGCTTGGTAGAAACAGAGTCGCTATCTTTAGTGGGTGCGGGAATTTTAATCTCAGTATTGCGTTCCTCATTGAGTGAAAATATAGGAGGTACTGTGGGAGTACTTGATTCGAGTTTTCCTTGCAAGAGTCGGTTACGCTCAAATTCACTCATGCTCCAACGAGCGATGATTTGTAAAAACTCAATGTCTCTGGTTGTAAAATTGCGCGGCACTAAATCCATCACCGCCAATGCACCCAAACAATTTCCCTCAGCATCAATCATTGGCGCTCCTAAGTAAGCACGGATACCATAATCCTGCACTAACTTGCTGCTAGCCAGTACTGGATCTGTAAGCTTATGCGTATCATTAATTACAAATATTTGAAGACTCTCTACTACCTGAGTGCAGAACGATTCCCTGCGTGACAGTTGGCGGCTTTGTGCCAAATGATTCATTAATCCCAGCCTAGATAAGCCTACCGATGACTTGAACCAGTGACGCTCTTGATCCACAAATCCCAATATGGAAATTGGTGCTTCCAAAAAGTGGGCAGCAGTCTGTGTGGCTTCTTCAAAAACCGGAATCGTTTCTGGTTGCCGCAAACCTAAATCGGACAAAGCTTTGAGGCGTTGTTGTTCTCTTGATTCATGAGAATCCCAACCATCCTTTAGGGCAAATAATTTGTTTTCAGGCTCTATCATTGCCACTGCTACCTTAATAATTTCTCGATACTGTGAATTGATATAATCCCTATTTCTGGGTTATCAGTTGCTATTTTTAAGCATTCCCTAATTTTGCCTCTGACAAACAAATTTGGGGCAAAAATTTTTATCTCTTACATTAAACTTGGCGATGCGGTATGCACAAGTTACTTGTTAGTGGTGCTGAATATTCTTTATTTAGCACTAGTGTAGTCTTTATTGCTTGGGATTTTACAGGCAGACTGCGTTAGATTTCGATTCAGCCAGGGTAAGCTAATGCTAAGGATACAATACAAAGGGGTTGTTATTCTTTATGTATGTAAGGAAAAATTATCACTGACTTTATCAGAGTATATTCACTTAAAAATATTATATGTGTGTGACTTTTATAGCAATAATTACTCATGACAGCTAGGACTAATGGCTGACAATCCTAGATAGTTTATATAAGTCTCGATCCAATAGATTGAACCTATTACAATTTCATCCTGAAAATTGTGTAGGCTTTTTTATTTTTCCCATCTGAAGAAATATTTTTTGAGGACAACTAGTAATGAATAAAATGGCTATTAGAGTTCCTTTTGTAGACCTGAAGTTACAGCATGAACCAATTAAAACGCAGTTACAAGATGCAATCTACTCTGTATTGGAACAGGGAGATTTTATTTTAGGGCAAGCACTATCAGATTTTGAAGTAGCATTTGCGGCAGTATCCGGGGCAGATTATGGGGTTGGTGTTGCATCAGGAACAGATGCGATCGCTCTCGGATTGCAAGCGTGTAATATTGGGGCTGGCGATGAAGTAATTTTACCAGCAAACACCTTTATCGCTACCTTAATTGGGGTTATCCGCGCTGGCGCGAAGCCAATTCTGGTAGATTGCGATTGCCAAACAGCTTTAATTGATTTAGAGGCCGCAGCAAAAGCAATTACACCTCAGACTAAAGCAATTATCCCTGTACATCTCTATGGTCAAATGGTATCGCCACGTGAACTAATAAACTTTGCCGATACTTACAAACTACTAATTTTTGAAGATGCTGCCCAAGCGCACCTCGCCCAAAGAGACGGATTCTACGCTGGTTCTGTAGGAATAGCAGCAGCTTTTAGTTTCTATCCCAGCAAAAATTTGGGAGCATTTGGGGATGGGGGAATGCTGCTGACACGAGATGCAGATGTAGCCCAGAAGATGGTGCGCTTGCGAAATTATGGTGCATCACAAAAGTATTTTCATACTGAATCAGGTACAAATAGCCGCTTGGATACTTTACAAGCAGCAATTTTGCACCAAAAATTACCATATTTGCCACAGTGGAATTGCGATCGCTTGACTATTGCCCAGCAGTATGATTCAGAACTAGCAGCCTTGGCAACAACTGGGATTATCCCCATAGAAAACCAAAGTGATACAGGACACGTTTATCATCTTTATGTCATTAAAGTTGATGAGTCTTGCTCAATAGAACGCCAGCAACTCCAGGAAAAGCTTACAGCAGTAGGAATTCAAACTGGTATTCACTACCCAATTCCTTGTCATCTCCAACCGGCATTCACCAACTTAGGCTATCAGCCTGGAGATTTTCCCCAAGCCGAAAAACTGTCACAGCAAATATTATCATTACCGATGTATCCTGGATTGAGCAGTAGCCAAGTTAAAGAAGTTGTAGCTGCGATCGCTCATGCAGTCTCAACAAATTCTCAGCAGTCATTAGTCATTAGTCATTAGTCTAAAACCAATTCGTAATTTGCAATTCCCAATTCCCAATGACTAAATAAAAATCATGGTACTCCAGCAACAGGTAAAAAACAGAAACGCCTCAGACTTATTAAATCTAGCTATTATAGGCGTTTTACTGCTGCTTTATGCTCCTATATTGCTACACTGGTTGGATGGTTGGCTGCACAAAAATATCAGTACAGAACACGAATATTTTAGCCACGGGATTATTGGTTTACCATTTGCGGCTTATTTGGTCTGGATGAACCGGAAAAAATGGAAACGTTTACCAGATAAAATACATCCTCTGAGCGCTGTTTTATTATTAGTAGGGGCAGTGTTTTATCTTAGCGGTGTTACAGAGTGGGTTAACCTTTCCTTGCCCGTTATCTTAGCAGGATTATGTTTGTGGTTTAAAGGAATAGCAGGTTTGCGATCGCAAGGATTCCCCCTGCTATTAGTATTTTTGGCAACCCCAACAGCAATGCCTTATCTCATTGCTCCCTATACCTTGCCTCTCCAAAGCTTCATCGCTGGTACGGCAGGTTTCATACTGAATCAATTTGGTATGGACGTAACCGTATATGAAATAAATCTCTACGTGGGAGGACGCATTGTAGAAGTTGCCCCCTATTGTGCAGGGCTGAAAATGTTGTTCACAACTCTCTACGTTGGCTTGATGCTGCTTTATTGGACAGATTCTTTGTCTTCACGGCGCACAACGATATCGTTTTTATCTCTTGCTGCGATCGTTAGTACTGCGGCCAATATCATTCGTAATACTTTACTGACTTTCTTTCACGGCACAGGTAATGAAGAGGCTTTTAAATGGCTACATCAAGGTTGGGGCGGCGATCTTTACTCAGCTTGTATGCTGGTGTCATTAGTGCCCTTACTAAATTGGATTAATGACTATTTTTTGCCATCTCCAGAAACTGAGCAAGAAGCAGAAAATTAGAAACATTAGGAAATGGGAATTGAGGGGAATAACATTACCTCTTTCCCCCCTGCCCCCTGCTTCTTAATCTACTCATAAATATTACTGAACTCATGGTGTGATTTTATGAAGTAAAATTTTGCCTAAGTATTACAAATTTTTACTGATGATTTCCTTCTCCAAGTTTTTCAAAGAAAACCAATTGAGTCAGGTAGCAGTACTTTTATTATTGCTACTACTGTTAGCAATAGGAGGGGTTCCTGGATACCTGACAGGAAAGTGGCAATGGAAACAACCACCACCTGTTACCACCCTCAATAAATTAAAACAGATCCGTAAGACTGGATTAGCCCTTCCTGGTTGGCAAACTACTGAACAAGCAGAACAGCCAATTGGCGAACATAAATGGTCTTTGCAGATAATGAAAAAAGAAGGTTCCGAATCCCAGGCAATCCTGCTTTTACTACCGCAAAATGGGCCTATGGATCAACCAGAGGTAGAGTGGACAGATGTTAACGGCTGGGGAAGATCGCGTTGGGGAAAGTGGGATATAGCGCAATCTCGTTCTGCTGAATTTACTGTTAAACCGCCTGCAAAGTTGGCTTCTAATGTTGTAACTAAAGTAAAAGCTAGGTTCTTTCGCGCTACCACACCACAGCAAACTTTTGCCGTATTGCAATGGTACGCAATGCCAGATGGCGGAAATGCATCACCTTTGCACTGGTTCTTCGCGGATCAATTAGCCCAGTGGCGCAAGCAACGCACTCCTTGGGTGGCCGTGAGCATTCTGATTCCAATAGAACCTCTAGGGCAAGTAGAAACATCTTGGCCTTTAGCCCAGTCTATAGGGGAAACAGTACAAGGTGCATTAATGGCAGGCCCTTTGTAAAGTCCGTTACATGTGTGTTTGTCCATAAATTGATCGTGAGTGTCTCTATGAATTGCATTCAGGCTGAAACTCAGCTAAAAAAAGAAAGATGTTAGGAATATAAACTTATACCGAAAAGTTGTATAGAACAAGGGAATTTTGCCCTTGTCTTACCGCAGCTTCAGAAATAATTGGTATTAGAAATTAAATTTAGCAAACTTCTTCTCTTTTTCTTGGCAAATACTTGCAGATATAAGAGATATGTAGGACATTTGTAGAGTAAAATAACCACTCGGCGCGACTAATTTCTATATCAGTATTTTCTGCACCGATGTTCATAGATCCCAATTTTTATATGCGTGGATTCAGCGCCTTGTGTTTTGTCAGTCTTCAAGTAGGAGTTTTCTTAACAACACCTATCCAACTTGTTGTTGCCCAGCCTTTTCCACCTCAAGGACAATCACCAAGGCAACCTCCCTCGCCTGTACCAGGTACTGAGTTTGTACCTCCAGGTGCAAATGACGAAATTTCTCCCCAACTTAGCCGCTACCTCTTAGGCCCGGGAGATGGAATTAATGTTGTACTTCAGCGTCCTCCTGGCCTATACCGCTTAGGAATAGGAGATGGAATTAGCGTTTCGGTTCAGCGCTTTCCAGATTTGAGCTTTCAAGCTTTAATCAACCCAGAAGGTAACATTGTGGTGCCGCTACTGGGAAAGGTGTCATTACAGGGTTTAACATTAGAACAAGCTCAAGAAAAAATTCGCTTGGGTTTAAATCGTTATGTGGTTAATCCGGTAATAGTTTTAGCCTTAGCAACACAGCGTCAAGATTTGAGCTTTCAAGCTGTAATTAGTCCAGAAGGCACCATTGTAGTGCCGCAAGTGGGAACCGTGTCATTACAAGGTTTAACATTAGAAGAAGCTCAAGAAAAAATTCGTTTGGGTTTAAGTCGTATTTTGCCAGATCCAATTGTAGTAGTATCTTTGGCAGGGGCGCGACCAGTTCAAGTTACTATTAGTGGAGAAATATTTCGACCAGGAATTTATCCGATTAGTTCACCAACACCCCGTGTTGCTGATGCCTTGCTAGTATCTGGTGGTTCAACCTTGAATGCAGACCTGCGACAAATACAAGTACGTCGGAAATTAATTGATGGTTCTGTGATTTCACAAACTATTGATTTATATGCAGCATTGCAAAATGGCGGTTCAATCCCTAATTTCCGCTTACAAGATGGAGATGCAATCCTCATCCCCCGTCGTGAAGTTGGTAATGATGATGGTTATGACCGCAATTTAGTAGCACGTTCATCCTTAGCTACACCACAGATTAGAGTCCGGGTTTTAAACTACGCTGCGGGAGGTCTTTCTATTCAAGCACTGCCTAACGGTAGTACATTTGTAGATGCTTTGGGAGGAGTAAATCTTGATACTGCTAATCTTCGAGATATTGCTCTGGTTCGTTTTGATCCTGAACAAGGTAAAGCTGTCACCCAGAAACTTGATGCTAAAAAAGCTCTAGGAGGTGATGCATCTCAAAATGTGGCGCTTCAAGATAATGATGTTCTTGTTGTTGGTCGGAACCTCATCGGTAGAATTACTAATTTCTTGACTACTATTACCCAACCCTTTTTCAATGTCCAATCTTTTCTCCGCTTTTTTGACAACTTCGGTGGTGGCTCAAATTAGTAACTCTAGAAGAAGGATACAAGCTAGAAATAGTTTGGAGTGTAGGAAGCCACATATCCAAGTTATTTTTGAATTCATTAAAATATTAAAGATATCAATTGAGATATACAGTAGGAAGTTAATAGCACCTTTGCCTTGTATAAAAGCCAGTATCTTTAGTTTGGTGCTTCCTGAATTTTTAATTTTTAATTTTTAATTGGAGTGAAGCAACCATGACCCCACCAATTGTTAAGCGCTATCTTATTGCTTTTGAAAAATACAAGTGGATTGGACTAGCTAGTTTTGGTTTAGTTGTTGTGGGGTCAACGGTGGTGGCTATGCAGCCAGAGCCACCTACTAACTACATAGCATCTGCCGCACTAACCTATGCGGGGCCACCGGTTTCTTTCTCAACAACTGGTAGTCAAATCCAACAGCAAGGAAAGGAACTGAATGAAGACGTTTTATTATCAAACCAGATAATTGCGACAGTGGCAGAGAAAGTAAATCTTAAACCGAAACAACTCGGTACAAGTATTGTGCTTACTTTACCTAAAAAAAATCCCAGGACTGGAGAATTTGAAACGAGTATTTTTGAACTTAAATATGTAGATAGTGACCCCAAACGAGCCATAGAAGTATTGACAGAATTGATGCAATCAATGATTAAGTTGAGCAGTGACATCAATACTGGGCGATTACAAGCAATTATTCAAAAGATTAACGATCGCTTACCGCAGGCTAAACGGGAGTTGCAAGTTGCTGAAAAGAAGTTGGAACAGTACGATCGCATTGAGCGAACAGCAATATTAGCAGCAGAGAATGGCAGTTTGTTAAGCGCTATTACTGCCAGCCAAAATCTACAACGGCAAATGCAATTAACTATTTCTGGAGTTGATGGTCAAGTTCGTAGTTTAGAAAATAAGTTAGGCTTAACAGTGGGACAAGCTTATGTTTCTTCTGCTTTGAGTGCCGATCCAATTATTGGTAACTTACGAGCGCAAATTTATCAAAGTGAGGCGCAAATTGCCGTACTCAGAAAAGATTTGCGACCAGAACACCCAACGATGATTCAGTTGCAGCGTCAGAAACAAGCGGCTGAAGAATTGCTGCGACAACGAGCATCTGAGGTATTAGGTGGTGATGGGGCGGCGGCTCCACTTCAGGGTAGCATTGCAGGTATTCGCACCCAAAGTAGCTTAGATCCTGCCCGCCAGCAATTGGCAAACCAAATGGTGTCTTTGCAAACCCAACGAGAAACACTGCAACAACAGCTAGTTCAAGAAATCCAACAAGAAGCAAGACTACGGCAAGAGTATTCTCTGATACCCAATAAACAATTAGAGCGATCGCGTTTAGAACAAGAGGTTGGACTCAAAAAAGCCATCTATGACCAAATGCAGGTGAAGCTAACCGATGCTAAAACCGCAGAGGCAGAAACTACCAGCAGCCTCAGCATTGCCAGACGGGCCACAGCCGCTCCCGACCTCAAACCCCCTAAGAGTGTACCTATTACCCTTGCTGTGGGCGGTTTCTTAGGTATGTTAATTGGTGGCGGGGTGATATTTTTACTAGGATCGCTGGAAGGCACTTTCAAAACCAGAGAGGATATCCGCGAAAGCCTCAAGCAACGGGAAGTGGCAGTGTTGGGAGAATTGCCTTTAATGCCAGTTGATGATTTGCCTCAAGAAGCAGTGCCAGTAGTACTTTCCGCAGATTCTCCTTACTTAGAATTTTATGAGAAGTTCCGCAGTAATCTGCGCCGAATTGGTGGTAAAAATTTAAAAGTGGTGTTGATTACAAGCACCAGTAGCCTAGAGGGTAAGACGGCAAGTGCTTATAACTTGGGTATAGCTTCTGCCCGGGCTGGCAAAAGAACCTTGATTATCGAAACAGATTTGCGATCGCCTTCTCGTTGTACATCTCTGAATGTAATTCCTGATCCCGAAGCCACAATTGAACCCCTACGTTATTACGCTAACTTAAGTGAATGTATCCGTTTAGTTCCTGATGTAGAAAATTTATACATTCTTCCCAGCCCTGGCCCTGTGCGGCAATCTGCTGCTATCCTTGAATCTAGTGAAATACGGCGGTTGATGGAAGATGTGCGCGAACGTTTTGATTTAGTTATCTTAGATACTAGTTCTCTCAGCATATCTAATGATCCTTTATTAATCCAACCCTACTGCGATGGAATCGTATTAGTGGCGCGACCACACTATACACAAGAAAATATGCTAGGTGAAGCGATCGATCAATTAGTGGAAGATGAAGTGGGGTTATTAGGAGCAATTATCAATGGTGCTGATATTATAGTTTCTGTACCTGAACAAGTTGTAGAATCACCAATATTTACGTCTGGGGTAGAAGAATCAGAAGGAGTTTCGGCGAGTGCCAACAAAAACTAATTGTTTCTTAATAAGGAAATTTCAATGCTTCGCCTTCCCATAGGATAGGTAGGCAGAGGAACAGGTAGAGGTTTGATAAATTCGCTATGAATTTATTTAGAAAATGCTGTATTTAGTCCTGCCTAAATAACCCAAACAGGGGAGCAAGAATTATCCCAAAAACAAAACCACCGATATGCGCCCAATAAGCAACACCACCACTTTGCACAGTCATGTGAGCAGCTGTTTGTAGGGTAGCAAGACCAGATATGACGTTCTGCACAAAGAACAGTCCAATTATAAATAGTGCTGGAATTCTTATTGTGGTGATAAAAATCCCCAAAAAAACTAAGGTCATGACTTTAGCGTGTGGAAAGCGGATAATATATGCACCCAAAACCCCAGAAATCGCGCCACTTGCTCCCAAGGAAGGAATCTCAGAATTCATGCCAATAAACCATTGGCACAAGGCAGCTAAAGCACCACATACCAAATAAAAAATCAGATATTTGGCATGACCTAATCGATCTTCGATATTGTTGCCAAAAACCCAGAGAAACAACATATTTGAGATTAAGTGCCACCAACCACCGTGTAAAAATTGTGACGTAAATAACGTTATCCACTCTCCACTCAAGTTGATGGTTAACTCTTGAGGTATTACTGCATACTGACTTAAAAACTGACTCAATTGTGCATTTGACAGACTCACCTCGTGAATAAAAACTATAATATTCATGCCAATTAACCCGTAGGTGAAATACGGGGTGATTCGCGTCGGATTTTCGTCGTAGAGGGGAAACACAGGTGTTTTTCCTAAATTATTTACTAACTGCAATATAGCTTGTCAGGCTAGCAGTTGCGAAATGTAGGCAATTTCATTTATTAAATCAATCAGTAGATTTTAGGTTAATAACGATACCATGAAAATTATCTCTACCAAGATTCTTCTTGTGATTTATCGTTAAATAAACCCAATAGTGGGCCGAGAATTGCCCCAAAGATAAACCCACCTGCATGAGCCCAGTAAGCAATACCGCCGCCTTCAATCCCGATATTAGTACGTGTCTCTAAACTAGCAAGTCCGTAGAAGGCTTGTTCGAGAAACCAGAATCCCAAAAAGAAATATGCGGGGACGCGGAAAGTTGGAAAGAAAAATCCTAAAGGGACTACGCCGAGAACTTCAGCGTTGGGAAAGCGGAGAATGTACGCTCCTAAAATGCCTGCGATCGCACCACTCGCACCCAAAGAAGGAATGCTAGAATCTTGAGCGAAGAACCATTGAGTTAATGATGCCAAAACACCACAACTTAAATAAAACAGTAAATATTTGGCATGACCTAACTTATCTTCAACGTTGTTACCAAAAATCCAGAGAAACAGCATATTACCTGCTAGGTGCAAGAAACCACCATGCAAAAATTGCGAGGTAATCAAAGTTGCCCACTCTGGTACTGGTTGATGTAGAGAGATACCACCAAAGCTTAAAGTCAGTTCTCGTGGAACTACAGCCGCAAGGTGTAGAAACCCATTTAATGCTTGCGGGGGAAGACTAGCTTCATAAAGAAAAGCGAGGACATTGGCAGCAATCAGCCCATAAGTTACATAAGGCGTGATTTTTGTCGGATTATTATCTCTAATGGGAACCACGGGAGTTTTTCCTGATTTTAAGACACAAACTCTACAATACTGAATCCTGTAAGTAGTTTCTTCTACCTCATGGATGGATTCCATCAAGATTTGTTAGCAAGATTGCAAGCGAGTGTAAAAAATACAGTTTTTAACACTTCGATTTCACTCTGCCACATTCAACTTTCTGCCTTGCCTCCTACCTGATTCAATGCCCTTTACATGAACGCATAGCCATCTTGTTAGGAGGTAGTTCTATATCACCATCTAAAACTAATGTTGAATAGTTAAACCACCATCTAAAACTAATGAATGTCCAATAACAAAATTAGCTGAATCTGAACATAACCATAATACTGCTTGAGCAATTTCTTCCGGTGTACCTAATCGTTTTATAGGATATTGATTACCGTAATTCTTTATTGTTTCCTCACTTAAAGACTCCGTTACCATAGGAGTTATAATAGTTCCTGGACAAACAGCATTAATTCTAATACCATCCTTAGCATATTGTACAGCTAGAGATTTAGTAAGTCCTAAAACTGCGTGTTTGCTAGTACAATAAAAATGAATATTATGTTGTGCTTTCTTTTCTCGATCGTTAGTTAAATTAGCAGCAATTAATCCTCTAATAGAAGCATTGTTCACAATAGCACCACCACCATTTTTAAGCATTTCAGGAATTTGATATTTCATACATAGCCAAACTCCTTTTAAATTAGTATTAATAACTTGATTCCAATTTTCTTCAGAATCATCTATATCTACTTTTAGAGATCCAGGAGTTCCAGCATTATTAAAAGCATAATCTAAACGACCAAAAGTTTTAACTGTTTGGCTAATTAAATTTTTAACTTCTGTTTCTTGGGTAATATCTGTGGGGATAAAAATACTTTGACTACCTGATTTCTCAATTAAATTAACTGTCTGCTCACCTTCTTTAATTCTCCTGCTGGCGATCGCTACTTTTGCCCCTTCCTGAGCAAAAGCTAATGCTGTTGCTTTGCCAATACCAGAATTCCCTCCTGTAATCAAAACAACTTTGTCAGTAAATTGCTTCATAATTAAATAGTTTTACTTTTATTCAGAATTTAGTCAGATAATACCCACAATCCGCAGGTGCGATGGCGTAGCTGCCTAGCATAGGCGATCGCAAAACATTATATAGCGGTATGCATTTACTATGACAAAAGTTGACTAATTTTAGGGATTGACAAGTTCTCCCCAAACCTGAAAATATTTTATTTAATGCAGAGTAGCTAACAAACCCATGTTTTTTTCAAATTCTCTGGAAAATCAACTCCAGCGATGGAACCAAACCATTCGCAATCAGCCGAAAAATCCTAATGCTTACGTTCGTCGTGGTATGGTAAATTTTCAGCTTACCAAAATTGATGAATCTATTCAAGATTTTGACATAGCAGAGCAACTAGATACTCATATTAAACCCTACCTCTGGCAACGGGGATTATCGTATTATTATGCAGAAAGATTTGCTGAAGGCGCTCAACAATTTGAAATAGATTTGACTGTAAATGCTCAAGATGTAGAAGAAACAGTATGGCGATATCTCTGCATAGCTCGTTCGTTAGGTGTTGAAGAGGCACGTAATTATTTACTAACTGTGAAAAATGACCCGCGACGCATCATGCAGCGCGTATATGATTTTTATGCGGGAAATTGTACACCAGATGATGTTTTAACTGTTGGTCAATCAGAAGGGATAAAGGGAAATTTTTACAGTCATCTTTACTTGGGATTATATTACGAAGTTGAGAATAATGTTGATTTGGCTCAGGAATATATAGTTAAAGCTGTTGATAATTACAAAATTGATGATTATATGTGGTATTTAGCGCAGGTACATAAAAATCTGCGAGGATGGCCTTGATTTGCTCAGAGGATGTTTTAAAAGTCCTATTGTAGGTATCAAAACGTTGATTGTTGTCAGTGATACTTCCCCCATCACAAACCTCGCAGCCATTATTCGGCTAGATCTGTTGCAGCAACTCTATGGAATTTTAATCTATCATCTATTCAATTTTCAGTGGCTTCAGTTTCAAATTGCACTTGTCGGTACAAATGGGCGTAGGCATAGCCCGTCGTAGACATCGCTATTTCTACACCCACCGATTCTAGTCGCAATATATCGCCCAAACTATACTCCGACAACACCCATTTTCCCTGCTCATTGCGCCGAAACACTTCCACACCCGGTTGAGCTACTTGTACTAAAACATATTCTTGCAAGGTTGGAGATTGGCGATATTTGGCAAACTTTTTCCCTCTATCGGCTGCTTCTCTTGAAGGTGATAGCACTTCGATAATTAAGCAGGGAAATTGTACCAATTGTTGATCGGTATCGCGATCGTCGCAAGTCACCACCACATCTGGATAAAAATACTTTCGCCCCGGTTCTACCTGCACCTTCACATCTACAATCTATACCTCACAGGAGCGATGGGCTAGGGCATCGTCTAGGAGCTTAAAGAAATTTGCATAAATCCGATTATGGTTGCGTGTCACACCACTTATCATCACAACTTCGCCATCCCAATACTCGTAGCGTTCCTCTTGGGTGGCTTCCCAAACTAGATATTCTTCTGCACTCATCAAAATGTTGTCGGGTAAAGCAACCATTGGCGCGATCTCTTAATGATTTACTTTTTTAGGATAGCTAAAAAAGGGTGTTATCTTGATTCCTACCTTGACCAAGCACTAACGTGCTAGCATTTTATTTCGCAGGTGTTTAATGCGATCGCACCAAAGAAAATTAGCGTATGACCTTTGAGATTGTGATCGATCAAAAAAATCATATCTTAGATTCGCGCTTTGCCTTAACTGCCCGAAGTTTTTCCCACGCGGCTTCAGTTCCAGGTTTGGGCGGTTGTGCTGCAATTCGGGCAACTAGCTCACGATTTTGCTCTTGGTAGTATTGCTGGAGTTCTTCGGCTTCTTTGAGAATTTGCTGATACTCCGCTTCTACCTCTACGCGATTAGTCTCAATGTAAGCCAAAGCAGCGTTAATTTGTTCCTCTGTTAGATCAAATAATCCTTGGATAAACTGAGGCGGATATTCAGCCGTCATATAGTCCATCACGTCGTAGAGGGTGATACGTGTGCCTGCGATCGCTAGTCCTCGCTCTGTACGAATAATGGATGACTTCTTATTTGCTCCTAGAGTCATGTCCATCCCCTCTTAGAATCTACATTTATAATATCTTGTAAACTATCTATTGACGTAATAACCTTTATATGCTTAAAAGCATAAGATTCACGTTAGCGTCCTAGCATTTTATCCCGCAGATGTTTAATGCGATCGCGCAATTTACCCGCCTCTTCAAATTCCAGTTTTTTCGCCGCCTCTTTCATCTGCGCTTCTAACAGAGTAATCAACCCTGGAATCTGTTCTAATGGCAGTTCATCTATATGTTCATCTACAACTTTCAAGTCAGTTGCATTTAACCGTCGAGATACATCTAAAAAAGCCAAAATCGCATTACTTGATTTTTTGACAATTGGTTGTGGTGTAATTCCATGCAGTCGATTATGTGCCGTTTGAATCCCACGCCGCCTGTCTGTTTCATCAATGGCTTTAATCATGCTACCTGTCATATTATCGGCATATAAAATCGCTTGTCCTTGGACGTGACGCGCGGCTCTACCAATAGTTTGAATTAAGGAACGCTCGGTTCGCAAGAAACCTTCTTTATCTGCATCCATAATTGCTACTAATGAAACTTCGGGTAAATCCAACCCTTCCCGCAGCAAATTCACACCAACCAATACATCAAATATACCATCGCGTAAATTTTGCAGAATCTCAATGCGCTCAATAGAATTAATCTCAGAATGTAAATACCTTACCCTTATACCGTGGTCTTGCAAATACTCAGTTAAATCTTCCGCCATCCGCTTAGTTAATGTGGTAATTAACACTCGTTCATGGCGATCGGCTCTATCTTTAATTTCTCCCAACAAATCATCAATTTGTCCTTCTGTGGGACGCACAGAAATTTCTGGATCGACCACCCCAGTTGGTCGAATCACTTGCTCAATTACATGGTCTTCAGAAACTTCTATTTCCCAATTTCCGGGAGTTGCGGAAACAAAAATACACTGATTCACCTTTTGCCAAAATTCCTCTGCTTTCAAAGGACGGTTATCAGCAGCGCTAGGAAGACGAAATCCATGTTCAATTAAAACTTTTTTTCTCGCTTGATCGCCGTTATACATCCCACGAATTTGTGGTACGCTAACATGAGATTCATCGATAACTAGTAGCCAATCTTTGGGAAAATAATCAATTAAACATTCTGGTGATTCTCCAGCTTGTCTTCCTGCTAAATGACGGGAATAGTTCTCAACGCCGTTGCAGTAACCTACCTCGCGCAGCATCTCCAAATCATAGCGTGTCCGTTGATCTATGCGTTGTGCTTCTAATAGTTTCCCAGCTTGTTCTAAATCTAGTTTTTGCTGTTTTAACTCGGCTGCAATGTCATTACAAGCTACTTCTAATCGTTCTTCTGGGGTGACAAAGTGACGCGCGGGATAGACATTCACCGCTTCCAAACTTTTGAGAATTTCCCCTGTCACCGGGTCAATGTAGCGAATCGCGTCAATTTCATCACCAAAGAATTCTACGCGAATAATCCGGTCTTCATAAGCTGGGCCAATTTCTAAGACATCACCTCGGACGCGAAATTTTCCCCGACCCATTTCGATGTCGTTGCGGCTATATTGAACGTTTGCCAAATCTCGTAAAATTTGGCGTTGATTTACTTCCATACCTATCTGAAGAGGGATGGCAGCTTTGAGATATTCTGCCGGCATTCCTAAACCGTAGATGCAACTGATGGAAGCAACAACAATGACATCACGGCGTTCAAACAGCGATCGCGTCGCTGAATGCCGTAACATATCTATTTCATCATTAATCGCCGCCGTTTTTTCAATATAAGTATCGGTAACGGGAATATAGGCTTCTGGCTGATAGTAATCGTAGTAGCTAACAAAGTACTCGACTGCGTTGTTGGGAAAGAAATCTCGCAACTCATTACAAAGCTGTGCAGCGAGGGTTTTGTTATGCGCCAGAACTAAAGTAGGCTTGCCAATTTTCTCAATAACTGCTGCTACCGAAAATGTCTTACCAGTTCCAGTGGCTCCTAGTAAAGTTTGGTAACGGTTGCCTGATTGGATACTAGCAGTTAGTTGTGCGATCGCTTGTGGTTGATCGCCTGTGGGACTAAAGGGAGCTTGAAGACAAAATTCTGTCATACAGTTTTGTTGAAAATACCCTATCTCATGGTGACTATTTCGCCCTGTATCTATTCTAGCTGGCTGATTAACTAAAGAAATGGTAATATTTTTTTACAAAACTTATTAATTAAAATTTACTTATGTATCAGTTTTAAAGATTCTTATATCTATATGAGGTTTTTTAAGGTTAAACTCTAATGTATATGGGAAAAAATTTCATCTTTCCTTAATTATTGTAAAATTCAATTAACAAACCAGAGGTCTTCGTTTATGACTATTAGCAACACTGGTAAAGCAACCAGTTCTCGGCAAAAGTATGCCAAGTCTACAGAGGAAGTTGAAAATCAACAAGACCAGAGCTTGAATGCAGATAAAGTCGAGGAAGGTACTGAACTGCCAGTGGGAGCTTCTGGGACTCTTGCTATTTCTGGAATTCGTCCCATAGGCGCTAGCGACTTAGAAGTTGCTGAACATCTCTCAATTGCTGGGGTGCGTCCCGTTAGCACCAGTACCTTGGAAGTAGTTGAAACCTATAACTCAATGGGTATTCGTCCAATTGGTGCTAATACATTCCAAGTTGTTGAAAGTATCAACCTCTCTGGGATTCGTCCAATTGCCTCAAGTGCATTGATAATTTCTGAAAGTTATTCAACATTTGGTAATCGTCCTATAGCATCAAATGAAGTTGACAATTCTGAAAGCCTGATGGGTTTTCTAGATTAGACAAAAAACATCCCCATAAATTTATTAACCCAGTTTCTTAGAGAAACTGGGTTTTTTAGTTAAAAAGTCAAAAGTAGAAATTACAATATTTGCACTTTTTCTATGTCTTTTAGCATAGGTAACTAAACTATTATTACTTAATTTTGGATTCAGCCAACAGCCAGAATCCTTACTATAATTAGCTTTCATAATTACGAATTACGAATTACGAATTACGAATTGCGAATTGTCTAATATGTCTTGTGGTGGAAGGCTTTAGCAAAAACTTTAAGTTACTCTGTAAAAGTAATCACAAAAAAGATTTCAAAGTTAGTATATAGCTTTGAAACAAGTTTTTTATTAAATCAGGAGAACAAAATGAGTATAGAAGATCGCGCAAAGGCAGCTGCTAAAAATGTTGAAGGTAAAGCCCAAGAAGCATTAGGCAATATCACTGGAGATCCAGAAGATAAAGCTAAAGGTAAAGCAAAGCAAGCTGAAAGCGAAGTACGTCATGGAATTGAAGACGTGAAAGACAATGTAAAGAAAAACATTGACTAACAATCCATAATTTTTTTGCAGAAACTTTAGGGATGTAAATGGGGTGGATTCCATTTTTGCAAAAAATTATGAATTGTTCAAAATTCAATGCCATAAACCTTTTTGATGTTCTAAGCAAGCATGGAAAGATAAAGGTTGAGGTGAAATTGACAAAACTCATGTAGAGACGTAATTTATTACGTCTCTACATTAAATAATCAATTTCTAAAATCAGAGGAATAATATTAATGAATTTTAATTTTATAAATACAAATAAATAATTTTAAGTTTGGAGGATGAGTAAGAGATTAGGTGGGTATTACCCACCTTTATTTTTTGCTTATCAAAATGAGCCAAATTGCGATCGCTTAATGGCAATGCCTCCGATGGGACTAACTGCCGATGCATTACCCTGAAAATTATTCAAAATATCAGAAAATTGTAGTAATATACCACAGGCATTAACTATGTTCAGCTACATCTGATTGTTAGCGCCCTTAAATTTACAATTGATGACAATATATTGTGAGCCTAACTCTTTATTTCCTCCGTCACGGACAGACAGAATGCAGTCGCAATAATTCCTTTTGCGGTTCCATAGACTCAGAACTTACCCCAGAAGGCTTGGCTATGGCAAAGGCTTTTGCTGACGCATATAGTTCTATGGATTGGACAACAATATTTTGTAGTCCAATGCGGCGAACTGTCTTGACAGCAAAACCTTTGTGTGAAGCTCTAAAGATAGAACCACAACTCAGAGATGGTTTAAAAGAAATCAACTATGGTAAGTGGGAAGGAAAAACCCCAGAAGTAATTAGTCGTGAATATCACGATGATTATATTCGTTGGTCAGCAGATCCGGCTTGGAATGCTCCAAGTGGTGGAGAAATGGCAGTTACAATTGCTTCTCGCGCCTTGCAGGTAATTGAAGAAATCAAGCAAAATTACACTAGCGGCAATGTTTTAGTTGTTTCACACAAAGCAACTATTAGAATTCTTCTGTGTAGTTTTTTGGGGATTGATGTGGGACGCTTCCGTTTTCGTTTGGGATGCCCTGTCGCTTCGCTCAGTATTGTAGAATTTTCTTCACATGGGCCATTGGTAAAGGTTTTGGCAGACCGCAGTCATTTGGATGAGCGGTTGCGAAATTTACCGGGGACGTGAGGGGAGACGCGAAAAATCTTTGTCTGTACAGGAGTTAGGAATTATTATTTTTACCTTGCTCTGCTTTGCTATCTGGTTCAGTGTATTTGCAGAAAACATTTATTCCAATTTTGATAATATATAATACGACAATTGTGGCGATCGCACCATCAATCGGTATTCCATGTGCAGCAGCAACAATCACCAGTGAACCAATGATACTATTGAGCAGAGAAGAACTACCAGGGTTATTGGTGTATTCTTTAATTTTGCCCCGTAAACCATCATCACCACAGATTTCCGCGCGAATTTCATTGAGGGTGAGTTGCAAGAGAGATTTTTTACCCTGGCTGTAATCTGTTTTGCCGACTTTCTCTTGCCAAAGTGCATCAAAACTGGCTTCTAGATTGCCGTTGTGTTGTTGCAGGGTAGTAAGCGCTTGTTGCGCTGGGGTGTCGTTTGCGAGAAGTTGCTGAAATTCTTGGATTTCGACAGGGGTTAATTGGGCATTCATATATATTTGACTTAATTATTTATTGAGTATTTGTTAGTTCCTGAATCAACTCTTCAGGTGTAATAATTCTGGGAGTAGCAACTGGAAAATCTCTAGGATTGCGAGTAATAATAGCATCTAAATGATTGAGTGCCGCAGTGCTGTATTGAATAGCGTCTTCAAAATCTCTAAAGTTAACGGTTAATGCCATGTTGATTGTGGCACTGTCTACAGTGGCGACACGGCAGAAGTTGACCAACTGCCTTAAATAAGTAAGTGTCCACTCTCGACCTCTTGCCCTACGGATAATGTAATACAAATCACTAAAAGTTGAGGCGGAAATATAACCTTCTACCTCTCCTTGCTCAACTAGTATCAACACTTGTTCGCTTGTGTCTAGGAAAGGTTCACGTTCAAGGGCATCATCTACAATGATGTTGGTGTCTAACAAGATTTTCACAGATTATGTTTCTCCTTTAAAGCTTCCCATCTGGCTTGGTCTGGGTCAAAGTCTGGTGGTGTGGGTGGGGCATTTTCAAATAAACCTTCAAATGCTTTGACTTTAGACTTTCTTCTCGGCTTTTCTGGCTGTGACTCAGTAGAAGTTTCCGAAGATGGAACTGGCTGCAAAATAATCACTTCCACCTTTCCAGGAGCAATATTCAGAGGTTCGTCAATAATTAAATGACCTGATTCATCAATTGTGGCGTTGAGCTTGTAGGCTTGCATACTTTTGCCCCTTTTTGTTTCTAGGATAGAACACTGCTGCTATCAATATTGCGATCGCACTTCCAAATGACTAGCTTGTAGTGGTCAAAACGATCGCTTTGTTAATGAAAACGATCATTTTGTTAATGAAAATGAGCATTTTGTTTATGAAAACGATCGCTTTGTTAATGAAAATGAGCATTTTGTCTATGAAAACGATCATTTTGTTAATGAAAATGAGCATTTTTGTGGCAAACGCTTATGCGATCGCTAACAACACTTAAACAAAACTTATTTGAAAAGCTGCGAGATACCCGACTTCTTCAAGAAGTCGGGTATCTGAATCAACCTGGCTCATCCCGCACTGCCCAAATTGCCTCGCGTACCTCTCCAGCGCACTCTTCACCCGTCGCCTCGCGCCAAATAACTTGAAACTGGCTTTCTCCTAACTGCTGGAGCATCCGGGCTAAATCATTGATATCTGAACCAATCCAATCTTGATTATGCTCTAAGTCAATGCCTAAAGCACGAATGTAAATTGGCAAAGCCTGAGCGTAATTTTCTTGAGCTTCTAAAACCCTTCCCCACTCACCCAATGTTGCTGAAGCCCAATACCAATCGCGGAATTCTTCATAAATCTCCCAGGTTTTTTGATAATAGTTAATTGCCACATCAAACTGCCGTTGCTCTTCGGCTACCGTGCCCAGACGGTTATATTCCCTAGCAGCACTGTACAAATCCCCAGCATCTTCATGTATCTTCAGCGCTTTGTTGTAGTAATCAACAGCCACATCAAACTGCCGTTGCTCTTCGGCTACATTGCCCAGTTGGTGATAGACACTAGCAGCACTGTACAAATCCCCAGCATCTTCATATATCTTCAGCGCCTTGTTGTAGTAATCAACAGCCACATCAAACTGCCGTTGCTCAGAAGCGACATTGCCCAGATGGAGATAGTTACCCGCAGCCGATTGCAAATCCCCAGCATCTTCAAATATCTTCAGCGCCTTGTTGTAGTAATCAACAGCCACATCAAACTGCCGTTGCTCAGAAGCGACATTGCCCAGATTCTGATACTCACCCGCAGCAGAATACAAATCCTCGGCATCTTCAAATATCTTCAGCGCTTTGTTGTAGTAATCAACAGCCACATCAAACTGCCGTTGCTCAGAAGCGACAATGCCCAGACGGTTATATTCTCTAGCAGTAGAGTACAAATTCCCGGCATCTTCAAATATCTTCAGCGCCTTGAGGTAGTAATCAATAGCCACATCAAACTGCCTCTGCTTTTCGCCTACCATACCTAGATTATGATAAACATCAGCAATTATGTTATTAACTGAGGGGTCATTTAAAGCGATTAATTCATAGAGAATTTCTTGATAAATTTTCTTTGCACCTGCCAAATTAGCATTTAGCACTGCCTCATTAGCTTCGTTAATCTGCAAATATATCCAAAAATTAACAGCACCTTTACCCTTTGCTTTTGTATCTGCCAAGTGCATACCAATTTGGTTCAGCGCCCGTTGTCGCAGTGACTTAAATTCGGGTTTACGCCCTATACGCTGATACACTTCTCCCAAGGCTTGCAGAATCGATTGTGCATAAGCCCATTCCTGTCGTTGTTCTGCAAAGCGTAAGTTTTGCAACAGATTTGGTTCTTCGACTCGCAGCACAAAAGTTGCCAGTTCTGCATTGCTGATGAGTTCTTTATCGTATTTATCCGCCAAATAAGCGTAGAAAATCAGCAACTTTTTTTCGAGTTCGTTAATCACCTCCTGGGAAGTAATTGTGTTTAACTGCTGACGCAAATACCAAGGTAGTGCAGGGTGAATCTTGTAGATAGTCTCACCCAAATATTCCAAAACACCTGCGGCGGCGGCTTCATTGAGAATTCTCATCCAATCTGGTTTTTGCAAGTTCTCCCCAAACACCGCTTGATAAGCTTGTCCATAGCTATTATCATAACTTCCTGAAAAACTATACAGCCAATGTGCATTAACCCGATCGCAAAACAGCCCCAAAAATGGTAAATGTTGGCGTGTACGTTCCGACAACTTAGCAAAGGAATAATCCAACGATACAGTAAGAGATTTTTCTCTCCCTTCTTCCTCTTGTCCCCTAAAAGTATCCAACCCCCGCCGCAGCGCCTCAATTAACTGCACGGGTGTCTGCATCTTTAAATGCGGTAACACCACCCGCAAAGACAACGGATGTCCCCCCAACAATTTCAGCAACTCCAAATACTCTGCTGGCAGGTTCTTTCTCTCCACACCCACCGTTTGCAGAATCTTCGCGGCTAACTCTTGGGCATCTGCTTGAGACAACCCCCGCAAATTGATTAAACTATACCCACAATCTAACCAAGGTTCTTCGCGGCGACTGGTAATTAATACCCAAGATTTACCACCCCGCAATTCCTTAAGAAACCGCTTCAGCTTATTTCTCTCTTCCCCACTCAATAATGGTTCATTCCCCGTAGGGAAACCGTTGACAGGTTCAAAGTTATCCCAAATCAACAAACAAGAATGAGTTTGCAGATATTCCCGCACTACAGTGTCTTGCTGTTCTGGCATCATTTGGGAAAATTTCTCACCGCCCAACGCCCTACCAATTTGGTTAATTACCTGACTCAACCCCGCACCCTGTTCAAAGGAGGTGAAAAAAGTATATTCGCGTCCTTGGGTATCATCCAACCACCGGGCGAAACCTGCGACTAACTCAGTTTTACCGACACCGCCCATTCCCTGCACCAAAACCAGATGATTTTGCCGAAATGCTCTCTCTAAACGCAAAATCTCATAATCTCGCCCAATAAAACCATAAGCGCTTTCATCGGGTAAACCTACAGCTTTGCTACTTTCTGGGGTGTTATCCGCTTGCGCCATCAAATCAGCAAAACTGGATGCCGTCTTTTTAGGAACAAAAGGCGTATAGGGTTCCTGCTGATAAAGCACCGGCACAAGCCAATCTTGTAAAGGTAAATTTCCTTTCGGACTGGGGCGCATTTTGTCAATAGACATGGACTTGCGCCCAGCTGCAACAGCTGTGGCGATACACTCTCCCCTGACTAATTCCCCATACAAGCGCCCAACAAAGTGTTCTGCACCCTTGGCGTAAACTGAATACGCCATCGCTACTACACCCTTTGCCCCCAATTTCACCAACTGTCCCGCCACAGAAGAAAAAGCTTCTTCGCCAACTTGTCCAGACTTGCAAGCATTGAGTACAAAAATCGGCACGCGACAATCTGTCAAATATTGGGCAATTTCTCTAGCGCTGACAGCTTGCTCATTTCCCTGTTCATCCTCAAAGATTAAAACTCCTTGAGTTTCGCTGTCAAAATTTCCATGTCCATCAAAATGGACGATATGGTAAAAACCTTTATTTGCCTGGAGTTCTGCTTCAAACGCCTTCAAGCTAGGGGGACGCAATACTTTCAAGTTGACTCGCTGACGTATTGGTTGCAACGCCGCCAGCAAAGGACGGGCAATAGTTTTAAAATTTACGTCTTGTTCGTCATAAGGGCGGGCAATGACTAATAAAATATTTAGTTGATCATCGGGCATTGGTGGCAATGGTGCTTTTACGCCCTGAGTGCTGAGACTGCGATACATTCCCGCTAGTGAAGGTGCAAGAAATTGATCGTCGGGGGAATACAGCAATTCCCAAGGTAAATTCAGCACGTTGGCGTTATCGGAAATGATGCCCAGTTCACATTTATCGAGTCCTTCCCGTGTGGCTTCTTGAAAAAACTCTCTTCCTTTCTCTGTGCTGCGAAATACTAGCTCAAATAAATGTTGTCCCCAGTGCTGTAATTTTTGTTCGATTTTTGCAGCGTTATCAGGAAATATACCGTAAGGAAATTTTAAATAATCTTCTAAATACCAGCGCAATTCAGCCGCGTTTTCTTCATCGAAGGGTTGTTGAAAGGACACTGCTGGGGCTAGACGAGGATTTTCATATCCGCGTTGCCAAGAAAGTTGGATTGTTTCGCTTTGATGTGTGATTCGCAACCAATTTGTTGCCATTGCTGCTGTGCTGGTTACTGGGTTATTTGATGCTAGCTTAATTTGAGGAATTCACGCAGAGGCGTTATTCCTTGAAGATCCCCCCAACCCCCCTTAAAAAGGGGGGCTTATAAGCCTCTTTTACCCCCTTTTTAAGGGGGTTGCCGTAGGCGGGGGGATCTTATTGCAGAGACACTTAGAGGCAGATTGAGTTTGAATTCAGTACAGATACAGGGATAATATACTCAAATTATCAGCGAATTATTTTATGCTGCCAGTTATTGAGACTATTCCTTTACGTCAAATGGCTTCGGGCGATCGCCTATACTTACAACTATACAAATTTATCGGCGCTCAACCTGGTAAAAAGGTTTACATTCAATCTAATCTGCACGGTGCAGAAATTGCTGGTAATGCCGTAATTCACCAGCTAATTGAGTTTTTATTAACAATAAATGATACAGATTTGGCTGGAGAAATTTGGCTAGTTCCCGTTTGTAATCCAATGGGGACAAATGAACGCGCTCATCATTTTTCACCTGGACGATATTGCCTTTACGAAGCCAAAAACTGGAATCGGATATTTTGGGACTATGAGAAAGAAGCTGATAATTTAATAGTTTTTACTAAATCTCAACTTAATATTGATCCAAAGGTCGTTCGACAAAATTATCTAACTATAATTCAGCAACAATTTGCAAAAATATTAGGAAAAATTAATTCTCCTAGTGGTGTACCCTACACAGAGCTTTTTGGCTATAAACTGCAAAATATAAGTTTAGATGCAGATTACCTAATTGATTTACATACTTCTACAAACCAAGCTTTAGATTACCTTTATTACTTCCGAAATCGAGACGACAGTGCAAAATACTTCGGGTTTGATTTTGGAATATTGCTTGATAAATATGATGGTGATGCTTTTGATGAAGCTTTTATCAAACCTTGGTTAGCACTGGAAGCTTGTTTTAAAGAGTTGGGTAGAGATATCAAGTTTGATGTGGAAGCTTGGACACTAGAATTAGGGTCAGGAATGCAAATGAACCCTGATTCAGTGGCTAAAGGTTTACGGGGTGTGAAAAACTATTTAGTGCAGAAAGGTGTATTACAAGTTTCTAATTTATCAGATGACACAAAAACCCATGAGATGACTTTTACATCTAGCAGCAAGCGGAAAAAATATTATGCGATCGCCGGTGGGATGATTCAATCCCGAATTGAATTAGGTAGTTCAGTAAAAGCTGGAGATAAGCTGTATGAAATTTTCAGTTTTAACAAAGAAGGTAAGTTACCAAGTGTAATTCATGTCTGCGCTCAACAAGATGGATTAGTTTATGATGTCGCAACGAATCAGGCTGTGAATGAAGGCGAGTTTGTATTGGGAATTGTGAGTTAGGAGATAGTAAATATATTTAGCGATTAGAAGCTTACCTGCTTTAGTCGAAGGCTTAAGCTGATTTTGAGGCTTGTTTCTTTTGTACTTCACTTACCTGAAAAACTCTGTATTTTAGCAGTTTTAGTCTAAACGCCAATTTCAAGACGAAGCTATTTGATAGACATTGATTAATAATAGGTATAAAATTTAGACATAAGGAAAAATTTGGTACTTAAATATAGTCAAGGCTAAAGGCAATGAATACAGGAAATACTGGCTTTACAGCAACCATTATAACTACTGCTATAACTACTGCCTTTGCTGTTGTAGCTGGAATAGTTAATCACATTATGTCTGGCAATAGAGACAGAGAAAATCAGCAGACAAGTGCATCATTAAAATATACTGGACAGCAGCTAGAAGAACTATATGGTCCACTTGCTTTTCTGATTTGGGAAGGTAGACGTACCTATACAGATTTAGCAGAAAAATTAATAGAAATGCGTGGTAAAAAGCATATTTTTGATTCTTTGAAAGTAGGTGAAAAAAATGCTCATATAATTTTTCCTTTACGAGATGAAGAAGAAATTAAACTCTGGATTTTTTGGATAGAAAAAGATGCTTTTCCTCGCCATGAAAAAATTAAAGAGCTTTTGATGGCAAAAACACACTTAATTAAAGGTGAAATAATGCCAGACAGTTATCTAGATTTCTTGGATTACCATAATTCCTGGAAAATAGAACATCTGCGGTGGCAAGAACAGCAAATTGAATATTCGTGGAAATCCAAATTTAGCTTCCCATTCAAATTTGAAAATGACATTATTGAAACTTTTACATATCTTAAGGGTCAACAAGCAAACTTTTTAAAACTTAACAGGACTTACACAAAAATCGCCAACAAAGCGTAATTCATCATTCGCATAGCGTGCCGGAGGCTAGGCTGTTGACTTTGGGTGTTTTGAGTCAATTTCAGAGAAAATTATTTATGCTACTTTTCTTTGTTGCAAAGCGGCTGGAACAGCCGCTTTGCAACAAAAACAGGCGACACATTTTTTGCATGAAGTCTTATAGGGTAAAGGGTTCAGAGTCAACACCCTAGCCGGAGGCATACCGCCATGATGCCAAGAACGCCAACCGCAGCGTCTTGCAGATAATAATTCGTAGAATGTGCGTAAATCATACATAATTTAAATTAAATATTGGATTGATTGAACATGATACCAGGAGAAATAATTACACCTGTTGGTGTAATTGAATTAAATGTTGGTCGTCAAACTGTAAAATTGCAAGTTTCAAATACAGGCGATCGCCCCATACAAATCGGTTCCCACTATCACTTTTATGAAGTGAACACCGCCTTAAACTTTGACAGAGAACAAGCGCGAGGAATGCGCCTCGATATCCCCGCAGGAACCGCAGTTAGATTTGAACCAGGGGATGAAAAAGAAGTCGTATTAGTTATTTTAGTTGGTACTCGCCAAGTCTACGGCTTCAACGCCAAAATTAACGGTTCTCTATAGATATGAAAATGGAATGGTACAATGAACCGCCTGTTTGGGAAGTAAAAGATGAAGCGATCGCTATCACTTCTGGCGGAAAAACGGATTTTTGGCGGGAAACTCACTACGGTTTTATTAGAGATAATGGCCACTTTTTTTATCAAAAGATTCAAGGTGACTTTATTGCAGAAGTTAAAGTCAGTGGACAGTATCAGGATTTATACGATCAAGCAGGCTTGATGATACGTTCAGATGAATTGAATTGGTTAAAATGTGGTATTGAATTTGTCAACGGCGTACAACAAATTAGCGCAGTAGTGACACGCAATTTCTCAGATTGGTCTGTTATTCCAGTACTCCAAAATCCATCTACAATTTGGGTACGTGTAACTCGACGCGGCACAGCAATAGAAGTTGAATACTCTTTAAATGGAACTGAGTACACAATGCTGCGGCTTGCTTATTTGACTCCAGTGGAAACATTAAGTGTCGGTGTGATGTGTGCCTCACCTGAAGGAAATGGTTTTCAGATGAGGTTTGAAAAATTCCAAATTCGCAGTTTGTGAGGAGTAGTTATGAGTTACAGAATGGATCGCCGCGCCTACGCCGAAACCTACGGCCCAACAGTAGGCGATCGCATCCGACTTGCAGACACAGAATTATTTATTGAAGTTGAACAAGATTTCACCACCTACGGCGATGAAGTGAAGTTTGGCGGCGGTAAAGTTATCCGCGATGGGATGGGACAATCCCCCATTTCTAACGCCGATGGTGCTGTAGATTTAGTCATTACTAATGCCTTAATTCTCGATTGGTGGGGTATTGTCAAAGCGGATATCGGCATTAAAGATGGCAAGATTTTTAAAATTGGTAAAGCCGGAAATCCTTATATTCAGGACAATGTAGATATTATTATCGGCCCCGGAACCGAAGCCTTAGCTGGTGAAGGAATGATTCTCACTGCTGGCGGTATTGATGCCCATATTCATTTTATTTGCCCCCAACAGATTGAAGTGGCGATCGCTTCCGGGATTACCACCATGATTGGCGGCGGTACTGGCCCCGCTACAGGTACAAATGCCACTACCTGCACCCCCGGCCCTTGGAATATTTACCGAATGTTGCAAGCTGCTGATGCTTTCCCTGTCAACTTAGGATTTTTGGGTAAAGGTAACGCCAGTCAACCACAAGGACTTGTAGAACAAGTAGCCGCCGGTGCAATGGGGTTAAAACTTCATGAAGACTGGGGAACCACACCCGCAGCAATTGATACTTGCCTCAGTGTTGCCGATATTTATGATGTGCAGGTAGCGATTCATACTGATACCCTAAATGAAGCCGGATTTGTGGAAGATACGATCGCAGCTTTTAAGAATCGTGTCATCCACACTTACCATACTGAAGGCGCAGGCGGCGGACACGCACCAGATATCATCAAAGTTTGCGGACAAGCTAACGTTTTACCATCTTCCACCAATCCCACCCGCCCTTACACTCTCAACACCTTAGACGAACACCTGGATATGTTGATGGTATGTCATCACCTCGATCCTGCGATCGCTGAAGATGTTGCTTTTGCTGAATCTCGCATCCGCAGAGAAACTATTGCCGCCGAAGATATTTTGCACGACTTAGGCGCATTTAGCATGATTTCTTCCGACTCCCAGGCAATGGGCAGGGTAGGCGAAGTTATAATTCGCACCTGGCAGACATCTCACAAAATGAAGGTGCAACGGGGAACTCTTAACCCACAAGGAGTAGAGCAAAAAGCGGATAACTTTAGGGCAAAAAGATACGTTGCTAAGTATACAATTAACCCGGCGATCGCTCACGGAATTGCTCAATATGTGGGTTCAGTGGAAGAGGGAAAATTAGCAGATTTATGTTTGTGGCGATCGGCATTTTTTGGAGTGAAACCAGAGATAGTAATTAAAGGCGGAATGATTGCATGGTCGCAAATGGGCGATGCCAACGCCAGTATTCCCACACCGCAACCAGTGTATATGCGACCGATGTTTGGTAGTTTTGCTGGGGCGCGTCATGCCACATCATTAACTTTTGTTTCGCAAGCAGCTTTAGAGAAGGGAATTCCTAGTCAGCTAGGTTTACAAAAGTCAGCAGTTGCAGTTTCTGGGACACGCCAATTGAGTAAGCGGGATATGAAGCTGAATGATGCACTACCCCACATAGAAGTAGATCCAGAAACATATCAAGTCAGGGCAGATGGTGAGTTGCTGATTTGTGAACCTGCGACAGTTTTACCAATGGCACAGAGGTACTTTTTGTTTTAATTCATCACAAATCAATCTGCTGAAATTATAAGTTACCAAGAAGAGATTCTCGAAACTCCTAAAGACGTGATTTGTATAAGTGCCAAACTCACTTATCCAGTTTGTTAGGATAAAAGTTTCTAATGTTAAATTAGAAAATATTTGTGTTATTTTCTGTTTTTAATTTACTTATTGGTAATAGCAAGTTATGCTCAATCTGTTTGGCGATATATGCCTCTACAGTTTTTTGTTTAAAAAAATAGTCTTTCTGTTCAAAGGTAATAAAAGCAATTTTACTGAGTAAATCTTCTTTACAGTACAAAGATAAATTTTTATAAACTTGATTGCGCTCAATGTTCCGTTTAGCATCCAATTTCTTAAGCAATATATCCAACCCTTCTTAAAATGAACTAACATTGATGCCTCAAATGGTACTTCATTACTATAGCTGTTCAATCCTATAAAGTATTGTAAATATGGGTTTTCTCTTATTTGTTCTACTGTTTCTCTATCACTTAATCCCAATCTTTCTTTGATTATTAAAGCTCCTATGGCTGTCCGAAAAGACTTTGCTGGTGCCACCATTTCAATCGTGAATTGTTTCGCATATTCATCTTCAAATTCTGACCACGGAATCAAATTCGCCATTATTACCCATCTATTATCTTCTGCCAACTGCCCCTCAAATGGCAGTTCAAACTTTTCTACTGGAGTAGGTATAGTCTCAATTTTTCGATACATTTTTTATGTTTATGTTAGGATTTTTACCCATTTTGCCCGGTTGCCTTGCACTTTTGTTCGATTTATAGACTTCAATCACTATTGATACAAGGGTTTCAGCCTTAACCAGCAAGCCCTAATTAGTGAGTTGTTTTTTAGCAAAAAAACCAGCCAAACTGTACTTAGAAGAAAATTCTCAACTCCAGGGAATACAAAATTGCTAGTAAAAAATTTAGTAGGCAGACTTACTAAAAAACTTGGCAGGCAAATTGTTACAAATACAGCTAGTCTTAAAAAAATTTACTTTTATCCCATACCTTGCGTCGATATGACTTCACAATCTTCTCGTTCTGGCAAAATTCTGGTAGTTGATGACTCTCTTGATAACGTGTTTTTGATCAAAACTATTTTGGAGGAAGAAGGTTACACAGTTAGCACCGCAGAAAATGGTATTTCGGCTTTGGCAGAATTGAAAACTTCTCCTTGTGACTTGGTTCTACTGGATCTGATGATGCCAGGTATGGATGGGTACGAAGTCACTAAATATATTCGTGGAGAGATGAAACTGCCGCAATACATACCCATACTACTGATTACTGCCCATGATGCGCCCAATGTCGCCCACGGATTAGATTTGGGTGCTGATGATTTTATCCGCAAACCTGTAACAGTAGATGAATTGCTGGCACGAGTGCGATCGCTCTTACGTTTGAAGCATAGTATGGATGAACGTGATGAAATTGCCCGTCAGCGAGAAGATTTTGTCTCCCGCCTCACTCACGATTTACGCACTCCCTTGGTAGCTGCCGATCGCATGTTAATGCTATTTCAACAAGGTGCTTTGGGAACATTATCACCGCAAATGCAGGAAGTAATCACCATCATGACCCGTAGTAATATCAACCTGCTAACTATGGTCAACACCTTATTAGAAGTTTATCGCTTTGAAGCAGGTCGCAAAAGCTTGGTATTTCAACCAGTTAGTCTCGGACGTTTGCTAGAGGAGGTGACTGGAGAATTAGCACCTCTAGCTCAAGATAAAAAACTGTCGCTAAATTTAGATTTTACTGAAGAGTCAAACACAGTTATGGGCGATCGCTTAGAATTGCATCGTTTATTTACAAATCTTATCGGCAATGCGATCAAATTTACCGATTCTGGATCTGTGACTATTCGTTTCACTTCCCAACATCAGTTCACATCTGGAAAACCCAATTCCGTTGAATATATTAGCATTGAGATCGCGGATACTGGTCTAGGTATTCCCAGTGAAGAACAAGCCTCCATATTTGAACGATTTCGTCAAGGTAGCCACAAGAGTTCTGGTAGTGGCTTAGGACTCTACCTTGCTCGTCGAATTGTCGAGGCACATCAAGGCATTATTTGGCTGAATTCTGACTTGGGCAAAAATAGTGTATTTATTGTCCTTTTACCCACCACAACATGAGAAAATTAGCAATTATAATTTATGAATTACGGAGTATTTTATCCTGATATTTCAGAAATTATAACTTTACTAATATCTACCAAGAATTGAAAGTAAATATTCCAATTAGAAAATCAAACACGAAAAATTGACGAATTAAATCCGCTGAGATAGCAGCACTACATTAAAAACATAGTTTTTTAGGGTATAAAACAATGATTACCACTGAATTATCTAACATTGGCGATATTATCCAGAATCAGCGAGAGTTTTTTAAAACTGGCAAAACTAAAAATGTCACTTTTCGCATTGAACAACTTAAAAATCTCAAGCAAGCAATAATTGAGCATGAACAAGCAATAGTCGAGGCATTGCACGCAGATTTACATAAACCACAATTGGAGACTTACCTTACAGAAATAGGTGTAGTTAAAGAAATTGATTATGCTATAAAACATATCAATAGCTGGACTAAGCCTAAAAAAGCAGCCGTTTCTTTTGATTTTTTTTCCTACTCAGCGAGGATTTATCCAGAACCGTTAGGGGTTGTTTTAATCATTGGCCCTTGGAACTATCCATTTCAGTTAATTATCTCACCGTTAGTAGGTGCGATCGCATCTGGTAATTGTGCAATTATCAAACCTTCAGAAATTGCTTCTCATACCTCTGGTGTCATCGCTAAGATTATTGCCAAACATTTTGACCCCGCTTATATTGCAGTGGTTGAAGGAGGCGTAGAAGCAAGTGAAAAACTACTTGCAGAAAAGTTTGACCATATCTTTTTTACTGGTGGCACAGCCGTCGGCAAAATCATTATGGCGGCGGCGGCTAAACATCTGACACCAATTACTTTAGAATTGGGTGGTAAAAGTCCTTGTATCGTAGATAGTGATATTAATCTTGAACACACTATCAGACGAACTACTTGGGGCAAATTTATTAATGCTGGACAAACTTGTATCGCCCCTGACTATCTTTTAGTTAATAAAAAAATTAAAAAAGATTTAATAGATGGACTGAAAAAATGCCTAAAAGAGTTTTATGGTGATAATCCTGTAAGCAGTCCTGATTATGCTAGGATTATTAGTCAAAAACACTTTCAGAGGTTGGTTAATTTTCTCAAAGATGGTGAAGTTATCATCGGTGGAGAAAATCAACCTTCAGAGCGTTATATCGCCCCCACAGTGATTGATAATGTCTCTTTGGAAGATTCTGTAATGCAGGAAGAGATTTTTGGCCCCATTTTACCCATTATTGAATATACTGACATTGCTGAAGCTATCGCCTTTATTAACTCTCGACCCAAACCCTTGGCGTTATACTTATTTTCTCAAAACAAAAACCTGCAAAAACGAGTTTTGCAGGAAACTTCATCTGGTGGAGTCTGCATCAATGACACAGTGATGCAGGTTGCTGTCTCGTCTTTACCATTTGGTGGAGTAGGAGATAGCGGTATTGGCAACTATCACGGTAAAGCTAGTTTTGACACCTTTTCCCATAAAAAAAGTGTATTGCAAAACTCCTTCTGGCTCGATTTAAAATGGCGATACGCTCCTTATGCGGGCAAACTACCACTCATAAAGAAACTTTTGGGTTAAAAAAGTTAGAAGTTAGGGATAGAGACGCGATTAATCGCGTCTCCTAAAACCCAAAAGCGTTGCTGTAACGCTCCTCAGCCCAAGGTTCACCACGACGATGATAACCATTGCGCTCCCAAAAACCAAGTTCTTCACCAGCCAAAAACTCTAAACCATTAATCCACTTAGCACTTTTCCAAGCGTAGAGGTGGGGAACAACTAGCCGCATCGGGCCACCGTGTTCAGATGGAAGGTCTTCACCAAAGACTTTAAAGGCAAAGAAGTTTTCTTCACGGACAAAATCTTCTACAGAAATATTGGTAGTGTAGCCGCCATAGCAGTGTTCCATAATGTGGGCTACTTTCGGGTCTAGCTCAATCAGACCCATGAAATCTGTAACTTTAATGCCAGTCCATTTGACATCAAGCTTAGACCAGCGCGTTACACAGTGGAAGTCTACTGTGAATTCGTGTTGAGGTAGCGCCATAAAGTCTGACCAACTAAAGGTAGCAGGTTTTCCCAAACCCCAAACTTTAAACTCCCATTCCTCAATGCTGACTTGGGGAGTTGCGCCGTAAGTTAATACGGGGAAACCTTTAGCTAAGTGTTGACCAGGAGGGACACGTTCCCCCTCTTCTTTCCCTGGTTTATGAAAAAATTTTCCTAGCATAGTTGGAGAAAAATAAGTTTTCTCAAGGTGTTTACAAGCTTTCTTACTGAGTTGCTAACACTACCAGATGTTTTACTTTTATATGATTACTTAATTGTTACTCATTAATGATAGGTAATGGGTAATGGATCTTCCCAATTACTCACTACCAATTTTTCTCGTTTTAATGAGCTTGTGTAGAGTATCTATGATTCAAGATGCAATCAGGAAAGCGAATAAAAAGCGTTTATCCAGTGTAAGAAGATTGGTGCTGTTTATGCTTTCCCTGACTGGGAAATTATGATTCTTCTTCCTCTTCTTCAGCAGCTGGATAGACAAATGTAGAACGTCCAGTCAAAATTGACTTACCCAGAGATAGGGCTTTCTGAGCTTCGACGACAGCTTTGTGTCTCCAGGTAGCTCGACGTTTATCTCGTTTTGATTTGGAAGTTTTCTTCTTAGGAACAGCCATGTCAGCAGATATCGTGATTCTTGACAACCTTCTTATTCTAGTCCATCCACTGACGTGAAGAACAACAGTAAGTGGTTGAGACTGAAGTAAAACACGGGGACAGAGGGAATTTTTTCAATCTTTCACTCTTTGCGTCTCCGTGTCTAGCTCAACCTGTCATTTTTTGGTTGGTACACTGCTAGCTGCTGTAGAGGTATTGTCAAAGAAAAGTAGCGATCGCGCCGTTTTAAAATAAGTGGCCCAATTTTGAGCATCAGGACGCGATCGCCATTGGGGACGACTCACATCTAATGCCAGAACTGGTGCGATCGCTCCATAATTTTGTACTGAGATAATTATTGAAACATCTGTCACCAAGATATCTTGGTCGAAGCTCCTCTGAGCAGCTGCCCTAGCTGCCGCTTCCGCCCTTCGGAGAACGGTTTCATAGTTTTCTTCCGGCAAGCGGTCAATAGCTAGATCGACTCTAGCGGTGTAAGCTCGCACAACCTGGGGTGCGAGCGCTTCCGTCAAAAACCACGCAGGAATGGTAGATCCGAGCAAAATTAATAAAGGAATTATCCGGATTTGTCTGGCAATTTGGCTAATAACTGAAAAGGGAGCGATCGATGATGGTAGGTGAGCAGAAATCTTGCTCATGACCTTCTATCTCCTTAGTAAGGATCTGTTATTGAAATTAGGTAAAAGGTATTTTCCGACAATTTAACGTAACAAAAATTACATTCTAACTTAAGATTCGATGAGAATCACCGAGACGACAAGACATAGGTTAGCTTTGTTTTTTGGCAAAGCCAACCGCAATTTTAAGACCACTTACAATAACTGACAAAGAGCGGGATGGCAAATTACTGGGCGATCGCGATTGGCATCAATCACTATCAGTTATTTCAACCTTTAAGTTGTGCCCAAGCGGATGCTGAGGCACTAGAGGATTTGTTGGTGACAGAGGCAGGTTTTCTCCCCAAACACTGTCTGTTAATGACGGATACTTCGCCGCCAATGGGAGATAGATCGACTTATCCAACTAAAGAGAATATTCTACTGCTACTTGAAGATTTGGCAGCGACAAGTTGGCAACCAGAAGACTATCTGTGGTTATTTTTTAGCGGTTATGGAGTCAACTACAAGGGCAAAGATTACTTAATGCCAGCAGAAGGCAACCCCGAACTCGTACAAGAGACTGGCATAGAATTGCGATCGCTAATGCAAAGTCTCCAACTTGCTGACTTGAATGTATTGCTACTACTTGATATCAACCGCGCTTTTGGCACTCAAGCGGATGCTCCTGTTGGTGAAGAAACAATAGAACTAGCCCAAGAACTACAACTTGCGACAATTCTTTCTTGTCAACCAGAGCAATTTTCCCACGAAAGTAGCGAATTAGGTCACGGATTCTTTACAGCAGCCTTGTTAGAAGCTTTGCGTTCTGGTAATGGCAGCAACTTGTCAGATTTAGAAAGCTATCTAAGCCTGATCGTGCCAAAATTATGTCACCACCACTGGCGGCCTGTCCAAAATCCTGCGACGATTATCCCATCAAGAGCGCAGGTAATCTTGCCAGAATTGCTAATTGAAAAGGAATTTGAAGCAAATCCGGTGATTTATCCAGAAGAGTCTTTTGCTGTCGCCCTTGCAGCCCCTCCCCTCGATGATTACCCTAGAACTTCAGCAGAACGCGGCAGATGGGGAGAAGCTACTGTGAACTCTTCCCAACAGGTGAAGGCTCACAAGGTTGAGAAGCCTAAAGTCCAAGAGTCAGCTACTAGCCTAGTTTCTCAGCCAATGGCGGAAACTTCTTTAGGAGGGAATCCGAGGGGAAGATTTATCCCCAATTCTGCCAAAGGTTACGTCTCTCGATTACCACTGAACCAGCCAAGTATCCCTTTTTGGAAACAGTTTATCTTGTGGGGCGGAGGCAGCTTGCTGGTAGCAGGTTTAATTGCTGTAGTTTTTCTCCGCAATCAAGAAACTTTTAGAATTAAGCAAATATCAAGCACATCACCCAATGCTACTGCTAGCGATCGCCAGGTCATTGAGAATTTACCAAGCGATGTCTACGACGGGCTACGCCTACGCACTCCAGTAGTTAGAGTCAATAACCAATCTAGCGCTCAAATAAATTCTAATTCCGAGTCGAAAAAACGGAATCAAGCAGTATTAGACCTAGCGAAAATGTCGCTCAGACAAACTCAGGCTAGCGATTTGAGCATGGCGATCAGTACAGCCCGGAAAATTAAACCCGGTGAACCACTATACGAACAAGCTCAGGAGAATATTAAGATTTGGAGTCGAATGATTTTAGATTTAGCAGAGGGTCGTGCTAAACAGAGACAGTATGCTGCTGCTATTGCCGCCGCTCGATTAATCGCCAAAGATGAAGCTGCTTATGCCAAAGCACAAGCAGCAATTAACCTCTGGCGACTAGAGGGTAAGCAGTATGTGAGTAACAAAACTCTTTTAGATGCAGCTAATGGCTTAATTAAGTCTGGACAGGCATCTACCTACAATCGGGCGATCGAAGTTGCCAAGAAAGTACCCGCAGGTCAACCAGGCTTTGATAGTGCCCAAAAATCGATCAATAAATGGAGTGAGAAAATTTTAGACCTGGCAAAGCGTCGCGCCACCGAAGGAGATCGGAATGCGGCGATTGCGACTGCTACTTTAGTACCAGAGGAGACAGGCGCTTACGAAGACGCTCAAGATGCCATCCAAAAATGGCAAAAGAAATAATAAAAAAATAGTAAAAAATAGCAGGGAGTTAGGAGTTAGGAGTTATATTATTGATCCCTGACCCATTACTCCTGACTCCTGACTTTTGATTCAACAGTACTGTGATATATCTTCGCCGCATTCATCGGCTAGATAGCACAGCGCTCGGAAACGTAAACCAACCACTTCGTCATATAAGGGGTTGAGTTTGCACATTGGCGGAATGTGAAACAAGGTTTTCCCAAATACTTTGACATCTCGCTCAAAGGGACACTGAGATGGGATTAGTTTGCATAAACGGTGAGCTAGTTGGCGATCGCTGACTTGAATGTTTTCTACACGCTGCCGTAAAGGTCGGAGAATATCCCAGTAAGGCTTAGAAATGGAACGGTTTAGCTGGGTTACTTTGTGTTGACTAGTCTCTGCTTGATTGATTGATACCCAGCTAGCCAGAAAAATCTTTTTTGTGGTATTGTCGAATACCTTCATGGTTTATCCTCTGTATTATTGAGGTTATTCACCTTTTTGATGAATATATACAACGTGGCAACGAACTTTCCCGGAAAAATCGCGTCCTGACTGCGATATAATATAATACCTAATTAGCCACTTAAGTCAGAACCTAATTTATTACTACGTCAAGTTAATCGCAAATTTCTGGGGATCGGTAGTGTAATATTACGATCTTGTTCATAACTTGACATAGTTTAGATTTTAGTAAAGACATCAGTCATTGGATAGGTTTTAGTGTAACATTTACAGAACTTAATATAGGGTCTCTCTAAAAGTTTTTTTGCTAAGTATAAACATCAGTAATACCCTAGAAGGCATTTTTCCGCTCAGTGTTCCCACTTTCTCACGTAAGTATGTCTTGTTCATTGCTAGCTGGAGACTGTAGACGTACAGAGAAGTCTTTAGATATTACTGCGGCTGAAAGCCAGGTGGGTTGGCTTTGTGAGTAGATGCTTCCGCCTGTACTTCTTCTGCATCCTCTGGTTCCTTCAGGTGACACGAAGTATTGGCTATTGTTGGCAGCCGGCTCAACTTTGGCAGGGAATTTAACTTTATTTGGTTCAGTCGCCAACTTAATAGTTGTAGAAGCTGCTGCTGATTTAGGTTACAAACTAACTTTTTTTTGGGAACATCTAAGGTTTGGAGTGTCTTTAACAGTGTGTACTCTAGTTCTGGTATACCTCTGGGTTCATTGAATGTGCGTGAAGTATAGCAGTGCGATCACTTGCTCAAAATTAAACTCAGACATTTATAAAGGATTACCTTTTATTTTTTATGTGTAAATGCTGGCTTCAATTAATTTTTGATGTATAAAAACTGGATAAATATTATTGGAGAATTTTAAGCTAACTCAGCTTAATCACTCTAGTAATCCAGATAAAGAGTGTGCCACAAATATCTTAGGCAACCAATAGTTTTGTTGCTACTAATAACAACCAAGTATTAAAGGCGACTACAACATGAGAAAAGGCGATCATATTTACTTTCATTGTGGTGGTTACAGCCATCATGGTATCGACTGCGGTGATGGTACGGTTGTCCACTACACAAAAAATCAGGGAAATATTTCTCGTGTTTCTTGGGATTCATTTACATCTGGAAAGACAGTATTTCTAAGGGAGTATGGTAGTTCTGACTTACCTGATGTTGTAATTCAACGTGCCGAAAGCCGATTGGGGGAAAATATCTATGACCTGTTTGGTAATAATTGTGAACACTTTGCTACATGGTGTAAAACAGGTATACACGCAAGCGAACAAGTCAAAAATGCTGGAGCAACGGCAGGAGGAGCTTCTGGAAGTGGAGCCGCAGTTGCAGGTAGTATTGGTGTTGTGAGTGCTGCCGGAGCCGCGGCTGGGCTAAGTGGAGCCGGGATTATGTCAGGTCTGGCTACAGTTGGTGGAGTTGTTGGTGGGGGAGCTGTTGCAGGCATTGGCGCACTTGGTATGGCTCCTGCTGCTATAACAACCCTGGCAATGAATAGGGTTTTAGAAGATGATGAAAATCTTACTAGCGACGAGCGAGAAGCTCGTGCTGTTGGCAGAACGATGACGACTGTTGGTGCTGCTGCTGGCACTGCGGGAGCCGTTGGTGCTGTTGCAGCTGCTGGAAGCGTTGCTGGTCTGAGTGCTGCTGGAATAACTTCAGGGTTAGCGGCTGTTGGGGCGACAGTTGGCGGTGGTATGGCAGCAGGTGTAGCTATCACGGTTGCAGCACCAGCAGTTGCAGCGGCAGCAGTTGGTTATGGTGCTTATTGTTTCTGGAAATGGATATCAGAATAATAAATCAGCACTTCCGGTAAAGTTATTTATACGCAACGACTCAATTTTATAAAAGCAAATAATTTTTTTCTAAATCTCACACCAAAGCACAAAGACGTTAGAAAAACTCTACGTCTCTGCGCTTCTGCGTGAAATTTTACCTTAAATTACGATGCTACTTGAGCAGCAGTCCGAGTGCGTCGTCTTCTGCCGTCGGCAACTTTTACAGGTGGCTCATCAGGAATTTGCATCAACAAAGTTACAGATGGCTGACATTGCAATTCCCGACGGATGGAACGTTGCAATTCTCGTTCTAAAGTTCCTTGTAATCCACCCCAGTCTATATCTGCTGCTTCACCTTGCTCAGGAGCAAATTCTGTCCAGCGCACAGTGAGGATTTCTTCAATCCGTTGTTTTACCCAGGTTTGTAGCAGCGATCGCTCTACACTTGTAACTACACCTCGGAGGTGAGTTTCTGGTTTGGCCAACAGTTTACCATTCCAATCAATGGCAGCTGCAATGGTAATAATGCCTTCTGAAGCCATGCGTTGCCGTTCTTGTAAAACTTTGGAACTTACCATACCCGAACTGGTAGTATCCACCAATTCAATACCAGATGGCACTTTACCAGCGACGCGAATAGCATCTTCAGTCAGTTCGACAATATCACCATTCTGAATAATGATCATGTTTTCTGCGGGAATGCCCATACTCTGAGCCGTTTCTGCGTGCTTCACTAACATCCGATGTTCGCCGTGAAATGGCACAAAGAACTTGGGCCGAGTTAAGGCAATCATCAGTTTTTGTTCTTCCTGACAGCCGTGACCAGAGACGTGAATCCCTTTATCCCGACCATAGACCACTTTTGCACCTTGAATCATCAATTTATCAATGGTGTTGACTACAGCGATCGTATTTCCGGGAATTGGGTTAGCAGAGAATACTACCGTATCTCCTTCGCGGATTTTAATATGAGGATGTTCTTTGTTGGCAATGCGGGTCATTGCTGCCATTGACTCACCCTGAGAACCTGTAGTTAAAATTAGTACTCTTTCATCAGGTAGATTGCGGACTGCGTGCAATGGTTGCAGCAGATTATCTTCACACTTGATGTAACCTAAATTGCGAGCATGAGCAATCAAGTTGAGCATGGAACGCCCCACAATCGTCACTACACGGTTTTGCTTTTTGGCGATATCCAAAATCATATTGATGCGATGGACGCTAGAAGCAAAGGTTGTGACGAATAATCGCCCTGTGGCTTGACTAAATACTCTCTCCAGATTGGGATAAACTGAACGTTCCGAAGGTGTAAATCCTGGTATCTCAGCGTTAGTGGAATCACTTAGCAGACAAAGAACGCCTTTTTCTCCATGTTCTGCTAGGCGTTGCAAATCAAACTTTTCACCATCTACTGGGGTGTGGTCAATTTTGAAATCCCCTGTGTGAATTACTACACCAAGGGGAGTATGAATGGCAACAGTAAAACTATCAGCGATAGAGTGCGTGTTGCGGATATATTCGACTAAAAAGTTTTTGCCAATTCGGACTACATCTCGTGGTAGAACAGTTCTAATTTCTGTGCGATCGCGCACTCCTGCTTCTTCCAATTTACCCTCTAGCATTGCCATAGCTAGTCTTGGGCCATAAATCACGGGGATATCAAATTGCTTGAGATGGAAAGCAATGCCGCCAATATGGTCTTCATGACCGTGAGTAACGATCATCCCTTTAATTTTGTGGCGATTTTCCCGCAGATAAGTTGTATCTGGGAGAACAATATTTACTCCATGCATCGCCTCTGTGGGAAAAGCCAATCCTGCATCTAACAGGATAATTTCATCGTCATACTCAAAAAGACAGGTATTTTTCCCAATTTCGTGTAAACCGCCCAAAGGAATAATTTTCAAGGCGGAATTATTAGCTTCGTTTTTAGCCATTTTCTCCTTAGATTGTTACTTGTGGATAATTTAGTTGATAGTTAACGGACTTGTATTTAAGACAACATCATTTGTCTCTTAATTCAGTCCCAAAGCAATCAAGTTTTAATTGAAGATTTCAATTTTTTATTCAATAAAAGCGACTGTACATTGAAGAATTTATAGTATGTCTACCACTCGTAACACAGATTTTTAAATTGCAACTTATGAACAATTATGATCATTGTTTATATGTATCTTTAGAAAGCAGCAGATTAACAGCCCTTAACCAGATGATGCCTAGATTAAACTAAGTTCTTTCAGAACCGCTTCTAACTTTTGACTTACTTCTAAATCAGCTTCACATAGCGGCGGACGAGTTGAACCAACCTCCCAACCTTGAAGTTTCAGTGCTTTTTTCACTGGAATGGGATTTGAAGTTAGAAATAAAGCTTTAAACAACGGGAATAGTTGGAGATGAATCTCGCTAGCTACTTCAGTTTTCCCCGCACTAAAAGCTTGGATCATTTGCTGTAGTTGGTTTCCTACCAGATGAGAAGCCACACTTACCACACCCTTTGCCCCGATCGCTAACAAGGGCAAAGTCATGTAATCATCACCAGAATAGATGTGGAATTCTTTTGGTGTCAAGCGACGAATTTCGCTTGCTTGATCTATGCTACCAGTGGATTCTTTAATCCCAATAATATTACTAACCTTAGCTAACCGGGCAACTGTTTCTGGCTGAAGGTTTTGTCCGGTACGACCTGGGACGTTATATAACAACAATGGTAAGTCGGGACAGGCTTGTGCTATTGCCTTAAAGTGCGCCTCCAATCCCGCTTGCGGCGGTTTGTTGTAATAAGGAACAACTTGTAAGGAACCATGTACTCCTATCTTAGACGCTTTTTGGGTGGCTGCGATCGCTTCTTTGGTGGAATTTGATCCACAACCTGCGATTACCTTAGCTTTTCCTGCCACAGACTGTAATACCTCGACAAACAACTGATATTCCTCATCCCAAGTCAGGGTAGGCGATTCTCCTGTTGTGCCGCACACCACCAATGTATCTGTACCGTTGTTAGCTAGATGCGCTGCCAGTTCTGCCGCTACACCATAATCTACACTACCGTCTGCTTTAAACGGCGTAATCATAGCGGTTAAAACATTGCCAAAATCTCCCACCCTGTTTTCACTCCTGATTACCCATGTTTTTGTATCTTGGTGGTTTTCTATTGTGATAACCTATCTGCAAATTCCTTTCAAGTGTCATTTGTCCTTTGTCACTTACCAATGACTAATGACCAATGACTAATGACTAATAGCTAATGGTTTGAGTAGATTTTTCTCTACTAGTAACTCGGCGATTTGTATTGCATTTAATGCTGCACCTTTGCGAATTTGGTCGCCGCACAACCATAATTCCAAGCCACAGGGATGAGAAATATCCTGGCGAATTCTTCCCACTAAGACTTCATCTTTACCAGTTGCTTCAATTGGCATCGGAAAATGATTAGTTTCCCAATCTTCTACCAATTTTACTCCAGGGGAGGAATTTAAAATTTCTCTGGCTTCCTCTGCACTAAAGGGAGTCTCAAATTCTAAATTAATGGCTTCTGAATGGGCGCGGAGTACGGGAACCCGTATACAGGTCGCAGTAATTCTGATTTGCTGCGTGCCAAATATTTTCCGGGTTTCGTTGACCATTTTCATTTCTTCCTCACAATAGCCCAAATCGTTTAATGGTGAGTTATGGGGGAATAAATTAAATGCCAGTGGGTAAGGCAAAACCTCAGCAACTGGCGGTTGTCCTTGTAGTATAGCGCTTGTTTGGGTTTTGACCTCTGCCATTGCTCTAGCACCAGCGCCACTAGCAGATTGGTAGGTTGAAGCCACGATGCGTTGTACTGGTTTAACTTTATGCAATGGCCATACTGCCACAGCCATTAAAATTGTTGTGCAGTTGGGGTTAGCAATAATGCCTTGGTGATTAGCTGCGGCTTGGGGATTTACTTCTGGCACTATTAAGGGAACTTCCGGGTTCATCCGAAAGGCGCTGGAGTTGTCAATTACCACTGCGCCCTTTTCTACAGCAACTGCTGCCCAAGTTTTAGATGTGGAACTACCTGCGCTAGCTAGTACTATATCGACATTTTCAAAGGCGCGATCGCTGACTGGCTCTATTGGGATATTTGCCCCTTTAAACTGGAGCGATCGCCCGACACTCCGCTCTGATGCCAATAATTTCAAGTCAGCAATTGGAAAATTACGGCTTTCTAATAACTCCAGCAACTCTGTGCCAACTGCACCAGTCGCTCCCAAAATAGCCAAACGATAGGATTTCGACAAACTTGCTTCCTCCTTTAAGAAACTTACTCTGCAATTTTTCGGAACAATTGACAATTTGTTTATATTTAAATAGCGATCGCAGTCTTGAAATAAATTTTGAATTGATTTAGATTTTTCTCTAATTTAGTCTATTTTATATATCTAATAATAAATTTATTTGCTTGGTTATTTAATCAGTTAAGTGATGTTGCATTTTACAACGGTTGTCAATCTAATTTTTTCATTTATCTAGACTAGATTATACTATTTTACAACAAACTGCCATCTAGCAGAAAAATAGAATAGATATATCTGCACTTAGGCTTTTGACCTGTAAGGTGAATAAGCGTCTTTGTTGTAAAGTTGATTGATTGTCAGGATAATGAATGTCCCATGATGAAAATGGTATAAAATCAGCAAACTATCAAATTTAGATATAAGGTAAGGTAGCATATTTGCTACGACACCATTAAGTATAGCTACACTCAATGCTATAACTTTGAAGTATTAGCTACTGACTGAAAACCAGGATATCACGGTGTTAGCCCAGCGAATAATGAATTCTTGAGTTTCCAGTGTTAAATTCAGACTGACTGAAGATTACGGGCTGGAAAATAGGCATTAAACTCTTTCCAATCGGTAATGATTGAGTAATTATTACAAATATTAGGCAAGAAACCCCAGAGGCTCCTAGCCCTGGGAGTGTCAATAATTGTTATGACAGTAAATTGTCAAGTCCTTGGTCATTGGCAGTAAACTGGATCTCTGTGCCAGGACACACCATCCATCTTTGGATGTCATAAAACCTTGTGACAACCTCCCATCCTTCCCAAGAGACATCAAGCCATAAACGCGAACAATTTTATTGCGTCTTGTGTGTACTCGGAGATTAAAATACCAGAAAACTAGAGACGAAGCATGAAAGTTACCCAGGAAAAACTTCCCGCCAGCCAAATTGGCCTGGAAATAGAGATTACGCCGGAAATTACCAAGCAAACTTACGAACAGGTGATTAAAAACTTAGCGAGTACTGCCAATATTCCTGGGTTTCGTAAAGGCAAGGTACCTCGGACAATATTACTACAAAGGCTGGGTACGACTCGTATAAAGGCAGCAGCGCTGGAAGAACTAATTCAAGATTGCATTGAGCAAGCAGTTAAACAAGAAGCTATCCCGGCAATAGGCCAGCCGCAATTGCGCTCCTCCTTTGAGGATTTGATTCAGAATTATGAACCTGGAAAACCTCTGACGATTTCGGCTGCTGTCGATGTAGAACCAGAAGTAAATCTAGTGCAGTACACTGATTTGCTTTTCCAAGCCGAAGAAGTCAAGTACGATCCAGAACAAGTGGAGAGTAGTCTCGACAAGGAACGTCAAGAATTAGCGACATTGATTCCTGTGGAAGGACGTGCAGCCCAAATCGGCGATATAGCCGTAGTCGATTTTAAAGGTTCATTCGCCAAAGCTGAGGGCGAACACGAAACAGCTGAACTAGAACCGATTCCTGGAGCCGAAGCGACTGATTTTCAAGTTGAGTTGCAGGAAGATAAGTTTATTCCGGGCTTTATTTCGGGAATAGTAGGGATGAATCCTGAAGAAACCAAAGAAATTGCAGCGCAGTTTCCAGATCCCTATGCTAATGAAGATTTAGCTGGAAAAGCGGCAACTTTCACAGTGACGCTCAAAGAACTAAAGGAAAAGGAACTACCAGAAATAAATGACGATTTTGCTCAAGAAATCAGCGATTTTGAAACCTTAGAGGAGTTACGTGCTTCTTTGGTAGAGCGATATCAAAAAGAGGCGGACGACAAAACAAAAGCAAATAAGCAGGAGGCGTTGTTAACGGAACTGCTTAAGCATGTAGAAGTTGACTTACCACTAACCTTGGTTGAGCAAGAAGTGGATGCAATGCTAACCCAAACAGCAATGCGGCTGTCTCAGCAGGGATTGGATGTAAAGAAGTTGTTTACTCAAGATATTATTCCTCAATTGCGGGAGCGATCGCGTACTGAAGCAATTGAACGCATCAAACGTTCCTTGTCTTTGCGGGAAGTCGGTAAACGCGAATCTATTGAGGTAACACCAGAAGAAATCGCAGCCAGAGTCAAAGAACTTTTGGAACAGTACCCAGAGGAGCAGGATGTTGATGAAGATAAATTACGCTCAATCGTGGAAAACGAACTACTAACCGAAAAAACCATTGATTGGCTCTTAGAACATTCATCTGTTGAACTTGTACCCGAAGGTTCCTTGAGTCTCGCCGAGGAAGAGGAAGCCGCAGAATCCGATGGTGAGGGTGATGTACCTCAGACAGAGGAAGAAAGCAGCGAACCTTCCACAGAAGTTACAGAAGGATAAGAAAAAATCCCACAGCCATAAGTTCACCAGTTCTGAGTTAAAGTACTGGTGAAATGGGTAAGGTAAGGAAGGAAGTGGGGGAGCAGGGAGCAGGGGGAAAATAACCAATTTCTAATTCTCAATTCCCAATAAATAATTAAATAATGTAATGAATTTTCGGCAAATTGTGACATATGTTATGGACTGAGCTTGATACGGTGTTACACGAGAGGAAATTATATGAGGCATAATGGTTAACACGTAGCTATAAAAATTCCATTCATTGAAAAGGCAGCATTTGCTGCTGAAACATCTGTCCTAAATTATCGTCAAAGAAAGCTTGTATGTTTGTATCGCAGTCGGTAAACTACCCCATCAGCAACCAAAGTCGAATAAACATTAACTCCCAGCTGAACAGCCCTAGCAACATCGTACCGATGGTGGTAGAACAATCTGGCATGGGAGAAAGGGCTTTCGACATCTACTCCCGCCTGCTGCGAGAGCGGATTATCTTTTTGGGAACGCCAATAGACGATGCCGTAGCCAACTCAATTGTGGCTCAATTGTTATTCCTAGATTCCGAAGACTCAGAGAAAGACATCCAAATGTATGTTAATTCTCCTGGCGGCTCGGTCTACGCAGGGATGGCAATCTATGATACAATACAGCAAATTCGCCCTGATGTTGTTACCATCTGTTTTGGGTTAGCCGCGAGCATGGGCGCATTTTTGTTGACAGCAGGTGCTGCGGGTAAGCGAATGTCTCTACCCGACTCCCGGATTATGATTCACCAACCACTTGGTGGCGCTCAAGGTCAAGCTATTGACATTGAAATTCAAGCTAGAGAAATTCTTTACGTTAAGGCTAAGTTGAATCAGTTAATGTCTCATCATACTGGTCAACCCTTAGAAAGAATTGAAGCAGATACTGAGCGCGATTTTTTCATGTCGGCAGAAGAGGCAAAAAACTACGGTTTGATCGATCAGGTAATTTCCAGGCAAAATCTTCCCACAGCAGGGGAAAACGTCACCATTGTGAAATAAGAGGCTGGTATGTCTAAGTACGACTCCCATTTAAAATGTTCGTTTTGCGGCAAGTCTCAAGAGCAGGTGCGTAAATTAATCGCAGGGCCGGGAGTCTACATCTGCGATGAATGCGTTGACTTGTGTAATGAAATACTAGACGAAGAGTTACTCGATACCAGTGGTGCAGCAGCACAACCTGCACCAAGAGCAGAACCACCTCAAAAACGACGGACTCAATCTTCTAATATTTCGTTTAATCAAATACCCAAGCCAAGAGAGATTAAAAAGTATCTAGACGAACACGTTATTGGTCAAGACGAAGCCAAAAAAGTGCTGTCAGTAGCCGTTTACAATCACTACAAACGGTTAGCAGTTATTCAGTCTAAAGGCAGTGGGAAAGGTGGGGCGGATGATGCTGTAGAACTCCAAAAGTCCAACATTTTGTTAATTGGCCCGACTGGTTGCGGCAAAACTCTTTTAGCGCAAACCCTAGCGAAAATCCTAGATGTTCCCTTTGCCGTAGCTGATGCTACGACGCTAACGGAAGCAGGGTATGTGGGAGAAGATGTGGAAAATATCTTGCTGCGACTGTTGCAAGTGGCAGATTTAGATATAGAAGAAGCGCAACGAGGAATTATTTATATTGATGAAATTGACAAAATTGCTCGTAAGAGTGAGAACCCGTCAATTACCCGCGATGTTTCTGGCGAAGGCGTGCAGCAAGCGTTGCTGAAAATGTTAGAGGGAACGATCGCCAATGTACCACCCCAAGGAGGGCGCAAGCATCCTTATCAAGACTGCATCCAGATTGATACAAGTAATATTTTGTTCGTCTGTGGTGGTGCTTTCGTAGGCTTAGAAAAGGTTGTGGATCAGAGAGTTGGCAAAAAAGCAATAGGCTTTGTGCAACCTGGAGAAGTCCAAACGAAAGAAAAACGGGCAGCAGATACTCTTCGCCATCTAGCACCGGACGATTTAGTAAAATTTGGCATGATTCCTGAATTTATTGGGCGCGTGCCAATGGTAGCAGTAGTAGATCCGCTAGATGAAGAAGCGCTGATGGCGATTCTCACCCAACCACGCAGCGCCTTAGTCAAGCAGTACCAAAAACTGCTGAAGATGGATAATGTCCAGTTAGATTTTAAAGCAGAAGCTTTACGAGCGATCGCTCAAGAAGCCTACCGCCGTAAAACTGGTGCTAGAGCGCTGCGGGGGATTATCGAAGAACTTATGCTGGATGTCATGTACGAATTACCATCCCGTAAGGATGTGACACGTTGTACAGTAACACGGGAGATGGTCGAGAAGCGATCAACTGCCGAACTGATAATCCATCCATCTTCACTACCTAAGCCAGAATCTGCTTAATAGTCATTGGTCGTTGGTCATTGGTCAAAAACTAAGGAATAATAACCATGTACAAATGACTAATGACAACTGACAAAGGACAAATGACTAATGCCTTATATTAAAGTTCGTGGCGTTGAGCATTACTACGAATGGGTGAAAAAACCATCTGGTTCTTTGGTAAAACCAGCGATGGTTTTTATGCACGGTTGGGCTGGTTCGGCTAGGTATTGGCAAAATACCGCTAATACTTTATCAGAGCAATTTGATTGTTTACTGTACGATTTGCGAGGATTTGGCCGTTCTGGTGGTAAGCCAACCTTAGCCCAAGCAAGTGAAGCTGTTGCTGAGTCTGAGTCCCTGCAAGAAGAATCAGAGGCAATCAGAGAGTTGACTTATGAATTAGAAGAATATGCTGAGGATTTGGCAGCTTTGTTAGATGGGTTGCATCTTCAGCGCGTCTATATCAATGCTCACTCAATGGGCGCTTCTGTTGCCGCTTTATTTTTTAATCGCTACCCCCAACGAGTGGAACGAGGAATTCTAACCTGTAGCGGTATTTTTGAGTACGACGAAAAATCTTTTAGTGCCTTTCATAAATTCGGTGGCTATGTGGTGAAATTCCGTCCCAAGTGGTTAAGTAAAATCCCATTTGTTGACCGGATGTTTATGGCAAGATTTTTATATAGTCCAATACCACATTCTGAGCGTCAAGCTTTTTTACAAGATTTTCTCGAAGCTGATTACGATGCAGCTTTGGGTACAATTTTTACTTCTGTTAGTAAGACTCAATCTGAAGTGATGCCGCTTGAGTTTGCCAAGCTAACAGTACCGACTCTGCTCGTGGCGGGGGAGTATGACAAGATTATTCCAGCCGAGATGGGGCGTAAAGCAGCTGCACTGAATGACAAAGTAGAATTTGTGATGATTCCCAACACAGCACATTTCCCGATGTTGGAAGATGCTCCAACTTATATGCAACTAGTGCAAGAGTTTTTGCAAGTTTCCATACCAGAACCCCAGGTGTGATGACTTAAACGAACCACAGAGACAAGGCAGCGCATGGGGGTTTCCCCCAGAGCGACTGTCGCGCAGAGAAGGCAGAGAGAGGAAAAATAGAGAGGGTTTTTGCGCCAGTTCTGGATATTTCTCTATTTGGAAGCTCCTGTTAATTTTTTTGTTAAGCGTTCATTGTGGATTGAGATAGTTAGTATCTGTTCTTGAATCAAAGTTAGTTGCAAGAAGTTCTTGTTGGATAGCTTGCAAAAATTAGGCAATAGCGTCGTACTGGTCAGGATGGGCGATATATTTTAGCAACAAAGTTGGATCTAAATTCGGTAAGAAACCACTACGGTTTACTTCTTTATATTCGCCAACCGCGTTTAACCGGAATATCTTTATTTGGTCGGATTTCCAGAACCAAACTTCAGGTACTTTCTTGGGTTTGAATAACTCCTTACGGTTAATAGTGCCACTAGTAACAATGATTTCAATAACAATATCTGGCGTTTCTTTATTGCTGCCAATGCAGTAAGATTCATCTGGCGTTCCAGAAGCATACCCAGGTTCTTCGAGAGTGAAACCACCGCGGCCGTAGAACCGGATACCAAACTCTCTCATGTAAGCTTCTAGCAAATAGCCAAGAGTTCTTTTTACGTACTCATGTTTTTCACCAATGGGCGACATAATTTCTAATATTCCTATTGCGGTTGTCTTTTAACTGTGCCTCTATACCTTTGAATTCTTCCCAGGAAACATTAGCTATCGTTACAAGTTTCTCTTGTATGGGATGGTCTAGAAGTGGAATATTCATATCGCCTCTCAACAGTTGCTTTGATTGATAAGTAGGTGAATCAATATAGATGATAGATATTTTTACCCTTCTCTTAATTATCTAGGACTTACGCAAAAGTGAACTTGGTAGGGGCAATTCATGAATTGCCCCTACCTGGAAATAAGGGTTTTGACTATTGTTTGCGTAAATCCATTTATCTTTGAATTAACTCAAACCTAATTCTCGTTTTAGTAAGTTAATCGAGTTAGTGCCGATATAATTTTCAACTTTAATTAGCTTCGGTGGACGAATAATGTCTTCATCGGCTGCTTGTACGGCTGCTTGCACGGCTGCAAAACTGGCTTGATCAGTTATGATTACCTCAGCCCGTTTAACCATAGCTTGAAGTTTATAAGTATCTTTTGGTTGGGAAGTCATGACTAGTAGTTCATCTCCCCGCAGACCGTGGAGGATGACTTCTGCGGCTCGTGCAATCCCGGAACTGAGGCTAACTATGCCTACACAATTTTCTTTTGGTAGGGTTTTCAAGAGACTGAGTTCTTTGCTGTAGTCGTAGATATCCAGAGGAATCACCCGTGCGGCTTTTGGAGCTGCGATCGCTTCTACATTACTGATAAAATACCGACTTGTGACTACTGTCGCAGAGGTAGTTTTATCTAACACGGCTGTTAATTCTTCCATTGCTACCAACTGGATTGGGATTTTTAGCGATCGCTCTAATTCATAGACCATCAATTCACCAGCACCCATGTCATAGGATGGCACTGCAACAAGTACCCGCGCACTACAACGCAAGCGCCAGTCAATTTCTGCTAAAAATAGCTCTCTGGCTTGATTGAGTGAACATCCTTGGGTAAGCAGATCGTCAAGTGCTTTCTGGACAACTTGATATGCATCAGGATTTTGTTTGAGAATTGGTGATTGCAGCCTGCTACCGCCCTCATGACCTTGGGGGCGAACATAAATTCCTGAACCAGCCATACTTTCAACGAATCCGTCTTCTTCTAGTTGACGGTAAACTTTGCTAATGGTATTACGGTGTAATCCAGTTTGCATTGCCAGCGCCCGTGTGCTTGGCAATTTGTACGCTGGGGGATATTGCCGGGAAGCGATCGCAAATCGGATTTGATTAAACAGCTGGGTTGATGCGGGAATTTCGCTGTCTGGCTGAATACGGAATTGAATCATCACCAAACCTCCTGAATACTAAGTGCTGAGTTCTGTTAGCGGTAGCGGGGCTTTTAGCCCGTGCTGAGGTTTGAGTATTAAGTATTGCTTTTCTACTCAGCACTCTTTTTGTGTCCAGATGCATTTGCTACATATCAAATATTCTATTTACACATGAAGCTTTTCTGGTAGAAATGTCTATTGATAATTTAATTACAAAAAACCTGGGCATACTGGCATAGTTATATCAAATAAACACACGGCTAATCACACAGCACTGGTAAAAATTATTATGACAGAGCAAGCAATAATTACCACAACGGTTAATCTTTTGCAAGATAATATTCAAGTGTCTGCTTATCTTGCAGAACCAAAAGAACCTGGCTCTTACCCAGGAGTCGTGGTATTACAAGAGATTTTTGGTATCAACGTTCACATTCGGGATGTTACAGAACGGATTGCCAAACTTGGGTATGTAGCGATCGCACCTGCACTTTTTCAACGCACTGCTCCTGGCTTTGAAACCGGATACACACCCGAAGATATTGAAACGGGCAGAGGTTACGCTATGCAAACTCAAGCATCAGAGTTATCGAGCGATATCCAATTAGCAATTGACTACCTCAAAAATCTCCCCCAGGTCAAAAAGGATAGCTTTGGCTGTATTGGTTTCTGCTTTGGCGGTCATGTTGCATATCTTGCAGCCACCTTACCAGATATTAAAGCTACAGCTTCCTTCTACGGTGCTGGAATTACCACTCGCACACCAGGAGGTGGCGCTCCCACTGTCAGCCGCACCAGAGAAATTCCAGGAACTGTCTATGCCTTTTTTGGTAAAGAAGATGCTAGCATTCCACCCGAACAAGTAGATGAGATTGAAACAGAGTTAGAAAAATATAAAATTCCTCATCGTGTGTTTCGCTACGATGGAGCTGATCACGGATTTTTCTGTGACCTTCGTGCCAGTTATAATCCTAAAGCGGCAGCAGATGCTTGGGAGCAGGTAAAACAACTTTTTGGTCAACTGAACTAAAAACCATGCACCCAAGTCCGTCTTTGGTCATTAGTCATTTGTTATTTGTAAAGGACAAATGACTAATAACAATCTAAACTTCAATGGCATTAGCTCAAATAAAAATTAATCTTCAAAAGTCATGAATTCCGAATCGAAACTTTCTCAAACAGCCAATTCGTCATTTACAATGGACGATTTTGCCAAAGCACTAGAAAAACACGACTACCAGTTTCAAAAGGGACAAGTTGTACATGGTAAAGTGTTTCAACTTGACCATGATGGAGCTTATGTCGATATTGGTGGTAAGTCGTCAGCTTTTCTCCCACGCGATGAGGCTTCTTTGAGAGCAGTTACCGATTTATCGGAAGTGCTGCCATTGCAAGAAGAAATGCAGTTTTTGATTATCCGGGATCAGGATGCAGAAGGTCAAGTCACCCTTTCTCGCAAGCAGTTGGAAATCCAGCACATCTGGGAACGATTGGCCGAAATGCAGGAAAATACTCAGACTGTGCAAGTACGGGTTATGGGTGTGAATAAAGGTGGTGTTACCGTCGATATTCTTTCTTTGCGAGGGTTTATTCCGCGATCGCACTTGGCAGAGCGTGATAATTTAGAAGCACTCAAAGGTCAAAATCTGACTGTGGGCTTTTTGGAAATTAATAAAAACACCAACAAACTCATCCTTTCTCAACGTTTAGCAACTCGTTCTAGCAACTTCAGCTTATTAGAACTAGGTCAACTGGTGGAAGGTAAAGTTACTGGCATCAAACCTTTTGGTGTGTTTGTTGATTTAAATGGTATGGGGGCTTTGCTTCATATCAAGCAGGTAAGCCAAAAATTCATTGATTCTTTGGAAAAGGTATTTCAAGTTGGTCAGCCAATTAAAGCTGTAATTATTGACTTGGATGAGGGGAAAGGGCGAGTTGCTCTTTCTACCAGAGTTCTAGAAAACTTCCCTGGTGAAGTGCTAGAAAATATGGATGAGGTGATGGCTTCGGCTGAGGCGCGTGCTAATAGAGCTAATAACAAAGCTTCTGAATAGTTTTGAGGTTGGCTATTTGCACAAACGCATAAATAATGCCGCAGCTACACCACGTCGTAGATATCACACCTCCGATACGTGAGATTAATCGGTGAATAGCGCCTAAAAATTAACGGATATCGGAAGCCCTCACCCTCTAAGAGACGCTTTTCCCATTCAACTCTTAGTCAGGTGAGGATGAAAATAGGTGACAACGAGTACACCTCTCATAGGTTGATGAGGACATGGGGTGCATGATAGCACGGCTTTAGCGAGTGCGGATATTGTTCGTTATTGAAGAGTGTACAGCTATATTTGATGCACACATTGACTAAGCAATAGAGAACAAAACATTTAACAAAAATAAGGCACACAAATACTTTTACGCGCTGTTACGACGACAGTATTCAAGTGTGCCTTCCGTTTTGTTACAAACAGTAGAAGATAATGCGCTAGAGGCTATTAAAGCAACCAAGTTTAAGCGTATCCTTGGCTATAAATGCAGGTAAAATCAGAATTTCAGTTGTCAGAATACCTTTCCTATAAGCCGCAGAATTTATTCTGAGGGGGAAGTGTGGGCAATGCTATTTATCGGTCTGCTGGAAGCCTACACTGTAACCGTTTTGGTTCAGTGTAGGAGATGTAATTCTTGCAGCATTGAGACGTTCGGCGATCGCTCAATCCAGATGTTAACCAACTACAAATCACCAATGGAATAGGTTTTTGGCTATTTAGTTTTGCTCTTAATAGAGTTCTTCTTCTTTGTGAGTTTCGATTGTGACATCAGAAGTTGGGTAAGCAACACAGGTAAGTACATATCCAGCTTCTATTTGATCGTCATCTAAGAATGATTGATCGCCTTGATCGACTGTACCTGATACAATTTTACCTGCACAGGTCGAGCAAGCACCAGCGCGGCAAGAGTAGGGCAGGTCAAAACCTTTCTCTTCAGCAGCGTCTAGAATATAGGTATCGTCCTCAACATCAATGGTTGTGTCTAGATTTTCTTCCTTGTTGATTAGTCTAACTTTATAAGTTGGCATCTGAGTAATCCTCTCTTTTGTGAACGGTAGTATAAGTTATCTTAAGGCAAAGGTTGCGGGTGTTCTATGGAATTAGCCGCTAGTTTATATTTGCTTCAATTCTGATACTACGAGAAAAATTAAACTATGTAACTGGAAATTGAACCCGATTAGTAATGAAATTTAGTTACTTAATCCTGATAAGTTTTGTTTATGTATTTACTACTCTATTCAGGCAGTGATAATAAAAAGCTATCTACTCACTAGTAAAACATGATTAAATTTGATGTTATCTAAATTTGTTATAGGAATTTTTAACCCATAAGAGAAGATTTTTGTCAAGGAAATCAATAAAATTAAGGAAGTTTGAAATCAAAAAATTTCCTGCAACAACAAGGCTAACAAAAACCTATTTGTAGGCACGTTACATAATGGGTTTATACCAAGTTTTTATATAACAGTATCGTGTAATCAAATCTGATTTGCAACAAATTACCCAAGAGAGCGAACGCATCTTCTTAGGTGGTTCAATGGATGGTAACTGGAGAATTACCTTGGGTGAAGAACACCGCATTGAAGAAGCACCCGCCGCCTCCAAACCGATTCAGTCTGTGATTGATGTGCAGGTTGAGGCAGAAATGGTTGACGTTGTGGCGCGATTTAGTCCTGTGTTGACGTTTAAGGCGTAGCCCCTAAATAGAAAGCCCCTGGTCAACACCAGGGGTATCCATCTTTATTCCCTGATATTAGAATCGCATCTGTGAAGTTATCGCAAACCGATACTAATGCAATTACTGCATAAATTTAATGATAATTTTGCAATCAGCTAGTTAGATAGAGAAAAAAGGTTTAGTCCCTATTCTTCCAGTAAGCTTCTCAACATCCAAGCTGTCTTTTCATGTACTTGCATCCGTTGAGTTAATAAATCAGCGCTAGGTTCGTCGTTAACTTCCTCTATCACGGGGAAAATAGACCGTGCAGTTCTGACTACGGCTTCTTGTCCTTCCACTAATAAGCGGATCATTTCCACAGCTTTAGGAACTCCTGGAGTTTCTGGAATCGAACTCAGTTTGGCATATTCGCTGTAGGTTCCTGGTGCAGGATAGCCAAGCGCTCTAATTCTCTCGGCGATTAAATCAACTGCTAGGGCTAATTCTGTATACTGGGTTTCAAACATCAAATGTAGGGTTTGGAACATTGGCCCCGTGACATTCCAGTGGAAATTATGGGTTTTCAGATACAGTGTATAAGTGTCAGCCAACAGACAAGATAAACCCTCAGCAATTTTAGCCCTACTTGCCTGATCAATGCCGATATTTACATTTTTTACTGTTACTTTCGATGACATAATTTTCTCCTAATTAAGTTATATGTAATTGGGAATGGGGAATTGGGCATTGGGCATTGGCAAGAAAATAAATTAAGTCCCCATTCCCCATCCCCTACGCCAAGTGCATCTTTAATACGCTGCGGGGTGCTTTACGGACTCTGGCTAAAACGGTTTCTTTGCCTAAACGCTGGCAAGCTTCATATCGATGACAGCCTGAAAAGCCATAATATTGTCCATCTACTTCTAGGATATCAATAGGTTCTTGCTGCCCAATCTCCGCAATCGATTCCATTAAGGCTTGTACTTTATTTGGATCGTTTGCACGGGGCAATGGCCGTTTTATCTGATTTAATGGAATTTCTTGGACTCTAACCATAAAGAGTTTATCCAACTTGTTCTGTTTTATGTCTCTAAATAAATCATAGTCGTTATGACTTTGTTTTGCAACGTATATTTTGGGCAAAACTGGTAATGGTATCATTGGAGCGCTCATGCGACAAAAAGACCGTGCTGCAAAGCAATTGGAAAATCAGATCCAACGCCGCATTAGGGGGCAAAAGACGCTAAATTACTTACTACCGCTCCGCTATCAGGTAGCCATGAAATTTTCGCTTTGCCGTTTTTCCCACGCTGTGCTGACAACATTTTGTCTATTGGGACTAACTGCTGCATCAGGGCCTGAGAGCAATATCCAGGGCATGGAATTAAAAATTGGGATTGTGCAACGATTTGGCTCAGAACCCAAAGCCAGACTGCAACTGGAACCCACAAAAGGCGATCGCTTAAAGCTAAAATTTAAAGCGGGTAACAAGCAGCAAACTCTGGTGACAAAGAACCACGTATTGCTGGAAACAGTCATGCAAGCTTTACCCCAGCCAGATGTTGAAGAAATGGTAGTCTTAGGCACATATCGCACTTTTGAAACTGCGGAAGACAGTGCTAACAAATGGCGTTCTCAGGGAATAGAAGTGGAAATTGCCCAGCCAGAACGCTGGCAAGTTTGGGCTAAACGAGATGTTTATAGCACTCCTTTACTGCGTCGCTTGCTATTGCAAAACATCCAAGCTTCTACCAAAGAAAAAGTATATCTTGATACTAAAGTTTTAAAACAAGTGCCGCGAGTTAGTTGGGTGGTAGATGGTAAACGCTATAGCCCAGATAATTTGGAAATCAGCACTGATAAAAACTTGATTCGGGTGAATAAAAGCGAAAAACCAGAAAATGCTCGTCTTTATGCTGGGCAATTGAATTTGCAGCCAAATGCTTACGGCACATACACTCTAGTTAACCAAGTACCTTTAGAAACTTATTTACGTGGGGTTGTGCCTTACGAAATAGGTACAGATGCACCAACGGCGGCATTAGAAGCCCAAGCAATTCTCGCCCGAACTTATGCTTTAAGAAATTTACGCAGGTTTGCCGCAGATAATTATCAGTTGTGTGCTGATACTCACTGCCAAGTTTATTATGGGCTAAATGGAGCGGCTGCCAAAACAGACAAAGCGATCGCTTCCACCAGAGGTAAGGTAGTAACTTATAAAAACGAACTAGTAGATGCCCTGTATTCTTCTACTACCGGTGGCGTTACTGCTTCCTTCAGCGATGTCTGGAATGGCGACGATCGTCCCTATTTGCGCCCTGTACTAGATGCTGCAATTAATTTTTGGGATTTGTCTAAGCAAAGTTTGGCAGATGAAAAGAACTTCCAGAAATTTATTAATATCCAACAAGGATTTAATGAGAGTAAGTGGGATGCGTTTCGTTGGCACAAGGAAACCCGTTTGGAGGATATTATCAAAGACTTGCAGAAATTTTTGCAGGTGAAAAACAGTCCTTATGCCAAATTTAAGACAATTCAGGCTATGGCAGTGGTGAAGCGAAGCGAGAGCGGACGCATCCTGGAACTCGCCGTTAAAACTGATAAAAGTACCTTTATTCTCCACAAAGATGAAGTTCGTAGTGCCTTTGCTGCTCCTACAAGTACGCTTTTTTACCTAGAACCTCTGAATAAGGGCAAATCAGAACTGTGGGGATACGCTTTTATTGGTGGTGGATTGGGACATGGAGTTGGCTTGAGTCAAACTGGCGCTCAAAATCTCGCAAAATTAGGTTGGTCAAGTCCCAAAATTATCCAATTTTACTATCCTGGTACTCAGATTCAAATTATCAACAAAGAGATAAAACTTTAAGCAGGTTGCCACTGTTAAGTTGCATCTATCTTTAGCACTGCAACAAATTAAGCAAGTTAAAATTCCCTGACTTTAACTTATCCCCTATATCTTGGTAGATGTAGGGGATCATTTTGGAGGTATTAAGATAAATAGGGTGTGACCTATTGGTTTAGTTGGCGTGAGGATATTTTGATTATGGTAACACAGTATAAAAATATGCTCATATTTCTGTTTAAGTATTGATAAATGGGTCTTAAACATATATATATTGAGCATTTTGACAACTATCAACACTGTAACTATTCAATTTAGGTATTTATATGTTTCTAGTAACTGGAGCAACCGGAGGAATTGGTCGCAGAGTTGTGCGACTTCTACGACAACGAGAACAGTCCGTGCGGGCATTTGTCCGCCTTACCTCGCGCTACAGCGAGTTAGAACATCGGGGTGCAGAAATTTTTATTGGTGATTTGCTACGGGAAAAAGATATTGAAAAAGCTAGTCGGGGTGTGAAGTATATTATCAGCGCTCACGGTTCTGATAGCGATGCTCTATCCTTAGATTACAGCGCCAATATTGAACTGATTGACCAAGCAAAAGCCAATGGCGTAGAGCATTTCGTCTTCATTTCCGTTTTAGGAGCCGATCGCGGATATGAAGATGCTCCCGTGTTCAAAGCTAAACGAGCAGTAGAGCGATATTTGTCAGCTAGTGGCTTGAATTACACAATTTTACGTCCATCTGGATTAGCATCTAACTTGCTGCCACTGGTAGAACGATTTCGGGAAACGGGATTATATCTGCTGGTTGGCGATCGCAAAAACCGTACCTCAATTGTCAGTACCGATGATTTGGCAAGGATAGTAGTAGATTCTGTGACAGTTACAGGCGCTCGTAACCAGATTTTACCAGTGGGAGGCCCGGAGATTTTATTACGAGAAGATATTCCCCGGATTTTTGGTCGGATTTTCGCCAAAGAGCCAGTAATAATTAACTCACCACTATTTTTAATTGATGGATTACAAGGTGCATTGGGTTTATTTAATCCCCAAATCCAAAAAGCTTTGGGAACTTATCGCACATTGCTAGCAAATGAATTTTTCTGTACAAAAGATGAAATTGCCAATTTAGAAGCGATTTTTAACTTTCAATTGGAGACATTAGAAAACTTTTTGCGGCGCTATCTAGCAGTTTGAATTAAATGAGAAATAACAAATAACGAAGGACAAAAATATATGGTAAATGCTGCTCAAGCACGTCAGACAAAAGAGCGATTCGCCCAACCAGAGGAACAACTCACTTATGAATTGGGGAAGGCGGTACAGGAATTACCGCCCCTGTATACGAGATTATTAGCGGGAACAATAAGCTTTATTGTATTTGGGGCGATCGCTTGGGCGTATTTTTCGCAAATTGATGAAGTAGCAACAGCGCCAGGGGAATTAATTGCTTCCACCCAGGTAAGACCGGTGACATCTTTGGGTGGGGGGTCAATTGTCGCTGTTAAAGTACAAGAAGGCGATCGCGTTACTAAAGGTCAAGTTCTAATTCAAAAAGACCCAGACTTGCAAAAAAGTGACGTTTCGCGCCTAGCCAAATCTACTAAATTGATTCAAGACGATTTGCAACGTTTGGATGCAGAACGTGTTGGGGGTAAAACTACTGGGACAAAACTACAAGATGAACTTTTAACCTCACGCCTGCAAGACTACCAAGCGCGTCAAGCAGGGGCGGAAGCAGAAGCAAATCGCCAAATTGCACTTATCAATCAAGCCAAGGTTCGCTTGACTCGATTGCAAGACAACTTAGTTAATTCTAAAAGTAGCTTTGCGAATGCTCAAACCAACGTTGTCAACGCAGATAGCATCCGAATTAAAATTGAAAGCAATTTGGCTCTCGCCGAAGAAAGGGAAAAAAGCTTACGCACCCTAATTACTCCTGGTGCTGTACCTCGTGTTGATTACTTGGATGCTCAAGAAAAATTAACTCGTGCAAAGACAGAAATTACCAGAGCGCAAGATGAAGTGACTAACGCCCAGAATAAAGTAACAGAAGCTCAAGATAAAGTCACATCATTAGAAAAAGATATTGCTGCCCAAGCCCAAGAAATTCGCCAAGCAGAACAAGCTTATAATGCCGCCCGCAGTCAGGCCCAGCGCATATCATCAGAACGCCAAAGTGAAATTTTGACGCAGTTTAACAAGCGTAAAGAAGAACTAACAACTGCTGAAGGTCAATTAGAGCAGGCGAGGAAGCAGCAATCTTTGGAAACTATTGAGGCTCCCGTTGCTGGCACGATTTACAGAGTCAAAGCTACCAAGGGGCCAGTCCAATCTGGTGAAGAATTGGTATCAATTTTGCCAGAAGGGGAAGAAATGCTTCTAGAGGTGAAAGTTCTCAACCGCGATATTGGGTTTATTCGTCAAGGAATGAAGGCAAAAGTGAAAATGGCGACTTTCCCCTTCCAAGAATTTGGTGTTGTGGAAGGCGAAGTCATGCAAGTCAGTCCGAATGCAATTGTTGATAAAGAATTGGGTTTAGTTTTCCCTACAAGAATTAAGCTAAATAAACATTCAGTTAATGTGCGTGGTCAAGAGGTAGAATTTACACCGGGTATGTCTGCTACAGGTGAAATTGTCACTCGTAAAAAGTCAATTTTGACATTCATTACTGAACCTGTGACACGGCGCTTCAACGAGGCATTTTCGGTTAGGTAAGTTTGTAGCCTATCTTATTTTGATCGCTATTTCACTTTAAAGTTGATACCAATAGATTGGTAAGCTAGTACATCTGCACTAACCTAATCAAAATCGTTATAATTTTCAACCAAGACCAAAGTATTTTCTATACTGCTCAATTTGTTTTTGAAATCCCTTTAATAGGTTGCCAAAATCAATATTATTTCCATCTTCATTATTGCTATCCAGATTGATGATGCTCATGATGTTTTCATAGTTTTGGGATTGCGACCATAATTTTAGATTGGCTAATCCATTATTTCCCTCAGATAGTGTGAGATATTTTGGCGTTTCTGCAATTGCCTCATCTATTAGAGAAACGACATCAGAATTATTTAAACTAGTGGTAGTTTCTGGTGTGAGATATTTTGTTGTTTCTGTAACTGCTTTGCCTATTAGAGAAACGACATCAGAATTATTTAAACTAGTGGTAGTTTCTGGTGTGAGATATTTTGTTGTTTCTGTAACTACTTTGCCTATTAGAGAAACGACATCAGAATTATTTAAACTAGTGGTAGTTTCTGGTGTGAAATATTTTGCCGTTTCTGTGATTGTCTTGCCTATTAGAGAAACGACATCAGAATTATTTAAACTAGAACTTGTCTGTGATGTTAGATAATTTTGCGTCTGTCCATAGATGTGTAGCACATTATCGTTAGATGTCACCTGACTCGCTAGAGAACTAACATTAGAAATATTTAAACTAGAGTTTGTAGTTTGTGATTTATTTGCTGTGTCTGCGTAGCTTGTTGTAGAAATCACCTGACTTGCCAGAGAACTGACATTAGAAACATTTAAACTAGAGTTTGTACTTTGTGTACTATTTCCTGCGGTTTCTGTGACAATCTGACGGACTTGAGAATCAGTCAAATTGTGGTTAGCACTAAGCATCAGGGCAACTACACCAGCAACGTGGGGAGCAGCCATAGAAGTGCCGCTATAAGTGGCATATTCATTATTTGGAACTGATGAATAGACCTTGACTCCTGGAGCAGTGACATAAGAGATTTCATTTGTTCCAGAGCGGTTAGAGAAGTCGGCCATTTTATTATCTTTGTCTACTGCTCCAACAGCAATTCCCGACTTTGATGCATAGCGGGCGGGATAGTCTGGTGATGAGTCACCATCATTACCTGCTGCCATGACGACAATTACTCCTTTGCTGCTGGCATAGTTAATGGCTGACTCTAGAGTACTATTGTTAGATCCGCCACCTAAACTGAGATTAATCACATTAGCTCCATTATCCGCAGCGTAGCGAATACCTTTAGCTATGGAAGTATAGGAACCAGAGCCAGAGTCATCCAAAACTTTGACGGGCATAATTTTGGCATTGTATGCAATACCAGTGACACCGTAGTTATTATTTTCTCCTGCGATCGTGCCGGAAACATGAGTACCATGACCGTTGTTATCTAGGGTGTTGTTATTTTTATCCGCAAAGTTCCAGCCGTAAGTATCATCAACATAGCCATTACCATCATCATCTATACCGTTACCCGCAATTTCCTTGGTATTCGTCCAGATATTATTTTTTAAATCTTCGTGGTTGTGGTCAACCCCAGTATCTACAACAGCAACAACAACGCCTTTACCTGTGTATCCGTGTGCCCAGACTTCTGGTGCTTTAACAAGGTCTGCCCCCCAATTATTGCCACCAAGATCGGCAACATCAGCAAAGGTATTCTGATTAGTAGCTTTAGCTACTGCTGCTGCTGCATTAATTAGGCCATAGCCATTGGTGGAGTTATAACTCTCTGTGCTAAAAGTATTAGTAGTAGCATTACTGCTATTTTCTGAGTCGTCATTATTTAGCAACTGCACATCAGAATCGGCTGAGTTGTAGCTACTACGTGTGCTTAAGTTAAGGCTGGAGCTATCCTTGGTATTAAATGTATCTGATGAAGAACTTGGAGTGATATTTAACCCTTTATTAGTAGAAAGTAAATTGTTATTATCATTGAGCATAAGTATTTTTTCTCAAAATTAGCAATGTTTTTTAACAGCTAAAATTGTTAAAGTTTTTGCTGTATTGTTAATAATTACTATGAAATTTCAGAATAAAATGCTAATTTTATTACCAAAAAAATAGAATGATAATTATGCTTTTGGTGCAGAGCTACACCGATTTTTCTATCAAATCAGGTATCATCTGAATGATTAATAAAAACCGCAGAGACACTCAGAGCACAAAGTGTTAACAATTCAAAATTCAAAATTTAAAATTCAAACATTTTAGACAATTTCAGACGTTCGCGTAGCGTCTCCCCTTCTCCCAAAGGGAGAGGCTAGCGCCAAGGGAGAAGAGGAGTGCGGTCTTGGGATCTCCCCCGCCGCAGGATGCGCGTTCGCAAAGCGTCTCGCAGAGAAGCGCTGTAGAGGAGCAACTCCGGGGGATTTAAACCCCGACTGAAACTGGGGCTACCTTTATGGTTGGGGTCTTAAACCCTTTTATTTACGATAAAAAAGAGCAATAATTCTGATATAAACGGATTTGATATCACATATTTAGAATACGATTAATTATAAAATAAGCGGCAGAATGAGCAGCAAACGCCACTCATTCTGCCTCCTACAGGAATTTTATTTTACTTCCGAAAACAGTACTAAGTAAATGGGCGGAAATAAATTCAACTATATTACGAAACGTAAATAGGCTTTAAACTCTTACCAATGACCAATGACAAAGGACAAATGACAGCCCTCACTAGTTAGCTTTAATTGCACCGACCTGCTTAATTTTATTTTATTAAATGTTTGCTTGCTGCCGTTGATATAGTGACCAATACAAACCCTTTTGTTGCAATAACTCTGAGTGAGTACCACGTTCAGCAATCACACCTTGCTCTAATACCAAAATTAAATCGGCGCGTTTGAGAGGGGCAAAACGGTGAGCAATGAGAAACACGGTACGGTTAGCGGAAACTTTTTGCAGGTTTTGTAGTACTTGTTGTTCAGTTTCACTATCCAAAGCGCTGGTAGCTTCATCTAAAACTAAAATCGGTGCTTGGGAAAGAAATAATCTCGCTAGGGCAATACGTTGTCTTTGTCCACCAGATAAAGCTGTACCGCGTTCACCCACATTGGTTTCGTAACCGTAGGGTAATTGACTGATGAAGTCGTGTGCTACTGCTAGTCTTGCCGCCTCTACTACTTCTTCTGAGGTAATGTCAGGACTACCGAGAGTGATATTTTCCAAAACGGAACCGTTGAATAAAAAGTCTTCTTGGAGAACTACACTAACTTGTTGCCGCAGTGAGGCTAAATCAGCACTTTTAATATCAAAACCATCAATAAGGATGCGTCCTGATTCAATTTGATAGAGGCGTTGCAATAGCTTAGAAAGGGTACTTTTACCAGAACCACTGCGTCCGACAATGCCAACAAATTGCCCTGGTTCGGCATTGAAAGATATTCCGCGCAGAATTGCTTCAAAGTTCGGGCGGTAGCGGAAAAAGACTTGCTCGAAGGTGACTTGTCCTTTTAGGGGTGGTAAAACTAGACCGGTTCCTAGTTCAGCTTCTGGGGAGACATTGAGAATATCACCAATGCGATCTACAGAAAGTAGCACTTGTTGGAGGGTTTGCCATAACTGTACTAAGCGCAAAAGTGGCCCTGTGACTCTACCAGATAGCATTTGAAAGGCAATTAGCTGTCCAATTGTGAGCTTTTGTTCGATGACTAATTTGGCTCCAAACCAGAGAATCAGCATGGTGGAAAAATTGGTAAGGAAGTCACCGATATTGCTGCTGATATTGGAAGTAGTAGAGGCTTTAAAACCTGTGCGGATGAAGCGAGCAAATAAGCCTTCCCAGCGATCGCGGGCGACTGGTTCTGCTGCATGGGCTTTAACTGAATGAATCCCTGTGATTATCTCTACTAGAAACGATTGACTATCAGCACTCCGGTTAAAGGTTTCGTTGAGCCAGTTACGCAGAATTGGTGTTGCAACTATCGTCAAAGTCGCAAATAGTGGCAATACTGCTAAAGCCACAAAGGTAAGCGGAATATTATAGTAAAACATCAATGCTAGATAGACCACAGCAAAGATGCTATCTAGAATCACAGTTAATGCTGTACCTGTGAGAAACTGACGAATTTGTTCGAGTTCTTGAACTCGTGCTATTGTATCGCCGACGCGCCGCGACTCAAAATAAGCCAAAGGCAGCCGCATCAGATGGCGAAATAGCTGTGCTGATAAACTTAAATCTAGACGACGGGCTGTATGGGTAAAGATGAATAGGCGCAGGATGCCAAGTACGGACTCAAATATGGCTACGCATAAAAGTGCGATCGCCATAACATCAAGAGTCGGCAAACTCCCTTGCACCATCACTTTATCAATGACGACTTGGGTAATTAGCGGTGTTGTTAACCCCAAAAGCTGTAAGGTAAAAGATGCTAATAATACCTCTGTTAGCAATCCCTTATACTTCCAAACTGCTGGAGTGAACCAACTGAGGTTAAACTTTTCTTGCTGGGATATGAGTTCTACTTGCCACAATCGCCCATCCCAAGATGCCTCAACTATAGACTGCGATAAGCTTTCACAAATGCGATCGGGATTTAGAGGGTTAGCGATAATTAAGCGATCGCCTTTAACTCTATAAGCTACCACCCAAGATGGACTCTGGGGTGAGTCAGAATTCCACAATAGTAAAGCTGGAAATGACAACTGTCGCAACTCTCCCCAACTCACTTGTAAGCGCCGCAATACTAACCCTAGCTTTTCTCCTGCTTCTACAACTTGTTTTGGATGCTGTCCTCTGAGTTGACGCTGTACCCATTCCAGTTGCACAGAATTTTCTAGTTGTTGTGCCACCATTGTTAAACAAGCAGCAGCAGTGTTCCAGTTAGCAACAAACGGATAGTTTGAGACGATTAAATTGGCGGCTGGGAGTCTTCTTTGCGGTTGAATGCTGTGAGGGCTGGAAGTCCCCTCTGAGGTTGGCGCTAGTGAACGAGTGGAAGAGAAGGAAAATGCCTCCCTTTCTCCCTCTATACCCACTGGTAACACTTGCCAAAATTCTTGAATTTGTGGGTTAGAAAATTCTGTCCACAGGGCTGAATCCCAATAGACTACCACTACTTCTTTGCTAGCAGCTACAGCTTTAAAATCCGCAGACAGCTTTTGTAAATCACCAAACCAATCTCCCATATCTAGGGCGGCTATTGGTTTACCAATGCCCTCTTCGCGTAAGCGAACTTTTCCAGCCACAATTAAGAATTGGTAACGCCCAACATCGTTTGACCAAATTTTTTCTCCCAAACGATATTGACGAGTTTGGCACTCATTTTCCAATTGAGATTTTTGTTCGGGAGTTAGCCAGCATAGTGGTGGCTGACTCCAAGGCAAAGAAGCTAGCACTTTTAATCGTAAAGATTCATTATCCAGAATTTTTAACTCACTTGTAACTTGACTGTCAGTTTTTGAATTTTCTCTGCTAGCCATTTCTCAAATAACTCATTTTGTAGTGCAAGATTTAGTTGAGTATCTTCTAAAGACGCTGGCAGAAATTGTTCTACTCGAAACAAACCATAAGGTACTTCTCTTTGGGGAGAGTCTTTGCCAACGATTTCTATTGGTCCTATTAATTGTCCAGGACTCGCCACATCAATAGCTGCCCGTAATATATCCGGCATATTTCCTCGGCTGACTATTCCCATCATGCCGTTCATAATTCGGTCATCTGAAAGTGAATACTCTTTAGCTAGTTGCTCAAAACTACCTCCTTCTTCAATTTGGGTTTGTAATTCATCTGCCAATTCTCGATTATCAACAACTATCCGAGAAAGTACTACCCGATCCAAAAAGATTTTACGTTCAATAAAATATTCTTGGATTTTTCCTTGTGTGACTACGGCTTTCAGCTTTTCTAACTTGTACCCAAAAGTCACCGATGTGTGAAAGGTAGCGTAATCTGTGTTATTAGTCTTTAACCATTCTTGAAAACTTTGGGGGTCAGTAAGTTGATTTTTTAGTCTAAAGTCAATAATGGACTGTTCGGTTATTGCTGTACCAATTTCAATATCGTCTCGTGTTCGGATTTCTTCCTCAATTACGTGCTGACGGAGAATATCCCCAATGAACTGCCCCAATTTTCCAGAGGCTTGCAGGTACTTTACAGCTTCCTCAATAGAAATTATTTGGTCATTAATTGTCAAAAATGATAAAGATTCCATGAATTAATTATGTGAAAATGGTTAAATGCTTATAGGACTTTTAAATTAAATCACATAGGAATTATTTGGTCACTAATTGTCGAAAATGATAAAGATTCGATGAACTAATTACATCCAATGGTCAAAAAATTATATAGCTAGTAAATATACAATAATTTCCCATGATTATGTTTACACTCTAGCGGGGGCAAAACAGGATTTTAAATATCAGATGCTGGTGTAGTAGTAAAGCAGATTGCTTTTACTTCTTTTCTACTACTGCCCCGCTACCGCTAACTAAAAAGAGGAACTGTTTTGCCCAATGCCCAATCTACTTAATGATATTTACCCATGTCCAGGAAAGTAGCACAGCTGCGATCGCACCGATTAATGTATTAAAAATATTTACTACTTCATTGGTCAGCCAATTATACTTAGATTGCAGTGTTGCTCCTATTACACTTTCTAAGTTAGTGGCAATAAATGCTGCCAGTACACACCAAGCGACTCCTAATAGATCGATTAAACCAACTGCCCAACCAACAAATGCGATCGCAATAGAAGCCACAATCCCAGCTAAAGTTCCCTCCAAGCTTACCGCTCCTTCTGTACCGCGAGGCACTGGTTTGAGTGTGGTAATTAAAAAAGTGCTTTTACCATAAGCTTTACCAACTTCGCTAGCAGTAGTATCAGCCAGCTTGGTACTGAAACTCGCTACATAGCCTAGTAATAATAGGGACTGGGGATTAGGGACTAGAGATTGAGGACTAAGTACAAGAAATCCCGAATTTATTATCCCTACTCCCAAGGCACACAGCGCCCCAGTCAAAGCGGAACCCCAGACATTCTCTGGCCCCCTTGCCCCAGAACGTTTTTCAGCAATTCCTTCAGCCTCTTTCTGTGCCATCCCGATGCGGGTAACGCCAGAACCAACCAGAAAATAGAACATTACTACTGCATATCCTTGCCAGCCTAAAGTTACCCAAATTAGGATAGCCAGAAACCACGCATGGAACGATCCAGCAGGGGTGAGCAGCTTTTTCGGAGCAATCCAAGCTAAACCCAATAGAATTGTGTTTAAGACTACTGCTACCAACCAGGGATTAACAGAATAAATTAAAGATGACATCAGCAATTAATCATGAGTAATTTTGTCTGAACATCAACAGAATAACGAATTTGTCATGCTTAGTGCTTAATTTCTGAAACTTCTTCAGCTAAAGTAATATGTTTGTATTTTTAACTAAATTGCATCTGCATCACCCTGAAAGCTGAGTATAGAATTACAAACAACGCCTTACATATACACTGCAATATTGACTCAAGAACGTGGATTAAACAAAATGCAAAACTTTTGTTTAGTTGGCTAAACTCTTCGAGTAACAGATCCCAAGAATTTCATTATGGATGGTGCATTAAGTTGCCAACATAGCATCCATAATAAAGTTGTAAGCTATTAAATCTATGTTCCTGAGTGTGTGTCCATACAAACATAAATTAGTATACCTGCACGATAGAAAGGAGTCACCTGAAAAATTGAGTGTAAATTATCTAAATGTAGGGCGAAGTCCTTAGCTACAAGGTGCAGTGACTGAAGTTGTACTCAGTTCCTTGTTTTAGTTATAAAGATAAATAATATAAGTTATTGTCAATTAAAACTGTGTTCAACTTGACTACAATCAAAACTTAACAGAATCAATTGTAGACAGCATCAACAACTAATATTTTTTCCACAAGCTATGAGCCAAACTTTATTCCATCTTGCTTTCCCTGTGACTGACATTACCCAAACAAAAGCATATTACGTTGATGGCTTGGGCTGCATTCCTGGCCGTGAAAACCATCACGCGCTAATTCTCAATCTGTATGGTCATCAATTAGTAGCTCACGTCACAAAAGAACCCTTGATACCGCAAAAGAGTATCTATCCCAGACACTTTGGGCTAATTTTTACCCAAGAGCGTGACTGGCAAGACTTACTAGAAAAGGCACAACAACAACAGCTACTTTTTCATGAAGAAACCAAAAATCGCTTTGTCGGTTCTCCTCTTGAGCATCGTACTTTCTTTTTAGAAGATCCCTTTTATAACCTTATGGAGTTCAAGTATTATCGTCACCCAGAGGCGATTTTTGGGAGTTACGAACATACGCAAATTGGGGATAGGACTTAAGTAATTCGTAATTTAAAGATGAATAATGGTTACTAACTGGATACTTTTTTAAAGAAGGGTAGCTTGATAGGGTTTTTTAAAGCTGCTTTTACTGCTGCTAAACTCCTGGAGTCTGTTAGCATCCAAGGGTGTAGGGCGACAGGTACTATTACTTCGATACCTACGGGCATTTGTGAACTATTGGCTGGGACAATCATCAAATCATAAGGTGTCCAGATAGATGTAAAATCTAGCTGCTCCAATATTGTTGCATCCGAGTTTAAATCTTTGAGAAAAATGCTGTCGGGGCGCATTTGTATGCAACCAGGACGCTGGGAACCATAAGCAACCACAGTTCCATAATGGGGTGAAGAGATGGTGATAAACCTTTGTACGCGGTTAATTCCTCCCAGTCGCTGGATATAGTAACGGCTGACAATTCCTCCCATGCTAAAGGCTACTAAATCTAAGTGTTGTTCTGGTGCAAAGGTGGCTGTAACATAATCGGCTACCTGCTTTGCCAATTCATCAAGACCCACATCACCATTATTAGGAACCAAATCCAGGGAATATACAGACCAACCCTGTAATCTTAAGTGCGCTGCCATTTTATAGAAAACTAACCCCGTATCATCAATGCCATGTACTAATAACACGGCATTGCGCTGCTGATTTTTAGTATTCATCTCTCAAATCTGGCGGAATTAAGTCTGTACTAAATGTAACTGAGTACTCTTGCTATCTGCCAACAGTCTATGACACTGCTCCCACTGGTTAAAAGTAAACTGCTGGCTTTTTCTCCAATCAATAATTTTTAAACGATGAAGTATTAATTTTTATAAAGCTTGCTTTCAGAATCTTGCTCTTAGTTACAGTAAAATTTAATAATTAGTTCTCGGTGTATACAGGTTGCAAGTGCTTGTGTAAAGAACATTTGCCCTATAGTTTTACTACAATGTTGATTAAGGACAAACCTATAAGGGTTGTCACCAGAATGAGGTGACGCAAAGCAGAAAATGTTACATTTTTTCGTAATTTTTAACAATTACGGTCGAGTTCCAAAATATAACAGGCAGGAGTAATTGTAATGGATTTTATCAAAAAGTTATTTTCAGGTATTCTGGGTTTCATAACTGGGCTGTTACCAGGGAAGAAAAAAAGCAACGGCTACTTCTTAGAATTGGATGAAGCTAAAGATGCTGCCAAAGATGCTGCTAAAGAAGTAGCATCGAACGCGAAGAAAGTAGCAGAGACAGTTACATCGAATGCGAAGAAAGTAACGGCAGCAATTACATCAGAAGCACCAACTCAATCCAAGCCAGATTCGTTGAACGGAACAAAAACCGCCGCACAGAAGGGTAAGGCAAAATCAGCTAAAAATCCCAAACCAGCTGATGTTACGCTAGTGCAGACTGCTGAGGGTCTTAGAGTTGAACCTGGCAAAAAGGCAAAAGCCGCAGCAGCCAAAGTCCTCAAAGAGGAGCCAAAAGAAACAACCTTTGCACCTAAATATCTCTCTCCTTCGGTTACTAGCTCAAATGGCCGTCGCCGTCCAGGAGCGAATATGAGTGCTTACCTAGATATGGCACGTCAGATCAAAACCCCTGGTTAAGTCAAAGAGACGCGATAATTGCGTCTCTTTAGTGTTTCTATAGTACTGATGAGTTAAGTGTGAATCTGCAAGGTTAAGACAACTTTGCCAGTTGTAGATGGAGGAACTCTCCAAATTAGGAGCGATCGCTTAATTTTCTCCACTACAACTGCATCTTTTACGGTCGAGGTTTTTTCATCCAAAAGTACTTGTCCGACTCGACCTTTGTTGACAGTGAACTCAAAGACGATTTCACCACTGAAGCCGGAAGGCAAGTTTAGTTGTTGCAAGTGTTGGGTTAGATCGGCGATTCTTATTTGCTCCAAGCCTGTAATGCTGATGACCTCTAACTGATGGTTTATGGCTGCGTCTGATATTTCATCTTGTTCCATCTCCTCGGAATCAAAGCTCAAAGAGAACTTGACTTCTTTGGCTACTGGAGATGGTGGCGATCGCCTTTTGCGGAGAAAATCTGGAGCTTCTGCTGAAACTGATGGTGATGGCATTGAGAGTGATATTTTAGGCGCAAAACCACCACCCGCACGACTATCAAAGACTCCTTTATAACTAACGGCTTCAGGCATTTCCACTGGTACTTGCATAGATAAATATTCGCTTCCTGGTTCAACCCGCACGTCATCACTGACAGCCACAAAAGCGGTGTATTGGGAAAGCAGTTGATAAGTTAAGGCTGTTTTTGTAACTGCTTCTACACCAGCTTTAGTTTCAAAACTTACCATTTGATTCATCAAATCCTTGATGCAAGCGCGTCCCCATAACTGCGCTACAGCAATATTTCCTGTTTCTTCAAATTTGAGGCTAAACTTTTTTTCGTAGTACTTACCGCCCGCAGCGATACCGGAGACTTGCAGATTACCGCCGACTCTATCTTGTTTGCGACCAAACAACACTAATGGTTGTTCGCTGAATAAATCAGGCGCTATGGCTGGGTAAATTACAGGCGATTCTGTAACACCGTGCCAAGAGATTTGAATATTTGTGAGTACCGGGTTGTTAATTTGCCTGTAAAACTTTTCGGCAACTTCTTCTGTGGGTTCATCATGACGAATAATTTGAGATATTCCCCGGCCAATTTCGGCGATACGATTCAGTAAAAAACGGTTAACTGAACTACCAACACCAAAACTGTAAAGGCGATTTCCTGGTTTCAGGTGCTGTTGTACCTCTGCCAAAATCTCATTTTCGTTGCCGATGTAGCCATCAGTGAGAAGTACAACACTGCGTAATCTTCCGACTGGTGTGGGGAAATTGATGGCTGTACGAATGCCACTGAGCATTTCTGTGCTGCTATCAGCTTGTAAATTGTTAATGTAAGCGATCGCTTGGGCGCGATTTTCTGCTGTATTCGGTAGAGGTTTTGGCGATAACTGCCTGACTGTATCGGAAAAATCGATAATTGTGAAAGTATCGTTGGGATTCAACCCATTGATAAATCGCCGCATCAATTCCTGACACTTCCATAACGGATCGCCAGATTGGGAACCTGAAGTATCCACCAAAAATACGACATCTTTGGCAACAATTTCATCAGAGGAATATTCCAAAGCTGGAATTAGATATATTGCAAAGTGTCCGCCGCGATCGTCGGTTTGAGTTAATACTGTGGATTGAGTTTCTTGTCCAGAAACTTGATAGCGGAGAATTAAATCTTTGTTGGGAATTGTATCTTCCCCGGCTAATTGAATCCGCACAATTTCACCTGAGTGTTCAATTTTTAATTGATGGGAAGGAGAACGCACTTCAGAAATTGCTAAACCTGCATCAATTTCGACTGTGACATTAATATTGTGACGGGTTCGCATTCCTTCTGGGACTACAGGTGGTGTAATGCGGGAAGCATCAGGAACTCGATCTGTGTCACCGCTACCATCTATCAGCGTTCCAGGAATATATCTTGGCCCCACCACCATCGGGAAAACAAATTCGTAGTTTCCCGCCTCAAATTTTAAGCTTTCTGTGTAACGAATTGTGACATCAATTTGTTCGCCAGGTTTGATGTTAGCTAGAGATTGGGTAAAGATGTTGTCTCGTTCTTGTTCTAGAAGTCCGGCAGTACGTCCTTCTTGTTTTGCCTTTTCGTAAATGGCTACAGCTTCTTCACGTTTTTTTATATTACCTTTGATGATGCGCTCGCCTATTTTGATTTCCATGTCATCCACCGCCGCCTCATCGGGTAATGGAAAGACATATACTGCTTCTAAAGGCTCCATAAAGGGATTCTCAAAGCTTTGAATCACCTCAACTCGTGACAAGTTACCTGCAATTTTTGCTAGAACTTCCGTATGCTTGAGCGGAAAAACTAGCTGTTCTCCTTCAGGAGATTCAACATACAAACCCCCTACTTGTTGATTTTTATCACTTACTATATTCATAGATTTGATGCACTCTTATTTGATTTATGAGCTTACTTCTTAAGGTAGGTAATAGGTAACATAATTCCCAATTCCCAATTCCCAATTATTTAACAAGCACCAGTCCACTATATAAATGAAAAGCTGAATCCCAGTTACTCTGTTCCCTACGAAACAAATGAATATGAGACTTGATATTACTCAGCATTTCTGTCTGATCTAATGTTGTATCTGCAAATGACGTGAAATCTGACCAAATTTTAACTTGAGGTAATTGCCGATCAATCCAACTCGATAAACTATTCCAATTAATTCTGATTGTATTTTGGCTAGCTTGAGGAATGATTTCTAAACCTTGCTGGAATTCATAGCCGTTATCATCAAAACGGAGAATGCAACGCCTAGCTGGTAGGTGTAAATCACAAAACTGGGCATAGTCTTGTGTTTGAGTTTTCCATTCCAGTTTACGGCGGGCATCAACATCTATAACTTGTTCAAAAATTGGCAATAGTCCCACTACTTTGGCTGTAACTTCTGACCAATCAAAGGTGAGAGAACCGAGTTGATTTGTGTCATTAAGGCAAACAACAGTAGCTTGTGGGGTAGATTCTTGGAAATGTTTGACTTGATAAACTCGAATTTGCTGAACTTGAGCTATTGTTGCCCAAAAGCAAGGAATGCCAGCCTGCTGCAACTGTTTCCCATAAAATTTTAGTTCTCCTACTTGTCCAGTCCGATACAACCTCCAGCCACGACTTGGGAGTAATAGCCTTGCGGTGTAGGGATCTAACTGCATAATCTGGGCGAATTTTCGAGATGCTTCTGTTTTGAGTTCATTACTGAGTGGCTCTAAAACCAGTACGCCGATTTCGGTATTATTCGGTTCAGATTTTGCTTGGGAAATGGCTCTTTGTCTTTCTTCAAGCTCAATTTCTTGTAATCGTTGCAAACCTTGACGTGCTAGGCTCACTATTTTGGTATTTGTTGTATTTCGCAGCAGTTGCCGATAAACTTTTTCTGCATCCTGATATTTTCTAGATACTTCATGCAACCGACCATGATAAAACTGCACCCAAGGATTGTCTGGCGATTCTACTAGCAGCTGTTTGAGTAATTTAGCAGCTGTTTGATAATCTTTATGGTCAAAGGCGATCGCAACTTGCTCAATCATCACTTACTTTAAATACATGGTGGAGTGATGTCTCGCGCAAAATTACTTTTGCGTGAGCTATAAATCATTTATACTTCACAACTTGCGGTAATCAAGGATAATGCTACTACTGGGGCTGTAACTGCTCTCAGGATGCGGCGACCAAGGGAAACAGGTTGAAATCCAGATGCGATCGCATTCTCAATTTCTTGTGTTGTCCATCCTCCCTCTGGCCCAGTAGCAATAACAATCGTTTCTTGTCCTTTGTGCTGTAAGCAATCTTTTAAATGGGGAAACTCACCACGCGCTTCACAGATATATTGCTGGCTGTTTACAAATGACAGATGACCAATCACTAATGACAGACCCGTATTAAAAGCAACAGGTTCTAAAATTGTTGGTACAAAAGAGCGCTCTGATTGTTCGGCGGCTTCCGCAGCGATGCGCCGCCAACGTTCGAGCTTTTGAGGACTAGGATGAAGTAAGGTGCGATCGCTCAATACTGGTGCAATACAAGTTACTCCCAACTCTGTACAACACCGCACCACTTCATCAAATCCATTGCCTTTAGGTAACGCCACCATCAGCGTAATTGATACAGGTAATTCTGTTTCTACCAAAAGCGGTTCTAAAACCTCTGCTTGTTCCCCTGCTAGCTGCGCTAACCACCATTTTCCCTTACCATCCATTGCAATAAAGCGATCGCCTTCACGCAAGCGCAACACCCGCCCTAAATAATGTTGCTGTTCTTTGGTGAGCAAAATTTGCCCTTGTTGGAATTGGGAGGGTGCGATCGCAATTCTTTGCAGTTGAGACATTTTTCTTAATAAACTATTGCTCTGCTGTAGATATCTGCTGTCTAACCCAAGTACGGAAAGCACGAGTTGCTGCAATTTGTCCCATTTTCTTGCTTTCTTGGATAAATCGGGGAATCTCCGTCACAAACACAGGCGCAAAAGTGGGACTGCGATCGCTCTGCGAATATTCCTCACCATTGAGAGTGTAAACGCGCAACACGTTTCCGTTATACCGCCAGAATTCTGGAACTCTCATTGAAGCATAAAGATCCAACTTGTCTATCTTCGATCTGGAATATTCTACTTCCAGTACCAAATCTGGTGGTGGATCTGTACTCAGGTCAATATTTTCTTTGTTGCGGACTAACAATTCATTTTGAATATAGTAGCTACTATCCGGCTCGGCTCCTCGTTCTAAATCATCTCGCGTCATAGTCAACGAGCCAGCGCTTTTAACTTCTAAACCAAATTCTTCACACAGCACAAGAACAAAACCTTCAATTAGACGGTTTGAATTTTCGTGTGCCATTAACGGGGTGATAATTTCTACTATTCCGTTGTCATAAGCTAGCCTTTTATTTCGCTCAGATCCCATATCTGCCAGCATAGCTTTGAATGTCTGCCAGCTGATGTTTTGCAGCACATCCCTAGTTTCTGCAAATTTTGCTGTTGTTACCATAGTTCCGTTTTCCTGTGGATGTGTTACCTAACTGCATTAGGATTTACACAAGATAGACACAGATAAATCCATCTGTGTCTATCTGTAGTTTTATTATCTTCAATTTTTCGGCTTACGAAAGATTCTGAAAGTAAACCTCTAACGCTTCAGTCACTAACTGAGTCATCGGCTTACCTTCGCTTTGCGCCACTTCCTTCAACTTGCTATAAACCTCTTCTTTCAAATTCACCCTGTGGCGCGATTTGTTTGCACCATTGGCTGCTTGGGGTTCGTAGGTGGCGCTAAATTCGCGGATGGCATCAAAACCAACGCGATCGCAAAAATCACCGAAGCTTTCCTTAGATTTCCGAGATTTCTTAAAGTAAACAAAAATCGGCTCTAAGAAGCTTTCCAAGTCATTATGGTGCAGTTTTTCTGTATAAGGTTGTGCCAATCGAGTCTGATTTGGCGAACCCCCTAACCATAATTGGTAAGATTCTGGAGCGCTACCCACAAAAGCCAATTCTGCCAAGTAGGGACGAGCGCAGCCGTTAGGACATCCTGTCATCCTTACCACAAAATGCTCTTTTTGTAAAGCTAATTTATTCAATAGAGCGCGAATTCGCTCCAAAATACCTGGTATTGCCCGTTCTGATTCGGTGATTGCCAAGCCGCAAGTGGGCAAAGCCGGACAAGCCATTGCATACCGCACTAAAGGTTCGATTTTACTAGGGTCATCTCCGACACCGTGACGGCTGAGAATATCTTGAATGGCTTCCTTGCTATCTGGTTCGATATCGTAAAAAATCAGGTTGTGGTTGGATGTGAGGCGGATGGGTAAGTTGAACTGCTCAACAATTTCCCGCAAGGCGGTTTTCAGTTGAAACGAACCTTCATCCTTAATTCGACCATTGTCAATGGAAATTCCTAAGAATAGCTTGCCATCACCTTGTTCATTCCAGCCGAGGAAGTCGTGAAATTTAAACTCTGGTAATGGTTTGAAGGCTTCGAGGGGTTTACCAAAGTATTCTTCAACTTGGGTACGGAATTTATCTACACCCCAATCGTTGATTAGATATTTTAATCTGGCGTGACGACGATCGGTGCGATCGCCATAATCTCTCTGAGTAGCAACAATCGCTTTCACTACGTTGTAAACGTCATCTTTCGCTACATAACCAATAGGGTCTGCTAACCTAGCGAAAGTTTCTTCTTTACCATGTGTTCGCCCTAAGCCACCACCAGCAAAAATATTAAATCCTTCTAATTGTTTCTTCTTATTGGTAATTACTACCAAAGTCAGGTCTTGGGAATACAAATCTACCGAATTATCCCCTGGCACCGTCACGCAAATTTTGAACTTGCGGGGCATATAGTACGTGCCATAAATTGGTTCTTCATTGTCATGAATAATTGTGCCATTCCCATTACGCTGTCGTGCTGCTTTGACCTCTGGGTTCTCCTCAACACTAATTGCCTTTTCCCCATCTAGCCAAATTTCGTAATAAGCGCCTGTCTGCGCTGAGAGCAAATCAGCAATATTCTGGGCATACTCCCAAGCATACTGATACTCTGGGCGATTCTTAAAAGGAGCTGGTGGTGCCATCACGTTGCGGTTGATGTCACCGCAAGCTCCCAAAGTCGAACCCAAGTTATTGACAATCGTGGCAATTGATGATTTCAGATTCTTCTTTAAAATACCGTGCAGTTGGAAACCTTGACGGGTAGTTGCTCGTAAGGTGTGGTTGCCATACTCATCAGCGATTTTATCTAAAGCCAGATATAGCTGCGGCGGTACTAAACCACCAGGATTTTTTGTCCGCAGCATAAACTGGTAATCTTTTTCCTGTCCCTTGGTGCGGTTGTCGCGGTTATCTTGCTGATAAGAACCGTGAAACTTCAAAAGCTGCACCGCATTTTCGGTAAAATGGGTAGTATCTTGAAGGATCTCAGTTGCTACAGGTTCACGCAAAAAATTACTGTTTTCCTTGATTACTTCTACTTTGGAAGGCTTACGGCTAGCGATTGGGGAAGGAGCAGATTTAACCATTAGACTTGTATAGTATTCTCAATAAAGCATTACGTAGACACCGACTCAGCACCTTTCGGCTACTTTATCCCCGGTAATCCGGCCGGAATAATGAGGAATAGTTTAATTTTACCACGGCAAAAGCCGGCTTTGTCAGTGATGTAACACTTAACAAAACCAGCTTTTGCAAGTAGTGAGTTTTTAGTGCTAAGTCCTGAGTACTTAAATAAAGTATAGAGTCAGAAACCCCCATACCTAAAGGCAGGGGCGCAGAAATTGCCCTAATCTGACCAGCCTAAGTTTTAATTGACTACGTTATCGGCAAGAGTTAAAGATTTACCGGGGAATGCGTAGCTAGTTCCCTGCTCTAAAACCAAATTGTTTAACATCTGTAACAGGGTTAAGGAAGTGTAATTTGGATAGTACCGACCGATAACTTTGGCGAAGCTAACTTTACCTGCAAGGAGGACTTATGTCCAAAGTATTCTTAATTGATTCAGAAAAAAGACCGTTAGATTCAATTCACTCGGCACAAGCGAGGCAATTACTACGAAATAAAAAAGCAGCAATTTTTAGATAGTTTCCATTCACTTTGATTCTTAAAGAATCACGTCCAGATTTTCCTGTATCGCTATCGAAAATCGGATGAGAATGTTCCAAATTTTTCCCATGATTTTATCAAATGGATGTTGCTGTTGATGCATAAGATTAGTAGGTTAACTATCCTTAAGAATCATAAATAAGCTGTTATAATTAGATTTAATGTCTTTTTATCTCGGTTCTTTGTTCCAAAAATAGACGCTTTTAAAACTGGCACAATATTTGGAACTAAAACTATATCGGAATAGTGGAAATAAAATACTCAATTAACAATTTGTTGACGAGCTTTTCACAGAGGATGAAAACTCGGCTGTAGCATCTGTTGCAACAAGCTATAGAGGGAATCTATAAAGTTAATTTTGAGCAGTTATCGTGGAGATTGAATAATGCTAACCGGTACAAAAACGTTGTCTGGTTTGATGGGTTTATGTGTCGGTGATGCGTTGGGTGTGCCAGTGGAGTTTACTAGCCGTGCTGAACGAGTAAAATCTCCAGTGACAACGATGCAGGGTTATGGCACATGGAATCAACCACCAGGAACTTGGTCAGATGATAGTTCCTTAAGCTTTTGCTTGGCGGAATGCCTTTGTCGGGGGTATTCGTTGGATGCCATAGCCAATTCCTTCTGGCGCTGGTACAAGGAGGCTTACTGGACTCCCCGTGGCGATGTATTTGATATTGGTCAAACTACTCACACAGCAATTATGCGCCTGAAACAGGGAGTTGTTCCCCATCAGGCGGGCGGTAAGGTTGAAAATACTAATGGCAATGGTTCGTTGATGAGAATCTTGCCAATGGCTTATTGTCACCGAAACTTGACTTTAGGCGAATTGCTGGCGCGGGTACATGATGTTTCAGCGATTACCCATGCTCATCCGCGATCGCAAATGGCCTGTGGCATTTATATTAGTATTGCAGTGGCGCTCTTAGAAGGTGCTAACCCCCAAACAGCTTATCTACAAGCATTACAAGATATCCAAACAATATATTCTGTCCGAGAATTTTTGTTAGAAAAGCCCCATTTTGGCAGAATTTTTAGTGGTGAGATTGCCAAGTTACCAGTTGAAGAGATTAATTCTGGTGGCTATGTGATTGATACCTTAGAATCGTCCCTGTGGTGTTTATTAAATAGCTCATCTTATTCGGAAGCGGTGCTGAAAGCTGTCAACTTAGGCGGAGATACCGATACTACTGCTGCTGTCACTGGTGGGTTAGCGGGAATTTATTACGGGGTGGAAAATATTCCTCAAAAATGGATGAACCAAATTGCCCGTAGACAGGACATTATTTATTTGGCAGAGCGTTTTACAAGGGCTGTTTACAGTTGAAGAGACTGGGGACTGGGGACTGGGGACTGGGGACTGGGGACTGGGGACTGGGGACTGGGGACTGGGGACTCAAGGAGAATAACCAATGCCCAATGCCCAATGCCCAATGCCCCATGTTCTTAAACCATAGACAAAGAATAAACCTGACCATCAATCAACAGTCGTGTAATGCCCTTAGCTTGGAGATGAGTCCGAGCCTTATGGAGCATTTTACTATCAGGAACTTTAATCACGCGATCGCGTTTGGTAGAAAAGCGCTTGGCAACGCGATGATTATCAAACACCGGTAGAGTCCTTTGCTGGGTTTCCAGACTGGGAATTTGCCCTAAATCACCAAAGTCCTTCAGGGGTCGGGTAATTAATTCTGAAGAACGGTCAATTACCAAATAGCAAGTTTTCGGCAAATTGGCTATTGACAGAGGTAAAACTTGAACTGATGCTTCACCTGGTCTTCTTTTTGTGACTAACGGCCTTTCATCATCTAGGTCATCGTCATCAAAGTCTTCTTCCTCAAAATCGTCATCATCTAAATCATCATCATCTAAATCGTCCAAATCCTCAGATTCGTCTAGCAAATCTTCGCCTAGCATCTGCGCGATGACAGCCGCTCCTGGATGTTTATCCTTTAGCGGTGGAATTGAGATGCTGACTATTTCCGGCGGCTTCTGCTCTGGAGTTTCTAGTTTCTCTGTGACTCGGAGCTTGGGTTTTTCCGCCGCCGACGGACGACGGCGCACCCGTCTACTAGCAGCAAGTGACTCTGCTGTTTCTTCTGAGTACAGTTCTTGCTCTACACGAATTACCCGACGTGGCAGTGGCTCAACCTTTGGCACTTCTAAGGGTTGGCTCTCGATGGGTGGAACTTCTATCTCCGGTTCCGGTTCCGGTTGAGTCAGCAGAGGTAACTGCTCGTAGCTTACCTGCGCCCTGCCTTCAGGAGTTCTCGCAGCCCGTTTTAAAGAGACTAAATATTCATACTCATCCTCTGGCAAAGTGCTTTTGAGTAGGCGACTTATTGTCGAGTTACTCACACCATAGCGTTCTGCCAAAGTTGAGGTTGTTTCGGCAGTCTCTCGATATAACTTAAGAATTTCTTGCTTGTCAGAGTCTGTTAGTTTTCTCACGGTAGATACCAAAAATCTTTACTAAGCTCGTTTACGTCCGGTGGTACGCCGCGTTCGTCTTAGTGATGCGTCATATTCTAAGACAGCGCCCATACCAAATAACACTCCACTAAACACCCAAAATACTTCTAATACTTCCCCACTTTGATAGTTAGGGCCTTGGGCGTATTTAAACCACATATCTGCAATGTAAAGCGAAAAGGCCGCTGCTGCAATCATTCGCCAAGACTGGGAAACTCTTCCCCCCCAAAAGGCTAATAGCAGAGTGGTAGCAATAATTAACAGAACTACATCGCTAACTACATAAAACCAATTCAAAATAGCGACTAGCAATTCTGAGGGTGTTTCCTGTTGCATAGAAATCCACCATGCCAACAAACTCCCGAACACTGCAATTGCTAACACAATTAGCCATTGCCATTTTTCCAGATTGATTCGCCTGGAAGCCACAGCTAAAATCATGCCTGCGCCAAGTAATAGATAAGTCAGTACAAAAAATATATCGCCTACAGACACATCTGGTTCATCTTTTAAAACTATTTCGGTATATCCAAAAATTATCCCCCCAACGAAATAGGAAAGCATACCCAAGCCAATCAAGAGCCAAACATTTCGCCCACTGACGATTTGTGGACTCAGCCAGTTCCTCAAGCATAAGATACTAGCACCCAAATAAGCTAAAGCTTCAAAAATATTTGTGCCAATCACATACCACTCGGCCCGGGTTTCTATGCCATCGGTTCCGGGAACTTTGGCACTAAACAACAAAAAGTATAGCAGTGCTAGTACGCCCCAGCCAATATTAGCTAAGACAATGTTCTGAGTGTTGAAAATGGATTTAGAAAGGAACGAATTCGCGTAAGAGTTATTCATAGGACAAGACTTATGTAGATGCACTCTGGCAGTATTTTGAGTTAAATAACTGTATATTTAGCAGTATGTCTGCCAAATAATACACAATCGCACACAAAAAGCAAGTGCCAGTGGCCGGAATTTTGTTAAAATTTTCCATGCTACTGCCACAGTTTACCCAGTGGCGATTGATTTAGCCAGTTGATAAATAGCGATCGCTCACCTTCTGGCATATCTTCTAGCTTATAAATCACTTGTTTGGTAAAATTGGCGTTGCCAAAATAAGCTTTTCCTAATCGATGCAGTTCTTGTAACAAGATAACTACATGATTTTCTTGCCAATCAGGTATTTTGGCGGTCGGCAAAGGAGTAGTGGACACCAAATATTTAACTGCTTCTAGGGAAGATGCTTGAGGAAATTGTTTCTGCTTTAATACCTCCGCAATATCTTTTTCAAATAATGCAGCTTGCCTAGCACCCAAAAATTCTTCAATATCGATAGAAACACCTTGCAATAGCAAAATACTGGCTTGGATTAAAATCGCCGTTTTGCCATGACCACCTGTGTCACCATTTAGCTGCTCTAAACGGATTTTACCCCAGACGCTAAAGCGTTCTGGTTCCTCTAGTAAAACACAGGCTTTACCCCGGTTATCCGTTAATTCTCTCCATAAGGCTCTAGCCTCTTCTTCTTGACTAGCTTTGAAAACACTAATCAAACGAAAAGTCTGCCCTTGATAATTGAGGATCGGCACCTGCTGATCCTTTTTTGGGTGCTGAATGCTTGATATTTCAACATCCTGCCGTTTGAGAATAAACATGGCACTAGCAAATAACTCCTCACAGGGGCACTCTTAATATGGAATATATAATGGCATTTGGCAGTATCGCCAAGGCTGAAATTACCTAGCTTACTGTGAAAATCGGCCTAGCGATCGCCAGATCCTTCCCGAAGGTAGTCGCCCACAGGACGGTAGTGTTAACAGGCAAATAACCCCTTGACAACTGAATATATCTAAACCAGTACCCCATCTGTTTCGTTTTTAGTGTAAATTGACTAGCTAGCGACTAGCATCTTAGCCTTGTTAGTAGGAAATCTGCAATTTTTGATTGCTTCTTGATACGCAGAAAAGATATAATAGTTTAGATGACTCCTTTGGGAGCCATAATTTTGTTTTGGGCGCGTAGCTCAGTGGATAGAGCAATTGCCTTCTAAGCAATCGGTCGCAGGTTCGAACCCTGCCGCGCTCGTTTTAACTCAATATGAACCCTCAAGCGGTGTAAAGTGATATGATGATTTCTCCGTTTGAGGGTTCGTTATTGCTGCATCATACCAAGAATAAAGGCGATATTGCTGCTACAAGAGCGATCGCTGATTTAACCCTTAAAGGGTATTTAGTCCTCACACCATTTGTTTGTGAGCATTTACCTTTTGATTTTGTTGCCTACAAAGACGATAAATTTTACAAAATACAAGCTAAATACGCGGGAGATAATAGAGTAGTCAATAAAACTATTTGGGTAGATAAAAATAGTACTCATCAGAAGAAGTACAAAGTAAATGACTTTGACTTTTATGCTGTTTATCTGCCTGATATAGATAAAGTTGTTTATCCATAAATTAAGTTTAATGGTTGCTACATAACTACTCAGATACCTAATTCAGCTACACTGTTTTACTGGTGGGAAGATTTTATAGACTTACCTGAAACAGCATCTAAGCGAACCTATAAGGAGTTTTGCGTTGATTTAACAACCAGAAAAATTAACCCAGGCTCTAGAATTCATACCAGAAAAGTAGAAAGACCATTAAAAGAAGAACTAGAAAAACTGGTGTGGGAAAAACCAACAGCACAAATTGGTAGAGATTTTGGTGTGTCTGATAAGGCTGTAGAAAAATGGTGTAAAGCTATGGAATAGACAAGCCACCTAGAGGGTATTGGGTGAAAAAAGCTTATGGAAACATTATAAAAAATGATTAGCTAGCATTAAGATATTCAACATTGAAATTGCACAATTAGGGCAGGTAATACTTCGGCGTGAGCGCTCATTTGAACCTGCCCACCCTGCAAAAATTTGATTTAATTTGATTATACAATTCAGATATTTTTCAGATTACCCGAACTAATTATGTTTCGATGAATTCTTGTTATTGGGGTATTCATGAAAGCATCGTAATTATGCTCTTGAAGCTAGGTTAGCTACAGTAAAAAAGATTTTTTGACTATTGACTAGTGACTAGGGACTCTTTTGGAGTATTAATCAGCGCTAGCTCAATTGTATTTTCACATGGCTGCCTTATTTGAATCTCCAATCCGGGGCCAAAATAATTGGTCATTTTTTCCTGCTTTTTTTGCCATACATCAACTGGTATTAGCGGTGAATCAAATTCTAAAATTAAGGCATAGTTGCCATTAACTTCTACTTCTCGCAACCCTGTAACTGTTGGCCGTTCCTCGTCAGTGGGACTTAAACCTAGAAAAGAAAGGGTTGTATCTAGATGAGCATCTTGACCATAACAATATCGGGTGATGTCTTTGCGAATTTTATTTTGAGTATCAGTTGCTTGCTGTTGTCGCAATATCAATGCTGACGGTGATGTAGTTTGGGTAAAGGGTACTGGCTTGAGTTCATTAGCTTTCAGCGCCAGCCCTCCCAACAATAGAGGAATCCCGTAAAAAAATCCGACAAGATTGAGTGTGGCATTATTGCCAGCATAGGCGACGAAACCAATGATGGTTAATATGCCGCCGACAGTTAAACCGAGTGTTCCCAAAGAGATTTTACCTAGCATGAGCTTAAATTAATATCAGTTTTGAATACCCTTAATACAATTTCCCAAAACTTTGGCAACAAATGAATTGGTTGTAGTGACATAATGCTGTAAGCCACTACCAACGTACCTGTAGCAGCAATTTTGCAAAAAGGTATCAGTCTTATTATCATCGGCTATTAGTAACAAATTAGGGAAGAGGATTAGTTAAGACTTACGTATTGACAGTAAAGACCAAGTGCCGTGCCCCTACGGGTGTATCTCACTCAACCGAGAACCGCTATATCTATACTGCTGAACATTTGATGTGATGTTTAATTAGGTTTACCTACTTAGTGCCCCAGAATGTTTGATTTTAAGTTAACTTAAAACTTAAAGGTAGTTAAAAATAGGAAAAAATAATGGATTTACAGACTATAAAAGAACGGATTGTCGCAGTTAAAAGTAAACGCGATTACCTGTTAGGCTTACTAGAGCAACCGAACCTGGGAACTTTGAGAGTTGACGTAAATCAGGCTTTGGAAGAACTGGATGAATTAATTGATGAATTTAAACGCACTATTCCGGTAGAGTAGAGATTACCAAAAATTGCGTCGGTCTAACCATAAATTTCCGGTTCTACCGACGCTTTTTAGTCCTATCGTGTCTTTAAACCCCCAAAATTGGACTAAGCCTGAGTTGGCGAAGCAACGTAGCTGTATTAATTTATCCTGCAACTGAACCATTTCCTGAACGCTGACCTAATTGCCTAACTAAGGCTATCAGTTCGCTTGTGGGTACATCTTTCTTGCAAACGTCATCAAAGCTAGACATTGCCTTTGCTCCCTGAAAATTTACGTCTTCCACTGAGGAGTAAGCAAGGATTTGGGTATTTGGAGATAGAGCTTTAATGTGACTAGACGCACTCCAGCCATCCATGACCGGCATCTGTAAATCTAGAACAATTACATCAGGATGGCAACGTTTAACCATTTCTATAGCTTCTTCACCATTACTGGCTAAACCTACTACTTGAATATTTTCCTGGCAAGAAAAAACTAGTTGTAAGGTTAAACGAGTCAGTTCGTGGTCATCGACTACTAGAACACGCAAGGTAGAAAGCTCACAGGATAACATTAACATCGAGGTGAAAGACAAATTTATTTAGGATAACTCCTCTAGCTTATGTTAACAAGTACCAGCACTCAATCTATCCAATGGTTGAATAACTTGTGTGAACCGATGACAAGCAGCTTAGATAACTTCTCAAAAAATTAAAGTTTTCTAAAATTTACTAAGTTGAGCTAGTTGTCAAGGTATAACCAGCTAATTATTTAATCAATCAGGTTTGAGGCTATACCAGTTGAGCGTAATGCCATATTCATGAGAATTTTTTGTGAATTAGCTTCTGGAGAATCATCATAGGGATGGCGTTGAATGTAGTTGCCATCAGCTTGTAAATCCCAAGCTTGGCGATTATCTGCAATCATAATTCCCATAATTTCTTGTAAATCCTTGGCAATATCAGGGTCTTTTATTGGTGTAATTACTTCGACTCGCCGATCTAGGTTGCGGCGCATCCAGTCGGCACTACCGATATAGATTTCCTCTTGGGTATTGTTATGAAAATAATAAATCCGAGAGTGTTCTAAAAAGCGACCGACGATGCTGATAATGCGAATGTTTTCACTAATGTCTTTAAGTCCTGGACGCAAACAACAAACACCCCTAATAATTAAGTCGATTAGCACTCCGGCGCGGGAAGCTTCATATAAAGTAGCGATAATTTCTGGATCGACTAGGGAGTTCATTTTGGCAACAATGCGTCCAGAAAATCCATTTTTAACATTGTCAATTTCGCGGTGAATTAGTGCTAAAAAGCGATCGCGCATATTCACAGGTGCAACCAGCAACTCTCGATAAGACTTTTGTCGGGAGTATCCTGTTAAGAAATTAAATAAATCTGTGATGTCAGCACCTAATTCTTCCCGGCAACTAAATAATCCCAAATCTGTATACAACCGTGCTGTTTTTGGGTTATAATTTCCGGTGCCAATGTGTACGTAGCGACGTATCCGGTCTTTTTCGCGCCGTACCACCATGACGGTTTTACTATGGGTTTTCAGCCCCACTAAACCATAGACTACATGCACTCCAACTCTTTCTAGTCGTTTTGCCCAGTAAATATTATTTTCTTCATCAAATCGCGCCTTTAATTCCACCAGTACAGATACTTGCTTATCATTTTCAGCAGCAGCAATAAGGGCGTTGACTATGGGCGAATCGCCAGAAGTGCGGTAAAGTGTCATCTTGATCGCTAACACATTCGGATCGTAGGCGGCATGGGTGATAAAGCGCACCACTGTAGCCGAAAAGGATTGATAGGGATGGTGTACTAGTAAATCCTTTTCTCGAATCACAGCAAAAAAGTCTTTTCCTTCGTCGGTCTCTAGTACATCGGGGTCTAAACTCGGTTCCCTCAACCTTTGCAGGCGTGATGGGACAACAGATTGGCGTGGTGGATCTTTGAGTTCCGGTAGTGGTAATGCCATAAAAGACATCAAATCCCGCAGTCCTAAAAGACCGTCTACTTCATAAAGATCGCTTTCTGTTAATTCCAAATCGTGCAATAATCGCGATCGCACTGTTTCAGGAGTCTGGGATTGAATTTCTAGCCGGACTGGACTCCCACCTAGCCGCCGTTTTCGCAATTCCTGTTCAATGGCTAACAGCAAATCATCTGCTTCATCTTCTTCTAAAATCAAATCGTTATCACGGGTAATGCGGAACGGATGATATTCTTGAATATTCATCCCTGGAAATAGAGATTCCAAGTTATGAGCGATCGCCTGTTCTAAAGGTACTCCAGTCCAGTGAGCAGGTTTGTCGTTATTTTGTCCCAACTCAGGCGGTATTGGTAAAAATCGCGGGAGAACACTAGGGACTTTAACTCTGGCAAAAAATTCTTCTTCTGTGTCTGGGTTCTTAACCACAACAGCCAGATTCAGACTGAGATTAGAAATAAAAGGAAAGGGATGACTAGGATCGACAGCCAAAGGTGTCAAAACTGGAAATACTTGCTCCTCAAAATAGCTATTTAGATGACTTCGTTGTTTTTGATTCAAATCTATGTAATTCAGAATATGAATGCCATGATTGACTAGTAGGGGACGAAGTACTTCCTCAAAATGTTGATGCTCTTTCTTGACATGAGGAATCAGGGTAGACCTAATATCATCTAGCTGTTGTTGTGGTGTCCGACCATCGGGAGTTAATAAGCTGACTTTCGCCTCTACTTGTTGCTTTAAACCAGCAACCCGCACCATGAAAAACTCATCCAAATTAGAGTTAAAGATTGCCAAAAACTTGAGGCGTTCCAGAAGAGGCGTGCGATCGTCACAGGCTTCATGTAACACCCTGGCATTAAATTCTAGCCAGCTTAACTCTCGGTTAAGATAATATTGTGGATCGCTGAGATTGATGGGGGTAGAGCTTTTTTTAGATTTTGCCATAATGACTTAAAGGCAGGCAGATATAGCCATTTAACTGGGGGACAATACACATAGTAAGTTAAATGGTGCTTGAGCGGTATGCTGAGACAACAGTTAGCAATAGCTAAGTTTTAACCCACCCTAGCAGTCCCTAGTCTTAAAAATTAATTGTAGCTGTAATGGAATCTGTATAATTTCCAACGCTGACATTTTGCATAGGTGCAATTATGCCATAAATAATTACGTTACCCGTTAGGTTAGAACTGCTATATTGATTGGTGCTATCTGTTGTATCGCCCCAAATCTGTAATCCTGCTGCGTCTAGATAAAGATTGTAATTAAGAGAATGATTTCCAGATGTCAATTTCCGGGGATTATAAGATGGAGCATTACCTTTGCTGAGGTAAATAGTAAAATGTGGAGTTCCCGAAGTACAGTTATAATTTATATTGCCAGTAGACTCTTTCTTAGTACTACTAAAAACATCGTAAGAACCAAAAGCCACACCATTAGCGCTTATAGTGCATTGGGATAAAGCTGGTAAGGCAGTTGTGCAGTTTAAAATAATGCCTAATATTAATACAATTTTTTTATTCATTATAATTCTCTACTTATTTCCCAGGATTTGGAGTACATTTTAAACTTCCCAAATTAACTATTTTTTTGTCAGAACGCGGAATATTTAAATCAAAAGTACAAATAAATTTTTCATATTCTACTTTAGCCGCATAGTGACCAGGAGTAATGTTTTCTAAATAGAATTCTCCCTGATTACCAATCGGTGAATCTACTTGATTGCCATTTAGATTTACAGTCAACTGACCATAAACAGGAATTATAGTTTTTCCTGATACTTCTAGAGAAATATTGCCGATTATACTCTGAATACGTTCTATAGGAAAGCGAACAATTGCCCCACCTCGAAAACTAGGCGCAATTACTTTTTCGTTAGCATCAACCCTGTAGTTTAGTGGAATATCTTGATCTTCAACTCTGATATTATTGCCATAGTATGGCAGTAGATTTGGTATTAAAAGGTTGCCCCTAGAATCAGTTCGCCCAATTTCTTGATTACTCATATAACCCCGCACTCCACTAACTGCTGGTACTTGAATGAGTGCATAGCTTCCTGTTACAGGACGGGTAAAGAAGACACTGTTTCCTATTGCTACAATACTACCGGAGGCAAGAGTACTTGCATTTTCGCCGTTGCGGTTGTGATCGTAATTAAACTCGTAAATACCAAAGGGAGCTTGATAAACTAACCTACCATTACCTGGTATTTGTTCCTCGCTAGGACTCAACTGAAAGCGATAGCCAAAGCCTTCCCCAACAGGAGGGGATTGTTGCAAAGATAAGGTAGTTACAGCTTTTTTATCACTACTAATACTCTGACCCACGTCGGCACTGGTGGCGTTACCAAGAGAATAATTAAACCCAATAAATATCTCGTTTATTGGAGACTCTGTAGCTTGAGAAGAATGGCTAAGATTTATAGATAAGTTTGACCGATTGTTCAGCCGAATAGTATTAAATAGAGAAATTCGATTGGTCTGTCCGCGATCGCGATAATCAGCTAAGGCATACTGTAAACCTAAGCTATAATTGCGATTTAGCGTTGCAGATATAAAGGCATTAGTTTCTAAGTTTGGTCTATCGTCTAACGAACTTAAGCTTAAGTTGGCATATTTGTCAGTAAATAAGCGTACCGAACTACCGAAACCTAAAGTTCTACCAGAGTAATTATAGGCTATTGATGCAGCCGCACCCGGTACTCCTGATTCACTACTACCGGCTAAAGATATTTCTAGCGCACCAAAAGGTAGCGCAGTTGTGAGAGTAGAACCACCACTAATTAAATTACTCGACGCTTCTAAACGTCCTCCTAAAGTTAGGGATTTACTTATACCTTGAGTGTATTGACCCAAAAAGACAGGAGAACCATAATTCAAGCTATCAATGTTCAAGTTGTCCCGACGGAAGCCCAGGTTAAAACTGTAGCTAGATAGCCCTGGCTTGAGAAGCCCTGTAGAAAAATAGAATGGTGAGGTAATAACCTGTTCTCGACCAAAAGAATCGCGGATAACAAGTTTTGCAGAACCATTACCCACAGGTAATACTAAATTATTTAGTTGAAACTGACCAGGGGGCAAATCTTGTTGACGAACTCGTTGGCCATTGACAAAAACCTCTAGTGTAGAAGGGTTAAGAACAGCACCAGATAGTGCAAAGGTTGGTTGGCGAGTGAAATAAGGATTAAGTCCAAATTCTCGTGAGAAGCTAACACCTCCCAGAAATACTCCGCCCCCTAAATTGCCAGTATTGGCAAAGCTATCTCCAACTACCCATCGATTCAAATTGTTAGGATCATCTATAGTAAAATTTGTTAAGCCTCGCACAAATGAGCCGTCTAAGTTGCGCGAAAAGCTGCTAAAGAGCAGGTTGCCTTTCAAACTTAGCCCAGCTTCTCCAGAGAAAGTATAGTTATCAAATGCTTGCCCATTAAGCGGCACGTTGAAGGCATAGTTTAAAAAAGCACTTGTATCTTTGCTATAGACAATATTTTTTGGTGACTCACTTCCTAAATTTACTGAGGTAGAACCTAGTAATTCAGGTTGGGCTATTATGCTTAAAGTTAGAGTATTTTCATCAAATTGATAGCTAACATTAGGAGCTAGTGAAGCAAGAGAAACATAAGTTTCATTGTTTATACTTTCCTGAATACCAGAAAAGCCTTGCAATCGTGCTTTTTGTAAGTCTGAGGGGCGAACGAGAATATCGCTCTTCCGTAATATAACAAAAACTTCTCCTTGGGAAACTTGGTTAACGTTCAGTTCTAAAATAGCTTTTTGATCTTGTGCTACAACTTGATGGCATATTACAAGACTAGAACCTAAACAAAAAGTGAGGCTACCAAGGAACTGTAATGAATGCCAATTTCTCATCAACTAAATAACTTTCCTTAAGAGGATGTTTTAAAAGTATTAGGTCAATAAAGTTCGCTACTACATAAGTGTTTGGATAGCGTCTCGCAAAGAAGTCCACTTCTGTGGACTAAAAGAAAATCAAGGGTTTTAAACCCACTGAGGTGGGTTTTGTCTGTGTAAGCGCGAATTATATTCACTCGGCTACTTAATTTGAGGCACTACAAGCACCTTTAGGCATTTCACGTTTTTCTGTGAAAACTTTATTATCTGTTTTGACCTCAATTACTAAAGTTCGAGTTTTACTACACTCCTGTTGAGATATTTTTAAGTCATAGGATTGAGATGTCCCAGCAAGAATATACCAACCATTTCGTTGGCGGTCAAAAACAGTTTTATCTCCCTCCCCAAGACCTTGCACCCTGATTTTTTGAGTAATAAAATGAACGTTGCCTGTATTTTTGACCTGAAAATTTATCTGATTTTTGCTAACAACAATATTTTCCATACCTCCTTCTACAATTTGCTTGCTAGGTTGAAGAAATATAGGAATCCCTATTTTTGTTAAGATGCTAATTCCAGTCGGCTCTTGATTAGGTTTTTTTTCTGGAGGGAGTTCTTCAATGAAAATGCGGTAGGTTTTTTCGATGGGACTGACAGGGATTAATGTCCCAACACGTACAAGGCGCTGTTGTCCAGGTTTTAAGGTAAATAAGCCAGGAAAAGCTACTATGTCTTCTGTAGCATCAAGCTGCATCTCACCTTTAGCATTTTGCTTCCAAGTATATGTGTGAAGTTGAAAGCGTAAAGTCTCATTACTTTCATTGTGTACATTGAGGACTTGACTAGACACCTTAGAAGTAAACGCGACTTGAATCGGAAAAACTCTGAAGTTACTCGCACCAGCTTTGTCTATTACAACCAGCCCCAGACTCAACATTAAACTTAAAATTAGGGAACTTTTTTTGTTAAAGAAAAGCATAATAATTTATTAAAAATTTTAGTTAACACTGCAAAGCTATAGCAATTTGAGATATTGTCATTTGCTTTATTAGCAGGAATGAAACCCTACTTTTTTTTACTTATGTAAGTCTGTAATTTAATTAATGATATAGTGAATTGACATTAGTAATAATACTGAATAATAAATAAAAATACTCTATAAATTAATTTTTTGTAAAGATTTAATGAATTGTTAACGCAGATACTCACAACTAAGGTGGAGCTATAGAAATCCTATTTGATTGGTAAAGTTGCAAGGCTTAGATCCCCGACTTCTTTAAGAAGTCGGGGATCTAATTGTTCACTAATGATTTAGGATTACTATATTATTTATTGCCCAAGAATTAATCCCACACCTGACCATTCAGGTGTGGGATTAATTTTTGTTTAAGCGTTTTGTGTCTACTTATTGAAATGTAACTTCTCCTGATTTCAGGAAGCCATCACATTGAATGGCTCCCAAACTTAGCCTTAAACTCATCAAAACCTATATAATCTTGGTATTAGTACGTAACAGTAGCTACCACTGTATCAGAGTAATTTCCTGCCGGAGCTGTCGTCTGATTAGCATCAATTCGACCATAAATAGAGGTTGTTTGATTAGAACCGGTAGCAGTAGGAATTACCACACCTGTAGCAGGTGTGTTTCCCCAAACAATTCCACGACCTGCGTCTGAGTAAAGGTTATAGGTTAAATAGTTAGGAGTAGTACTACCATCGCTTAATCGACGTATAGGTGCAGCATCAGTACTGCCACCAGTAGTATCAGCATATTGACCTTGACCGAAGGTAACTTTCGCTCCTACAAGACCACTCGTACAGTTTGTTATTACAGATGCAGTTGCATCATTAGGTACTGTTGTTGAATAGATGGCAAAAGTAAGGGCAGTGGTACTTATACTGCATGTAGCACCAACTGTAGCTGAAACAGTTAAGTTAGTACCTGCTGTACCTGCCATTGCGGGAGCAGATGAACTAGCAATTAGTAAAACAGAAGCTAAAGCAAGACGACGTAACATCATATAGTTAATTCTCCAAATAGTTGATGTGCTTTTTGAAAAGTTCGCATCTATCGTTAATACCGTGTTTGTTGAATTGATAACACCCAACTCTAACTCTTTAGAACTTGTTCTAAACTGAGATAAAGCGTGGCTTTGACCGGGATAGAGTAGCAGAAGATTAAAAGTATCTGACACGGCATTAACCAGGAAACTTGCTTATCATTTTCATGAAGCACTGTAATCAACGATACGAATTTTACTACAGGATGAGTTCAGTAATAACTCTTAAAGTTTATAATACAATCTAAAAATAATTACTTAAGCGTCTTACAACGACTGTTCAAAGATTATAAGCTGTCGCACATTTAATTTGCACAACTAGGGCGTTCATGTTGCCATTGGTATCAAGTTAAGGAACTTCCAAATAAAAAAATACTCAACTACTTCTTGTTGAGTGGACATCTTGTCCGCCCCACAAAATTGGATAATTTATTTGTTGGAAGTCCCTAACGTGAAACTCTTGTAAAAACTGGATATTGAGTTCACTTACCATAACCCTCCCCTTATAAAGGCTACGGTGTACACACATCTTTGTACAAACCCAAAATCGTTGGAGATCCCCCTAAATCCCCCGATAAATTGGGGGACTTCAAGAGACTTTTGCCCCCCAATTTATCGGGGGGTTGGGGGGATCAAAAGCTTATGAGGCCACTCTCAAAGACTTGTGTGTAGACCGTAGCTTATAAAGGGGAGGGAACCGGATTTCCTGTTTCCCCCCTTTATAAGGCGGGATTAAGGGGGGTAAATTATATGCAGCTTCACAAAGAAACAGTATTAAGTAGAGTCAAACCCTTTCTTAGTCATTTTTAAAAGATGTTTAAAAAGTCTTTAGATGTGCTATTTCAGCTAACAAAATAATAGAGAAAAAAATATGTTCCAAGCTACTCGCCGTCGTCTGGCAATTTGGTACACTGCCGTCACTGCTGTATTATTACTACTGTTCGCTAGTGGCGTTTATTTATACGTTCGTAGTACTTTGGTTGAGCGGATTGATGATACCCTTAACCATGTAGTTGAAATAGTAGAGCGTTGTCTGACAACAAATCCCTGTGCATCTACGCTCATATTTGAGCCAATTAATGCTGATGCAGATAAATTTCGCATTAATTTAGAAGCCAGTTTTCGTGAGAATGCCTACACCGTAGAAGATGACCACATCGACCTAGAATGGTTTAGTCCCACTGGTAAATTACTTTGGTCAACGCTATCCGAACCCCTAAATATTCCCATTCATGTCAACCCAACTGGTGAAACTGTGCGCGTAGTCAAGGGAGAGAGTGAAAATTCAAAATTCCTAACTCCTAACTCCTCACTCCTCACTCAAAACTCACCACTCTTATTACGGCAAATTACCCAACGGTTGGAAGTGGGGCGGCAAGTAGTAGGATATCTGCGTGTTAGTCATCCTTGGTTTGAAGTCACTAAACCCAGTCGTGAGTTGATTTTTGATTTGGCGCTAGGTATTGGGTTAATGCTGGCTTCTGTGGGCGCAAGTGGCTGGTTTCTTTCGGGTAAAGCAATGGAACCTGTAGGGGAGTCTTATCAACGCCTCAAACAATTTACTGCTGATGCTTCTCACGAACTTAGAAGTCCCATCACTTTGATTCAAACAAATGTGCAAGTCGCCCTCGCAGACTTGGAGTTAGCAGAGGCAGAAACTACTACTTCTGTGCAATATCGGCAACAGTTAAAGATAGTGGAACGCTTAACGCAGCGTTTGGGTAGGTTAGTTAATGACTTACTCTTTTTAGCAAGGCAGGATAGCGGTATTAGCAAAGAAACTTTTTCACCTTGTCCGCTAGATGCCTTGCTGATGGAGGTGGTTGAAGAACAACAATTGTTAGCCCCTGAAAAAAAGATCGCCCTTTCTCTAGACTTAGTTGATCCTCCTGCTTTTGAAACTAACCCTGAATTACTGGAAAATTGGTTTACCCTTGTGGGCAATTGGGATCAGCTGGTGCAGCTATTCACAAATTTAATTGCTAATGCTTTACATTACACTCCAGCAGGTGGGCGGGTAAAAGTGGAATTGGCGCGGATTGAGGGAATAAATCGCGTTTCTGGACTACGTTACACCAGTGCCCAGTTGCAAGTTAAGGTGAGTGATACCGGAGTTGGCATCCCCGCAGAAGCACTACCACGCTTGTTTGATCGCTTTTATCGGGTAGATCCGGCACGAACTCATACAACTGGGAATACAGCTACGGCCAGCGCTACTGGTTCAGGATTGGGATTAGCGATCGCTCAAGCTATTGTCGAACATCATCAGGGTCATATTCAAGTTGAAAGTACTCAAGGCTTTGGCACAATCTTTACCGTGACTTTACCAATAACTCTTGAGTCTTAAAGAACACAATTTGACTGTTAGAAAAATGTTGTTAATTACAAATGATTAAAACCTTTGGGCTTATTTTCTGATTGAAATTTTCAATCTTGAGAATGAAATATATTTATTTTTTTAGATTATTTACGAGTCCTTAGCTAGATACCAAAAATCTAATAGGTTGTTATATTATAAATATATTGAATGTCTGATAATCCCTAATTTAATTAATTTACTGCTTGAAAAATCATTCATCTCAAAAATGAATGACGCAAACAATACCCACAAACATAATTTTCGGTGAGAGGTTGAATGAACAAGTATTTCACTGTTATTTTAGGCACTTTTAGATCCCCCCTAACCCCCCTTATAAAGGGGGGAACCGGAATTTAAGTCCCCTTTTATAAGGGGGACTTAAAACTTTTTATACCGAGAATACGACTTTTCAAACATACTCTGAGGTAATTCGTTAATTTCTCACTGTATTCAATGATTTTGCCAAGTCTTATAAGAAAAAATATTTTAACTTTTCTCAGGAGTAAATAAAAAATATGAAGTCTCAAAACTTTCGTATATCCGCTCAATTACTGGGTGCTATTTTTGGGGGATTACTGATTAGTGCGCCAGCAATTCCTCAAGCACTAGCGCAAGAATCTACTCCCAAAGTTAACCCTTGTCCCAGGATTTTCTACGAAGAACCACATAATAGTCAAGTTGTAGTGCCGATGGGATGTCCCCCTAATGCCCTAACACAAAGACTAGCTGCTCAAGGGCTTCTTCCCGCTCCTGCTAACCCATCACCAGAGCAAACACAAACAAGATTGGGTATCGGCGGTGAAACTCCAGAAGCAAGTGCTAAACGTCCTGAGGCTAAAACTCAACAGCCCTCACCAGGAGGGATTTTCACCGATCAACAACGACTACTACCACCACGACAAACCCCAAGTGCAACGATCGCACTAACTAATGGTACTGTTAATATCAGCTTGGTAAATGACACTGCGGCTAATGTAACTTTCCAAGTGATTGGCGATACTGCACCGCGATCGCTACAAGGAAAGTCTAATGTCACATTGCAAGGTCTAAAAGCACCAGTAACGGTGACATTTGAACGAGAAGATGGCGGACAGTTGATAGTCACTCCACAAGCTTCTTCATCTCCAGGAAGTTTGGAAGTTACATTTAAGGAAGCCACCAATGCAGCACAGGGTAGAAGTGCTATGAGAATTGAAGGAAATGGTTCAGTGTTTTTGAATTAATCAAATAGTACGAAAGTAGGGGCAATTCATGAATTGCCCCTACTGTTTCTGAAGCATTTTAGTTAACTGATCGAGCAATTGCACTTCTTGTTTGCTGTCTTCTAATGTTCGCGCCAGTATAATTGCCCTTTCGTAAAAATTACGAGCAGTGAGGTAATTACCTTGTTGCTTGTATAATTGAGCGTAAGACTCAAAAGATTTTAATTCTTCTCGCAAATTTTGCAATTCTTTAGCAAGTGCTAAACGTTGCTCTAGTAAATAAAAGGCGCGTTCGTAGCGTCCGACAGCAGTGTGAGCTTCAACTAAACCGTCAATTGCGCGTAATTCATTAGTGCGATCGCGGTTAGTTTTAGCTGTCTGCATCGCTTCACCATAACTAGCAATAGTATCCTGATAATTTCCCGATGCTAAGTAAGCATCACCTAAATTATTCAGAGTATTTGCTTCACCGATGGCATCGCCAGTCTGACGGCGAAAAAGTAAAGCATTTTCATACAATTTAATGGCTTTGTTATAATCTCCCAACCTGGTACTTACCAAACCCAAATTACTCAAAGATAGTCCTTCCCCTTCAATGTTTTTGACACCGTGAGCAATTGTGAGTGCATCTTCAACTATTTTACCAGCATCAGCAAATTCCCCCTGTTGCAGGAGAAATGTACCGATATTATTTAGCACAAAAATCTGAGTTTGGAAGTCTTTCGTATCACGAGCGATCGCTAATCCTCGTCGTAAAGCATCTTCTGCCTCTTTTGAACTACCAAGCTGGATGTAAGATTTTGCAAGCAAATTGTAAGTGAGACCTTGTGCTTTTAGGTCGCCAATTGAGTGATATAGTTCTAGTGCCTGCAAGCAAGATGCAATTGTTTTATCGGCATATCCTGAAGCATATTGTTGTTCACCGATACGTAGCAAGCTGTCTGCTTCATCTCTTGATTGTCGCCCAATGGAACTATTTAAAGGACGGTGGAGTTGTTGCGTAATGTCAACCGCACCCGCAGCTATGGGACTCAGCAAAAAAGTAAGCAGTAAAAAGCTGTGTAAAAGTACCTGGGGACGAGAAATCACACCTACGCAAACTAATTGCCTGGGAAATGCAAGCCGTTGTTTCATAAAAATTACCCGTAAAGTTGCAGGTTTAAGTAGAAGGTCTAAGAAGAAGTTTTAAGTTTTAAATTGAAGATAAATGATATACGCATTTACACTTAAGTTTATGATTGAGCAAAATCTTCCCCAAAGTATATAGAGCGGATATCTGTGGGTAATTTGTCCTCTAGCATACGATAGCCTTCGTGGAGAAAATTGGCTACTTCGTTAGGAGCGATCGCTTCTCCTTCGGCTTGCAGATACGCAGCGATTCTAGTTTCACTCCAGTGGAAAGTTTGAGACATTAACACAATTAATCGTAAAACAGGTGGTAGTTGGTCTAATGCCTGTTGTACATAGCACCATAGCGGCGGCGAAGTTGCTTGCAGAGAATAATGAATTGCTTCTGTGGGTGGTAGCTCAATTTCGTTAATACAAAAAGCTGTCATATTAATTAACCAATTTTGCATGGTTAAAGCTTGCTCACCTGATTCAGGGGCGGTTAAATTTAGTCCACCGAGTTCGTAATAGATATGCCGCCAGGTAAGGGCAAACAGATAATCTGCCTGCACAGGCGATCGCGCCGAATGCCGAATTAAGGTATACACTATGGGGCTATAGCGGCAAAAAATCACCGTAAAATACTTTCCGGCATCTGGATAGCGCTGAAACAGAGTCAGTAGTTCATGATCACTGTGATGGAATAGCGACTTTACCAGAGGGTGATTAGCTTCAGGAAAATGAGGAATTTGCACAATTCTTTGAGTTGATAGTTGTTAAAATAATTTTGGGAATTGCACTCCCGTAGTTAATCGCATAATATCTTGGTGTTGCCCAGTTTGTAGCCGAGACTCAGACAACTTGAGTTATTGATAAACTAGAAACAAGGACTTAATTTTAGTCTTAATCGACAATTATAAAATCGACTCCCCTATAGAATCCTTATTTGTTCATGGTTATAGCAGTTAGTGTGATGTCGTTCCTGCTCAGTCCCCTTACATTAGGCTCCTTTCTCCCTTCCTTGCCTTTAGACAGCCTGTTTTCCACCCAAGGCATTATGGTAATGCTGCTAGCAGCTTACGCTGGTGCGATGTGGATGTTCCTCACCAGTGCCCCAAAAGTACACACTGTAATGGTGTCAGATTTGGAGGTTGCCCGACAGTTGTATGAAGGGCTGCTAGATTTGCCAGCAGCTGAGGTGCCCTTGCACTATTACTACAACTACGAACAAACTATAGGCGCAACTGGGATTGATCCGCTATACATGTCTACTGGACCGAGTTTGTCAAGCAAAATGATGAATAATGCCACCGAAGGGCTGTGGTATCAATTGAAGAAAAATACTCAGCTACACATTATTACTGGTGCGAGTTTAGGTAGCAAAAATCAGCAACGCCACGTTTGTTTTGACCATGACTGCCTAGAAATGATTTTAATGCGAGTCGAAACGCGCGGTTTGAAATTCAAGATTCGTAACCAGAAGCCACTGAACTTTTTGGTCAAAGACTATGAAGGGCGCGTGATTGAGGTAGCTGAGGTAGCGAATTAATCATTAGATTTTAGATAATTTTATATTGTGTGGTGCGTAGCTTGCGATCGTAGGCATCGCGCCACACAATTTTTTTTGAGCAGTTAGGCGTAAATAAATTAAAGTTTGTAGTAAGGATTTTAGTATTGATAAACCTTGCTATGAGCGATGAATCGCTCACTACGAACAGTCATTATAGGGTTTTGCTAGGTAGAAACTTATGACCCTTGAAAAGATGTACGTATCTCACCTGGATGAAACAGATTTTTATGGTTGGACTCAAGAGCAGGTTAGCTTGCTCAAAACTCAACAGTGGAATCAATTAGATACAGTCAACCTGATTGAAGAAAGTCAACCTGATTGAAGAAATTGAAACTTTGGGCAGAAGAGAACGACAAGAATTGAGAAATCGGCTCGGAGTATTGCTAGGACACTTACTAAAATGGCAATTTCCACCTGAAAAACGTAGTAATAGCTGGTTGAGTACAATTCGAGAGCAACGTGTCCAAGTTAAGCTGCTTCTGCAAGATAGCCCTAGTTTAAAACCTTATCTAAATGAAGTTTTCGTGACTGTTTATGAACTAGGTTTAGCTTTAGCAATTCGAGAAACTGAGTTAGGTGAGCAAGTTTTTCCAGAAATATGCCCTTATACTTTAGGCGAAACTCTAAATTCTGAATTCTTACCAAATCTGAATCAGCTTAATGAGCAGAACGAGTAATTAGCTCATTCCTGTTTTATCACCGTAAACCGTGGCAAATAAAAGCAGCCCAGTAACGAGTATCTGAAAAAGGAAATTGCTCTATGGAATTTTCTAGCACTTCAATCTGATTTTTAAGCTTCTGGTACGTTAGATATTTACTAGTCCATTTTAACCATTCTGCTGAATGTCTTTGGTATTGGTATCTTTTACTCTGCGCTTCTTCAAATTCAGTTTTTGCATGATTGTATAGTTTTTGAATATCCTCTCTCTTTAATAATTCTTCTTTATTAAGTTCGCGCAGTTTGATTTGGGCTTGCTGTAAAGCTTCAGGACGGTTTTTACCTTCTTGTCGCTGCTGGTAGTAAAAAATGGAAAATAATGCTGTGGCTAAATCATTGACTGACCACAAAGTACTAACTACACTTCTAGCACCCGCACATAAAAAACCTGTAGACAGAGTAAGAATATCATCAGTTGGAGAAGGAGTACCCAAATTAGTTTCGCAGCAAGAGAGAAACACTTCTACAAGTTGAGGTAAACGCCAGCTTGGTGTCATCAATTGCCCCAAGGTGATGCTGCTGCCATGCGCTAATTTTAACTTTGATTCTAAAGGATTATCGAGACGAGATTGGGCATGGTGGCAGGAATGAAGTACTTGAACTTGTTGTGCTAGCTGTCGATAGTTTTTAGAGGTGGCTTGACTGCTACCAATTAATCTATTTTCTGGTGAAACGTTATACATTTGGGCGAGTTTTTCGCCTTCAAATCTGGCACAGGGAAGATTATCTTCGGCATCTTCCACAGTTCCATATTCTAGAGATGTTTCATTAAATGTCCCTACATTTTTGCGTTGTTGACAAAATTCTAAAATTTGGCAGCTTGGGGTATAACGAATCAGAAATTTATCTCCTAAATATTGCTGATATTCTCCTGTAGACAAAGCAGCGAAAGGAATCTGATGTAGTAATAAATGAGGGACTAAAATTAATTCTTCTATTCTTTGAAGATGTTGGGAAATGAGTTCAGGTATTTGCAGGCGTTCAGCTAGTTCACGGAGAATACTGTTAATTTGAGTTTCCCATTTTTTGGGAGCATTCATATAAGGCAATAACCAATTCTGGCTAATCCAGCCTTGCAACATATTTAACCCTTGTCCTGTGCAGGTGTGGAGAGTAATTTGGTTTTGCTGCACGACAAAAATATGGGTGTCGCTGTTGGTAGTGTAGAAACTGAGGATAGCTGTATTGGGTTGGTCAATTAGCTTTTGAATTTCTGACAAGCTGAGGGGGTTAACTTGAATTTCGCCAGCTAATACGGGATCTTCGCGTCTGAGATTTTCCCAAACTTGTTGTTTTTGGGTTTCTAAAGATGCGATCGCTTCATTGTAAGCTTGGAATGCAGCGCGTGTTTCACTACGATTATTTTCAGATTTATGGCTTTGGCGTTCTTTGTCAATTATTTGTTGCAGTTCTTCATACTGTTGCAATAACTCCGCAACTGCTGGGGGAATTTCGCCGCTTTGGTAGAGATTGTTACTTGCCATTAAGTCTACCAGGCGTTTGGAACGCGATCGCTCTGAATATTCAAAAGCTTTTTCTATTTCTCCAGCATTGATGCAAGCTTGCACCATTTTTTGATAAACATCAATGGCTTCTTCTAAAATTTCTTGACGGCGAGATTCAGAAGTTGCCCAGGTTCGACTGGTTTCAACTGCTTCAACAGCAATGGTATAAGCTTCAATTGCTGTGAACCACAATCCAGCATTCAAAGCCGCCCGACCCATGTTTCGCCCCGTTGTAAGGCAGTCTATTGGGAATGTAGTAGGAGTACGAATCTGCAAAGCCTTTTTATAGCAGATTATTGCGTGTTTCAAATTTTCCGCTTGATTCCCGCAAACGCTTTCCTCATAAGCAACACCCAAATTATTTTGGGTCATAGCCCAATTTTCTGGGAAAGCTTCATGGGTGTAAACTTGCAAAGCCTTATGATAACAGGCAATAGCCTTTTCTAAATTCTTAACTTTTTTCCCTAAAATTCTATCCCTGTAAGCAACGCCTAGATTATTTTGAGTCAAAGCCCAATCTTGGGGAAAATTTTGGCGACTGTAGACTTGGAAAGCATTTTGATAATGAGCTATTGCTTGTTCGAGATTCTCTGCGGGTTCTCCCAGAATAAGATCACTGTACGTATTGCCCAAACTAAGTTGAGTCATAGCCCATTCTTGTGGAAAATCTTCGCGGGTTTGAACCTGCAACGCATTTTCAAAGCAGATGATCGCCTGTTTGAGATTCTCTGTCTCCAGTCCCAGAATACGTTGACAATAGGCAATACCTAAATCATGTTGAGTCAATGCCCAAGCTTGTGGATAAGCTTTACGGGTGTAAACTTCTAGAGCCTTGTTTTGACAGACGATTGCCTGTTCAATATTCTCCGCATGATCGCCGAAAATACGCTTCCAATAAGCATTCCCTAAATTGCTTTGAGTTATAGCCCAAGATTGAGGTGAATTTTTAGGGCTATAGATTTGTAGAGCATTTACATAGTAAGCAATTGCCTTTTCTAGATTTTCTGTTCGCTCATCTTGAATACGCTCTCTATAGGCATTGCCCAAATTTTGTTGTACCATAGCCCAATCTTCTATGAAATTGTCTGGGGTGTATACCTGTAATGCTTTCTCATAACAAGCAATAGCGAGTTCAAAATTAGCAGAGATATCACCCCAAATGCGTTTGAAGTAAGCAATTCCCAGATTATTTTGAAACCTTGCCCATTCTTCCCCAGACTCTTCACGGCTAATAACCTGAATAGCGATTTCATACCCAGCGATCGCAATTTCTAAATTGATAGCTCTCTTTCCTATGAGCAGTTCTCGAATGATGTCACTAAAATCACCGATTAGTATTCCTATCTCTTCTGCTTTGTCTGGCATTTCTACAATTAGCTTAGAAGTTGCCCAATCTTGGAAAAATTGAGCAAATTTATCATCCAGTTTGTCTATATTTGCGTGCAAAAGTGGAATAACTAATTCATCTTTATCTTCACTCTCTATAGTTGCCTGTAATACTTCTATTAAAAAGTTTAAATAGTCATCTATAGTTTGTTTTTTAGTCCCGAATCCCTTTGCCATATAGACTCTATAAACTTCCCATTCCGAAGCGGTAGTTTGACAAATATAAAATCAATAACCTAAGCCTTGATTATTAGCCCAAATGTGTATTAATTTCTGTAGCAATTCTTCAGCTAAATACAACAACTCAATTTCATCAATTTCATTACTAGTTCCGCTATTTCTTTCTGCAACCGCCACACCACCCACTAATAAATTGTTGACAGCAAAAATCCGGTCTTCTTCTTCAGATAAACTTAGACATCTTTCCAACTCAACAGCAATCTCTTGGAGCGATTTATCTTTTAGCTGCTTTCTTACCCTCACAGCTACCAAGTCATCACTTTCAAGCAAATTAGTCACTAATTCTACAAAATTTTGCTGCTCATCTTCGTCTTCTCCCCATGTTTCTAGCCAATTTCCATCAACATCATCACAATATAAATGAGCGGCTTCAAGCCCATACTTCATAATGTCATCCTGCACTTTTTGAGCAGCGTCTACAGCTTGTAAAAACTTGTTTAATCTCTGTTGACGGTCAGATTGTTTTTCCGGAACCATAAGGACTCACTTTGTTAAGTAATAACGTGGCTATACAAATCCAGTAAATAAAAGTGGACGACAACTATAAATTAAATTTTAAATAACTACCTATACTCAGATTATTGCTGTTAAATAATAATATGTTGACTATTTGATTCACAAACTCAGTTGCACGAGGATTGTAACTTAAAAATAATCCTCTATCTATTGTCCAAAAAATTAGGGTATTTTCCCAATCATCAAATTTTTCTTGGAAAAATTGCTCTGAAACACTAGTGAGTTGAATACATAGTGGCCTCTCTTGCCTACTGCTAACAATTATATCAGTTGCCATAGACAGGTCTGCAATATAGCGTTGTACAATTGTCCCGCCACAATTTTTAATATTATTAGCAATAGAGTCAATTAATTTGGCATCATCCTGATTGAACTCCCCCGCCATCAGTTTTCGTCTCCAAATATAAAATTTAGGGTCGTTTTCACTCAACCATTTAGGAAACAAGTAGCCATACCAATATTGTAAAGTTGGATTCAGCACTGTTAAAGCTGATTGCTGCTCTTCTTCAGATGGTAATGATTTAAGTCTCAGCCAAACTTCAGCATCTTGGAGCATTTGTTGCAAAAACAGGATGACAAATCTTTTAGCAGTCAGCGAACCCGGTTTGACATCTTTCACCCAGCGATTTATCTCTTCTAACCTTTTCGCTAAAGCAGGATCTATGACAGATGCTTCCTCTATGAGTAATCTTAATTGTTTTTTAATTTCTTGGGCTTGCAAATAATGATAAACCTCAAAACTGGAGTTGGTCGCTGAAATTTTTAATATTATTTTATCAGTCTAAGCGATAGGTACAAAACTCCCCATTTTGATATTCAAGATGTAGCCTCAAGGTAAACTCTAGTCTGTGTCATCCTAAATATCTGCCAACTTCTCTAGCAATTCTTCCGCTAAATCCAACAACTCAATTTCATCAATTTCATCACTACTTACACGATTACTTTCTGCACACCCTAGATTAGCAGCCAAAACATTTTTCACAGCAAAAATCCTGTCTTCTTCCTCCGAAAGACTCAAACATTTTTCCAAATCTACAGCAATTTCCAGGATTGTCCTTGAACCTAAACGCTCTCTCACTTTCACCGCTACCGAATCGTCACTTTCCAGCAGTTTTAGCAAAGCTGTTCTCAGTCCATCATCCCCACTCGAAAATTTCTCAACGGCTACACGCACATATTCGCGCACGCTCATGTTTGCCGCTAATGCCTTTTGGAAAACCACATCTGGTACATCTACCAGCAATACACCTTCGTTATCACTAGCTTGATATAATTCATCCCCTTGTTTTACAGCTACCAGCAAATCTGCATCCAAGGCGTGTAAATAGTGCAACACTGATTCCAACTCATGTTCCTTTAACGCTGACTCCAGTTTGGACACCGCCGCCTGCTTTACTCCAAGCTTTTCCGCTAGCTGCGCCTGAGTCAATCCTGCTTTATTACGTATTTCCCGCATGGCATCGGTGAGATAAAGGCGCAGATACTCTAACTTTCCCGCCAAAATTACCTCTGGTTCGTCGCTGACTTTTTGCTGCAACCACGCTTGAAAATTAGGCTTTTTCATTACTTTTCCCTCTGCTGCAATTCACGTAATCTCACTCTTGCAGGTTCTTTGTCTCTATCTTTGATAGCGTTGTCGTATTTCTTCATAAAGGCGTGCAGCACCACAAACCTCTGAGGAGTAGCAGCCGTTAAGATAAACCGGGGATTATGTTCGCTCTTAGTCATCCGTAACTCATACAAATCATCTTCCAGTTTCTCAAAGATGCCACTGGTAAGTGATGCGAGTCCTTTGTCGCACAAGTAGCCAAGATTAACTTGTAGGCGCTTGGTTTCGGAAGCACTCAGTAACGGTTTTGGTGGATTTTCTGGTTGCTCCTCTTCGGGAATCATCCTGATGAAAAAAGCCAGCAAATCTTTGGGGATTTCCCCATTCACATCTAGATAAAGTTCCCAAGTCCAGGTCACTTCCTACCTCACAGTATAGTATTCCTTATAAGGAATGTCAATTAATTATTCCTTTAAAGGAATATCATATAGAATCAGTAAGTGCAACTTAGGTAATAAAAATGGTGCGTTATGGCTTTGCCTAACGCACCCTACTGTTGAATGGTACTTACTAACTCAACTGTTCAAACTTGAATTTCCCTTTAATGAACTTGTTAAAGTGTTGACCTTTAGACGGTGCATTGTCTAAGTCTTCCTTGACGCTGGGAGGGACTTTGAAATACTCGTAAACACTTCCACTGTCAAATTCAATAGTCAGTGTTTGAGTTTTTTGTTCATAGCTAAATTGCTTAATAACGCTGCCCTCTGGCTTGAGTAGAGGGAAGGCAATTACATCCCGAATGCTGGCAGAATCAGTTAATAACATTACCAACCGATCGATCCCAATTCCTAAACCACCTGTAGGCGGCATACCGTATTCAAGGGCTGTCAAAAAGTCTTCATCTACACCTTGGGCTTCTAAGTCGCCAGCAGCTTTTCTTTCAGCTTGGGCTTCTAGGCGTTCTCTTTGATCGATGGGATCTGTAAGTTCTGAGAAGCTGTTTCCAGTTTCTCGGCCGACGATAAATAACTCAAATCTTTCCACCAAACCAGGTTGAGAACGGTGGGGTTTTGCTAGAGGCGAAATTTCTACGGGGTAATCAATTGCAAAGGTAGGTTGAATTAAATTAGCTTCTACCTTTTCTTCAAAGGCTAAATTCAGTACCTTACCAATTGATTTGGCTTCATCTACACTAGGAATACCAGCATTTTTACTTGCTGTTTTTGCTTCTTCTAATGTTTGGAAAGAATTGAAATCTAAGCCTGTAAATTCTTTAACTAATTCGTGCATTGTCACCCGTCGCCAAGGTGGTGTTAAATCTATAGGTTCCCCTTGGTAGGTAATTTGCAATGTGCCGAGTACGTCTTGGGCGACAGTGGTAATAATTCCCTCAGTCAGCGCCATCATATCGTTGTAGTCGGCGTAGGCTTGGTAAACTTCAATTGTCGTAAATTCGGGATTGTGTCGAGTCGAAATTCCCTCATTACGGAAAATCCGTCCCAATTCAAACACCTTTTCAAAACCACCCACAATCAACCGCTTGAGATGGAGTTCTGTGGCAATTCGCAGATACAATTCCATTTCTAAAGTGTTGTGGTGGGTGATAAATGGACGCGCATCTGCACCCCCAGTTTCACTTTGCAAAACTGGTGTTTCAATTTCGAGAAAATCTCGCTGTTCCAAATAACGGCGAATCCCAGCAGTAATTTGAGCGCGACGGCGGAAGGTTTGGCGCACTTCTGGGTTAACAATCAAGTCAACGTAGCGCTGACGGTAGCGCTTGGCAACATCCGTTAATCCATGCCACTTATCGGGTAGGGGCAACAGTGATTTAGTGAGGATAGTATATTGTTTAACGTAGACAGATAACTCGCCCTTTTCAGTCCGTTTAATAGTACCTTTAACTCCCAGAATGTCGCCGGCATCTGTGAGTTGTTTTAAATGATTGAAGGCATCAGCATCAATATCTGCCATGCTTTCTTGGATGCGATTTTTATCTAAATAAAGCTGAATTGTGCCGGTTTCATCTTGTAAAGTGAAGAAAGCCAGTTTACCGAAAACGCGACGCGCCATAATGCGCCCAGCGATCGCAACTTCTAAATCAACTTCTTCACCACTGGCTAAATCGGCAAATTGTTCTTGCAACTGCGCTGCATGATGGGTAGATTCCCAACGATAGGCATAAGGGTTAGTCCCTAGCTGCTTGAGTTGTTCTACTTTCTCCAGCCTTGCGGCTCGGATATCTTCTTCCGACATGGTAACGAACTAAATAGGGCAAGATTAATTATAGATGCTGCAAAAGTTGAGAGGAAGAGATATTTGCACTAAAATCCCCTACACGTAGCGACAATCCTATGTGCATCAGATTATTTCAAGCGTTGGCGCAGCCCGCCGCAGGCATCGCTAGCGTAGGTTGACCATTAAATCATCAAAATCCTGTAGAGACACTAAATCTCACGTCTGTTGTTGTAGTTTATCCAAAACTATGATAGAGAAAATATTATTGATATCCTCGCTGACAAAGGCGCATAATTTTCTTCTACAACTAAAATCTTTATTTCTGTACGATTTTTAGCGAATGCCTAGATGCAATAGCCTTCATTTTCAAATTAGTATATTGCACGATGGCCTTTACAAATTCTTGCTGTTCTGGTTTTAAATTCAGCCTTTGTAGGGCTTGATTCATATTATTACCAGCCCGGAGATTGTGATTAACTTGGACACGTTGCGATGTGTTTAATACTGCCTCAATTTCCCTGTTTCTTCTTTGACGCACAGCCTGAAGTTCTTGACGTTGTAAGGGAGTCAGGTTAATTTGCGACGAGGTGGAATAGCTTGCCGTTTTACTAATTTGGGCGAAAATGACACCAGAAGTAATATGTAGTTGAACCGGTACAGCTAAGGCAATTCCCGGCATGAAAAGGACAATACTTAGAATAGCAGCGAACACAGAGAGCCGTTTTGTCAAGTGAATTGCCATATTGATAAATGCCTACATCTCATTTAAGGCTCAGATATAGTTAAGCAGTTTTTAAGTCTCTAATTTTGAATATTGAATTTATCCTACCCTCAAAAGTGCCTTAATGCGGTAAAACTCACATCTGGCATCAATTTTAAGTAGGGAAGGCACTATCTACTAATGGCAGTCCCCGCCCTACGGTGATTACTCGTTAATTACGAATTACGAATTACGAATTATTATCAGGTCTTCTCATTCTGTCGATTTCCCGTTGTAATTCCTCAATTTGACGGCGCAAATTATCTGTTTCATTTCGAGAAGATTCTGCTGCAACATTTACTGAGCCGGAAGCAGGCGATCGCTGATAATTTCCTCGGCGAATTTGCTGGTATTCTTCAGATACCGCCCACGCCCGTAAGTAATGCAGGCGTTCCACTGGGAAAGGATGGCTCAACATCGTACCCTGAGCGCCATTGTAAATCAAGAATTTATACACCTGATTCAGCGCATCTTCATCGAGTGCCTGATAATTTTCTGACTGCTTGATAAACTCTTGTAAACTACATTCATTGGCATATTTTTTACTACCACCAGAGAGTTTCATCATCGTTGACATTACGGGATTCAAGTCATCCATTACCAGTAAGGCGGCGCGATCTGACGATAACTCAGCTTTCCGCCGCCACTCAAAAAAGGCATAAATCAAGCCTTGTGTTATAAGATTACCGAGTCCGAAGGTCAATTCTCCCAAGGCGGAAGCAGCACTCATCGCCCACATCGCCATTTGAATTAAAATAGTATGACCACATTTAATATGTCCCAGTTCATGGGCTAGCACCACCCGAATCTCGGCTTCGTCGAGTAAGTCTAGTATCCCTGTATTTATGACTATGTAAGGATTCTCTTGCCCCAGAGCATAGCTATTTGCTTGGGGATCTTGCGAGACAAACAGTTTGGGTTCTGGGTAAATGTCCAAATCTCGGACGCATTCCCGAAACATCTGGTAAATAGTGGAATATTGACGCGGCCCGACTTGGATGGTGTTACCCATTAGATAGACTAATTGAGGGCGTTCGTAGATAAATTCCACAAATTTACGAGCGATTAAATCAAATCCCGGTAAATTTCGTAAAGCTTGCTCGGCTTGACGATCTAGTGGATGCCTGAAGGCTTCGCTGGAAATTCCTGTGTAAGTTGGCATAATTTAGGGGATTGGGAATTGGGAATTGGGCAAAGGACAAATGACAAAGGACACATAATAGAAATGGGGCAATTGGAAGTAAAAGTCACTTTGTATGGAATTAAAAGCGTGTGATTGAGGCAGAAGTTCATTTGTCACTACATAACTTTTTGCGATCGCAAGCGGGGTTCCCTTCCTGGCCCCATCATTTGACGATGGCACGGTTGGTAGCACGCGCCTTGCGCCTGGGACGTAGCGCCCTCATTCAAGTAGGAGCGGTTTGTGGCTATCAAGGACGATATCGCACCAGTTTCGTAGCATCAGCCCTAATGTGGCATGGCCCTGTAATTATTGTTGCTCAAGAACCCGTGCAGCAACTTCTGCTGCGGGTAGAAATTCCCCGTTTACAGCAATGGCTACCAGCCAATAAATCAATTAGAACAGGTGACGCTTGGCCTAGTGCTGAATTCCAAGGGCTACTATTAACCTCTCCAGAAGCTTGGTTAAGAGGACAATTTGCTGGTGGCTCCTGCTTTCCCGAAGGCATCCCGACAATTATTGATGGGGTAGACGATCTCGAAGATTGGGTGCGCGATCAACTTACCCAAGATATTCAACCTCATGATTGGGATGAACTCATACTGGCTTGTCCAAATCAAGCTGAGGCAATTAGCGAAGCACGGATACAACTAACATACGAACTTTTTCAGCATCCTGTTAATCCATATCAGTGCTACCTAATTTCCCAGCCAGAAATCGAGATTTTAAGCCGTCTTTATGCTGCTTTAGATCCAGCAAACCTCCCAGATACTTGGAAACATTTCTGGCAGCAATTACAAACCCTCGACGAAAATCTTTTCCCCCCGGCTTCCCCTACCTCCCCTGCCCCCCCTCCCCTCTTCTGGGCGACTATTGCCCATCGGCAAGGTTTATTTTCTTTGCACTACGCCCCAATGGAATTAAGCGAAATCCTCTCACCCTTGTGGCAGCGACAACCAGTAGTTTTAATTGGCAGTGCCATAGAACCAGAAACTGAGGCTCCTCTTTTTCGACAGCGCCTTGGTTTGGAAGATTTAACTTGTCTGAAGTTTTCTTCGGAGAGTCAAGCGGAAGCAATTCAACTGTATGTACCCTATAAATTGCCTCTACCCAACACGCCAGAATTTCAAGCGGCATTTATTCACAAAGTCCGCACACTGGTTTGTCTAAGTGCTACAGCACCAGGATTAACGGTTGTTTTGGTGGGGGATGTGCCACTCAAGGCTCAAGTGGCGACAATTTTGGCTTCAGAGTTTGGTTCGCGGGTGCAGGTAGAAAAAACTTGTTTAGATGAAAATGGTATTTTGATTAGCGGTTGGGAATTTTGGCGAGAACATCAGCGAGTTTTGCCAGCACCCCATCTGTTAATTATTGCTACTTTACCTTTACCATCTTTAGAAAATCCGCTTGTAGCTGGTAGGGTAGCTCTTTATAAGCGATCGCATCAAGATTGGTTTCGTTTATATTTATTGCCGACAGCCTTGAGTGAATTACAAAGAGCGATCGCGCCTGTCCGAGAAAGTCAAGGCATTGTTGCTTTACTTGATAGTCGTGTAGTTAACCGTAGCTACGGCGCTAAAATCCTCGCTGCCTTAAGTCCTTTCGCCCGCATTAACTATCTCGACCCCAGTCTATTTTCTAATACCGATGAAGAAAATTCCGCTTAAAGTAATTTGTTAATGCCCCATGCCCTATGCCCCATTCCCAATGCCTTAATTGTCTATAGTCATGATTCCTGGCAAGATAAATTTAGAACCTAAATAAAATTTGAGTTGCTGATTATGGGTGAAGCAAAGCGTCGTAAAACCACAGAAGGGGAAACATACGGTAAAGAAACTCGCATCTTGCCTTGGGTTCCCATCACAAAAACTCAAGGCGAACAATTTGTCACTTGGACAACTCGTGGTGCCTGGATAGGTATTGGCCTTATGGTTGTAGGATGGGCAACTATCCGTTTTATTGGCCCAACCTTCGGTTGGTGGCAAGTAGTCTACTAAATCCTGCTGTTAATCTTTTCACTCTAAAAGACCTTGAATCTTACTCCCCTTCCCTCGTAGGGAAGGGGCTGGGGGTTAGGTTTCTATTGGACTAACCCTGTTTTGTCACTTTAGACAGAGGAAAAGTATAAACTGTTTAATATACTCCCAAGTTGTTTAATGTCGAGAAAAACTGAAGACTTATTTAATAGATATGCTGCTGGAGAAATAAATTTTTCTGGCATCAGTTTGGATGGAAAAGACTTGTCTGGAGTTAATTTAAGTGGGGCTGACTTGAGTAATTCTGGCTTAAGTGAAGCATATTTAGAAGAGGCTAATTTAGAAGGGGCTAATCTCTGCAATGCTCATTTGGGGCAAGCTTGTTTAGTTAAGGCTAATCTCAGAAATGCTGATTTGAGTGGAACTAATTTGGGATTTTCTTACCTATCTCAAACTGATTTGACGAATGCCAAGTTAGTTAATGCTTACTTGGGTGCTGCTGACATGATTGGGACAAATCTAACTGGATCTGACTTGACTGGAGCCGACTTGGAAGGTGCATATATGGAGCAGTGTGTCTATAGCAATACAATTATAATTATGCCTGATGGCAGTATAGGTAATAGTTAGAGTTTTACTTGCCAGCTTTAACAGCACCCGTACCTCTTTTGCTCATGTTACAGATCCACGTCTTCGGTCTATCTTTGTAGTATATAAAGAAGCACTTTCGACGTGAGATTATGCCCTCCTCCAAAAAACCCCTTACCTATCCATCCAGCCACAAAAGCAATCAAGTCGATAACTACCACGGTACTTCAGTCGCAGATCCTTATCGTTGGTTAGAAGATCCTGATTCTGAAGAAACAAAAACTTGGATTGAGTCCCAAAATCAAATTACTTTTGGCTACTTGAGCGAAATTCCTGCCAGAGAAAAAATTAAACAACGCCTCACGAAACTTTGGGATTATGAAAAATATGGTATCCCCTTTAAAGAAGGCGAACGCTACTTTTATTTTAAAAATGACGGACTACAAAACCAAAGTGTCCTCTACACTCTAAAAACTCTCGAAGGCGAACCCAAAGTTTTACTTGACCCTAATAAACTCTCAGAAGATGGCACTGTTGCTCTTTCAGGATTGTCTATTAGCGAGGATGGTAAACTTTTAGCTTATGGCCTATCTACCTCTGGTTCTGATTGGCAAGAGTGGAAAGTACGCGATGTTGAAACTGGTGAAGACCTACAAGATCATTTAAAGTGGATTAAATTTTCTGGTGTATCGTGGACAGACGATCATCAAGGTTTCTTCTACAGTCGCTATGATGAGCCGAATGAAAAAACTCAATTAGAAGATGTTAACTATTATCAAAAGCTCTACTATCATCAATTAGGAACATCTCAGTCAGAAGATGTACTAATTTATCATCGTCCTGACCAAAAAGAATGGGGTTTCGGTGGTGGTGTTACTGAAAATGGCCACTATCTAATAATTTCTATTTGGCTGGGTAGTGACTCCAAAAATTTGGTTTTCTTCAAAGATTTAACTAACCCTAATGCTGAAGTTTTAGAATTAATTAACCAGTTTGAGGCAGATTATAGCTTTGTTGACAATGATGATAGCGTCTTTTATTTCCGCACGGATTTAAATGCACCACGAGGAAGAGTTATTGCAATTGACACCAAAAACCCTGCGCCAGAAAATTGGCGAGAAATCATTCCCCAATCCGCAGAAACCTTGGAAAGTGTAGGCATTCTTAATAACCAATTTGTTGCTGATTACCTCAAAGATGCTCATAGCCAAATTAAAATCTTTGACCTCAAAGGTACGTTTATTCGTGAGGTAGAATTACCTGGACTCGGTTCAGCCGGAGGCTTTGGAGGGAAGCGTTATGATACCGAAACCTTTTATAGTTACACCAGTTTTACCACCGCAGGAACTACCTATCGCTACGATATGATAACTGGCAAGAGTACTGTTTTTCGCCAGCCAGAGGTAGATTTTAATCCAGATGGTTACGAGACAAAACAAGTTTTTTATCAAAGTAAAGATGGTACTAGAGTACCCATGTTTATTACCCACAAAAAGGGTATTAAATTAGATGGAAATAACCCCACTTATCTCTATGCCTATGGTGGTTTTAATGCCTCAATGACACCTGGCTTTTCGGTAAGTTTGTTAGTGTGGATGGAGATGGGTGGTATCTATGCTATGCCCAATCTACGCGGCGGTGGAGAATACGGCGAAGAATGGCATCAAGCAGGAATGAAGGATAAAAAGCAGAATGTCTTTGATGACTTTATTAGCGCTGCTGAGTGGTTGATTGCAAATAACTATACTAAAACTGAGAAGCTAGCGATCGCAGGTGGTAGTAATGGTGGCTTATTGGTGGGTGCTTGCATAACACAGCGCCCCGATTTATTCGGTGCAGCAATACCCGCCGTCGGCGTAATGGATATGTTACGGTTTCACAAATTTACCATCGGTTGGGCTTGGACTTCCGAATATGGTTCAGCAGATAATTCAGAAGAGTTTCCAGCGCTGTATGCTTATTCGCCACTACACAACATCAAACCAGATACAGCTTACCCAGCAACCTTAATTACCACAGCCGATCACGACGATCGCGTTGTCCCTGCTCATAGTTTCAAATTTGCCGCCGCTTTGCAAGAGGCTCACGCAGGTGATGCGCCAACGCTAATTAGAATTGAGACTAAAGCCGGACATGGTGCGGGTAAACCGACAGCTAAAATTATCGAAGAAGCCGCCGATAAGTGGGCTTTTTTAGTGCGTGCTTTGGATGTTGAAGTTTAGACTAATATGATTGTCTCACGCAAGTGTCTTCGCCTTTGCGTGAGATTTTGTCAGCAATGAGAGGAAAAGAATTGGTATTCATAGATGAGTTAACATTAAATCAATCACTCTAGGTAAATATCAACTATGAGATGGGAAGAAGTTTGTGAACATAAACAATTACAAGATTTACCCTTCAAAATTGAATTAAATAAATGGGGTCAAATCGTTATGAGTCCAGTAAAAATTAAACATTCTTTTTATCAAGGAAGAATCCAACGTTTATTAGAATCTTTATTGAATGCAGGAGAAGTAATGCCAGAATGTGCTATCAACACATCAGATGGTGTGAAAGTTGCTGATGTTGTCTGGTGTTCAGAGGAACGATTTTCTCAAATTGAAGATGAAGTATCAGCATCTATTGCACCAGAAATTTGTGTAGAAGTAAAATCCAGTGGTAACACTTTGGAAGAAATGGAATTTAAAAGAAATTTATATTTAGAAGCTCAAGCTGTGGAAGTATGGTTATGTAATGAACAAGGTCAAATTAAATTCTATAATGAGCAAGGTGAATTAGGTCAATCTTTGTTAGTTCCTAACTTTCCTAAGCAAATTAAACGGTAATTAAATTATCAAAAGTAAAACTTCCCTATACTGCTATATTTCTGCTATTTCTCGGAGATAAGTAGGTCGGGGTATGAGTTGCCTAATCAGTGCAGCATCAGCAGTCCAAAACTCCGCAGACTTACTCTCAGCACAAGCAAGAAATGCTGCATCATAAAGGGTGGATAATCCATATTTATCGGCAATTTTCCAGGTTATTGCCCTAATTGCCTCTTCTTCAATGTAATCAATAGGCAGTTCGCAGAAGTCTTCAAAAAAACCTAGCGCTTCTTCTGTTGTAATTACTCCCATACGGGTTTTCTTTCTTAGGACAGATCCTACTTCTGCCCAAGCAAAAGCTGGAGCCACTAAGGGTATATTCAGACTTAAGGCTTTTGCTACTAGTTTTCTGGACTGGGGTTGATAAACTTCTGGTACAAGATAGGGAATCCAAACGCTGGTATCTAAACACAAAACTCTAGTCACGTCTCCCTTCATCTTCTCTGAGGCTGTGAATCAAATCTGTAGAGGCTGGTTGTATCCCTGTTTTAGCTTTAACGGTTTCGCTGCGGGCAATTATCCGTTGATGGGCTGCCCATCCCCTGCGGCGGCTTACCTCACGTTCCAAAGCCTCAACTACTAAATCATTCAAGGATTCGCTACCATCCTTAATTTTTTTAGCTTTGACAAGTAAATCAGCCGGAAACCGAATTGTTAGGGCTTCGCGTTCCATAGCAATAATTGCAACCAAATTTTGATACCATTTATTGTAACCAGTTTATATCCAGAGGGCTTCAGTTTATAAACGTGTGGAATATTGCTCGTAAGTGTGTTGCAAATAGGTAAACTTGAAAACCGACTATTATATTACGGCATAGAAAAAATAAGGCTACCATTAAAAATGATAAAAAAGCCGAGAATGTAAGTCAGAAGACTAACACAAAGTGGTAAGTAAATGGGTCAAATTAAATATAAAACCTCACCCTGCCTCTGGCTTCCCTCTCCAAAGTATCGGAGAGGGATTGAGGGTGAGGTTTGATCTTATATTTAATTACGCCTACCTACTTACTAAGGTTTTGTTTTATCAAAACAGAATTCAGGAGTCAAAATGAATTCTGTACTACTGACAGATAGCACAGCAGTAGTAAGTTCTCTACTATATTGATTCTGACGGGAGACACTCCGGCTCCGCTTCTGAATTTTTCTTCAAAATTAGAAATTTGGCATTTGGCATTGCTTATGAAGCTACGTTCATATATGTTTATAGGTTTTTTTCTCAGTCTGCTCCTAACTATCATGCCGTTTTCGGGCAATTTCATCAATGCTGCAACACCGACAGCAGTCACACCTGTATCTACTACCTCATTCACCCAAGGGGTAAAAAAAACGGTATTGGACAACGGCTTAACGGTGTTGACCAAGGAAGTCCATACTGCTCCAGTGGTCAGCGTGCAAGTTTGGTATAAAGTTGGTTCCCGTAACGAGGTTAAGGGAGAAAATGGCCTTTCTCACCAGCTTGAACATTTGATGTTCAAGGGTACAACTGCCCGTCCAGTGCAGTTTGGCAGGTTATTTAGTGCCTTGGGTAGCCAATTCAATGCTTTTACTAGTTATGACGAAACAGTTTACTTTGGCACAGTGCAAAGAGACAAACTCGAAGCATTGTTAACACTGGAAGCCGATCGCATGGAAAACTCCTTAGTTGGGACTGAGCAACTAAAGAGTGAAAAGCGGGTAGTAATCTCTGAGTTACAGGGGTACGAAAATTCACCAAGCTTTCGTCTGGATCGGGTAGTAATGCGAGATGCTTTCCCTACAAGAGCTTATGGCTTATCTGTAGGAGGCACAAAAGCTGATGTAGAAAAATTTACGGTTGAGCAGGTGCGGAATTATTACCAAACTTACTACAGCCCAGACAATGCCACGTTGGTAATCACGGGGGATTTTGCCACAGAACCTGTACTGAAAGTTGTTAAAGAAACTTATGGGAAGTTGGCAAAACGAGGAAACGAGGAAAAGAGAACACGGGAAAATATCGCCCCGTCTTCTCCGGTTGCCTCTACTACTAAAAAAGCACCGATTGTTTTGAAGCAACCTGGAAGTGCGGCACTACTGCAAGCTGTGTATCCTTTACCAGATATCAAGCATCCTGATGTCCCGGCAATTGATGTGATGGATGCCATTCTCACAGGTGGACGTAGTTCTAGACTTTACCAGGCTTTGGTAGAATCTGGACTCGCTAGTTCAGTGAGTGGCGGTGCTGCCGAACTCATCGAACCAGGTTGGTATGACATTAGTGCTACGGCGGCTCCGGGTCAAGAGTTAGGGAAAATTGCCCAGGTGCTTCAAGAATCTTTAGGAAAGTTGCAACAGCAGCCAGTCACTATAGAAGAACTGAACCGGTCGAAAACGCAACTGCAAGCCTCGTATATCTTGGGTAATCAAGACATCACTAGTCAAGCTAACCAACTGGGGTATAACCAAACGATCGCAGGTGATTATCGTTTTATTGAACAGTATCTGGCTGCGATCGCTAAAGTCACCCCAGCCCAAGTACAGAAAGTAGCGAAAACTTATCTAAATCCGGCGAAACAAACCATCGGCTTCTTTGAGCCAACTCAACCAGATGGTAAACCAGGAACTTCTAGCGCTGGTTCTGGGCGCACGGTGGAAAATTTCAGCCCTGGTAAACCTGTAGATCCGGCAGAACTGGCTAAATATCTCCCACCTACCACATCAGCTACAGATTCAACCAAACAATCACTACCAGAAGAGTTTACCTTAAATAATGGTTTGCGGGTTTTGTTGTTGCGCGATCGCAGTCTCCCTACCATTAATCTAAGTGGACAAATCGACGCTGGTAATGAATTTGACGGTAATAAAAAAGCTGGATTAGCAAATCTGACTGCGGCCAACTTAATGAATGGGACAAAGACTAAAAATGCTCTGACCCTAGCAAAAACCTTAGAAGACCGGGGAGCCGGTTTGAGCTTCAGTGCCAGCCGAGAGGGAACTAGTGTTAGCAGTGAGGGACTTTCAGAGAATTTGCCAATATTGATTCAAACTCTGGCAGATGTCTTACAAAACGCTACTTTCCCCGCCGAACAGCTAGAACTGAGCCGTCAAAGGGCGCTGACAAGTCTCAAAGTCAGATTAGATGACCCCACAGGTTTAGGAAGACAAGTTTTTCAGCAAGCAATTTATCCAGAAAATCATCCATTCCATAGCTTTCCTACAGATGAGAGCTTAAAGAGCATTACTCGTGATGATTTGCTTGGCTTCTACCAAACACACTACAGACCAGATAGCACAACGATCGCAATAGTTGGAGACTTCGATCCAGTTAAGGTAAAAACTTTGCTGAATCAGGCGTTTGACAAATGGCAAGTCACAGGTAAGCCTCCTGTGCTAAAAATATCATCCGTGCCATTCCCACAAACTTCGACACGTTTAAACAAAGTAATTCCTGGTAAAGCAGAGGCTGTTACCTACATCGGCTACAACGGCATTTCCCGAAAAGACCCGCGTTATTATGCAGCAGTGATCCTGAATCAAATTTTGGGTGGTGATACCTTATCGAGTCGCTTGGGTACGGAAGTGCGCGATCGCCAAGGTCTAACCTACGGTATCTTTAGTGGTTTTGCTGCCGGAATCAATCCCGGCCCGTTCTTGATTCAGATGCAGACTGCTCCTCTTGATACCCAAAAAGCGATCGCCAGTACTCTCGCTTTACTTAAACAGTTGCGCCAACAGGGAGTAACTGAGGCTGAATTAAACGCAGCAAAACGCTCAATTAGCAATAGCTACCCCGTGGATTTAGCTAATCCCAGTAATGTATCGAGCATCATTTTGGATAATGCTGTCTTGGGACTTTCACTTTCAGAAATCCGAGACTTTCCCCAACAGATTAAAGCAGTTACTATGGCTCAGATGCAACAGGCAATTGAGGATTTAATTAAGCCAGAAAATCTGGTAATTGTCACCGCCGGCCCTGGAGACGCTGTACCCAAGGGTAGTTAATTAACTAAGTTAATTTTAGATTTTGGATTTTTTCTTCAATCCAAAATCTAAAATTGAATGGCTTCTCCCATATATTGTTTTACCGATTTTATTTTTCCTCTTTCTTTTCTTCCAAATTGGTTATTTTTGTATTTTGCATTAAGATATAATTTTCTGGACTCTGCTGTTCTTCTTTCTTTTCTTGGACAACTTGAGTAGCATATATTTCCACGTCTCGTTGAATAATATCTTCGACATTACCTGCAAAAATATTAAACGCCTGTTCGTGACTTGTATAATTACGATAAGGGCCCGTCAACTGTGAGAATTGCCACCCTTGGGTTTTCAAAGATTCGACTGTCCGGCGATAGTGTCGCCAACGTTCTCCATAATGAAAAAACTCTTCAACAGCAGCACTAATAGCAACTATTTGGCTCAAACCAAAAGTTGACCAGATAATGACATTCTTGACTCTATCGTTAACTGGTTGAGTAGTGCTAATATTTAGACTTACCAATGCCGGGAGAATTACACCACCAATAATAGTTGTTATCCGCAACCGATAATGGCGATCGCGTGATAAATTCGCCTTCCCTTCCATCCAGAGTACTTGGTCTAACCAGCGCGATCGCAAAAAATGCCTTTGCACATCACCTAAGTTCATACCTGCAAATAACTTGTTAAAATCTTCCTTTAAAAATTCCTGATAACTATCTTTTTTTGCCATTACTCACTCCTCATTAGAAAGTAAATCCTTAATTATTTTGCCTAAATTGTTAACTCCCTTCTCTATGTCGATTAAATTGACGTATTGTAATATACCAGATTTAGCTAACTTTTTCGCTCGTTCATCAGTAGCTTCTCCACGCAGGGCATCTGCAAGGATATCTGCGGTTCTACCACTACCAGCGATCGCAACAACTAATCTTCCGGTATTAACGCTAGAAAATGCATCTTCAAAGGTAATCTCACCACCGTTTAAAAGTACAGTCATCGAAGGTGCGTTATTGGCCAACACAGTTGCAACGCGAGATATCCAAGGAGACTCGTCGCCCCAATTATCGCCAGGAACCAATACAAAATGAGTATGGTTTGGCTCTAAGGGTGTCGAATCAGCACCAGATTGTTGTTGATTAGGTAAAGCCACTTTGTTTTCAGGTGTTACACCAATCAAAGCAAACTTAGCACCTATTTGGGTACGAGCCTCACCCATCAATTTCATAACTCCCGCATCCGTACCTCCATCGACAACATAAGCCCCCAAACTTTCGGCGATGGGCGCTAAAACTTCCGTAAACAAACGTTTAATGCGGAGAAAGTCAGCTTCACTGATGTTACTTGCACCCCCCACCACTACTAAAACAGAACGCGAACTGCCAAGCCCGATTTGTTTAAGTGCATCTGGTAATTCGGCTTGTCGATCGGCTCGAATCGCTAATGCTGTTTGTCCACTGTCAAAAGTAAGTTGCAAACAATTTTTCATTTGTCAAAGATACTGAGTACTTAAGTTTTTCAGGGTAACACTTCGCATTCGTGTTTCGTAAGGGTTATATTACCGACAGTTAATTGCCGAAGGGTTCAGCTTTTTATCGATCGAGGAGCGATGTCTCCGACGGGCTACGCCTACGCAAGCAGCTTCAAAAAGCAACGTTATGATAATTAATGCATTAATTAAGCTTACGCCTAATAATAAATAAGTTGGCACAAATAAACCTCCAGGTACGGAGACGATTAATCGCCTCTATAGAACTGTTAGGTGCTGTGCCTGAGCCAAATCAGACGTTGTACAAATTCCCATAAGGATAATTGAAGTGACTAGGACTAATTCAGACTTTCTTTCCACCAGCGATCCAGCGATCGCAGGGTTAATCAACGACGAACTACAGCGTCAGCGAGATCACTTGGAGTTGATTGCTAGCGAAAACTTTACCTCTGCTGCGGTATTGGCGGCTCAAGGTTCCGTACTGACAAATAAATATGCCGAGGGTTTACCTGGTAAAAGGTATTATGGCGGTTGTGAATTTATCGACAAAATCGAGAAACTAGCGATCGACCGTGCTAAACAGATATTTGGTGCTGCTCATGCGAATGTGCAACCCCATTCTGGCGCACAAGCCAATTTTGCTGTGTTCTTGTCGCTGCTGGAACCAGGGGACAAAATTATGGGGATGGATTTGTCTCATGGGGGACATCTTACCCACGGTTCACCTGTAAATGTCTCAGGTAAGTGGTTCCAAGTTAGCCACTATGGTGTCAGTCAACAAACAGAACAACTTGACTACGATCAAATTCGGGAGCTGGCGCTGAGGGAGCGTCCTAAGCTCTTAATTTGTGGTTATTCGGCTTATCCCCGGATAATTGATTTTGAGAAATTCCGTAGTATTGCTGATGAAATCGGCGCTTACTTACTTGCTGATATTGCCCATATCGCTGGTTTAGTTGCTAGCGGTCTTCATCCCGATCCGATTCCTCATTGTCATGTAGTCACAACAACTACACATAAAACTCTCCGCGGCCCTAGAGGTGGTTTAATCTTGACCAGCGACGCAGAACTAGGTAAAAAGCTAGATAAATCTGTTTTTCCTGGCAGCCAGGGCGGGCCATTGGAACACGTCATTGCTGGTAAAGCAGTAGCTTTTGGAGAAGTCCTAAAGCCTGAGTTTAAAACCTATTCTGCTCAAGTAATTGAAAATGCTCGTGCTTTGGCAGAACAACTACAAAGTCGAGGTTTAAAGATAGTGTCAAATGGCACTGATAACCATTTACTCCTCGTGGATTTACGCTCTGTAAATCTAACTGGTAAGCAAGCGGATCAACTAGTCAGTACTGTAAATATTACTGCTAACAAGAATACCATTCCCTTCGATCCGCAATCGCCATTTGTTACTAGTGGTCTGAGGTTAGGTTCACCCGCAATGACCACGCGGGGCTTAGGAGTAGCAGAATTTAGCGAGATTGCAAATATTATTAGCGATCGCCTGCTTTCTCCAGATTCTGAGGTAGTAACCCAAGATTGTCGGCAACGGGTAGCAGCATTGTGCGATCGCTTCCCCCTATATCCTCACTTGGAAATTCCTGTCCCAGCACTAGCATAATTGGGCATGGGGCATGGGGCATTGGTTATTTTTCCCTCTGCCTCCCCTGCCCCCACTCCCCACTCCCCATTTCCCATTCCCCAATCCAATGAGTGCAGAAATTATTTGTGTTGGTACTGAACTGCTGTTAGGAGATATCCTCAACGGCAATGCTCAATTTTTGGCGCAACAATTAGCGCAGCTAGGTATCCCCCACTACTATCAAACAGTGGTTGGAGATAATCCAGAACGGTTGAAGCAAGTTATAGAAATTGCTATTTCCAGAGCGCAAATTCTCATTTTCACTGGTGGACTCGGCCCGACACCAGATGACCTCACCTGCGAAACCATCGCTGATTTTTTTAAAGTTCCCTTGGTAGAACGTTCTGACATCATCGAAGACATAACCCAGAAATTCGCCCAACGCGGTCGGGTTATGTCACCCAGTAACCGCAAACAGGCTTTGATTCCCCAAGGTGCAGAAATTCTCCCCAACCCCACTGGAACAGCACCCGGTATCATTTGGCAACCTCGTCCTGAAATCACTATTTTTACCTTTCCTGGTGTTCCCAGTGAAATGTACCCGATGTGGGAAGAAACAGCCGTCCCATTTCTCAAAAGTCAAGGTTGGGGTAAAAACATTATTTACAGCCGGAGTTTAAAGTTTTGGGGGATTGGTGAATCTGCTTTGGCGGAAAAAGTTGCTTCTTATTTAAAGTTGCCAAATCCTACAGTAGCCCCTTATGCAGGTAAGGGGGAAGTAAGATTGCGAGTTTCTGCTAAAGCTACTTCTGAAGCAGCCGCAGAAGAACTAATTGCGCCCATTGAGAAACAACTTAAAGAAATTGCCGGACTAGATTTTTACGGTGTTAATAATGATACCCCTGCTTCCGTTGTTGGTCAGTTATTGCGGGCATCAAAAGAAACGCTTTCAGTAGCAGAATCTTGCACTGGTGGCGGTTTAGGGCAAATGTTGACTGAGATTTCTGGAAGTTCTGATTACTTTTGGGGTGGAGTAATTTCTTATCAAAATTCGCTGAAGGTTAGATTGCTGGGGGTTAACCAGGAAGATTTAGATAAATTTGGGGCGGTAAGTGCTACCGTCGCAGAGCAAATGGCAATTGGGGTAAAAACGCGCCTTGCAACAACTTGGGGATTGAGTATCACTGGTATTGCTGGCCCAACTGGAGGGACAGATACTAAGCCGGTGGGTTTAGTTTACGTTGGTTTAGCTGGGCCAAAGGATGAAGTGACAAGTTTTGAGTATCAGTTTGGTACAGTGCGAGGTCGAGCTTTAATTCGTCATGTCAGTGCGAATGCAGCGTTAGATAATCTGCGGCGGAAGTTGTTGACGAGGTAGGTAATTTAAGAGCGCGGTATCCGCGTCTCTATCATCCTACACATTGCCTCATGAGATTTGCTATTACTGAGTAACAACATTCAGTGGTTGCGAGACATTATTCACAAGTACGAATTGGTCAGAAGTAAGAATGACATTTACGTATTCATAGCTTCCAATTAACTTTTGATTGGGGATGGCAATATCTACTGCATAACCTTCGGGATTTTCGTAGCATTCTACAATTGTTCCCAGATTATTTTTAGGAATCATCTGGTCGGCAAAGTCTGGTTGCACTTCTACCAATGTTTTTATTTGATCGTAAAGTTTAGCTTTCATTGTTATCTTCTTCCGATTGGTTTACTAAGAGCCAGTTTGTGATTAGTCGGGGGACATCTTTTCCATTATCAATCTGCCAGTTAGTTACAAGAGTTCCCTCTCTTTTATTTAATCCCCGAATCCTCACTCTTACCTGAAATCGAAAACCATAAATACTTGTCTGACCTTTTACGGCTGGTGCATTGGCAAGACCTTCACACAGTTGTCTGATTACATCCCCTATCGCAGCGTTACGACCTTCGGCATTTTGTACATCGTAGCCAATTGCCGCGAATGCCATCCACTTTCCTTGATTGCCAGGATTATTTGGATTCATGGAGTATTCTTCAAATTTGCGAAGGTCTATCTCGGCGGCCTCTGCCTTTGGCAATAGATCACCTAGTTTCCAATCTTGACTTATTTACTTCACCACACGCATATCAAATATTTTAAAAGCGATCGCAACCTCGGTATTTAGTCGAAAGTAACTTGTTTGCAGGATTTAGAGGACGATTAATAAGGCAAAATGATTTAATCATGCAGCTATGAGCAAAATTCCCATCCTCCAACCAAATAACTCCTACACTTTCAGAAGCTATTTTGAGATGGCATTCGGTAAATCTCAGTTAGCGATCGCCAACTCAACTAACTGCTCGTGGGTGACTGTAAGTGTTAGCGTTGGTGGAATATTCACTGCAATGGATCGATGTGTTTTGGCTTGTGTCACTGTTTCTTCTCAAACCTACGCCTATCTGGAAGCTGTACACAGATTCTAAAAACCATTTGCATTCATTTCCATAGTTTAAAGTAAATGCGTCACTATAGCGAACTGGCGATCGCATTTTTGCATAGAGGTTGCGATCGCGTATCCAATAGTCAGATTTTACAGGTTTCAAACACCTTAGCTAGCTGAATATTATCTAGAGATGATGTCTATCCATTCAATATCATTTGCCTCTACTACTCTGATGTCTCGCCATTGAACTTGTATAGTAGGCTCTAGTTCAGATGTAGTTATCTCCTCTTGAGTTACTAAAGCTTCTGGTTGACTGATAGATTCAGATATGCTTGCTTCCAGAAGTGTTGAATGTTAAGAAAAATCTGATAAAAATAACCCAAAATATGGTAGTTTTGGGCGAATGCTTAAAATATATTAGTTTGATTGTGAT